>CP063166.1:6060413-6666455 GCA_016806145.1 Variovorax paradoxus
AAGGTCAACATGAAGGGTGCCGGCCGGCGCGGCCGGGCGTTGGACGAAAGCGCGGCGGTGCGCCGCGAAAGCCCGCGATTTTACGGGCGGAGGGCAACTCTCCCACAGCGGGTCGGGAAGGCGCCTGCCACGGACGTGGCGCGGGCCATGCGACAAACCGGGGTCTGCGCTGCCCATCGTCTTCCGAGGGTCGCGCGGCCGGCGCTTTTTCACCCGGCCTGCCTGTCCAATCCCTCCCACGAGCCCCAGCCCCCACGCCCCATGCCAGCGCCCGAGACCGGCCCGAACACCCCGCTCTTCATCGTGCTCAATGCCGCCTCCGGCAGCGAGGACGCCGTCCAGGCCCGCCAGGTCATCGAGGAAGGCTGCGCCGCGGCCGACCGCCGGCTGCGCATCTTCACGGTCGACCGCGGCAGCGCCGACGACGGCCCCGGCAGCCTGCGCGCGCTGGCGCGCGAGGCGGTGGAGCGCGCACGGGCCGCCGGCGGCGTGGTGGTGGCCGCGGGCGGCGACGGCACCATCAACGCCGTGGCCCAGGCCACGCTGGGCAGCGGCTGCGCCTTCGGCGTGCTGCCGCAGGGCACCTTCAACTACTTCAGCCGCGCCCACGGCATCCCGCGAGACACCGCGCAGGCGCTCGAGGTGCTGCTGACCCAAACGCCGCGGCCGGTGCAGGTCGGGCTGCTCAACGACCGCGCCTTCCTGGTCAACGCCAGCCTCGGCCTGTACGCCCAGCTGCTCGAGGAGCGCGAGCACTACAAGTCGCGCTACGGGCGCAACCGCCTGATCGCGCTCGGCGCGGGTCTGCTCACGGTGCTGCGCGGCCACCGCACGCTCGACCTGCGCATGGGCTGGCGCGGCCAGGAGCGCGCGATCCGCACGCCCACGCTGTTCGTCGGCAACAACCCGCTGCAGCTGCTGCAGATCGGCATCGAGCATGCCGACGCGCCCGAGCAGGGCCAGCTGGCGGCGGTGGCGCTCAAGCCCCATGGCCTGCTGTCGATGCCGGGGCTGCTGCTGCGCGGCGCGCTCGGGCGGCTCGGCGAGGCCGACGAGGTCCTGAGCTTCCCCTTCGAATCGATGACCGTGCGCATCGGCCGCGCGGGCAGCCGCGGCCCGCGGCGCGTGAAGGTGGCGACCGACGGCGAGATCGCCTGGGCCGAGATGCCGCTGCTGTTCCGCGTCTCGCCCGAGCCGCTGTGGCTGATACGGCCCGACGTGGCGCCCGAGCTCGAGGCCGCCAAGCAATGAGTGTGTTGCTGCAGGTTTCCGACCCGCACTTCGGCACCGAGCAGCCGCCGGTGCTGGCGGCGCTCGAGCGGCTGGCGCGCGAGCTCGCGCCCGAGCTGCTGGTGCTGTCGGGCGACATCACGCAGCGCGCCACGCGCGCGCAGTTCGCGGCCGCGCGCGCCTTCGTTGATCGGCTGGCGCCGCCGGCGCTGCTGGCGATCCCGGGCAACCACGACATCCCGCTGTTCCAGCTCGCGGCGCGCGCCTTCGCGCCCTACGGCCGCTACAGCGAGGCCTTCGGCGACGAGCTCGAGCCGGTGATCGACCGGCCCGGCTGGCTGGCGATCGGCGTCAAGACCACGCGCCGCTGGCGCCACGAGGACGGCGAGGTGTCGCGCGCGCAGGTCGAGCGGGTGGCCCGGCGGCTGGCGGCGGCGGCGCCGTCGCAGCTGCGCGTGGTGGTCACGCACCAGCCGGTGGCGGTGACGCGGCGCGAGGACATCGGCAACCGGCTGCATGGCGGCGAGGTCGCGGTGGCGCGCTGGGCCGCGGCCGGCGCCGACCTGGTGCTCGGCGGCCACATCCACCTGCCCTTCGTGCTGCCGCTGCACGAATGCTTCGCCGGTTTTCCGCGGCCGATGTGGGCGGTGCAGGCGGGCACGGCGGTGTCGTGGCGCGTGCGCGCGGGGCATCCGAACTCGGTCAACGTGCTGCGGCGCGACGACGATGCGCGCGCCTGCGCGGTCGAGCGCTGGGACTATGCGGCCGAGCGCCAGGCCTTCGTGCTCGCCGACGCCGTAAGGCTTTCGCTTGCCAGCACGACGGCGCCGCTTTAGGGTGCGCCGCATGTCATCGGCAGTCCCCGTCCCCTCCTCCCTTTCCTCCTCTCCCCTCCCCACCCCGCCCGCCCTGGTCGCGCATGCCGAACAGCTCGGCGCCCACGCGCTGGGCGGCTTCCTCTCGCTGCTGCTGGCCTCGGTGCTGATCGCCGGCCTGGCCTGCTGGATGGCGCAGCGCCGCCGGCTCGCGCTGGCGGCCGAGGAAGAGCCCGACGAACCGCGGCTGGTGCTGGCGCTGGCGCTCGGCTTCGCGGCGATCCTCGGCGCCTCGAGCCTGTTCGCCTGGATCGCCTCGAACCTCGGCGACGGCCGCACGCTGGGCCTGGCCGACCAGGCACTGACCGATGCGATCGCGCAGCACATGCCGCGCGGCGTGATCCTCGCGTTCAGCTGGCTCACGCGGCTCGGCGACTTCGCCACCTTGGCGCCGGTGGCGGTGCTGGTGGCGCTGCTGCTGTGGCTGCGTTCCCATCGCGGCCTGGCGCTGGGCTGGTCGATGGCGCTGGGAGGCATCGTGCTGCTGAACCCTGCCCTCAAGCAGATCTTCGCGCGCGCCCGGCCGCTGCACGACCACGGCCTGGCGCACGAGACCAGCTACAGCTTCCCGAGCGGCCACAGCGCGGGCGCGATCGTGAGCTACGGCATGCTGGTCTATCTCGCGCTGCGCCTGCTGCCGCCGCGCTGGCACGTGGCGGCGGCGATGGCCGGCGCGGGTGCGATCGTCACCATCGCCTGCAGCCGGATCTTCCTGCAGGTGCACTTCGCGAGCGACGTGGTGGCGGGCCTGCTGACCGGGCTGGCCTGGCTGGTGGTGTGCGTGGGCGGGCTGGAGTTCGCGCGGCATCGCCAGCGGCGGCTCGCGCGCTGAAACCGGCCGCGAAAGAAAAAGGACCGCGCCCTTCCCTGCGGAAGGAGCGCGGCCCCAGAGACCGACCCGGATCGAGGGATCAGTATTCCCAGAAGATGCGCTGCAGTTCCTTGGTGTCGCTGGTCTTGGTCAGCGCGACCATCGCGAGGATGCGCGCCTTCTGCGGGCGCAGGTCGTGCGCCACCACCCAGTCGTACTTGTCGTCGGGCTGCTCGGCGTTGCGGATCACGAAGCCGTCGGGCACGCGCGAGCTGCGGATGACGACGATGCCGTCGGCGCGCACCTTCTGCAGGTTCGGCACGATGCGGTCGGCGACCGAGCCGTTGCCGGTGCCGCCATGGATCAGCGCCTTGATGCCGCTCTTGCCGAGCGCGTCGATGGCGGTCGAGGACACGCCCTCGTAGCCCATGGCGATCTCGACCGGCGGCAGCGCGTTGATCTTGTCGATGTCGAACTCCGAGTTCACGGTGTGGCGCTTCACGGGCGCGCGGAACCAGTAGTTCTTGCCCTCGACCACCATGCCCAGCGGTCCCCACTGGCTCGAGAAGGCGCTGGTCTTGATGTTCACGCTCTTGCTCACGTCGCGGCCGGTGTCGATGTTGTCGCCCATCGTCACCAGCACGCCCTTGCCCGCGGCGTCCTTGCTGCCGGCCACCGTCACGGCGTCGTACAGGTTGAGCGCGCCGTCGGCCGACAGCGCGGTGCCCGGACGCATCGAGCCGACCACCACGATCGGCTTGGAGGTGTGCACGGTCAGGGTCAGGAAGTAGGCGGTTTCTTCGAGCGTGTCGGTGCCGTGCGTGATCACGATGCCGTCGACGTCGTTCTGCTTCGACAGCGCCGACACGCGCTTGGCGAGCGTGAGCAGGTTGTCGTTGGTGAGGCTTTCGGAGGCGACCTGGAACACCTGTTCGCCGCGCACGTTGGCGACCTTGGAGAGCTCGGGCAGGCCCGCGATCAGCTTCTCGACACCGACCTTGGCGGCCGCGTAGGTGGCGCTGTTGACGGCCGAGGCGCCGGCGCCCGCGATGGTGCCGCCGGTGGCCAGGATCACCACGTTGGGGAGCGCCTGCTGCGCCTGCGCGAGCGCGCTGGCCGCCAGCATCGCGGCACCGGCCGCGAGGGCCCTGAAGCGGGGGGAAAGGTACATGGAGAACTCCTTGTGTTGAATGAATTTTTCGAGGCGGCGAGAAGATACATGAACCATGCCCGGCTGGCCGGCGCGGCCATGCCGGCATGGCATGCGGTCATGCGGCCGTGGCGAAGCAGGCATTACCATCCAACGCGCGCACGCCGCGCCACTCCCTCGCCATGAACGCCGACTCCGCCGCCCTTCCCGTCTCGACCGCCCAGGAAATGCCCGCGCCCGACGGCCCGCTGTCGCGCGCGCGCCCGGGCCGCGAACGCATCATGGCGGCGATCCGCACCGCGGCGATCGCGGAGTTCAGCCTGCACGGCCTGAAGGGCACCTCGACCCAGGCCATCGCGGCGCGCGCCGGCCTCACCAAGCCGCAGCTGCACTACTACATCGTCGGCAAGGAAGAGCTGTACGAAGAACTGCTGATGCAAGTGCTGCATGCGTGGAAGGTGGTGTTCTTGTTCGAGGACGCGAGCGACCCGGCGACGGTGCTCGGCGACTACATCCGCAAGAAGCTCGACCATGCGATCGACAGCCCCGAGATGTCGCGCATCTTCACGCGCGAGATCCTCGACGGCGGCCGCAACCTCGACCGCTACTGGCCCAACGCGCGCGCCTGGACGCAGAAGAAGGTCGACATCATCAACGGCTGGATCGCGCGCGGCCAGATGCGCCCGCTCGATGCGCGCATCCTGCTGATGCACGTCTGGGCCATGACCCAGAGCTACGCCGACTACGCGATCCAGACCCGCGTGATGCTGGGCCTGCCGCCCGACGCGCCGATCGACCGCGAGCCGATCGCGCGCGAGCTGGTGGCCTTCGTGCTGGCCGGCTGCGGCATCCGCGCGAGCTAGCAGCGCGCGCCGCCCGGGCGCCCTCCTCCTCCGCCAGAACCGCGCCGGCCCCAATCCGGTGCGCCCGCGCTGGCACGTCGCTTGCTAAACCTGACCACTTGCTCTGATTAAGCGGTCAAACACCATGCGCGTGCTCGTCGTCTACTGCCACCCGGTCGAAACCAGCTTCCATGCCGCCCTGCACCAGGAGGTGCTGAAGAACCTGCGCGCGGCCGGCCACGAGGTCGACGACTGCGACCTCTATGCCGAGGGCTTCGATCCGGTGCTCTCGCGCGAGGAGCGGCTGGGCTACCACGAGGTGCCGGCCAACCAGCTGCCGCTCAAGCCCTACGTCGAGCGGCTGCAGTGGGCCGAGGGCATCGTGTTCTGCTTCCCGACCTGGTGCTTCGGCCTGCCGGCCATGCTCAAGGGCTACTTCGACCGGCTGTTCATGCCCGGCGTGGCCTTCGACATCAGCGACCCCGCCAACGTGAAGCCGATGCTCACGCACATCAAGCGCATCAGCGCCGTGGTCACCTACGGCCGGCCGCGCTGGGTGGCGATGTACATGGGCGACCCGCCGCGCAAGATCGTCACGCGCTACATGAAACGGCTGACCGGGCATGGCGCCCGGGTCGACTACCACGCCCACTACCACATGAACGTGGCGACCGAGCCCCAGCTGAAGCGCTTCATGGCCAAGGTCGGCAACGCCATGGCGCGCTTCGCATGAGCGCGCCCGTGCTGCTCGACCGGCTGCGCCTGCCGCGCTGGCTGCTGCCGGCCGACTGGCCGCAGCGCGACGGCGTGCCGGCGCTCGCACGGCTCGCGATAGAGGGTGGCCGCGTGCAGACGCTGCGCCCCGCGGACGATGCCCCGACGCCCGCCGCGGGCTGGGACCTCGGCGGCACGCTCGCGCTGCCGGGCTTCGTCGATGCCCACACGCACCTCGACAAGGTCTTCACGCTGCCGCGCATGAAGGCGGTGCAGCCGGGCCTGCTCGGCGCCATCGACGCGATGCTGGCCGACCGCGTGAACTGGACGCCCGCCGACGTGCGCGAACGCGCGGCGCGCGGCCTGCAATGGGCCTGGGAATGCGGCACCACGCACCTGCGCACGCACGTCGACTGGTGGGAGCCCGATGCCCTGCCGATGGCCTGGCCGGTGATGGCCGAGCTGGCGCAGGAATGGGAAGGCCGCGTACGGCTCGAGCAGGTGAGCCTGATCAAGCTGCCGCTGTTCGAGGACGCGGCGCAGGCACTGCGACTCGCGAAGCAGGTCAAGGCCACCGGGCCGCACGCGCTGCTCGGCGGCTTCGTGCACTCCACCAACTGGAGCGAGAACGCGTTGCGCAACCTGCTGCGCTCGGCACAGGCCTGCGAGCTCGACATCGACCTGCACGTGGACGAGGAGCTCAATGCCTCGGCCACGGGCCTGGCGGCCACCGCGCGCATCCTGGCCGAGATCGGCTACGAGGGCCGCGTGGTCTGCGGCCACATCTGCGCGCTCGCGGAACAGCCCGAGGCGCAGGCGCTCGCCACGCTCGACGCGGTGGCGCGCGCGCCTATCACGGTGGTCTCGCTGCCCGCCACCAACCTGCTGCTGCAGGACGCCGTGACCGGCCGTACGCCGCGCCGGCGCGGCATCACGCTGGTGAAGGAAGCGCGCGAGCGCGGCATTCCGCTGCTGTTCGCGAGCGACAACGTGCAGGACCCGTTCTGCCGCCTCGGCAGCTTCGACCCCGTCGAAGCGCTGGGCACGGCCGCGCTGGTGGCGCAGCTCGACGAGCCGTTCGAGACCTGGTCGCAGGCGCTGTGCCGCGCCGACTGGCTGCGCCGCGACGCCACCGTGCAACGCCCGACGCTCGTCGGCGCGAGCGCCGACCTCGTGCTGTTCGGCGCGGCCGACCGCTTCGGCTGGCCCTCGCGCAGCGCGCAGCGCGTGGTGCTGCGCGCGGGCCGCGTCGCGCACGGCGAGGTGCCCGCTGCCTGGCGCGCGCACGGCGGCGCCGTCAGCGCCTGAGCCCTCTTCAACGAACAGAACCACTCCAAGGACCGTCCCCATGCTCCACGGCTACATCCCTCCCCACCGCTTCCTGCCCTACCTGAGCTGGACCGAGATCGCCGCGCTGCCCGACCGCGAGAACACGGTCATCGTGCTGCCCTGCGGCGCGATCGAGCAGCACGGCCCGCACCTGCCGTGCTCGGTCGACAGCGTGATCAGCTCGGGCGTGATGGGCAGGGCGCTCGAGAAGCTGCCGGCCGAGGTGCGCGCCTTCGCGCTGCCCACCATCACCTACGGCAAGTCGGAAGAGCACCTGCACTTCCCGGGCACGATGACGCTGACCGGCACCACGCTGCTGTCGACCGTGACCGAGATCGGCGAGTCGGTCTACCGCTCGGGCTTTCGCAAGCTGCTGTTCGCCAACGGCCACGGCGGCCAGCCGCAGGTGCTCGAGATGGCGGCGCGCGAGCTGCGGCTGCGCCATGGCGACTTCGTGGTGGTGCCGCACGGCGTGTCGCGGCTGCCGAGCGCGGCCAGCAAGCAGGTCAGCGAGCAGGAGAAGAAGCTCGCGATGCATGCCGGCCATTCCGAGACCGCGCTGATGCTCGCGCTCGCGCCCGAGACGGTGCACATGGAGCGCGCGGTGGCCAACTTCCCGCCGCCCTTCCCGATCAAGCTGCTGTCGGCCGACGGCCGCCCGGCCTGCGCCTGGACCGCGCGCGACTTCGGCCCCAGCGGCGTGATCGGCGACCCGACCACCGCCACGCGCGAACAGGGCGAGGCGATCCTCGACACGCTGTCCGACAGCTGGGTGCAGGCGCTGACCGAGCTGCATGCGCTGCGCTGGGTGGTGCGCGAGGAAGCCACCTGGGAGCGCGGCCACCAGCAGGGCTTCGTACAGCAGTCCTTCGCGCCGGCCTGAGCCTGCTTCTTGCATCGGCCCGTCTTTCCCCTTTTTCTTCACCCACGCCCTAGAGAGGTCCTCCCATGCGCTCCTTCGCACTGTCCCTGGCCGGCGCCGCCGCCATCGCCTTCCTCGCCGCGCCCGCGCAGGCCGAGGACAAGTTCACCTACATGACCAACTGGTACGCGCAGGCCGAGCACGGCGGCTTCTACCAGGCCGTGGCGCAGGGCATCTACAAAAAGTACGGCCTCGACGTGACCATCAAGATGGGCGGCCCGCAGGTCAACATCACGCAGATGATGGCGGCCGGCCAGGCCGACTGCATCATGGGCTCGAGCGACATCCAGATGATGCAGGTGCGCGAGGGCGGCGTGCCGGTGGTCAACGTGGCGGCCTTCTTCCAGAAGGACCCGCAGGTGCTGATCGCGCACGACGACGTGAAGGGCTTCGAGGACCTCAAGGGCAAGACGCTGCTGATCGGCGCGCAGGCCAACCGCGGCTACTGGCCCTGGCTCAAGGCCAAGTTCGGCCTCAAGGACGAGCAGACCCGGCCCTACACCTTCAACATCCAGCCCTTCGTGGCCGACAAGAACACGGCCCAGCAGGGCTACCTGACCTCCGAGCCCTACGCGATCCAGAAGGCCGGCGTGAAGAGCACCGTGCTGATGTTCAGCGACCACGGCTTCCCGGCCTATGCCACCACCGTGTCGTGCATGGAGAAGACGGTGAAGGAGCGCGGCAAGCAGGTCGCGGCCTTCGTCAAGGCCTCGGCCGAAGGCTGGAAGAGCTACCTCGCCGATCCCGCGCCCGCCAACGCGCTGATCAAGAAGGACAACCCCAACATGACCGACGACCAGCTCGCCTACAGCGTGGCCAAGCTCAAGGAGATGGGAATGATCACGGGCGGCGACGCCGGCAAGCTCGGCATCGGCGTGATGACCGATGCGCGCGCCAAGGCCAGCTACGACTTCCTCGTGAGCGCCAAGCTGCTCGACCCGGCCAAGGTCGAGCTCGCGAAGACCTACACGACCGAGTTCGTGAAGGACGCCAAGGTGCTGCCCTGATCGTCGCCACGCCATGAACCGCATCGACCCCCACACTCTCGCGCCGCCGACGGTGCCTGCCGTGCCCGCGGTGGAAGTGCTCTCGGCCGAGAAGACCTATCCCAACGGCACGCAGGCGCTGCTGCCGGTCGACCTGTCGATCGCCGAGGGCGAGTTCGTCACGCTGCTCGGCCCCTCGGGCTGCGGCAAGAGCACGCTGCTCAAGATGGTGGCGGGCATGCTCGAGCCCAGCGACGGCCGGCTTTTGGTGTGGCGCAAGCCGGTGAGCCAGCTGCACGACAGCGCGCGCCGGATGTCCTTCGTGTTCCAGTCGCCCACGCTGATGCCCTGGGCCAGCGTGCAGACCAACGTGCGGCTGCCGCTCGACCTGGCAGGCGTGCCGCGCAAGGAGGCCGATGCGCGCGTGATGGAGTCGCTGGCGCTGGTGGGCCTCGAGAAGTTCGCCAGCGCGCTGCCGCGCGCGCTCTCGGGCGGCATGCAGATGCGGGTGTCGATCGCGCGCGGGCTGGTCACGCAGCCCGACCTGCTGCTGATGGACGAGCCCTTCGGCGCGCTCGACGAGATCACGCGCCACAAGCTCGACGCCGACCTGCTCGAGCTCTGGCGCAAGAAGAAGCTCACGGTGATCTTCGTGACGCACTCGATCCACGAGGCCGTGTTCCTCTCGAGCCGCGTGGTGATGATGGCCGCGCGGCCGGGCCGCGTGGTCGAGCAGTTCCAGATCGACGAACCCTATCCGCGCAACGCCGATTTCATGGTCACGCCCGAGTTCGCACGCCATGCGAAGCGGCTGCAGGACAGCCTGCTGCGCGCCAGCCATGCCGACGAGGAGCACGCGCGATGAGCCGCACGCCGCTGCTGAGCCAGCCGCGCGTGCAGCGCGTGCTCTATCCCCTGGCGATCGGCGTGCTGCTGATCGCGCTGTGGCAATGGATGGTGGTGGCGATGGAGCTGCCGCCCTACCTCGTGCCCTCGCCCTGGCTGATGCTGCAGACCTTGGTGACCGACTGGGCGCCGCTGGGCAGCGCGCTGCTGGTCACGCTCAAGATCACCGTGCTGTCCTTCGTGCTCGCCACGGTGGCGGGCGTGCTGATCTCGTTCCTGTTCGTGCAGAGCAAGCGCATCGAGACCGCGCTCTTTCCGTACGCGGTGCTGCTGCAGGTCACGCCGATCGTGGCGGTGGCGCCGCTGATCATCATCTGGGTCAAGAACCCGACGGCCGCGATGACGGTGTGCGCGGCGCTGGTGGCGCTGTTCCCGATCATCAGCAACACCACGCTGGGCCTGCGCAGCATCGACCCCGATCTGCAGAGCTACTTCAAGCTCAACCGCGCCACGCGCTGGCAGCAACTGGTGCGGCTGCGCATCCCGAGCGCGCTGCCCTACTTCTTCGGCGGGCTGCGCATCTCCAGCGGCCTCGCGCTGATCGGCGCGGTGGTGGCCGAGTTCGTGGCCGGCACCGGCGGCTCGGGCGCGGGACTGGCCTACCAGATCCTGCAGGCCGGCTTCCAGCTGAACATCCCGCGGATGTTCGCCGCGCTGCTGCTGATTTCCCTCACCGGCGTCGCGCTCTTCGTGCTGATGGCCTGGCTCACCAAGGTGGCGCTGGGCTCGTGGCATGCGAGCGAACTTTCCCAGGACTGATCCCAACATGAACGCACAAGAATTCCCCATCGGGCCGCTGCTGCTCGAACTCCCCGACCTCGACTGGATCACCGACGAGGGCCGCGTCGTGCGGCTGTCGCAGGACTTCTCCTGGTTCAGCCCGGTGCTCAAGCGCCAGCTCGAAGGCAAGCATGCCGACGTGGTGGTGCGCCCGCGCAGCGAGGACGAGATCCGCGCGGTGGTCGGCGCCTGCGCGCGCCACGGCGTGCCGATCACCGTGCGCGGCAGCGGCACCGGCAACTACGGCCAGACCACGCCGCTGGCCGGCGGCGTGGTGCTCGACATGACCGGCTACAACGCCTGCCTCTGGGTGCAGCCCGGCGTGGCGCGCGCGCAGGCCGGCATCCGCCTGGGCGAGCTCGAGAAGCAGACCAGGGCCAGCGGCCAGGAGATGCGCTGCGTGCCCTCGACCTACCGCAGCGCCACGCTCGGCGGCCTGTTCGGCGGCGGCTTCGGCGGCGTGGGCTCGATCAACTACGGGCCGCTGGGCGCGCCCGGCAACGTGCTCGGCATCCGCGCGATGACCATCGAGCCCGAACCCCAGGTGGTGGAACTGCGCGGTGCCGAGGCGATGCGCATGCACCACCTGTGGGGCACCAACGGGCTGGTGCTCGAGCTCGAGGTCGCGCTGGCGCCCGCGCATCCGTGGCTCGAGACGCTCGTGACCTTCTCCGATTTCGAGGGCGCGCTGAACTTCGCCGACAGGCTCGCGAATGCGCCGGGCATCGTGAAGCGCGAGGTGTCGTTCTATGCGGCGCCGATCTCCGACCACCTGGCGCAACTCGCGGCGCACCTGCCCAAGGGCTGCCACACGGTGCTGTCGCTGGTGGCCGAGGCCAGCGAGCCGGCGCTGCTGCAGCTGGTCGAGAGCTTCGGCGGCAGCGTGAGCTACCGCAAGACCGCGGCCGAGGTGCAGAAGAGCAACCGCACCCTGATGGAATTCACCTGGAACCACACGACGCTGCACGCGCTCAAGGTCGACCCGACCCTGACCTACCTGCAGAGCGGCTTCGTGCCGGGGCGCCACGTGGCGCAGGTCATCGAGATGGAGAAGCTGCTCGGCGGCGAGGTGATGATGCACCTGGAGTTCATCCGCAACGTGGCGGGCCTGATGACCTGCAGCGGCCTGCAGCTGGTGCGCTTCAGCACCGAGGAACGGCTGCAGGAGATCATGCAGATCCACCGCGAGCACGAGGTGCACATCAACAACCCGCACGTGAACATCGTCGAGGATGGCAAGGCCGGCGGCCCGCTGCCGCCCGAGGTGATCGCGGTGAAGCGGCGCTTCGATCCGCTGGGCCTGCTGAACCCCGGCAAGCTGCGCGACTGGCCGGTGAAGCCGCGCGCGGCCGCGCTGGCGGCCTGAGTCAGGCCGCGCGGCGACGCCGCACGAAGGCGAGCGCGACGATCGCGCAGGCCAGGCCCCACAACGGCCATAGCCCGAGGTGCGCGACCCAGCGCGCATAGGGCGTGAGGCCGGTGCGGCCCTCGACCGGTGCCTCGAGCACGCCGCGCGTGAGCCGCGGCAGCGCATGGGTCACGCGGCCCTCGGCGTCGATGACAACCGTGGCGCCGGTGTTGGTGGCGCGCACCATCGGCCGCGCGAACTCGAGCGCGCGCATGCGCGAGATCGCCAGATGCTGGTCGATGGCGATCGAGTCGCCGAACCAGGCGATGTTGCTGACGTTGAGCAGGATGGTCGGTGCCGTCGCCGCGTCGCGGAAGTTGGCGCCGATCTCGTCGCCGAACAAGTCCTCGTAGCAGATGTTCGGCGCGATGCGCTGGCCCTGCCAGGCGAGCGCGGGCTGCGCGAGGCCGCCGCTGCGGAAGTCGCCGAGCGGGATGCTCATCATGTCGATGAACCAGCGGAAGCCGAAGGGAATGAACTCGCCGAAGGGCACGAGGTGGTGCTTGCTGTAGGCATAGGCCGAGGCAGCGCCGGGCCGGAAGCCGAGCACGGTGTTGGTGTAGCCCTGGCGGTCGCCCAGCGGCAGGCCGACCACGGCCGCCTGGCTGCCGCTCGCATAGCGCGCCTGGATCGCCTCGAGGTAGCCCACGGGCAGCTGCTGCGGCAGCAGCGGGATCGCGGTCTCGGGCGTGACCACCAGCGAGGCCCTGGCATCGCGCAGCTGTTCGCCGTACCAGCGCAGCGCGTTCTCGATGCCGCCGTTGGGGATGAACTTCTCGTCCTGCGCGATGTTGCCCTGCAGCAGCGCGACCTGCAGCGTGCCCGCGGCTTCGCCGCGCGAGGGCTGGGCCACGAGCGGAAAGCCGAACACGAGGGCGATCAGCAACGCGGCGCCCGCGAGTTCGGCGCGGGCCGCGGGCCGTGCCAGCGCGACCAGCGCGGCAGCCAGGGCCGCCACGGCGCCGATGCCGTAGACGCCGACCCATGGTGCCCAGCCCGAGAGCGGCCCCTCGACATGGGCATAGCCGCCCGCGCCCCAGGGAAAACCGGTGAACCAGCTGCCGCGCACCAACTCGGCCAGCGTCCACAGCGCGGCGAACACCAGCGCGCCGGTGACCGTGCCGCGCGGACCGCGCCGCACGAACCAGGCACCGGCGAAGGCGTAGTACAGGCCGAGCGCGGCCGCGAGCGCGAGCACCGCGATCGCGGCCAGCGGCGCGGCGAGGCCGCCGTAGGTGTGCATCGAGATGAAGAGCCACCAGAAGGTGCCGCTGAGCCAGGCGGTGGAGAACAGCCAGGCATGCAGTCCGGCGCGGCGCCAGCCCGCTTGCTGCTCGCGCAGCCGGCGCAGCCCGAAGGCGAAGACGCCGAGCGACACCAGTTGCAGCAGCCACATCGGCCGGCCCGAGCCGGGCATGGCGATCGAGGCGGCCTGCGCCAGTCCGGCCAGCAGGAAGGCCAGGGCCAGCAATGCGGCGCGCATCAGTCGGCCGCGTCGCCGCCGCGGGCCGGCGACACCTTGAACCAGCGCACCGCGCCGCCCTTGGTGTGCAGCACCACGAAGTCGAAGCCGCCGATCGCATGGTGCTCGCCGCGCTTGGGCACGTGGCCCATCTCGTGCGCGATCAGGCCGCCGATGGTGTCGAAGTCCTCGCTGAGCTGTTCCTCGTCGAACACGATGCCGAAGGCCTCGGCCACGCGCTCGATCGGCGTGTCGCCCGAGACGCGGTAGGTGTGGTCGGCCAGGCCGAAGATGTCGCCCTCGTCCTCGGCGATGTCGAACTCGTCCTCGATCTCGCCGACGATCTGCTCGAGCACGTCCTCGATGGTGATCAGGCCGGCCACGCGGCCGAACTCGTCGATGACGATCGCCAGGTGGTTGCGGTTGCCACGGAACTCGCGCAGCAGGTCGTTGAGGCCCTTGCTCTCGGGCACGAAGGTGGCGGGCCGCAGCAGCGCGCGGATGTTCAGGCCCGGCGCGCGCTGCAGCTTGAGCAGGTCCTTCGCGAGCAGGATGCCGATGATGTTTTCCTTCTCGCCCTCGTACACCGGGAAGCGCGAGTGCGCGGTGTCGATGACCAGGTGCAGCAGCGCGTCGTAGGGCGCGTCGATGTTGACCAGGTCCATGCGCGGTGCCGCGACCATCACGTCGCCGGCCGTCATGTCGGCCATGCGCAGCACGCCTTCGAGCATCACGCGCGATTCGGCGCCGATCACCTGGTTGTCTTCGGCATCCGCCAGGGTTTCGATCAGCTCGTCGCGCGAGTCCGGACCGGGATGGATGAATTCGGCGAGCTTCTGGAGAAACCCGCGCTTGTCTTCCCGTTCGACGGGTGCGCGTTCAGGGTGAGGTTCGGCCACTGCGGGAGGGCGTAGTTGGGGGGAGTGCAAGGATACCGGATTGCATGTGACAGGCTCTACCGGGTCCGTCCGGGGGCATGCAAGGAGCGTTCCCGGGCAGGGCCGGGCCGCCCGAGGGCCTTATTGCGCGGACTTGCCTCGCGCGCTGCGCACGCCGCTGCGGACTTCCTGCAGGCTGGCCAGGAAGGCCCAGAACTGCTTGGCACGCGACTTGAGGTGGAAGTCGACTGCGGCGTAGTGCTCGAGCGCGATCTCGCTCATGCGGCTGTCGAAGGTGGCGCTCGGCAGCTGCAGGTGGGCTTCCGATTCGGAACCGCTGCGCACCACGGTGGCGCCGGCATTGCGCGCGATCTTGAGCATCGCGGCGTTCTCGCTGAGCGCATGGATGAACAGCATGCCCACGCCTTCGTTGCGCGCCACGACCACCGCGCGCTCGAACAGCCGGGCGCCATAGCCGCGTCCGCGGGCATGGGCCGAGACCGAGACGCCGAATTCGGCGCAGTCGCTAGGCTGGTGGTCGGGCGCGAAAGCCAGGTGGGCCATCGCGATCAGCTCGAGCTTGCGGTTGTAGATGCCGAACAGCTCGTCGCGATCGAAATCGAGGCCGTCGACATAGCGCTGCACCTGCTCGTCGCCCGCGGCATAGCCGAAACGCAGATAGCGGTCGTGGGCGCTGAGCGCCAGCAGGTGGCTGGCGATGCGGTCGCGCTCGCGCGGGCCGATCGAGCGGATCGGCACCATGACGGGCTGCGGCGCGGTGGCGGCGCGTGGCTGGGCCTCAACCATCGGCGCCTTCAGAAAAGAGCCGAGGCCGAGGGATGCCCTGAGGAGGTCCTTGGCGGTAAGCATGGCTTGAATGTAAGGGTTTTCCCTTAACCCGCAAGCCCGGCGGGACACTTTCGTGACTCATTTGTGAATCAATACCCGAAAGCGTGTGCATCGAGCAACTTTTTCGTGCCTAGACCGGCACGGCCGTGGTGGCTTTGACACGGTCGAGCACGAAACTGGTCTTGCAGTCCTGCACGCTCGGGTGCTTGAGCAGGGTGTCCATGATGAAGCGGCTGTAGTGGGCCATGTCGGCCACGACCACGCGCAGCAGGTAGTCCATCTCGCCCGTGAGGGCGGCGCACTCGACGACCTCGGGCCAGGTCTGGACGCTGGCGCGGAACAGGTCCATCGGGTTGCGCTTGTGGCTCTCGGTGTGCTTTTCGAGCCGCACGTTGAGGTACGCCGTGAGGCCCAGCCCGACGGCCTCGGGCTTGACCAGTGCGACGTAGCGGTCGATTACGCGCTGCTCCTCGAGCCGCTTGACCCGCCGCAGCACGGCGCTGGGCGAGAGGCTGACCTGCTCGGCGATCTGGTCGTAGGTGGCGCGGCCATCTGCTTGCAGCGTGCGCAGAATCAGCCGATCTATCTTGTCGAGTGCTTCCATTAAGGGATTTTTGCATTTTTCCTGCAATCGATCCAAGAAACACGCTCGCAAACGCTGAAATCATGAGCGGCAATCGACCTACATTGCTGCACTGGCCGAGCCGCCATCCTTTTCTTTTCCCTCGATCCCCCGATTCCACTCACTTCTTCGGAGACTTGCCATGAGCCACGCCGACGCGCCCGCCTTCACGCCCTGGGACAACCCCATGGGCACCGACGGCTTTGAATTCATCGAATACGCGGCACCCGATCCGGTCGCCATGGGCAAGGTCTTCGAGCGCATGGGCTTCACGGCCATCGCCAAGCATCGCCACAAGAACGTGCTGCTGTACCGCCAGGGCGAGATCAACTTCATCCTGAATGCCGAGCCCGATTCGTTCGCGCAGCGCTTCGCGCGCGAGCACGGCCCGAGCGTGTGCGCCATCGCCTTCCGCGTGCAGGATGCCAAGGCCGCCTACGAGCGCGCCACCTCGCTGGGCGCCTGGGGCTTCGCCGACAAGGCGGGCCCGGGCGAGCTGAACATCCCCGCCATCAAGGGCATCGGCGACAGCCTGATCTACCTGGTCGACCGCTGGCCCGGCAAGAACGGCGCCAAGCCCGGCGACATCGGCAACATCGGCTTCTACGACGTGGACTTCGAACCGCTGCCGGGCGTGGCCTCGCAGGACGCCCTGACCACCAAGGGCAACGGCCTGACCTACATCGACCACCTGACGCACAACGTCTACCGCGGCCGCATGAACACTTGGGCCGGCTTCTACGAGAAGCTGTTCAACTTCCGCGAGATCAAGTACTTCGACATCGAAGGCCAGGTCACCGGCGTGAAGAGCAAGGCCATGACCAGCCCCTGCGGCAAGATCCGCATCCCGATCAACGAAGAGGGCAAGGAACAGGCCGGCCAGATCCAGGAGTACCTGGACATGTACAAGGGCGAAGGCATCCAGCACATCGCGATGGGCTCGGACGACCTCTACGAGACGGTCGACGCGCTGCGCGCCAAGGGCGTGACCCTGCTGGACACCATCGACACCTACTACGAGCTGGTCGACAAGCGCATCCCGGGCCATGGCGAGAGCGTGGAAGAGCTGCAGAAGCGCAAGATCCTGATCGACGGCAAGAAGGACGCGCTGCTGCTGCAGATCTTCAGCGAGAACCAGCTCGGCCCGATCTTCTTCGAGTTCATCCAGCGCAAGGGCGACGACGGCTTCGGCAACGGCAACTTCAAGGCGCTGTTCGAGAGCATCGAGCTCGACCAGATGCGCCGCGGCGTGCTGAGCGCCGCAAAATAAGCGCTCCTTCCATCCTCCAGGAGCTCCGCATGCGCAACATCCTCTCGATCGGCCTGACCACCCTCGCTGCGACGGTCGTTCTTTCGGGATGCGCGGCGGGGCCGGGAGGCGCGCCGGCCGGCGTCGCATCGGGCTCGCACCTCGACAGCGTGCAGAAGGCGGCCGTGCTGCGCGTCTGCACGCCGGGCGACTACCGGCCGTTCAGCTTCCAGAAGGCCGATGCCTCGTTCGAAGGCATCGACGTCGACCTGATGGCCGGCTTCAGCGCCAGCCTGGGCGCGAAGCCCGAGTGGATCAAGACCACCTGGGCCAACCTGCTGCCCGACCTCGCGGCCGGCAAGTGCGACATCGCCGTGGGCGGCGTGTCGGTGACCACCGACCGCCAGAAGCGGGCCTTCTTCAGCGCGCCCTACATGGTCAACGGCAAGACGCCGATCGCGCGCTGCGCCGACGTGGCCAAGTACCAGAGCGTGGCCGACATCGACAAGCCGGCCACGCGCGTGATCTTCAATCCGGGCGGCAGCAACGAACGCTTCGCCCGCACCAACTTCAAGCAGGCCCGGCTCACGCTGCACGGCGAGAACGTGACGATCTTCGACGAGATCCTCGCCAACCGCGCCGACGTGTTCGTGACCGAGTCGGCCGAGGCGATCGTGCAGCAGAAGCTCAAGCCGGGCCTGTGCGCGATCAATCCCGACAAGCCGCTGCAATACGGCGAAATGGCCTGGATGCTGCCGCGCGACGACGTGGCCTTCAAGGCCTATGTCGACCAATGGCTGCACCTGCAGCAGGCCGGCGGCGACTTCCAGCGCGTCATGGACCGCTGGCTCAAGTAATCAACCGAAGCACCCATGGACACCCCTGCCACCGTCGTCACGCCCGCCGTCTACGGCGCCTCCGATCGCCCGCCGCGCGGCGACTATTCGCGTGGCGGCACGGTGCAGGCCGACTACACCTGCGCGCAGGACTGGGCCAGCTACACGGCGGCCGACCACGACACCTACAAGCGGCTCTACGAGCGCCAGGCCGCGCAGCTGCCGGGGCTGGCCTGCGATGCCTTCATCAAGGCGCTGCCGCTGCTGGGCGTGAAGGACCGCATCCCGCGCTTCGAGGAGCTCAACGAGCGGCTGCACAAGGCCACCGGCTGGGAGATCGTGGCGGTGCCGGGGCTGATTCCCGAGCTGCCTTTCTTCACGCTGCTCGCGAACCGCAAGTTTCCGGTCACCGACTGGATCCGCAAGCCCGAGGAGTTCAACTACATCGTCGAGCCCGACGTGTTCCACGACCTGTTCGGGCACGTGCCGATGCTGTTCGATCCGACCTTCGCGGACTACGTGCAGCGCTATGGCGCGGGCGGCATCAAGGCCCACGAACTCGATGCCGGCGAGAAGCTGGCGCGGCTGTACTGGTACACGGTGGAGTTCGGGCTGATCCGCCAGCCCGATGGACTGCGCGCCTATGGCGCCGGCATCCTGAGCTCGGTCGGCGAGCTGCAGCACGCGGTGCGCTCGAACGAGCCGCTGCGGCTGCCGCTCGATCTGCTGCGCACCATGCGCACGCTCTACAAGATCGACACCTACCAGGCCAACTACTTCGTCATCGACAGCTTCGCGCAGCTGTTCGACCTGACCGAGCCCGACTTCGCGCCGCTGTACCGGGCGCTGGAGACGGCGACCGACATTCCGGCCGGCGTGCTGCAACCCGGCGAATCCGGCAAGGCCTGAGCTTCTTTTTCGGCAGCGGCGCCGAAGTGCGCGGCTCCCGTTCGCTCCATGCATCGATCGGCAGCTATCGCGCAGGCGACAGCCGATGCATTTACCTAGGACAAGCCCGCTGGTCGCTTGTCCTGTGCGGCTCCCACAATCCGCGCCAAAGGAGCTTGCATGCAGACATCCGCGCGACAGCACTATCCGGCCGGCGTACCGCACGAGATCGATCCCGAGCAGTACCGATCGCTTTCCCACATGTTCGACGAGGCTTTCGGCCGCTATGCCGATCGCCCGTTCTCGGTGTGCATGGAGCGCTGGATGTCGTACGGCGAGCTCGATGCGCAGTCGAAGGCACTCGGCGCTTGGCTGCAGTCGCGCGGTCTCGAGCCCGGCGCGCGCGTGGCGATCATGCTGCCGAACATCCCGCAGTTCGCGGTCACCATGTGTGCCGTGCTGCGCGCCGGCTACACCTGTGTGAACGTCAATCCGCTGTACACCGCGCGCGAGCTCGAGCACCAGCTCAAGGACTCGGGCGCGACGGCGATCGTGATCCTCGAGAACTTCGCCTCCACGCTCGAGCAGGTGATCGAGAAGACGCCCGTGAAGCACGTGGTCATCACGGCGATGGGCGACCTGCTCGGCGGCCTCTACGGCAGCTGGATCACGCTCGCGGTGCGGCACCTGAAGAAGATGGTGCCGCCGTTCAAGCTGCCGCTGAGCGATGGCCGCACGGTCACGCCGTTCTCGCAGGCGCTCGGCGAAGGGCGCGGCCGCACGCTGGCCGCGGACAAGAGCACGCTCGATTCGATCGCCTTCCTGCAGTACACGGGCGGCACGACCGGGCTGTCGAAGGGCGCGGTGCTCACCCACCGCAACATCGTGGCCGCCACCCTGCAGGCCGAGGCCTGGTTCACGCCGGCGCTCGCGCGCGCGGGTGACCTCGCGAAGGTCAACAGCATCGCGGCGCTGCCGCTGTATCACATCTTCGCGCTCACTCTGTGCCTGCTCGTGATCCGCCAGGGGTCGCACATGACGCTGGTGCCGAACCCGCGCGACTTCGACAAGTTCATCGCGGTGCTGAAGAAGCGCCCCTTCCACATGCTGCCGGCGGTGAACACCCTGTTCAACGCGCTGCTGATGCATCCCGAGTTCAAGACCATCGATTTCTCGACGCTGTTCGTCTCGCAGGCCGGCGGCATGGCGGCGTCGGAGGGCACGGCGAAGCGCTGGTTCGAGGCCACCGGCTGCCCGATGATCGAAGGCTGGGGCATGAGCGAGACCTGCGCGATCGGCACCAACAACCCGGTGTCGAACACCAGGTTCACCGGCACCATCGGCCTGCCGTTGCCGAGCATCGAGATCGCGATCAAGGACGATGAAGGCAATTCGATGCCGATCGGCGAATCCGGCGAACTCTGCATCAAGGGACCGAACGTGATGAAGGGCTACTACAACCAGCCGGCCGAGACGGCGGCTGCCTTCACCCCCGACGGCTTCATGCGCACCGGCGACGTCGCCGTGATGCAGGAGGACGGCTACAGCCGCATCGTCGACCGCAAGAAGGACATGATCCTGGTCAGCGGCTTCAACGTGTTCCCGAACGAGCTCGAGAACGTGATCTCGCTGTGCCCGGGTGTGGTGGAATGCGCGGCGATCGGTGTGCCCGACGAGAAGCAGGGCGAGGCGATCAAGGTGTTCGTGGTGCGCCGCGACCCGAGCCTGACCGAGGAGGCTGTGCTGCAATACTGCAATGGACAACTCACCGGCTACAAGCGCCCACGGCACATCGAATTCCGCGATGCGCTGCCCAAGACCAACGTCGGCAAGATCCTGCGCCGCGAACTTCGCACCGCCGCCTCCGCGGCTCATTGAATGAGCGCGGCGGCGGTCGCCGGGCTGCCGGCGAATGTCGTCGTGCTCGAGCGAGGGTGGCTGTCGTCCAACAACATCCTCGTGATCGGCGCCGATGAGACGGCGCTGATCGACACCGGTTATGTGACCCATGCCGAGCAGACGGTGACGCTGGTCGAGTCGGCATTGGACGGTCGGCCGCTGGACCGGGTGCTCAACACGCACCTGCACAGCGACCATTGCGGCGGGAACGCGGCGCTGCAGGCGCGCTATCCGGCCCTTCGCATCGAGATTCCGCCGGGCGAGGCGGCGCTGGTGGGTCGCTGGGATGAAGACGCGCTGAGCTTCAAGGCGACGGGGCAGAGCTGCCCGCGGTTTCGTGCCTCGGCGCTGCTGCAGCCCGGGACGGAACGCGAGGTCGGCGGGCTGCACTGGCAGATTCATGCGGCGCCGGGTCACGATCCGCATTCGGTCATTCTGTTCGAGCCTGTGTCGCGGACTTTGGCGTCTGCCGATGCGCTGTGGGAGAACGGGTTTGGTATCGCTTTTCCGGAGTTGAAGGGGGAGCCTTCATTCGGCGAGATGGCGGCCACTCTGAATCTGATCGAGCGCCTGGCGCCATCGATCGTGATTCCGGGGCATGGGTCGGTCTTCACGGATGTGGAAGGCGCGTTGAAGGTGGCACGGCGCCGGCTCGAAGGGCTGCAACGAGATCCCACCAAGCATGCGCGGCATGCGATCAAGGTGCTGATCAAGTTCAAGCTGCTGGAAAAGCAGCGGATGTCGCGCGCGGATTGGATGGCCTGGGTGCGCGAGACGCCTTATCTGGCCATGGTGTGCGGCCGGTTCTTCGAGGGCGTGGCGCTGGATGTGCTGGCGCAGGAGATTTTGGGCGAGCTCGTTGCGGCAAAGGCGGCCGAATCGACCGAATACGAAATTCTCAATCTTTGAATTGAATCGGCAATAAAAAGGCGCATCATTTTGGCCGATGCGCTTTTTGTTTTGCTTTTGCTTGCGCAAAGAAAAAAGCCCCAACCGATTGGTTGGGGCTTTTTTGGCTGTAAGAGCCTGACGATGACCTACTTTCACACGGGAACCCGCACTATCATCGGCGCTGAGTCGTTTCACTGTCCTGTTCGGGATGGGAAGGAGTGGGACCAACTCGCTATGGTCATCAGGCATAAAGGGTTGCTTGGCTGATCACATGATCAACCAAACGAATTCATAGAGTTTTGAATCAGCACGCGCTTAGGCGTTATTTGAATGTGTTTTTGAATGCGTCAACTTGGCATAACACCTTGATCTGACTGATCAAAGTTATAGGGTCAAGCCGCACGAGCAATTAGTATCAGTTAGCTTAACGCATTACTGCGCTTCCACACCTGACCTATCAACGTCCTGGTCTTGAACGACTCTTCAGGGGGCTCGAGGCCCCGGCAGATCTCATCTTGAAACGAGTTTCCCGCTTAGATGCTTTCAGCGGTTATCTCTTCCACACTTAGCTACTCGGCAATGCCACTGGCGTGACAACCGATACACCAGAGGTGTGTCCACTCCGGTCCTCTCGTACTAGGAGCAGGCTTCCTCAAATCTGCAGCGCCCACGGAAGATAGGGACCAAACTGTCTCACGACGTTTTAAACCCAGCTCACGTACCTCTTTAAATGGCGAACAGCCATACCCTTGGGACCGGCTACAGCCCCAGGATGAGATGAGCCGACATCGAGGTGCCAAACACCGCCGTCGATATGAACTCTTGGGCGGTATCAGCCTGTTATCCCCAGAGTACCTTTTATCCGTTGAGCGATGGCCCTTCCATACAGAACCACCGGATCACTATGTCCTGCTTTCGCATCTGCTCGACTTGTCAGTCTCGCAGTTAAGCACGCTTATGCCATTGCACTATCGTCACGATGTCCGACCGTAACTAGCGTACCTTCGAACTCCTCCGTTACGCTTTGGGAGGAGACCGCCCCAGTCAAACTGCCTACCATGCACTGTCCCCGATCCAGATAATGGACCTAGGTTAGAACCTCAAACACACCAGGGTGGTATTTCAACGTTGGCTCCACAAGATCTAGCGACCCTGCTTCAAAGCCTCCCACCTATCCTACACAGATCTGTTCAAAGTCCAATACAAAGCTACAGTAAAGGTTCATGGGGTCTTTCCGTCTTTCCGCGGGGAGATTGCATCATCACAAACATTTCAACTTCGCTGAGTCTCAGGAGGAGACAGTGTGGCCATCGTTACGCCATTCGTGCAGGTCGGAACTTACCCGACAAGGAATTTCGCTACCTTAGGACCGTTATAGTTACGGCCGCCGTTTACTGGGACTTCAATCAAGAGCTTGCACCCCATCATTTAATCTTCCAGCACCGGGCAGGCGTCACACCCTATACGTCCACTTTCGTGTTTGCAGAGTGCTGTGTTTTTAATAAACAGTCGCAGCCACCGATTTTTTGCAACCCATTCATGCTCCGTTGTTCACTTCACACTAATAGGGCACACCTTCTTCCGAAGTTACGGTGTCAATTTGCCGAGTTCCTTCTCCTGAGTTCTCTCAAGCGCCTTAGAATACTCATCTCGCGCACCAGTGTCGGTTTGCGGTACGGTCGTATACAGCTGAAGCTTAGTGGCTTTTCCTGGAACCTCGTTCAGTCACTTCGCGAGCAAGCTCGCTCGATCGTTGGCCTCGGTATATGTGCACCGGATTTGCCTAATGCACGCCTACATCCAACTAAACCGGGATATCCAACACCCGGATGACCTATTAAGATCCGTCCCCACATCGCACTGTATAACGGTACAGGAATATTGACCTGTTTCCCATCAGCTACGCATCTCTGCCTCGCCTTAGGGGCCGACTCACTCTACGCCGATGAACGTTGCGTAGAAAACCTTGCGCTTACGGCGAGGGGGCTTTTCACCCCCTTTAACGCTACTCATGTCAGCATTCGCACTTCTGATACCTCCAGCACGCTTTACAACGCACCTTCACAGGCTTACAGAACGCTCTCCTACCACTTGCAATAAATTGCAAATCCGCAGCTTCGGTAACTGGCTTAGCCCCGTTACATCTTCCGCGCAGGACGACTCGATCAGTGAGCTATTACGCTTTCTTTAAATGATGGCTGCTTCTAAGCCAACATCCTGACTGTTTTAGCCTTCCCACTTCGTTTCCCACTTAGCCAATTTTAGGGACCTTAGCTGGCGGTCTGGGTTGTTTCCCTCTTGAGTCCGGACGTTAGCACCCGGTGCTCTGTCTCCCAAGCTGTACTCTTCGGTATTCGGAGTTTGCCTTGGTTTGGTAAGTCGCCATGACCCCCTAGCCAAAACAGTGCTCTACCCCCGAAGGTAATACTTGAGGCACTACCTAAATAGTTTTCGGAGAGAACCAGCTATTTCCAAGTTTGTTTAGCCTTTCACCCCTATCCACAGCTCATCCGCTAGTTTTGCAACACTAGTCGGTTCGGACCTCCAGTACCTGTTACGGCACCTTCATCCTGGCCATGGATAGATCACTTGGTTTCGGGTCTACACCCAGCGACTGATCGCCCTATTCGGACTCGATTTCTCTACGGCTTCCCTATTCGGTTAACCTTGCCACTGAATGTAAGTCGCTGACCCATTATACAAAAGGTACGCAGTCACCCTTGCGGGCTCCTACTTTTTGTAAGCACGCGGTTTCAGGATCTATTTCACTCCCCTCCCGGGGTTCTTTTCGCCTTTCCCTCACGGTACTAGTTCACTATCGGTCGATGATGAGTATTTAGCCTTGGAGGATGGTCCCCCCATATTCAGACAGGATTACACGTGTCCCGCCCTACTTTTCGCTAGCTCAGTACCACACAAGTCTTTTAACGTACGGGGCTGTCACCCACTATGGCCGGCCTTTCCAAGCCGTTCTGATAAGTCTTGTGCTATCACTAGCAGGCTCTTCCGATTTCGCTCGCCACTACTTTCGGAATCTCGGTTGATGTCTTTTCCTCGAGCTACTGAGATGTTTCAGTTCACCCGGTTCGCCTCGCATGACTATGTATTCATCATGCGATACCTTTCGGTGGGTTTCCCCATTCGGAAATCTCCGGATCAAAGCTAATTTGCCAGCTCCCCGAAGCTTATCGCAGGCTATCACGTCCTTCGTCGCCTATCATCGCCAAGGCATCCACCACGTGCTCTTATTCACTTGACCCTATAACTTTGACGTTTCTTCACAGAAACCAAAGTCAATCAAGGAATTGCCAGGTCTTTCACCTGGCGCGTTATGCCGTCTTCATAAATCGATTTGACTCGAAATTGAAGTTCATATTGACGCAATCAAAAATTCAAGTTGCTGACGGCACGGTGAGCCATGAAGCTCTTTCCGTCAGCAACGCTGATTCAACTCTATGAATTTTTAAAGAACAGCCGATTGATCAGGAGATCCCGATCAACAACAAAGAAGCCTCATGCCTTCGCAGGAAGCCGCTTTGGTGTTGAAACGTTCCGAGGGGAACCGATGATTGGTTGTGGTGGAGGATGACGGGATCGAACCGACGACCCCCTGCTTGCAAAGCAGGTGCTCTCCCAGCTGAGCTAATCCCCCAAATCCCTCAGTTTTCTCTCACACGAGGTATCAGAAGATTTGGTGGGTCTAGTTGGGCTCGAACCAACGACCCCCGCCTTATCAAGACGGTGCTCTAACCAGCTGAGCTACAGACCCATTCGCCAATCGCCTTCAAAATCGAAGACAACCGACTTCTTCCAACAACCGATAAGTGTGGGCGTTTAAATTAAATTGCTTGTTTCCAGAAAGGAGGTGATCCAGCCGCACCTTCCGATACGGCTACCTTGTTACGACTTCACCCCAGTCACGAACCCTGCCGTGGTAATCGCCCTCCTTGCGGTTAAGCTAACTACTTCTGGCAGAACCCGCTCCCATGGTGTGACGGGCGGTGTGTACAAGACCCGGGAACGTATTCACCGTGACATTCTGATCCACGATTACTAGCGATTCCGACTTCACGCAGTCGAGTTGCAGACTGCGATCCGGACTACGACTGGTTTTATGGGATTAGCTCCCCCTCGCGGGTTGGCAACCCTTTGTACCAGCCATTGTATGACGTGTGTAGCCCCACCTATAAGGGCCATGAGGACTTGACGTCATCCCCACCTTCCTCCGGTTTGTCACCGGCAGTCTCATTAGAGTGCCCAACTGAATGTAGCAACTAATGACAAGGGTTGCGCTCGTTGCGGGACTTAACCCAACATCTCACGACACGAGCTGACGACAGCCATGCAGCACCTGTGTTACGGCTCTCTTTCGAGCACTAAGCCATCTCTGGCGAATTCCGTACATGTCAAAGGTGGGTAAGGTTTTTCGCGTTGCATCGAATTAAACCACATCATCCACCGCTTGTGCGGGTCCCCGTCAATTCCTTTGAGTTTCAACCTTGCGGCCGTACTCCCCAGGCGGTCAACTTCACGCGTTAGCTTCGTTACTGAGAAAGTGAATTCCCAACAACCAGTTGACATCGTTTAGGGCGTGGACTACCAGGGTATCTAATCCTGTTTGCTCCCCACGCTTTCGTGCATGAGCGTCAGTACAGGCCCAGGGGATTGCCTTCGCCATCGGTGTTCCTCCGCATATCTACGCATTTCACTGCTACACGCGGAATTCCATCCCCCTCTGCCGTACTCCAGCAATGCAGTCACAGATGCAGTTCCCAGGTTGAGCCCGGGGATTTCACAACTGTCTTACATTACCGCCTGCGCACGCTTTACGCCCAGTAATTCCGATTAACGCTTGCACCCTACGTATTACCGCGGCTGCTGGCACGTAGTTAGCCGGTGCTTATTCTTACGGTACCGTCATTAGCCTTCTTTATTAGAAAAGGCCGTTTCGTTCCGTACAAAAGCAGTTTACAACCCGAAGGCCTTCATCCTGCACGCGGCATGGCTGGATCAGGCTTGCGCCCATTGTCCAAAATTCCCCACTGCTGCCTCCCGTAGGAGTCTGGGCCGTGTCTCAGTCCCAGTGTGGCTGGTCGTCCTCTCAGACCAGCTACAGATCGAAGGCTTGGTGAGCCTTTACCTCACCAACTACCTAATCTGCCATCGGCCGCTCCATTCGCGCAAGGTCTTGCGATCCCCTGCTTTCATCCGTAGATCGTATGCGGTATTAGCACAGCTTTCGCTGCGTTATCCCCCACGATTGGGCACGTTCCGATGTATTACTCACCCGTTCGCCACTCGCCGCCAGGATTGCTCCCGCGCTGCCGTTCGACTTGCATGTGTAAGGCATGCCGCCAGCGTTCAATCTGAGCCAGGATCAAACTCTATAGTTCGATCTTGATTTGCGCCTGATCTCGCGATCAAGCAAAACTCACAAAAACGGAATTGAAGTGAACTTCACTTCTATTCTCATGAGCGTTTTAAGTCTTGCGACTTGTTCCGAAGAACTTACGCAATTACCTTCAAACGCCCACGCTTATCGGCTGTAATTTTTTAACGATCACCGAAGCAACTTGTCGTTTACTTCGTCTTGTTCGCTGCGATCAGCGAAGCCTTGTAGTCTAACACGGTTTTTAAAGAACCGTCAAAACTTTTTTCATCTTCTTCACCGCTTGACTCCAACTCGATGACTTTCGTCATCACCGCCGAAGCCAGTCAGCGAAGCCCTCGATTATGCACAGATTTCTCAACATGCGTCAACTTCGAGAGAAGTTTTTTCGACTGCTTCATCAACCTGCCCTCGGCTTTCGCCTTCGGGCCTGTCGACCTGATTTTGCGTTGCCGCATCGTCAGCCCAGCCAGCGAGTATATGCCATTTATTCGGCACTGCAAGAGCGCCGCCAACAAATCGACCGCCCGGCTTTCCTGCCTGCGGCAGCGCTACGCGCTGCCGCAGGCAGAACAGGCTCCTCGGATAATCCGCCCCACATGGCACTCATCACACTCCTCGACGCCCAATTGGCGTTCGGTCACGTCCCGCTGCTCGATCACACGGACTTCTCTCTCCTTGAATCGGAGCGCATCGGCCTGATCGGCCGCAATGGCGCGGGGAAGTCCTCCCTGCTCAAGATACTGGGGGGACTGGAGAAGCCCGACGACGGCGCCCTCCAATACCAGCAGCACCTGCGCGTGTCCTATGTGGCGCAGGAACCCGCCCTGGACATGGAGGCCGACGTGTTCACCGCCGCCAGCGCCGGCCTGTCCGAGGTGATCGCCGTGCGCGACCTTTATCTGTCGGGTGCGGACGGCCTGGACCTGGACGCCCTCCAGTCCCAAATCGAGGCCTTCGATGCCTGGAACTGGGAGCAGCGCGTCGAAGAGACGCTGCACCGCCTCCATCTGGACCGCAATGCCCGCGTCGGCAACCTGTCGGGCGGCACCCGCAAGCGGGTCGCCCTGGCACAGGCCCTGGTCGCGGCGCCCGATGTGCTCCTGCTCGACGAGCCCACCAACCACCTGGACCTCGACTCCATCGAGTGGCTCGAACAGCTGCTGATCGACTTCAAGGGCAGCGTGGTCACGGTGACCCACGACCGCAGCTTCCTGAACCGCGTCGCCACCCGCATCGTGGAACTCGACCGCGGCAAGCTCGGCTCCTACCCCGGCAACTTCGAGCAGTACCTGCTCCAGAAGGAAGAGCAGCTGGCCCAGGAGGCGGTGATCAACGCCAAGGCCGACAAGCTGCTGGCGCAGGAAGAGGTCTGGATCCGCAAGGGCGTCGAAGCCCGCCGCACCCGCAGCCAGAGCCGCATCGGCCGCCTCGAGGCGCTGCGCGCCAACCGCAGCGCCCGCCGCGAGGTGCAGGGCAGCGTCAACATGGACGTGGCCACCGGCCAGGCCAGCGGCAAGATCGTGGCCGAGCTGACCGAGGCTTCCAAGTCCTTCGGCGAGAAGACCGTGATCCGCAACTTCAGCGGCACCATCCTGCGCGGCGACAAGATCGGCCTGCTCGGCCCCAACGGCGCGGGCAAGACCACGCTGCTCAAGCTGATCCTCGGCGAGCTCGAACCCGACAGCGGCAAGATCCGCCGCGGCACCAACCTCGAGGTCGCCTACTTCGACCAGATGCGCGACAAGCTCGACCTCGACGCCACGCTCGAGGACTTCATCAGCCCCGGCAGCGAATGGATCGAGATCGGCAGCCAGCGCAAGCACGTCAAGAGCTACCTGTCGGACTTCCTGTTCTCCCCCGCGCGCGCCAACTCCCCGGTGCGCTCGCTGAGCGGTGGCGAGCGCAACCGGCTGCTGCTGGCGCGCCTGTTCGCCCGCCCGGCCAACGTGCTGGTGCTCGACGAACCGACCAACGACCTCGACATCGACACCCTGGAACTGCTCGAAGGCCTGCTGCAGGACTACGACGGCACGGTGTTCCTCGTGAGCCATGACCGCACCTTCCTCGACAACGTGGTGACCAGCACCATCGCCTACGAGGGCGACGGCCGCTGGCGCGAGTACGAGGGCAGCGTGCAGGACTGGCTGATCCAGTCCCGCCGCGCGCGCGAGATCGCCGAGCAGCGCCTGGCCGCGACCGCCACGCCCGCCGTGGCGCCCCCGCCGCCCGCCGCCGGCGTGGCACCGGCCCCCGCCAGCGCATCGCGCAAGAAGCTCAGCTACAAGGAGCAGCGTGAGTTCGACGCCCTCCCCGCGCTGATCGAATCGCTGGAAAGCGAGCAGAAGCGCATCGCGGAGATCCTGGCGCTCGACGGCGGCGCGATCTACGCCACCGATGCCTCGCGCGCCACCGAGCTGGCCGCGCGCCATACCCAGATCGACGACGAACTGCTGAGCGCGATGGAACGGCAGGAGGAATTGGGCGCGAGCCGCTGAGTCCGCCTGCCGTCCGACGCCGGGCGGCCGCGACCTCGGCTATACATGCGGCTCCCACCCAATCCAGACAACAGAAAGCGCCGGGGGAGTCCACCGCATGCCGTTCATTCCAGCGTTCCTCGGCCGATCGATGGCGGCGGCCCTGCTGCTCGTCCTCGGCGCCTGCGCCCAACTGCCCCAGAACGTGGACCGCCCGGTGTCCACCGCGCTGGCCTCCCCGGCCGGCACGCCGCTCGCCACGCTGGTCCAGGAGCGCCGCCGGGCCGACGCGGCGCGCTACGAATCGGGGTTCCTGCTGCTCGCGGGTCCGCAGGCGGCCTACGGCAGCCGGCTGGCGCTGATCGACGGCGCCCAGAAGACGCTGGACCTCCAGTACTACGCCATCCACGTCGACGCCAGCACCGGGCGCCTGGTGCGCGGCCTGCGCGCCGCGGCCGAGCGCGGCGTGCGGGTGCGCATCCTGCTCGACGACTTCCACAGCACCGGCCGCGACGCGCTGGTGCTGGGCCTGGCCTTCGTGCCGAACATCGAGCTGCGGCTGTTCAACCCGCTCGCGGGCGCGCGCGGCTCGACCTTCAGCCGGCTGCTGAACTCGGCCGGCGACGCCTCGCGCATCCAGCAGCGCATGCACAACAAGCTGTTCCTGGCCGACAACGTGCTGGGCGTGACCGGCGGGCGCAACCTCGGCGACGCCTACTTCGGCAACTCGCTCAACGGCAACTTCATCGATGTCGACGTGCTCGCGGCCGGCCCGATCGTGCAGGACCTCTCGCGCAGCTTCGACAGCTACTGGAACAACGAGCGCGCCTATCCGGCGCAGTCGCTGGTCTCGCGCGAGGAGCTGCAGGCGATCCGCGACCGTGCGCGCCAGACCGACCGGGAGCTGGCCGAGGAATCGGCCCGCGCGCGCGACGCCGACGCCGCCCCGGCGACCTCCGGCGATCAGCCCAAGCCGCCCGACGGCGAGCCCCGCCCCGACGGGCCGCCCACCGCCGCGCAGCGCGCGCGCGCCTGGGACGAGAAGCCGCTCGACCTGCGCAGCGCGCGCTTCGTCTGGGCCCCGGCCGCGATGCTGGCCGACCAGCCCGGCAAGATCCCGGCCGACGTGCCCGGAGGCCCTGACGGTGCCCGCGCGCCCGGCCTGGTGGTGAGCCAGCCCGAGGACAAGCCCAGGGTCTCGCGCAGCGCGGCCGCGCTCACGGCCGATTCGGACTTGGCGGCCGGCAGCGAGACGGTGGTCGAGGGGCTGCTGCAGCTCATCGGCCAGGCGCGCTCCGACCTGCTGATCATCTCGCCCTACTTCGTGCCCGGCGCCGACATGAAGCAGGCCTTCGCCGCCGCCCGCGCGCGCGGCGTGCGCATCCGGGTGCTGACCAACTCGCTGGCCTCGAACGATGCGCCGGTGGCCCACGTCGGCTACGCACGCCACCGCGAGGAGCTGCTGAAGATGGGCATCGGCCTGTACGAGCTGCGCAGCGAGCAGGCCGGCCTGGGCAGCGCCTTCGGCGGCTCCACCGGCTCGACCGGCGGCAGCAGCGTGACCGGCGAGTCGCGCGCGATGCTGCATTCGAAGGTGCTGGTGATGGACGGCCGGCTGCTGGTGGTCGGCTCGATGAACCTCGACCTGCGCTCGCAACTGCAGAACACCGAGATCGCGCTCCTGATCCGCAGCGGCGAGTTGTCGGGCCTGGCGGCCGAGCAGATCGAGCGCGGGCTGCGCGAGCGCGCGTGGCATGTCGAACTGGTCGACGGCTCGCTGGTCTGGCACGCACCCGAGGGCAGCGGCCTGCCCGACAGCCGGACCGAGCCCGATGCCAGCCTGAGCCTGCGCCTGCTGCTCAAGCTCTTCGGACCGCTGGCGCCGGACCAGTTGCTCTAGCTAATCCGGCGCCGCGGAAGCGGCCTCAATGCTTGTGCTGATGCGCCGCCCCGCCCGCGTCGGCACCGGCCGGCGCACCCACGGGCAGCGTGACGTCGAGCGCGGTCTTCACGCCCTTCGCGTCCTCGAACTTCAGGGTCAGCGGCACGTTCGTGCCCTTGGCGACCGCGCCCTTCAGGTCCATCAGCATGACGTGGAAGCCGCCCGGCTTGAGCTCCACCGTCTGACCGGCCGGCAGGTCGAGGCCGGCGCTCAGCTCGCGCATCTTCATGGTGTCGCCTTCCATCTTCATCTCGTGCACCTCGGCCACGCCGGCCGCGGGCGTGGAGATGCTCACGAGCTTCGTGCCCGTGGGCGAGGTCAGCTTCATGAAGGCGCCGGTGCCGCTCTGGCCCGGCACCGACTGGCGCACCCAGCCGTCGCGCACGTCGACCGTGGCCACGCCCTGCGCCACCACATCGAGCTTGGCGGCCGGGCGCTTCAGGCCCGCGGTGGACTTGCCCGAGGCCGGCACCTCGGCCCAGTCGGCGCTGCCCACGTCGCAGGTCTGCAGCACCTTGAACCACAGCGTGCCCGGCGTGGCCGGCGCCTTGCCGCGCACCACGAACTCGGCCTTCTCGGTGCCGGGCAGCGCGGCCTGCGCGTTCTCGGCGGTCCAGCGCACCTCGCCGCCAGCGCCCTTCTGCACATCGAGCTTCCAGCCCTTGCGCGCCTGCGCCTCGCTCAGCACGAAGCCCGGCGGCAGCTTCACCGCCAGCCCGGTGGTGGCCTTGGCGCCCTCGCAGGCATGGCCGACGCGGAAGGCGGCGTCGTAGTCGCTGCCCACGGTGACGCCGCCGGGCGGCAAGGTGACATGGGCCAGCACGGCGGCGGCGCTGCCGGCCAGCAGGACGGCGGCGGCGACGGTGCGCAGGGTGAGGTGACGGTTCATGAGGGGTACTCCTTGAGGAAAGACGGTGGAAGACAGGGCAGGCGTCAGAGGTCGAACTTGAGTTCGCCCACGTAGGTGCGCTGCGGATAGGGGTGGAAGGCCCAGTACTTGTTGTTGTTCAGGTTGTCGATGCCGAAGGATGCGCTCCATTGGCGATCGATGCGGTAGCGCACCCGCAGGTCGGCCACGAAGAACTTCGAGAAGCCCATGTAGGCGAAGCCATTCGGGTCGCTGTTGTCGAGCGTGCCGTACTGCTTGCCGCTGTAGCGCATGCCCAGGGTGTAGCTCCAGTTGGCGTCGGGCCGGTAGGTGGCCAGCAGGGTGGCGCGCACCTTGGGCACGCGCGGCTGCTGCTGGCCGACGCTGGCCGGAAAGCCGCGGTTGGCCGTGATCTTCGAGTTCGCGAGCGTGAGGCTGCCGCCGAGGTCGAGGCCGCGGATGCCGACGTCGGTGGCGTTCAGCGCCACCTCGAGCCCGCGGGTGCGGATGGCATCGACGTTCTGCACCGTGCTCACGAGGTTGGTCAGCGCCTGGCTGTAGAGCGCGTCCTTCGTGCGCTCGAAGAACAGCGTGGTGCGCAGCACGCCGTCGAGCCCCCAGCCGTCGAGGCCGCGTTCGGCGCTGAGCTCGGTGGTCCACGAGCGCTCGGGCCGCAGGTTGGGGTCGGTGTTGACGATGCGGTTGCCGTCGATCGAGCCCTGGTAGAGCTCGCTCACGGTCGGCATGCGTACCGCGCGGCCGGTCGAGGCCTTGAACAGCCAGTCGGATGTGGCCTGCCAGGCGATCGCGGCCTTGGGCGAGTCGTAGCTGTTCCTGCGCGGCGCGAAGTCGAGCAGACGGGTCGCGTTGCCGAGCTGGCCGCCCCAGGCCTCCCAGCGCTCGTGGCGCAGGCCCAGCGTGGTCTTCCAGTCGCGCGCGAAGCGCCAGGTGTCCTGCAGGTAGAGCGACTGCAGCCGGGTGTTGCCGTTGAAGGCCGAGAACGGCGTGACCGGCGGGCCGCCGATCCAGTCGACGGTGGTGCCGACGCTGGTGCGCAGCCTGGCCGCGTCCTGCTGGAAGCCGAAGTCGACCACGTGCGCGCCCACGCCCTCGGCCGAGCCGGTGGGCCGCCAGGTGCCCGCGGCCTTGAAGGTGTGCCAGCCGCTGCCGCCCATGTCGGTGGTGCGGCCCGGCCCGCCGAGGAAGGCGCCGGGCAGCGGCGTGGTCGGCGTGCGCGAGGTGTCGCTCGCGTAGTCGAACAGGCTGGCCGCCACTTCCCAGTCGAACACGCCGCCGCTGTGGCTCTTGACCGAGAGGCCGTGCATGTAGTGGGTGAGCCGGGTCTCGGTCGGCACCAGCGCGCCGCTGGGCGCGTCGAGGTTGTAGCTGCGCCCGGCGATGTTGACCCGCCCGCCGTAGACCGGCAGGCCCAGCGGATCGCGCAGCCAGGTGTCGACGCTGCCGTGCGTGGTGTTGTTCCAGGCGCCCAGCGTGTAGGTGGCGCGCACCGTGGGCGAGAAGTCGTAGGCCAGCTTGAGCTTGGCCTGTTCCTGCGTGGTGTCGTAGATCGTCGCGCCGCCGACCAGCCACCAGGGCTGGTTCGACGGATTGAGCCCCAGCACCGCGCCGGTGACCGGGGTGCCGGCATTGCCGAGCGTGCCCGCGCTCAGCAGCCGGTTGCCGAACACCAGCGCCTGGCCCTTGCTCTGGGTGCGCGAGGCGCTGAGCCACCACGACCAGTCGCCGCTGCGGCTGCCCAGCGACAGGTCGAGCTGCTGGCCGGCCGGCGAGGAATGGCTGTTGTAGAGGTCGAAGTTCGAGACGAAGCCGCTGAGCTTCACGTGGGCCTCGAACTTCTCGGGCATGCGCGTCACGTAATCGACCACCGCGCCCACCGAGTTGCCCGGGTAGGCGGCCGAGAACGGCCCGTACAGCACGTCGACGCGTTCGATCTCCTCGGGCGAGACCATGCCCCAGCGCGGCGCGTAGGTGGCGCCGTTGCCCAGCGGGTTCGACAGCATGATGCCGTCGGCATAGACCATCGAGCGCGCGCTGTTGCCGGTGCCCGAGGCGCGCGTCGCCAGCACCGCGTGGTTGAAGTCGCCGATGTAGCGCTTGCGCACGACCAGGCTCGGCAGGTACTTCAGTGCGTCCTCGCTGTCGGTGGCGTTCACCGTCTCGACGATCTGCGCGTGCGTCGTGCCTTCGATGGTGGTCGGGATCTGCGCCGGCAGCGAGGTCGGCCGGCCGCCGGTAACGGTGATGGCGCCGAGCGCGCGCTCGGCACCGGCGCTATCGGCCGCCGGCGCGGGTTGCGCCCAGGCGGGCGCGCCGAGCGAGGCGCCCAGCGGGAATGCCATGGCGATCGCCACGGCGCGGGAATGCTTGTTCACAGGGAGGCTGCTCCACGAAACGCTGGCCAGGAAGGACCGGAGACGCCCGTCGAACGGGCGCATCCAGCCATGGACTCGAGGGTTTCAGGAGCGCGAAGGCGGTCCGCGCGCGGGCAGCGGCGCCGCGGTGGCCGCGGCCAGGCGCGCGGCGGGAATCGGCTGGAGCACGCGCCCCAGCGGCAGGGGAAGGTCGAGGCTGGCGACCGGCGGCACCGGCGGCGGCGCGCCGGTCAGCACGCACAGCGGGCAGTCCATGTGCGAGACGCCCATTTCCTGCACGCCGTCCTCGGTGTGGACCACCGCCTTGACGGCGCCGGCGCTCGAGCAGACCAGCTCGATCGCCTGCGGATGCACCAGCGGCGAGGCGATGGCCGCGCCCAGCGAGAGCGCGAACCACAGCAGCACCCAGCGGCCGGCGAGGCCGAGGAAGCGGGTGTGGCGGCGCATCAGGTGCATGGCGGGCGCGATTATCGGCGCGTTTTGGACGCGGCGGGCTTGGCCGGCGCCTTCGCGGCCGGCTTGGCCGTCGACCTGGCCGGTGCCTTGGCCGCCGGCTTGGTGCCCTTCGGCGCCGCCTTGCCGCCCTTGGCCGGGGCCGCCGCGCGCGCGCCCGCCTTGCCGCGAACCGGCGCGGCCTTGGCCGACGGCCGGCCGCCGCGCGTGGCGCGCGCCGAGCGCACGCACGGGCGGCGCCGCCGCGGCTTCGGCCTCGGGCTCCTCGGCCGCGGTGGGGAGCGTGCCGCGCTCGCCCGGCAGCACCTCGGTCACCGTGAAGCCGCGCGCCGCCAGCAGGGTCGGCAGGCCCTGGGCGCCGATCATGTGCAGCGCGCCCACGGCCGCGAACACGCGCTGGCCGCCGTCGTGCATGCGCGCGATGCCGGTCGCCAGGATCGGGTTGCGGTCGTCGAGCAGCCGCGTCATCAGCCGCTGCTCGGCCGGCGTGCGCATGCAGTCGCACCACTCGGGGTAGCGCGCGAGCCGCGCGAGGTCGCCGCGCGCCCAGGCGTCGGCCAGCTCCTTGAGCTGGGTGCGCAGCTGGCCCGATTCGAGTTCGTCGAGCGCCGAATCGATCTGCGCCGCCTCCTCCTCCTCGGAGCCGCCGGTCAGCATCTCGAGCTGGGCCGCCGGGTTCTCGAGCGCGAACACCGGCTTGTTGGCGTTGCGCGCCCACACGGCCAGCATCTCGTCGATGCCGAAGTCGGGATAGAGGCCGTCGGCCCGCCCGGCCAGGCCGGTCAGCGCCGTCACCTGCAGGATCGGCTGCAGCGCCGCGTTGGCGCCCGGCGTCACGCAGGCGATCTCGTTCTGCCGCGCCAGCCGCCGCGCGCGCTCGCCGCTGAGCAGCCGCGCGATCAGCGCCGGGTCGGCCGGCTGGGTCAGCGGTTTCATCGCGGTGGGATCGCGCACGTCGATCTCGAGCGCCAGCGCGTCGCTCTGGCCGAGCGCGCGCTGCACGGTCGGGCCGGGGCGCAGCCAGGGCGCGCGCCCGAGGTGGATGGTGCCGTACAGCCACGAGGTGCGGCCGTCCTTCTCGATGCGCCACAGCAGGCCGCGGTCGGCGCCGCTGCGCTGGTCGCTCGAACTGCGCGAGCGCTCGAGGCTGCCGATGGCCGAGGGCGGGCAGGCCGCCTGCGCCGCCACGCCGGCCAGCGCGCAGCAGGCGCCGACCAGGGCCGGCAGCGCGCCGCGCGCCCAGGAGAAGGAGAAACGGAAGGAGGAGAGGAAAGAAGAGGAGACCAGGCGCATGCGCCGTGCCGACCGATCGGCCGGCTTGTCGATTTCGCGCCTCGGTGCAACCAGTGCCCGGAGTATCCGCAAGGCTCGCTCCATGAAGAAAGAAAGTCCGGCATTACAACAGCACCGCTGCCCATAATCCGGAACATGCAGAGCATCTTCCATCTCGCCTTCCACGTGCGCGACCTCGACACCGCACGCCGCTTCTATGGCGAGGCCCTCGGCTGCACCGAAGGCCGCAGCACCGACACCTGGGTCGATTTCGACTTTTTCGGCCACCAGATCTCGCTGCATCTGGGCGAACCCTTCGCCACCACGCGCACCGGCCGCGTCGGCGACGCGATGGTGCCGATGCCGCATTTCGGCATCGTGCTGGCCCTGCCCGACTGGCAGGCACTGGCCGCGCGGCTCGAGGCCGCCGGCACCGACTTCGTGCTGAAGCCCCAGGTGCGTTTCGAAGGACAGCCGGGCGAGCAGTGGACCATGTTCTTCTGCGACCCCTTCGGCAATCCGATCGAGGCCAAGGGCTTCCGCTCGCTCGACGCGCTTTACGACAAGTGACCCACGCTCCGGTCCGGCCGGTCGATGTTCCGCGGCTCGCGGCGCGGCTGGCCCTGGCCGCAGCGCTGGCCCTGCCGCTGCTGGTGGGCACTGCCGCCGCGCGCGCGGCGCAGGACTGCGAACTCAACGGCCAGCCGGTCAACCCCGCCAACGGCAACGAGACCGCGCGCAAGACCGGCTTGCTGCGCTGCAAGGACCGCGGCAGCGGCCAGCTGCTGCGCGAGGAGCAGATCCAGAACGGCGTCTTCATGGGCCTGGTGCGGGTCTACGAGAACGGCCGGCTCGCGAAGGAGCACACGCTCAACGCCAAGGGCAACATGCAAGGCCCGGCGCGCGAATTCGCGCCCGACGGCCAGGTGCTGCGCGAGGCCACCTACGACGACGGCCAGGAACGCGGCCTGGTGCGCAGCTTCTATCCGGGCGGCAAGCTGCGCCGCGCCAGCTTCTATCCCGACCAGGGCGGCGACCGGGCCTCGGCCGAGTTCACCGAACGCGGCCAGCTCTCGGCGCTGCGCTGCGGCAACGCGCCGGTACTGGCGCCCGCGGCCGACGACGCGCGGCTGTGCGGCTTCGGCGGCGCGCCCTCGCAGGTCGAGCTGTTCGACGCGCGCGGCACCCTGCGCTCGCGCCAGTCCTACCTGGCCGGCAAGCGCGTGCGCACGCAGGATTTCTACGACAACGGCAAGCCCTCGCTGCTCGACGAGATCAGCGGCAACCAGCGCACCGAGCGCCAGTTCTCGTCCGAGGGCGTGAAGCGCCGCGAGACCGTCTCGCTGCTGGGGGCGGCGCGCTCGGCGATCCGCCTGCGCGACCAGGAGTTCTCCGAGCGCGGCACGCTGGTGCGTGACCAGCGCTGGAACAGCGCCGGCGAACCGATCGGCGACGACAGCTACTACCTCAACGGCCAGCCGCACACCAGGTCGGTCTACGGCGGCACGGGCAGCGCGCGCACGGTGCTGGTCACCGAGTTCCACGACAACGGCCAGCGCGCCGCGCTGGGCCGCTACCTCGTGGGAGGGCGCGGCGCGCGGCAGCTGCCGCAGGGCACGCACCAGCGCTTCGACGAAAAGGGCGCGCTGGTCGCCGAATCGAGCTTCGACGCGCGCGGCCGCGTCACGCGCGAGCGCAGCTGGGACGAGAACGGCGAGCTGGTGCGCGACGACGAAGTGTTCGAGGACGGCTCGCGCAAGGCCTACGCGCGCTGAGAGCCGCCCTCCGGGGCGATCAATCGAGCTTGATGCCCGCCTGCTTGATGATCGGGCCCCAGCGCTTCGACTCCGCGCGCGACAGCGCCGCGAACTGGGCCGGCGTGCCGGGCATGGCTTCCATGCCGAAGTCCTCGAAGCGCTTCTGCACCTGCGGATTGCCGAAGGCGCGGTTGAGGTCGCCGTTGAGCTTGTTCACCACCGCCGCGGGCAGGCCGGCCGGGCCGAGCACGCCCTGGAACGCGAACACCTCGGAGTTCGACACGCCCACCTCGGCCAGCGTCGGCACCTCGGGCAGCAGCTTGCTGCGCGCGCCCGAGCCGATGGCCAGCACGCGCACCTTGTTGCCCTTCATGATCGACAGGCCCGAGGCCAGGTCGAGGAACATGCACGGCACCTGGCCGCCCATCACGTCGGCCATGGCCGGCGCCGCGCCGCGGTAGGGGATGTGGGTGATGAAGGTGCCGGTGCGCACCTTGAACATCTCCATCGCCAGGTGGTGCGGCGAGCCGTTGCCCGGCGAGGCGTAGTTGACCTTGCCCGGGTTGGCCTTCACGTAGGCCAGGAACTCCTTGAAGTTCTTGGCCGGGAAGTCCGGGTGCACCACCAGCGCCAGCGGGAACTTGCCGATCGCGCCGATGTAGCTGAAGTCCTTCTCGGGGTTGAAGGGCAGCTTGCCGAACAGGTGCTCGTTGAAGGCCAGCACCGCGTTGTCGGCCGACAGCACGGTGTAGCCGTCGGGCTTGCTCTTGGCGACCATGTCGGCGCCGATGTTGGTCGAGGCGCCGGGGCGGTTGTCGATCACGATCTGCTGGCCCAGCGTCTGGCGCATGGCCTCGGCCAGCGCGCGCGCGATCACGTCGGTGCCGCCGCCCGCGGGATAGGGCACCACCCAGCGGATCAGTTGCGAGGGATAGTCCTGCGCGCGGGCGAAGGGCGCGGCGGCCACGGCGGCGCCCGAGGCGAGCGTGGCAAGGAGGGTACGGCGGTCCATGAGGGTCATCTCCAGGTTGTCATTCGGTTGCGGACAGCGATGGTACGGGCAGCGCATGCAGCGCGTCGGCCAGCGCGGCGCGGCAGCGCGCCTCGTCGCCGACCTGCTCGAACAGCAGCAGCGCGAGCCGCGCGAGGAACAGCGATTCGCGCTCGGCGCCGGCCTCGCTGATGGCGTTCGCGCAGTCGGCGTAGAGGCGGTCGCGGGCCTCGGGGGCCAGGGTGGGAAGTGCGGTGGTCATGCGGCGAGGGTCTCCAGTTGCACGGCGGCGGCCGCGCGTTCGAGCGCGCGCGGCAGCGCGCCCGCGCTCAGGCGGCGCCAGCGCGCGGCCACGTGGCCGTCGGGGCGCAGCAGGTAGACGGCGCCCTCGCGCGCGCCCAGGGCGTCGAATACCTGCGCGTCGGCATGGGCATCGGCGGGGCCGTCGGCCGCGATCGTGCACAGCGCGAACGGCAGGGGGCCCTCTTGCGCCCGTGCGATGTCGTCGGCGGGCAACTCGATGGCCGCGCCGTGCGCGGGCTGCAGCACCAGCAGCGTGAAGCGCGCGCCGATCCGGTCGGTGAGATGGCCCTGCGCGAGCTGCTGCTCGGGCATCGCCTCGCCGGGCAGCGGGCCGGCGGGCAGCGCGTCGCCGTCCGCGCTCGACAGCGGCGAATGGTCGTAGCGCACCGCCTGCGTCTGGCGCGGATTGATCAGTTGCGCGATGCCGCGGTGCGCGCCCGACAGCGACAGCGCGGCCTCGCGCAGCAGGTCGAAGCCGCGCGAGGGCGGCGACATGAACTCGGTGCTGCGCATCGCGTTCTCGGCATTGACATGGAAGGCGGCGATGCGCTCCGTGGAGTAGCTGTCGAGCAGCGCGGCATCCGACAGCCCGCGCGCCACGAAGGCCAGCTTCCAGGCCAGGTTGTCGGCATCGTCGAAGCCCGAGTTGAGGCCGCGCACGCCGAAGATCGGCATCGCATGCGCCGCGTTGCCCGCGAACAGCACGCGGCCGTGGCGGTAGCTCGCGAGCGTCATCGCGCCGGCGCGGTAGACCGAGGTCCAGACCGTCTTCCACGGCAGGTGGCCCTCGCCGATCGCATCGAGGTGGCGCTGCACGAACTCGGCCACGGCCGGCGGCTGCAGCGCCTCCTCGGTGCTCTGGCCGGCGCGCAGCTGGTAGTCGATGCGCCAGATGTCGTCGGGCTGCCGGTGCATCAGCACGGTCGAGCCAGGGTTCCACGGCGGGTCGAACCAGGCGCGGCGCTCGGTCGGGTGGCCGCTCCTGAGCTCGATGTCGATGATCACGTAGCGGCCTTCGTAGCCCGTGCCCTCGAGCGCCAGGCCCAGCGCCTTGCGCACGAAGCTCTGGCCGCCGTCGCAGGCCGCGAGCCACTGCCCACGCAGTTGGTACTCGCCCTGCGCGTTGCGCGCCTCGAGCAGCACGCCCGCCTCGTCCTGCGAGAGGCCGGTGAGCTCGGTGCCCCAGCGGATGTCGATCAGCCCCGGCGCCGCGGCGTTGCGGCGCTCGATCTCCTCGAGCAGATAGTGCTCGGCGTAGTACTGCTCGAGGTTGATCATCGGCGGCAGCTTCTGCCGCGCGTCGTGCGGCATCTCGAAGCGGAACACCTCCTCGGTCTTGTAGAAGCTGCGCCCGCCGGTCCACGGCAGGCCCTTGGCCAGGAAGGCCGGCAGCACGCCCAGCCGCGCCATGATCTCCAGGCTGCGGCGCGAGATGCAGGCCGCGCGGCTGCCGACGCAGACCGTGTCATCGGCCTCGAGGATCACGCTGCGCACGCCGTGGTTGGCGAGCCCCAGCGCGAGCGCCATGCCGACCGGGCCGCCGCCTGCGATCACCACCGGATGGCTGCCGCCCGCCACCGTTTCGAGGCCGTCGGCCGCGAGCGCGGGCAGGCGCACCGGGTAGCGCGTGTAGTCGAAGGCGCCGACCGAGGGCGGCAGGCCGGCCGCTGGCGGCGGCAGCGGTCCGCCGGCGGCGTCGCCGGGGCGCGCGGTCGGAGCGGGGTTCGAGGGAGCAACGGGGCGGTTCATGCCCGGGATTGTCCCGACGCGCCCGGCGCCGCATTGTCATAACTTCGTACGAAGTGTTTACCCGAATCCCGCACCCCTTCCCTACCCCATGAAACGCTGGCGCCTTCCCGCCGCGCCCGAGGCCACGCTGTCGGCCGGCGTGGTCGGCGACGTGCTCGCCGGCGTCGGCACGCCGCACCTCGCGGCCAGCTACCTCGCCGCGATGCAGCGCGTGATGCCGGTCACCTTTTGCACCGTGTTCGCGGTCGGCGCCAGCGGCCGCATCGAGACCGTGTCGGCCGCCAGCAGCTACGGCAGCACGGCGGAGCGCACGGCCGAGCGCTACGTCGCGCAGCGCTTCGACCTGCTCGATCCCAACATGGCCTGGCTGGCCGCGCGCAAGCTGCCGCGGCGCGCGCAACTGTGGCTGGGCCACCAGCTCGGCGACGAGGTGGCCAATCCGGCCTACCGCGCCGCCTGCTATGGCGACGTCGGCATCCGCGAGCGCGCCTCGGTGCTGTTGCTGCTGCCCACGGGCCAGCGCGTGGCCGTGAGCTTCTACCGCAGCCTGGCGCAGCCCGAGTTCGGCGCCGGCGACTTCGCCGTCATCGAGCGCCACGCCACCCTGCTGGCCGACGCCACCACCGCCCACGGCCGCAGCGCCGTGGCCGCGCGCGAGGCCACGGCACCGGCGCTGGCCTCGCGGCTGCTCACGCTGAGCCTGCGCGAGCGCGAGGTCATCGGCCACCTGATGGCCGGGCGCACCGCGAAGGAGGCGGCGCGCGAGATCGGCGTCGAGCTCACGACCGTGCGCACCCACCAGTACCGGGCGTTCCGACGGCTGGGGATACGGTCGCAGAAGGAATTGCTGCGCGGCTGGCCAGGCTCAAGCGTTCCGCCATGAGCCTGTCGGGGACGAGCGTTGATTTACGCTTTATAAGCCCTTGATTTTGCTGGAGTTTTTTTCTTCTAAAGGCCAGCCAAAGGGTTCTAAGAGATTTAGCTCTTGGACTCGTTGCCCGCGATACGCCACCGCGCCCAGCGGCGCAACCCTTTCAGCTCGGCACGCCCCTCCGTGCGCAGTTCCATCAATAAGGTCTGAACCGCGCTGGCCGGCAGAGCGGGCAGCACCTGCCGCAGGTCCGCCAAAGGTGCGCCTTCATGCCCTTGCCTGGCCAGATGCTTCAGCAAGAGCGCCTTGTTGGTTTCGCGATCGAGTCCCTTCTTCCTCGTGTGCGTCCCCTTCGCGCCCAGCACGGCGTAGAGCGCCTCGGAAAGGATGTAGTGGGTGCCTTTGCCACGCCCCAGGGACTCCACCGCTCCAGCGGCGATGAGTCCGGGCAACCGCTCTCTCAAGTCCGCGGGCAGATCTCGTTCATATTGCAGACACTCCAGCGCCAGGTAGTCACGCGTGGTGAACGAGCTCCGCGTGTCCTCGCCCAAACGTTCCATGAAGCGGACGAAGCCGGGATTGCGCACGCCGCCTTCCAGCGTCAGCCTCACCTCATGGTCCGAGGTACCGGCAAAGCTGGGCAACGGCTTGCCTTGGCGAATGGCCGTCTCCACCATCAGGTTCAATCCCTGGCCCGAGCGCTCGATCAATCCGCACTTTGCCAACGCTTCCGCGAGGCGTCGGTTCCTCGGGTATTGCCGATCGACAATGTTTTCGGGCGTGATTCCCGCAGGCAACCCGCCAGGACTGACGACTTCAAGGCGCTTCGCATACTGACGCACGAACACCGAGCCACCCAGTCGATAGTCGCGGTGCGCCAGCGCATTGAGAACCGCCTCCCGCACAGGCACTTCGTCGAAGGTCGGAATGTCGATGCGAAAGAAATCGTCCTGGAAGCTCTGCCTGTCGTTGCGCAGGTTGATCTTGGACCACAGCGCGTCTTGCCAGAGCATGAAGCCTTCACGGTACTCCTCCCGATCAGCCGCCGGTCCCGAGGCCTCCGAGGACCGGTACTCGAATATCACCTCGGCCTGCGCGAGATGTCGTGTCAGTGCCTTGCGGGAGCCAAACAGAATCAAGGCGGCATAGCTGACCCGGTCATCGATCAACAGCTCCGCATCGCGCAGCGTTTCGACATCGCTCAGCACCAGCTTGCGCGTATCACCGGTACGCCTGGCCCAACGCTCACGGAAAAGCCCGATGGCCGCGGGTGCCAGATCCTCGATGGAGGCACCCTCGCATATTTCCACGGAGAAATCCGAATCCGTTTCCGCGAATATCGCCTTGAGCTCCGCGTCACCCATTGCGGCGAGTTCGTCGCCTGCTCGCTTCAGGTAGCGGCCCTTGGCATGCCACGGCGCTCCCGGTGAGCGTGGGGGGGATGTGGACCACGACGACACGGCCTTCCGGCAGCCTCAGCTCTTCCACCGAAACACGCTGGTTCAGTTGCTGATGCAGGCCCGCCTCGGTTCGACCCGGCTCCGTAAACGCCATCGAGCCCACGACAACGCGTGGGCGCCTGTCGGTGACGCCGAAGATCATCTTGCCGCCGCCCTCGTTGGCCAGCGCCGCGCAGTACTCCACCAGCTTGTCGAAGTGGAAGTTGCTCTTCGCTTCCTTGAATTCCAGCCGAGCGCCTTCGGGCTCGTCCAGCCATTGCAACAGTTGCTCGCGGGAAGTCGGCATCGGGAAACTTCAGCCTGAAGGGCGCAGAGCGTCGGAGGCTGTCAGCCTTGAGGATCCTCGGCGGCTTCTTCCTTCGATTCCACCGGTGCTTCGGCCAACTTCGCGCGCCCGCCCGGCGCCACGATCTCCTGGTCGATCGCGCCGAACATCGAGCGCCCGTCGAGCCCCTTCATCTCGATGCGGATGGTGTCGCCGTAGCGCATGAACTCGGTCGAGGGCGCGCCGTCCTGGATGGTCTCGATGCAGCGCTTCTCGGCGATGCACGAATAGCCGCGCGGCCATTCCATGCGGCCGTTCTTCTCCACGCCCTTGTTGCTCACGGTGCCGCTGCCGACGATGCTGCCGGCGCGCACGTTGCGCGTCTTGGCGACGTGGGCGATGAGTTGGCCGAAGTGGAAGGTCATCTCGGGACCGGCCTCGCACAGGCCGACCTTGCGGCCGTTCCAGCTGCTCTGCAGCGCGAGGTGCACGCGGCCGCCGGCCCAGGCCTCGCCGAGCTCGTCGAGGGTCACGGCCACGGGGCTGAAGGCGGTGGCGGGCTTGCTCTGGAAGAAGCCGAAGCCCTTGGCGAGCTCGGCCGGGATCAGGTTGCGCAGGCTGACGTCGTTGGCCAGCATCACGAGGCGGATGCCGTCGAGCGCCTGCTCGGGCGTGGCGCCCATCTTCACGTCGCCGGTGACGACCGCGATCTCGGCCTCGAAGTCGATGCCCATGGCCTCGCTGGGCACGACCACGTCGTCGGTCGGGCCGATGAAGTCGTCGCTGCCGCCCTGGTACATCAGCGGGTCCTGATAGAAGCTCTCGGGCACCTCGGCGTTGCGCGCCTTGCGCACCAGCTCGACGTGGTTGAGGTAGGCCGAGCCGTCGGCCCACTGGTAGGCGCGCGGCAGCGGCGCCATGCACTGGGCGGGATCGAAGGGAAAGGCGTGGCGCGCGCGGCCGGCGTTGAGCGCGGCGTACAGGTCCTGCAGCTGCGGCGCCATGAAACCCCAGTCGTCGAGCACCTGCTGCAGGCGGTGGGCGATGCCGGTGGCGTAGTGGGCGAGCGTGAGGTCGCGCGACACGACGACGAGCTGGCCGTCGCGCGAGCCGTCCTTGAGGGTGGCGAGTTTCATGGTGCGGTGCTGGGAAAAAGGCGACGGGGCGCCGCGCCGGGCCGCGCGCCGCTCCCCTAAACTGGTTGGACGGGCGGCAGTGTACCGAGGTGGCCCCGATGAACCTCGGCCGCGGCGCCCACTCCACCCTCCATGCCGACGACCGTCGCCTCCCCACCCTCCTCCGCGGCGCCCTGGCGGCCTTCGTGGCGGGCGCTGGCGCTGCTGACGCTATTGGTCGCGCTCGGGCACATGGCGCTGCTGGGCCTCGCGCCGGCCGGGCTCGGCGCCGAGCCCGCGTCGCCGATCACCAAGTTCAGCACGCGCACCATCGTGATCGCGCCGCCGGTGGCCGAAACGCCCGCGGCGGCGCCGCCACCACCGGCCGCGACCGCCCCGCCCGCGGCCACCAGGCCGCTGCGGCCGCGCGCGGTGCATGCGCCGCGGCCGAAGCCCGATCCGGTCCCCGCCGCGGCGGCTCCCTCACCCGATCCAACGCCCGAGGCCATGGCGCCCAAGGACCCGGAATCGCCCGACCTGGTGGCGCAGGCCGCTCCCGATTCAGGAGCAGCACCCACGCCCGAGCCGCCTGCCAGCGCGGCCGCCGCCCCGTCGGCCACGCCGGGCAGCGCGCCCGCCGCCGGCGCCGGCGAAGCGCCCACCACGATGGCCGGCACCCAGTCGCTGCGCATTCCGGGCTCGGTCACGCTGAGTTTCGATGCCGTCGGTCAACGTGGAGCCGCGCCGCAAAGCGGCTTCTTCGGCGAACTGGTCTGGCTTCAGGATGGCACCCGCTACGATGGCCGGCTGACCCTCAAGGCCACGTTCTTCACACTGCTGAACTGGCACAGCACCGGGGTGATCGGCCCTTCGGGACTGGAGCCCGAGCGTTATTCCGAAAGCCGGAGATCCGAGCAGGCCTCGCATTTCGCGCGCGACCGCGGCGAGGTGGTGTTCAGCAACAACGCCCCCACCGTGCCGCTGAAGCCCGGCGCGCAGGACCGCATGAGCGTCATGATGCAGCTCGGCGGCCTGCTGGCGGCCAGCCCCGAGCGCTACCCGGCCGGCACCCGGATCGCGATCCAGACCGTGGGAGCGCGCGACGCCGACGTCTGGGTGTTCGTGGTCGGCGACGAGGAAAAACTGAGCCTGCCGGCCGGCGAGTACCTGGCGCGCAAGCTCACGCGCGATCCGCGCAAGCCTTTCGACCGCAAGGTCGAACTCTGGCTGGCCCCGGCCTACGGCTATCTGCCGGTGCGAATCCTCCAGACCGAGCCGAATGGCGACTTCGCTGACGCCCGATTGCGCAAACCCCTACCCGCCACGCCCCCCGGTTGATGCGAAAAACCAGTCATCCAAACGTTTTAATGGCAACACGACAACCCATCTTGAAACTGGCGCGTTGATTGCTATGTAACCCTCATGAACGCCCTCGACATCCTCACAGGCCCCGCCATGAACATGCTTTACGACTCGGATTCCTTCGTCGTCGTGCACGTGCAGCCGAACGAAGGCGAAGTTCCGGCCGAACCCAACGTGCCGGTGCTCGAGCGCCACGGTTTCGAGATCGTCGACAAGCGTTCCGGCAAGGAGCTCTACCTCGACGGTTCCTGGGCCGAGCTGTTCCGCCAGCAGATCGCGGCCTGGCAGCTCAACACCCCGACCCAGGAAGAGGTCGAGGACACGCTCGAGGGCTACGCCGAGCTGGCGCAGACGCCGCTTCTGGTGCACTGAGCCGAGTCCCGTGCCAGCAACGAAGCGCCCCGCGGGGCGCTTTTTCTTTGGCTTCTATCGGTAGATCCAGCGGAACATTGGCCCGACCAGCAGCAGCACCGCCACCAGCCGACAGACCTGGAATGCCGTCACCACCGGCACCCCGAGCTGCAGCACCTTGGCCGTGATCGACATCTCGGCGATGCCGCCCGGCGAGGTGCCGAGGATCATGGTCGCCGGATGCAGTCCCGTGGCCCAGGCCAGCAGCCAGGCCACGCCGGCGCACACCACGAGCATGGCCAGCGTGCCCAGCGTCACGGAGCCCAGCCAGCGCGGCGCGGTGTGCAGGAACTCGCGGCTGAAGCGCACGCCCAGGCTCACGGCGATCAGCAGCTGCGCGGCATTCGACATCCAGCCCGGCACCGCCGACAGCGACAGCCCGGCGACGGTGAAACCCATCGCGACCAGCAGCGCCCCCATGAACCACGGGTTGGTGCGGCCCAGCGCGCGCATCGCCAAGCCGCCCGCGCCCGTGGCCAGGGCCAGCAGCGCGAGGCCGCCGGGGTTCACCTCGCGCGCGCTCGGCGGGCTGATCTCCAGGCCATGCAGCCCGCTCCACTGCATCGCGAACGGGATCGTCACCGTGACGATCAGCACGCGCAGGCTGTGGGCCGCGGCCACCAGGTCGGTGCGCGCGCCCTGGGCCTCGGCCAGCAAGGTCATCTCCGAGGCGCCACCGATCGCGCCCGCGAAGTAAGTCGTGGCTCTCATGGAACGCTCGGGCACCTGGGGCATGCGCGGTGCATGCAGGCCGTAGAGCCAGCGCCCGAAGCCCCAGCCCAGCAGCAGCGCCCAGGCGATCGCGAGCACGATCGCCCACCAGACGCTGGCCACCAGCGCGACCACGTGCGGCGTGAAATACAGGCCCAGCGCGGTGCCGATGGTCCACTGCCCGGCATTGCGCAGCGGCACGTGGCTGGCCATCGGCGCGCCGGCGATCGAGGCCAGCGACACCGCCAGCAGCGGGCCGATCATCCAGGGCAGCGGGGTGTGGAGCGCGAGGCAGATCTGGGCCGCCACGAAGGCGAGCAGCAGCGTGGCCAGCACGCGGACCGGGAAGGAAAGGGACACGCGGAACGGACGGACAGGCGGTAGGGGCAAAGGACGGCAGCGCGCGCGGCGCCGTTGCGTAGTATGGCGCGATGTCTTTCGCGCACCGGCCCGTCTCCTCCCTCCTGCTCGCTCTTCTGGGCAGCACCCTCATCGCCGGCTGCGCGGGCTGGCCCGGTGGCGCCGACGCCCCGGACGCACCCATCGCCCGCCGCGTCGAGGCCCTGCTGCCCACCGACGCCCTGCTGCTCGGCGAACAGCACGACGCCCCCGAGCACCATGCGATCGAGCGCGAGACGGTCGAGGCGCTGGCCGCGCGCGGCCGGCTCGCCGCGCTGGCGCTCGAGATGGCCGAGGAAGGCAACGGCACCGCGCACCTGCCGGCCGCGGCCACCGAAGCCCAGGTGCGCACCGCGCTGAGCTGGAACGACAAGGCCTGGCCCTGGGCCGACTACGGTCCGGCCGTGATGGCTGCGGTGCGCGCCGGCGTGCCGGTGGTCGGCGCCAACCTGCCGCGCGCGCGCATGAAGGACGCGATGGCCGACGTCTCGCTCGACGTGCAGCTCAATGGCGAGGCCTACACCGCGCAGCAGGACGCCGTGCGCGAGGGCCACTGCAAGCTGCTGCCCGAATCGCAGATCGTGCCCATGACCCGGATCCAGGTCGGCCGCGACCGCGCCATGGCCCAGGCCATCGTCAAGGCGCGCCAGCCGGGCCGCACCGTGCTGCTGATCGCGGGCGCGGGCCATGTCGACCGCCAGTTGGGCGTGGCGCAGCACCTGCCGAACGAGGTCTCGTTCAAGGCCGTGCGCCTGCTCGCCGCGCCCGCCGGTGTCGACGCGGCATCGGCCGGCTACGACCGCACCTGGCGCACGCCGCCGCTGCCCGAGAAGGACTATTGCGCGGAACTCCGCAAGTCGATGGGCCCGGCGAAGAAGTGAAGTCCTGAGCGATCCGGACGTGCGAAGGCCGCGGCGGGAAAGGCGTCCCGCCGCGGCCTTCGTCCTTCTTCATACGGCGGGCCCGCGGGCCCGCTCCCGCTTCAGCGCGACAGGATCGACGAGGTCGCCGAGTTGCCGGTGGCCGAGGCCGTGACCTGGTTGCCGGTGGTGCGCAGCGTGCTGCTGCCCACCGGCCCCATCACGCCGGCACCGAAGTTCACCGTCGTCACCGTGGCCGACACCATGCCGCTGTTGACCTGGTAGTTGCCGACCGCCGCGCTCGCCGTGCCGGTGTTCAGCGCGGTCTGCGTCACGCGGTTGGTGGCGCTGTTGCCGAAGGCCTGCGCGCTCAGCGTGTTGCTGTTGACGCCGACGCTGCCGTTGAGCGTGCCCGGGCCGGTCGCGTTGAGCGCCACCTGGTAGCTGGTGCCCGTGCTCGACGCGTTCACCGCGCCGCTGTTGGTCTGGCTGTTGAGCACGCCCACGCTGGCACCGAGATTGAGCGCCAGCGGCGAGGCCACGAAGACCACGTTGCCGTTGGGGAGCGCGCCGCCGTAGCTGCCACCCGCGCTCGAGTCGACCAGGTTGGTGGCCGCGTTGCCGCGCGCCAGCGCCGAGGTGGTGTTGCCGTTGAGGGCCACGCTGCCCGCGTTGAGCGGATCGCTGCCCGCGAGGGTCACGCCCGCGGCCGTGACGGCCGAGGAGGTCACCGTGGCGCTGCTGGTCTGCGCGTTCGACACGCCCACGCTCGCCCCCTGCGTCGCGTCGCCCGCCACCGTGGCGGCGTTGATCGCGCGGTTCGCCGAGGCCTCGGCCAGCGTGCTGTTGTTCGAGATCGTCGCCGCGCCGTTGAACAGCCCCGCCGTGTTCGGCACCAGCCGGTCGTCGTTGTAGATCGCGGTGGTGGCGGTGCTGGTGACCGAGGTCGCCGCGGCCTGGCGGTTCGCCACCAGGTGGTCGCCCGTGGCCGTCTGCCCGCCCGCCGCCGTTTCCGACAGCGCCACGCTGCCCGTCGACGCCGCCGGCTGCAGGTTGGCCGCCTTCACGTCGAGCGTGTTGGTCGCGTCGTTCATCACGCCCAGCGCCGTGTTGGTGTTGCCCGAGAGCCGCACCGACGAGCCCGAGGATGCGGCCGGCGCGAACAGCTCGGAGTTCGAGCTGGCCGTGACCGGCGCCTGACCGACCTGCGTCGACTGGACCACCGCGCGCGCATCGACGTTGGCGCCCGAGAGCGTCGCGGCGTTGACCGTGGTGTTCGAGGCGGCGCGCGCGCTCTGACGGTTGTCCGACAGGCTCAGCGTCGCGCCCTGCACCGCGGCGGTGCCGAGGGTGTCGATGCCGATACTGCCGGTGGCGATCGCGCCCACCGGGCCGGCGCCCACCTGCACGTTGACCAGCGCATGGTCGGCGCTCGCGAGCACCGCCGAGCCCGCGGCCGTGGTCAGCGCCGAGCCCGCCAGGCCGGTGGCGATGGCGCCGCCCTTCACCTCGATGCTGTTGGTCGAGGCATTGCCGGTGGCGGCCGCGCCGGTGACGTTGCCCTCAAGCGTGGCGCTGCTGTCGATCAGCGCGGTGGTGCCGGTCAGGGTCAGCCGGGTCGTGTTGTTGGCGATTCCGCTCACGGCGGCGGCGCTGAGCTGGGAGTTCAGCAGGCCGGTGGTGGCGCCCTGCGAGGCACCGCCCGTGAGCGACACCGCGTTGCCCGCGCGGTTGCCCGCCGCCTCGGCGAGCGTCTGGTTGCCCGACATCGCGACCGCGCTGTCGACCACGCCCGGGCCGGCCGGCACGGCGCGGTCGTCGTTGAAGATCGCGCTGTCGGCGGTCGCGCTGGCCGAGGTGATGGCCGACTGGCGGTTCATCAGCGCATGGATGGCGACGGTGCCCCCGTCGCCCGGCCCGGCGGTCTGCAGCACGAGGGCGGGCAGGATCGCGTTGGCCGTGGTGTCGGCCGCGACGGCGATGCGGCTGGTCGCGTCGTTGACCACGGCCTGCGCGCTGTTGGCGTTGCCCGAGATCGTCACCGAGGAATTCGACGCCGAGGCCGGCGCGTAGGCCTGCGCGAAGGAGCGCGCCTCCACCGCCGCCAGGCTGGCCTGGCCCGACTGCAGCGCCGAGGTGGCCGAGACGCTGCCGGCCGCCAGCGCGATGTCGTTGCTGGCGCTGTTGGCCACCGCCTTCGCGCTCTGGGCGTTGTTCGACACGCTGAGCGTGCTGCCATCGACCCCCACGCCCGGCGCGGTGCCGATGCCGAAGGCACCGGCCGCCTTGGACGAGATCGCCGCGGTATTCAGCATCAGCTGCGCGTTGGACAGCGCATGGTCGCCGAGCGCGCCGTTCAGCACCGCGGCGTTGGCCGCCGCGGCCACCGGCAGCACGCCGCCCGTGTCGATGGCGTTGCCCTTCACCTCGATGCCGTTGACGGCCGTGTTGCCGGTGGCCGTGCCGCGCACCGCGTTGCCGTCCACCGAGAGCTGCGAATCGGTGATGCCCTTGCCGCTGACCGCGAGCTGCACCCCGGCCTGGTCGGTCAGCGCGCCGCCCTCGAGCCCGAGCTGCGAGGTGGTCTTGGCCGTGGTGATCTGCAGGTTCTGCACCGCCGTGGTGGTGGCGATGCCGGCCGCGGCGAGGCGCACGCCGTTGACCGCGCTGTTGCTGGTCGCGGCGGCCGCGGTGGTGTTGTTGTCGGCATCGAGCTTCGAGTCGTGGACACCCGAGCCCGCCCCGCCGGTGCCGATCTGCGTCAGCACCTCGGGCCCGCCGCTGCGCGTGGCCGCCACGGTGCCCTGGCCCGACTGCGCGTTCTGCACGCTGAACGAGGCATCGGTGGTCGCGACCCCGCCGGTCACGGTGGCGCCCGAGAGCACCAGGCCCGCGGTGCCGATCGAGGTGGCCGTCACGTCCACCGTGTTGCCGGTGGCGCGGCTGCCGTAGGCCAGGGCCTGCGTCGTGTTGCCGCTGCTCGAGACCGAGGCGTCCTGCACGCCGCCGTCGACCACCGTGCGCACCACGTTGCCGCCGACCGTGTTGGCCTCGACCTTGGTTTTGGCGCCGGCCACCGACTGCACGTTGGTCACGTTGGCCACCGAGGCGAAGTCGCTCGAGGCGATCTGGTTGGCGCCGAGCTTCAGGCCGTTGGCCGCGTCGTTGCCATAGCTGGCGGCGACGAAGGCGTTGCGGTCGTTGCCGAGGCTGGCCGATGCGACGTCGCCGCTCACCGTGGCCGCGATGGAATTCACGCTGACCGCCGTGGCGCCGACCGTCGACTGGATCGACTGGCTGCCGAGGATGGCGTAGGAGGCATTCACCGCCGGCTGCGTGGCCAGGCTGTTGTCGAAGGGCAGGTTGTTGCCGAGGTTGGCGGTGATGGTCGAGGCTGTGTCCGCCGACGGGTTCACCGTCACGTTGCCGGCCTGCACGCCCAGCGTGCTGGTGGCCGAGTTGCCGTAGGCGATCGCGCGCTGCAGGTTGTCGCTGGCCGTGGCCGAGCCGCCCGACAGGTTGCCGGCCACCGCGACGCGGGCCTCGGGCACGTTGAGCACCGCGCCGGTCGAGGAGGTGGCATCGTTCATCTGCACGCTGGCGATGCCGGCGCCGGTGCCCACCGCATTGCCCTTGATCGACAGGTCGCTCGCGGCGCCGCTGCCGACCGCCACCGCCTCCTGCCGGTTGCCGGTGAGCGACAGCGCGCTGTCGGCCACCGTGGCCGGCCCGTTCGCGACCAGCCAGACCTTGGAGGTGCCGTTGATCGCCGTGACGGTGCTGGCGTTGTAGTTGCCCTGCAGGTTGGTCAGGGTGATGGCGCCCTTGGCCGACACGCGGCCATCGGCGCTGGTGCCGCCGCCGAGCGCCACCGCGTCGCTGCCCAGCGCCACGGTGTTGGCGTCGAGCGCCAGGCCCTGGTTGATCTGGTTGCCGCGCGCCGCGACCGACGCGCTGTTGTCCGCCACGGTCACGCTGCTGGCCTTGGTCTGGCCGGTGGCGTCGCCGGTCTGCACCGCGACGATGGTGCCGTTGGCGACCGCCGACACCGCCGATTCGGTGTTGGCCTGCTGGTTCGAGAGGCCCGCCGTGCCCGCGAAGCTGGCCGCGGTGGTGCCGGGCAGGATCGCGCTCGAGGCGATGTTGCCGGTGGCCGCGGCGCTCACGCTGTTGTCCTTGAGCGTGACGCTGCCGCCGTCGATCGACTGCACGCCCGCGAGCACCTGGCCGTTGACGGTCTGCGCCAGCACGCTGGAGCGCAGGTTGCCCTGGCTGTTGAGCACGGCCAGGTCGGCATCGAGGGTGGTGGTGACGGCCGTGCCGCCGTGCACGCTGGCATTGACCGGCGTGAGGGGCGGGGTCGCGGCGACCACCGACACGCCGTTCATCACGATGCGGTTGCCCGCGCTGCCGGCGGTGGCCGAGAGCGCCTCGTTGCCAGTGGCGGCGCTCGAGATGGTGTTGCCCTGCACCGAGAGCGAGCCGCGCAGTTCGTTGACCTGGCCCGCCGGCGCGCCGGTGACCAGCGCCTGCACGGTCGAGTTGGTGTTGTCGGCCGCGTGCGTGACCGCCGCGAGGATGCCGTTGCCGTTGGCCTGCAGGTTCGACACCACCGCCGAGCCCGCGAAGCTCGGCGCCGCGCCCGCCTGGATCTCGGCCGCGCTGCTCGCGCTGTTGCCGCGCAGCGTGGCCGACAGCGTGTTGCGCTCGAGCGTGGCGCCGGCGGTCACGGTGTTGGCCATCGTCGAGGTCAGCGCCAGGTCGATCCTGTTGTTGGCCAGGCCCGCGCCCGAGGCCGCTCCGGTGCCCAGCTGCAGCGAGGTCACGACGATGTTGCCCTGCGCGTCGAACAGCGGCGTGCCGCCCGGGTAGATCAGCGCCGCGCCGCCGGTGATGCCCTTGGCGCCGGCCATCGCGCCGCCGGTCACCAGCGAGTTGCCCTTGTTGATCACGCTCGAGGCCGAGATCGTGTTGTCGGTGGCGGCCGCGCTGCCGTTCGTGAAGTTGTTGAGCTCGACCGCGAGCTTGCTCTTGGCGACGCCGGCGGCGATGGTGCCGCTGTTGGTGGCCACGCCCAGCGAGGCCGCGTTGTCGACCGGCGTGGAGGCCGGGCTGCCGGAGGCCGGCTGGATCGCGTTCGCGAAGTCGTTGCCGGCGGCACTGGCGCCGATCAGGTTGCCGCTGGTGCTGGCCGCGATCGGATTCGGATTGGCCGGCGTGCCGCTGACCGTGGTGCCGCCGACGGCACCCGTGATGCTCGCCGTCACGCCGTTGGTGTTGGAGGGCTGCGAGTTCGCCATCGACGTTCCCGACACCGAGCCGTTGAGCGTGTTGCTCACGGTGGTGTCGGCCGCGTGCGCGGCGCCGGCGGCGAGCAGCGCGACCGCGACCGCGGAACCGATGCGGCTGAGACTGGTGGCGGGCCTGCGGGCGCCCCGGTTGCGGATCTTGCGAGCTTTCATGGCGTGACTCCTGGTGTGAAGACGTTGTGGACGAAAGGGACGGACGAACGCAAGGGAACCGGGCCGCCCTCGCGGGCGCGCACGGTCCGAGGGAACGGGGGTGTCAGCTGCCGCGGCCGGGGGCGGCGGCGGGATCGGGGTTGGCGGCGGCCGCGGGGCCGCTCGCGCTGACGGTCTGGGCCGCGTCGGGCACGGCGGCGGTGGCGGCGGCGCCGGCCGGGGCGACCGCGCTGTCGCCGGTCGGCGCCGGCGCGGGCGCGACGGAAGCGCTGGGTAGGGGCGCGACCGTGGCGGCGCCCTGCGGCGTGGCCGGCGCGGGGCCGTTGCCCACCACCGGCGCGCCGATGCGCAGCTTCGCGATCTCCTGCAGCCCGGGGCCGTCGCGGTGGATCGAGGTGTCGGCCGCGTCGGGCCGCCACAGCACCGTGATCGCGGCCGGCGCGATGCCGCGGTTGGCCAGCGCCGAGGTCACGGCGGCGATGCGCTGGTCGGTGAGCTCGTCGCGCTTGCGCGCGTCCCAGTTCTCGGTGTCGCGCGCCACCAGCACGATGTCGGTGGCGCCCTTCTTCGCGGCGCCCGCGACCTGGTCGATCTGCGCCAGCGCGCTGCCGCCGAGCACGGTGGCGCCGAAGTCGAAGGCCACCTGCAGCGCGGCGCCGGTCAGCCGCGCGCCGCCCGAGCCCGCGGCATTGACCGCCACGCCCGGGCTCGCCTGCACCACCGGCGCCGCCGCGCCGCCGGCCGCGCCGGCATCGGCCGGGTTCTGCACCTTGCGCAGCTGCTCGGCCGGCACCAGCGGGATCTGCTCGCCGCCGCCCGGACGCAGCGTCATGCAGGGCCGATGGTCGACCTGCGTGACCGCGGCCATCAGCCGCACCACGCCCTCCTCGAGCGCCGCGCGCACGCCCATCTGCACCGGCTCCTGGCCCTTGGCGCCGATGTCGACGTCGTAGAGCCGGCTGCCGAAGAAGCGGAACACGTTGAGCCCGACCTCGTAGCCGTTGAACTGCTTGGTGAGGCTCACCGTGCGCACCACCATCAGCGAGCGCGTGTCGACGATGCGCAGGTCCACGCCCACCGACTGGGTGAAGGTGCGCGCCTTCACGCCGACCTGGTTCACCGCGACCTCGGCGCCGCCCGAGTTGATGTTGTAGTTGAGCTCGGTGATGCCGCCGACGATGAAGTAGTCGGACTTGTTGATCGTGCCGCCGAAGTACGGCAGCCACGGCACCACCTGCGCGCCGCCGCCGGGCCCGCCGCCGAGCTGGTGCGTGCGGCCGTCGCCGAGCTGGCGCCGGTCGGCGTAGGCCAGCTCGCGCTCGGCGATCACCGGGTCGAAGCGCTCGGCGATGCGCACCGCGCCGCCGAGCTTGCCGAGCGCCGAATAGACCATCAGCGCGCCGCCCTGCGTGATCGCGTTGCCTTCGTTGATGCTGTACTTGCCGGTGTAGTCCTTCACGTCGCCCACGCCGATCACCACCTCGGGCCGGCGCGTGGCCGCGATGTGGTCGGCGAAGCAGGCCAGCACCGGCTCCATCGGCGTGACGTTGTCGCGCACCGAGGGCCCCAGCACCACCGGTGCCTCGTTGGGTGCGAAGCGCTGCTGCGGCGCCGAGGTGCAGCCGGCCAGCACCAGCGCGCCGGCCAGCGGCGCCGCGAGAAAGACCGCCCGGCGGGCGTGGGGCGAGATGCTGTGCATGGCGCCCCCCTCTCAGTTGAGCACGCCGAAGGCACAGGCGGCGCTGCCGCTCACTCCCGCCGTCTGCGCACCGGTGTTGCCCTGGGCCGAGTTCAGCGCCTGCCAGGCCGCGCCCTGCACCTGCGTGCTGGTGCCGCCGACCACCGCCGAGCCCACCGTGCCCGCGTTGGCCTGGTTGGTGCCCACCACCGCCGCGCCGAGCGTGCCGACCGCGCTGTTGCTGTCGTTGCCGGTGGCGCCCGAGCGCGCGCCGGCGTTGGAGGGCGAGTTGGCGACCGTGCTGTTGTTGCCGTCGTTGCCGGTCGAGGTCGCCGAGACGTTGCAGTTGTACTGGCGCCCGACCGTGGTGTTGTAGACCGGCGCCGCGTAGTAGCCGCTCTTCTGCTTGCGGATCATGTCCTGCACCGCGGCCTGGTTGACCTTGTCGGTGCTGGTCTGGAACTGCCAGGCCGCGTTCTCGCCGACGTTGTTGGCCTGCGCGCGCGGCGCCGCCACCAGCAGCAGCGCCACGATCAGGGCCACGTGCACCGTGGCGGCCCAGGGTGCACCACGGCGACGATCGGCGCACCGCGGTACGGGGGCACGAGATGCACGAGGCATGGCAGGCTCCTTCAGGAGGAAGAGCACTAAACGAAAAGTGCTACTTCTTTGTGAAGGTGGATGCTATGGATCGGCCCGTGGGGCTGGATATTCCGGAAACCAGTAGTACCTATGCGTACAAACCAGCGGTGAGCACTGGATGGCCAGACAGTGCGACCGCCCCGATTTCGTGCGCTTTGCTGGGGGCCGACGGGGCTCGCGCCCCCATGGCGGGGGGCGCGTCCGCGGCCCGTTGCGGGCCGCGGGGAAGGCCTGGGATCAGGCGTGCGCCTTGATCGAATCCGCCAGCGTGTTCACCAGCGTGTCGATGTGCGACTTCTCGACGATGTACGGCGGCGCAATCACCAGCACGTCGCCCGCGGGGCGCACCAGCGCGCCCTTGTGGAAGCAGTCGAGGAACACGTTGTAGGCCCGCTTGCCCGGCGCGCCCGCGATCGGCGCCAGCTCGACCGCCGCGGCCAGGCCGAGGCTGCGGATGCCGATCACGTTGGGCAGGCCCTTGAAGGCGCTGTGGAAGGCGTCGCCCAGCAGCTTGCCCATCTCGCCGGCGCGCGGGAACAGGCTTTCCTTCTCGAACAGCTCGAGCGTGGCGATCGCCGCCGCGCAGGCCACCGGGTGGCCCGAGTAGGTGTAGCCGTGGAAGAACTCGACCACGTGCTCGGGCGCGTCGGTCTTCATCATCGCGTCGTAGAGCTTGTCGCGGCAGATCACGCCGCCCAGCGGGATCACGCCGTTGGTCACGCACTTGGCGAAGTTCAGCATGTCGGGCACCACGCCGTAGTAGTCCGACGCGAAGTTGGTGCCCATGCGGCCGAAGCCGGTGATGACCTCGTCGAAGATCAGCAGGATGCCGTGCTTGTCGCAGATCTCGCGCAGGCGCTTAAGGTAGCCCTGCGGCGGCAGGTACCAGCCGGCCGAACCGGCCACCGGCTCGACGATGATCGCGGCCACGTTGCTCGGGTCGTGCAGCGGCAGGATGCGGGTCTCGAGCTCGACCAGCGGGTCCTCGGCCCACACCGGTTCCTGGTTGTGGATGTAGGCGTTGTTGACCGGGTCGTGGATGAAGCGCATGTGGTCCACGCGCGGCAGGAAGGCCGAGCCGAACACCTTGCGGTTGCCCGGGATGCCGCCCACCGACATGCCGCCGAAGCCCACGCCGTGGTAGCCGCGCTCGCGGCCGATGAAGACGTTGCGGTGTCCTTCGCCGCGCGCGCGGTGGTAGGCCAGCGCCACCTTCATCGAGGTGTCGGCGGCCTCGCTGCCGGAGTTGCAGAACAGCACCTTGTTGAGGTCGCCGGGGGCCAGCGCGGCGATCATCTCGGCCGCGCGGAAGGCCTTGTCGTTGCTGATCTGGAACGCGGTGGCGTAGTCGAGCGTGTCGAGCTGCTGCTTGATCGCCTCGTTGATCGGCTTGCGGTTGTGGCCCGCGCCCACGCACCACAGCGACGAGATGCCGTCGATCACCTTGCGGCCGTCGTGGGTGGTGAACTCCATCCCGTCGGCCGCCACGAAGACCCGCGGGTCCTTCTTGAAATGGCGGTTTGGGGTGAAGGGCAACCACTGGTTGTCCATGTTGAAGTCCTGGTAGGCCATGCGCGTGCTCCTGTGTGTCTCGTCGGGATGTGGAAGGCCCCGTCGCCGAACGGCCGGCGCCCCGGGGAAAAGGGACGTGGCGGACGGGGAGAACGGCATTCTGGCACCCCTGCGACAATCACGCCCCTGACCATGACCACCACCCCTGCCTACATCCTCACCCTCTCCTGCCCCGACCGCACGGGCATCGTGCATGCCGTCTCGGGCTTCCTGCTGGAGCGCGGCGGCAACATCGAAGAGGCCGCTCAGTACAACGACCACCACACGGGCCTGTTCTTCATGCGCGTGCGCTTCGCCTGCGCCGAGCATGGCGAGGCCGCGCTGCGCGAGCAGCTCGCCGCCTTCGCCCAGGGCTTCGGCATGACCCTGCAACTGCAGGCCGCCGCCCAGCCGATGAAGACGGTGATCCTGGTCAGCAAGGAAGGCCACTGCCTCAACGACCTGCTGTTCCGCTGGAAGAGCGGCCTGCTGGCCATCGACGTGCGCGCGATCGTCTCGAACCACCGCGACTTCTACCAGCTGGCCGCCAGCTACAACGTGCCCTTCCACCACATCCCGGTGACGGCCGCGACCAAGGCGCAGGCCGAGGCCAAGCAGCTCGAGATCATCGAGGCCGAGGGCGCCGAGCTCGTGGTGCTGGCGCGCTACATGCAGATCCTCAGCAACGACCTGTGCCAGAGCCTGGCCGGCCGCGCGATCAACATCCACCACTCGTTCCTGCCGAGCTTCAAGGGCGCCAAGCCCTACTACCAGGCGCACGACCGCGGCGTGAAGCTGATCGGCGCCACCGCCCACTACGTGACGGCCGACCTCGACGAGGGCCCGATCATCGAGCAGGACGTGGCGCGCGCCGACCACACCGACACCGTCGAGGACCTCACGGCCCGCGGCCGCGACACCGAGAGCCAGGTGCTGGCGCGCGCGGTGAAGTGGCACAGCGAGCACCGGGTGCTGCTCAACGGGCATCGCACGGTCGTGTTCCGCTGAGCGGGCGTCGCCCGGAAAGAACAAAGCCCCCGGGGCGGCCTTCGCAGGTCGCCCCGGGGGCTTTTTCATGCCGGCCGCGTCAGTTGCGGTTCGGATTGTTCGGCCGACGGTCGTAGCGGTTCGGCACGCCGTCGCCGTCGCGGTCCCAGCGGCCGGCGCTGTAGGCCCAGCGGCCGCCCTCCTGGCGCCATTCGGGCGCGCGGTAGGCGTAGCCCGGGCGGGCACGCACCCAGACGCCGTTGGTCCATACGTGGCGGCCGCCACGCCACTCGTAGTGGCCCGGGGCCCAGACATAGCCGCGGCGCGGCGGCGGCACCCGCTCGTAGCGCGGCGGCGGCGGAGGCACCTGGATGGTGACCACCGGCTGCGCCTGGGCGGCCGTCGGCAGCGTGAGCGCGCCCACCGAGAACAGCGAGGTGGCGGCGACGGAAAAAGCGATGGCTGCGAGTTTCTTCATGGCTAGGCTCCATGAGTTGTTGGAGGAGCCTTCATGCTGCCGGTGCCTTGTGAACCGCCTGTAAGCGCCACGCGAAATCTTGTGTAGAGCTGTGACGCGGCGCCCGGCGCGCCGCCTGCAGGCGGCCGCCGACGCGTGTAGGCCTATTCCCGCAATTCCTGCAGATCGACCGCGCCGGCCATGGCCGTGAGGCCCGCGGCATTGGGATGCAGATGGTCGCCGCTGTCGTAGGCCGGCAGCAGCGCGAGCGGTCGCGCCGGATCGCGCAGCGCGGCGTCGAAGTCGACCACCGCGTCCACGTCCTGGCGGCCGCGGATCCAGCGATTGACCGCGGCGCGCAGCGCCTCGGTGTGCTCGTTGCCGTACGGCGAGCCGCCGAACGGCGGAATGGTGCCCAGCAGCACCTTCACGCCCTTCTCGCGCGCCTGCCGCACCAGTTGCTGCAGCCCGGCCTGCAACTGCTCGGGCGTGGGGATCTCGCTCGCGGCCACCGCCTGCCCGGGCAGGCCGATGAAGGCGGTGCGGCCGATGTCGTTGGTGCCCAGCAGCACGATCACGTGCGTGACGCCGCTCTGGCCCAGCACGTCGTCGCCGAAGCGCACGAGGCCGCTGCGGCCCGCGCCGCCATGCAGCAGCCGGTTGCCGCCGATGCCGAGGTTGAGCACCGCCACCTCGCGCGCGGCGTCCGGGCCCGGACTCCTGCGCAGCAGCGTGGCCAGCTGGTGCGGATAGGAATTGCCGCCGCCCTCGCCGTCGAGCGCGCCCGCGGTGATCGAATCGCCGAAGGCCACCACCGTGCGGATCTCGCGCGCGGCCCAGACGTCCACGCCGGTCACGAAGGCATTGGCCGGCATCCGCTGCGCATCGGGCAGGCGCGGCGCCGCCACCGCGTTGCCGTTCGACATCCAGCTGGCGTTGCTCGGCTGCAGATGCACCGTCGACAGCGGCGCGGCGCGCTCGTAGTAGCTGCTGACCACCAGCGTCTGCCCGGCCTCGACCGGGAAGTCGACGCCGTCGCTCCAGGCCTCGGCGCCGGGCGCGATCGCGAGGCCCGGGCGGCCGTCGAAGCGCAGCGGCCGCAATGAAGTCGGCGAGATCGCGCCGCCACCGGTGCCACGCGCCACGGTCGCGGCGCTCAGTTGCAGCGGCACGGTGCCGAAGCGGTTGGAGAAACGCACGCGCACGCGCGAGCCGCCCACGCTGGGCTGCAACTGATGGCGCAGCGTGAGGCCGGAGGAGGCACGGTCATCGGGCGCCACCGGCGGCGGCGTGCCCGCTGGCGCGAGCTGCCGGAAATCCAGCGGCGCGGCGGCCCAGCTGGCGATCCAGCGCTCGGCGGCGGCCGGAGCAGCGGGCGCGGCCGCCTCCGAGGGCGGCGCGGCGTGCGCGAAAACGGCGAACAGCGCCAGGCACAACATGCCCGTCGCCCGCCTGGCGAATCCTTGTGAAACCAGCGTCATGCCCCGTCAAGCGAAAGCGCCAAAGTGTACGGAGCCGCCGTGCCACTTCGCGCGACAGGGTCTGCCGCCTGGTTACCAGGTGTCTACGTAGGTCGCCGGCGCCTCGTGGGGCCGCGTGGCCGAGGCCAGCCCGCGCACCAGCCAGTCGCGCGTCTGCGCGGGATCGATGACCGCGTCGATCTCCAGCGTCTGCGCCATGTGGATCGCCTCGCCGTTCTCGTACTGCTGCGCCACCAGCTGCTTGAACAGCGCATCGCGCTCGGGCCCCTCGGCGGCCGCGGCGAGCTCCTTGCGAAAGCCCAGCCGCACCGCGCCCTCGAGCCCCATCGCGCCGAACTCGCCCGTGGGCCAGGCCACGGTGAACACCGGCGCGTCGAAGCCGCCGGCCGTCATCGCCTGCGCGCCCAGGCCGTAGCCCTTGCGCAGCACCACCGCGAAGAAGGGCACGCGCAGGTGCGAGGCCACCATGAACATGCGGCAGACATGGCGCACCTGCGCCTGCGCCTCGATCTCGGGGCCGACCATGAAGCCCGGCGTGTCGCACAGCGAGACGATCGGCAGGCCGTGCGCGTTGCACAGCTGCATGAAGCGCGCCGACTTGTCGGCTGCCTCCACGTCGATCGCGCCGCCCAGGTGGTGCGGGTTGTTGGCCATCAGGCCCACGGGCCTGCCCTCGATGCGCGCGAGCGCGGTCACGATGCCCGCGCCGAAGCCCGCGCGCAGCTCGAGCAGCGAGCCGGTGTCGGCCACGCCGCGCATCGCGGCGCGCACGTCGTACACGCGCAGCCGGTTCTCGGGCACCACGTGGCGCAAGGCGCGCGGGTCGGCGCACTGCCAGTCGGCGACCGGGCCCTGGAAGTACGACAGGTACTGCTTCGCGGCCGCGACCGCCGCGGCCTCGTCCTCCACCAGGATGTCGATCACGCCGTTGCGCGACTGCACGCTGCTCGGCCCGATCTGCTCGGGCGCGAACGTGCCGAGGCCGCCGCCCTCGATCATCGCGGGGCCGCTCATGCCGATGTTGCTGCCGCGCGTGGCGATGATCACGTCGGCGCAGCCCAGCAAGGCCGCGTTGCCCGCGAAGCAGCGGCCATGCACGATGCCGACCACCGGCACCTTGCCCGAGAGCGCGGCGAACTGGCTGAAGGTGTGGTTGTTGAGGCCCGCCACGATCGGCATGTCGGTGTCGCCGGGCCGGCCGCCGCCGCCCTCGGCGAACAGCACCACCGGCAGCCGCAGCTGGTGCGCCACCGCGAGCAGCCGGTCGGTCTTGTGGTGGTTGCGCATGCCCTGCGTGCCGGCCAGCACCGTGTAGTCGTAGGCCAGCACGGCGCAGCGCGACTTCTCGGGGCCGAACTGCCTCGTGTTGATGCTGCCGATGCCGGTCACCATGCCGTCGGCCGGCGTGTTCGCGACCAGGTCCTCGAGCGTGCGGCGGCGCGTCTGCGCCGCGATGGCGAGCGCGCCGTACTCGATGAAGTTGCCGGGGTCGGCCGCGCTGTCGCAGAGGTCGGCGATGTTCTCGCGCGCGGTGCGCCCGCCCTGCGCATGGCGCTTGTCGACGGCCGCCCGGCGGTTCTCGTCGAGCGTGAACGCATGGCGGTCGATGACCTTCCTGAGGTCGGCCCGGATCGCATCGAGGTCGTGCGCGGCGCGCGCCTCGGTGTCCACGGCCTGCGCGTCGACCGCCTCCAGCCGCAGCAGCGACTGGCCCTCGACCAGGTAGTCGCCCGGCGCTGCCAGCAGCGCCACCACGCGGCCCGCGGTGGGCGCATGCAGCAGGTGTTCCATCTTCATGGCCTCGAGCACGCCGAGTTGCGCGCCCGCGGGCAGCACGTCGCCGACCGCGACCTCGAACTGCACCAGCTTCGCGGGCATCGGGGCCTTGACCGTGAGGCCATCATCCACGTCATCGATCGCGGAGGCCGCCGTCTGCGCGACGACCGGCGCGATCTCCTTCGCGCGTTTCTCGAAGGCCGTTGCAGCCGCCAGCAGTTCGCCCAGGTGCGCCTCGACGAAGCGCGTGTGCACCGCCTGCGTCGCGAACTCGGGCCGCGCGGCGACCGCGCGCAGCAGCGGCAGGTTGGTGGCGATGCCCTCGATGCGGCACTCGTCGAGCGCGCGCAGCGAGCGGCGCAGCGCATCGGCGAAGCGCGCCGAGGGCGCATGCACGATCAGCTTGGCCAGCAGCGTGTCGTAGTGCGGCGAGGGCGCGAGGCCCGCATAGCCATGCGTGTCGACGCGCACGCCGAGCCCGGCGGGCAGCTCGAAGCGCGCGAGCGTGCCGCCCGAGGGCCGCGCGTGGCCCTGCGCATCGAGGGTCTCGGCATTGATGCGCCACTGCAGCGCGAAGCCGCGCTGCGCCGCGGTGCGGTCGGCCTCGATGCCGAGCGCGGCCAGCGATTCGCCGGCCGCCACCGCGATCTGCAACTGCACCAGGTCGAGCCCGGTCACGGCCTCGGTCACCGTGTGCTCGACCTGCAGCCGCGGGTTGGCCTCGATGAAGACGAAGGGCAGCGTGGCCGAGGCCGCGTCGACCAGGAACTCGAAGGTGCCGAGCCCGCGGTAGCCCACGGCCCGCGCCATGCGCAGCGCGGCCTGCGTGAGCTGCGCGCGCAGCGCCTCGGGCAGCGAGGGACTGGGCGCGATCTCCACCAGCTTCTGGAAGCGCCGCTGCAAGGTGCACTCGCGCTCGCCGAGGCTGGCCACGGCCTGGCCGTCGCCGAGCACCTGCACCTCGATGTGGCGTGCATCGCGCATCAGCCGCTCGACGTACACGCCCTCGATGCCGAAGGCCGCGCGCGCTTCCGACATGCAGCGCGCATGCGCCTCGGCCAGTTCGCCCGCCTCGAGCACCGCGCGCATGCCGCGCCCGCCGCCACCGCCGATGGCCTTGACCATCAGGCCCGCGCCCTGCGCCTGCTGCTCGGCGAAGAAGGCCTGCGCCTGCGCGAGCGTCACCGCGCCCGCGCTGCCGGGCATCACGGGCACCTCGCAGCGCGTGGCCAGTTCGCGCGCGCGCGCCTTGTCGCCGAAGAGCGCGAGCTGCTCGGGCGTGGGCCCGATGAACACCAGCCCCGCATCGGCGCAGGCCTGCGCGAAGTCGGCGCGCTCGCTGAGGAACCCGTAGCCCGGATGCACCGCGTCGCAACCCTGCGCCTTCGCGGCCGCGATCAGCGCGCCGATGTCGAGGTAGGCCGCGGGCCCGGTCGCGTCGAGCGCGAGCCCCACGTCGGCCAGCTGCACGTGGAGGGCCGAGGCATCGTCGCGCGCATGCACGGCCACGCTGGCGATGCCGAGGTCGCGCAGGGCGCGCACCAGGCGCACGGCGATCTCGCCGCGGTTGGCAATCAGGACTTTGGAAAACACGCGGGGTCTTTCAGTTCTTGTCTTTGAGCAGCCGGCGCAGCACCTTGCCGGCGCCGGTGGTGGGCAATGCATCGATGAAGCTCACGAAGCGCGGCGCCTTGTAGCTCGCCATGTTCTCGCGCGACCAGGCGATCAGCGCCTCGGCCGCGACCTCGGCACCGGGCTTGCGCACCACGAAGGCCTTGACCACCTCGCCCTTCTCGGGATCGGGCTGCGCGATCACGGCGGCCTGCGCCACCGCCGGATGCTTGATGAGGATGGTCTCGACCTCCTCGGGGAACACGCTGTAGCCCGAGACCTTGATCATCTCCTTGAAGCGGCCGATGAAGGTCAGGTAGCCCTCGGCATCGAGCTTGCCCATGTCGCCCGTGTGCACCCAGCCGTCGCGCAGCGTGGCGGCCGTGGCGTCGGGCTTGTTCCAGTAGCCCTTGAACGAGCCCGGGCTGGTCAGCACGATCTCGCCGACCTCGCCGGTGGGCATGTCGGCCTGCGTTTCCGTGTCGACGATGCGGATCGTCACGCCCGGCACCGCCACGCCCTGCGTGCCCCAGCGCGGCGCATGGCGCGGCGTGTAGGTGTCGCAGGTGTGGGTTTCGCTCAGGCCGTAGGCGGCCTCGAAGGAGGTGCAGTTCGGCGCATGCGAACGCCACTGCGCGGCCAGCGGCTCGGTGAAGGCGATGCCGAAGCTGGTGACAGGGTTCATGCGCAGGCTCGCGAGGTCGAAGCCCGCGATGTCGGGCAGCTGCATGCAGGCCACGTTCATCGGCGCGATGCTGTACCACCAGCTCACCTTGTGGCGCGCGATCGCTTGCAGCGCCGCGCGCGGATCGAAGCGGTGCAGCAGCACCGAGGCCGCGCCCGTGAGCACCGGCACGTTCACGCCCATCAGCATGCCGGCGATGTGATACAGCGGCGCGATCGACAGCAGCACGTCGTCGGGCCCGACCCCGTTGCAGTCGGCCGCGGCGCGGGTCTTGAAGAGCGCATTGCCGTAGCTGAGCATCGCGCCCTTGGGCAGGCCGGTGGTGCCCGAGGTGTAGGTCATGAGCGCGACGTCGTCCATGTCGATGGCCACCGGCTGTGGCTTTGCATCGGCGTTCATGACGGCGAGGAAGTCCTCGCAGCCCGCGGGCACCGTGCGCTCGGCGTTGCGCTCCGCGGCGAGTTCGGCCGGCAGGTCGAGCGCGGGCGTCTCGGGCGTCTTGGGCAAGAGGTCGGCGTAGTGCACGACGAACACGTGTTCGAGCGCGCTCCCGGGCTTCACCTTCTCGACCACCGGCAGCAGCGGCGCGGCCGCCACGATCACGCGCGCCTTCAGGTCGTTGACCTGGTAGGCGAGCTCGTGCTCCTTGTTGAGCGGGCCGCTGGGGCAGACGATGGCACCGATCTTCTGGATGCCGAAGTGCGCCACCAGGTACTGCGGGCAGTTGTTGAGGAACAGCACCACCGGTTCGCCCTTGCGCACGCCCAGGACCTGCAGCCGCGCGGCGAAGGCGTCGCTCGCGCGGTCGAGTTCGCGCCAGCTCATCGCATGGCCGTACCAGTGGCAGGCCGGATGCTCGCCGCGCTCGCGCGCATGGGCGCGCAGGTAGTCGTGCAGCGGCTGTTGCGCGCGCGGCGGGAGCGCGCGCAGCAAGGGTTCGTCGGTTGTCTCCATGGCGTCACTTTCTCAGGGTTATCGATAGCCGCTCGCGCCTGGCGGGCGCTTGCCATCGCCGGATGGTGCACGAACAATCCTACCCATGGGTATAACTTCCGCGACACGGCACAAACCCTCTGGGCGCAAGGCGCGCGCGGAGCAGGACGATCCTCCACGCGTGCCAGGCATGCAGGGCATGCACGAGGCGCATGCGACGGAGGCCACTGCCCTCACGGCGCGCCCCGACCTGCCGCAGGGCACCGGCCGCCAGCGTGCCGCCACGCAGGGCACCGACCTGCAGCGCGAGCGCATCCTGCAAGCCGCCACGCAGCTGTTCGCGGCGCAGGGCTACGCCAACACCACCATGGCGCAGATCGTGCGCGCGCTCGGTGTCACGAAGCCCTTCGTCTACTACTACTTCCGCGACAAGCAGGAGATCTTCGAAACCCTCTCGTGGCGCCCCGCGGTCGACTGCTTCACCGCGCTCGACTTCGCGGCCGACGATCCGCGCCGCGCGAGCGAGAAGGTGCTCGAGGGCATCGAGCGGCTGATCCGCGCCACCGTGGCGCACCATCCGGCTGCGTTCTTCCCGTACCGCGAACCGCAGGTCTACCGGCCCGAGTACCTGGCCGCGCAGAAGAAGCTCGCGCACCACTTCTACGACCTGCTGTGCCCGCTGCTCGAACAGGCGCGGCGCGACGGCGACCTCGATTTCGACGAGACCAAGATCACCGCGCTCGCGGCCTGCAGCCTGCCGGGCTTCCTCTACAGCTGGTACCGCCCGGGCGGACGGCTCTCGCCCGACGAGGTGGTGGCCGAGCTCACGAAGCTCGCGAGCCGCGTGATCGGGCTGCGCACCGGCCACTGACCCCCCATCCCAGGAGACACACCATGAAGTTCCACCCGGCGCCCCTGGCGCGGCTCGCGCTCGCCTGCCTGATCGCCACCGCTGCCGCCGGCACCGCGCAGGCCCAGCAGACCTACAAGCTCGCCTACATCGACCCGCTCTCGGGCCCCTTCGCCAACGTCGGCGAGCTGATGCTGATGCACACGCAGTACGCGATCGAGGAGATCAACGCGAAGGACGGCGTGCTCGGCGGCACGAAGCTGCAGCTGCTGCAGTTCGACAGCAAGCTCTCGGCGCAGGAGAGCCAGAGCGCGCTGCAGGCCGCGATCGACCAGGGCGCCAAGGCCATCGTGACCGGCGGCTCGGGCTCCTCGGTGGTGACGGCGCTGGTGCAGGCGGTGGCGCGCTGGAACCAGCGCAACCCGGGCAAGGAGCTGCTGGTGCTCAACCACTCGTCGATCGATCCCGAGATGACCGGCAAGGCCTGCAGCTTCTGGCACTTCCAGACGGAGGCCAACACGGCGATGAAGATGAAGGCGCTGGCCAACTACATCAAGAAGACGCCCGAGATCCGCAAGGTCTATCTGCTGAACCAGGACTACGCGCACGGCAAGCAGTGGGCCAGCTACGGGCGCCAGCTCGTGGGCCTGGCGCGGCCCGACATCCAGTTCGTCGGCGAGGCGCTGCATCCGATCGGCCGGGTCAAGGACTTCTCGCCCTACATCGCCAACATCAAGCAGAGCGGCGCCGACTCGGTCATCACCGGCAACTGGGGCCAGGACATGACGCTGCTGCTCAAGGCCGCGGGCGATGCCGGCTACGACCTGCGCTACTTCAACCACAGCGCGGGCTCGGTGCCGGGCACGGTCACGGCGGTGTCGCAGGCGAAGCTGGGCCAGCTGACCTGGGTCGCCGAATGGCATCCGGGCCAGGCCGGCACGCCGAAGGTCGATGCACTGGCCAAGGCCTACAAGGCCAAGACCGGCAAGGACTTCCTCGCGCCGCGCATCGACATGACGCCGCGCCTGCTCGCGGCCGCGATCGAGAAGGCCGCGAGCACCGACACCGTGAAGGTGGCGCGCGCGCTCGAGGACCTGAGCTACGACTCGGTGGTCGGCCCGGTGCGCATGCGCGGCGAGGACCACCAGCTGCTGCTGCCGCAGGTGGTCAACACCATCGCGCCGGTCGACGGCAAGGCCGTGAAGCTCGGCTGGGAAGGCACGAACTACGGCTTCCGCACCGACGCGGTCTACAGCGGCAACGAACTGGCGCAGGGCACCGACTGCAAGATGGTGCGCCCTTGAGCCCTCAGCCGATGCGCGCGATGGTCGTCCCCGCCACCACCGGCGCCGCGCCCGCCGCCAGCCGCGCGAGCCGGCCCGCGCGGTGGGCCACGACCTGCACCTCCATCTTCATCGCCTCCATCACCGCGATCGGGTCGCCCTGCGCGACCAGCGCGCCCTCGTCCACGGTCCACGCCTGAAGCGTGCCGGTGATGGGCGCGGCCACGGCGGCGGGGTCGGCGGCCTCCTCGAGCTGCGGCGATGACGACGGCGCGGCCGGCGCATCGCCGATGCCGCGCAGCAGCGCCGGCGGCAGGCCCAGCGTCACGCGGCGGCCGTCGATCTCCACCGCCGTGCGCAGCAGCGCGGCATCGCGCACGGGCTCGGCGCGCACGGCCGCGGCCAGCGGCTGCGCGAAGTCGGTCTCGATCCAGCGCGTGTGGACCTTGAAGCCGTCCTCGGCCACGAAGTCGGGCGCCTCGACCACGGCGCGGTGGAACGGCAGCACCGAGGCCACGCCCTCGATGCGGAACTCGCGCAGCGCGCGGCGCGCGCGTGCCATCGCCTGCGCGCGCGTGGCACCGGTGACGACCAGCTTGGCCATCAGCGAATCGAAGCTGCCCGGCACGCTTGAGCCCGAGGCCACGCCGGTGTCGACGCGCACGCCGGGCCCCGACGGCGGCTCGAACAGGCGCACCGGCCCGGGCGTGGGCAGGAAGCCGCGGCCCGGGTCCTCGGCGTTGATGCGGAACTCGAAGGCATGGCCGCGCGGCGCGGGCGTCTCGCTGACCGACAGCGGCAGCCCGTCGGCGATGCGCAGCTGCTCGACCACGAGGTCGATGCCGGTGGTTTCCTCGGTCACCGGATGCTCGACCTGCAGCCGCGTGTTGACCTCAAGGAAGGAGATCGCGCCCGTGGGCCCGAGCAGGAACTCGACCGTGCCGGCGCCGACATAGCCCGCGCGCGCGCAGATGTCGTGCGCGGCGCGGTGGATGCGCTCGCGCTGCGCGTCGCTCAGGAAGGGCGCGGGCGCCTCCTCCACCAGCTTCTGGTTGCGCCGCTGCAGCGAGCAGTCGCGCGTGCCGAGCACCACCACGCGGCCGTGCGTGTCGGCGATCACCTGCGCCTCGACATGGCGCGGCCGGTCGAGGAACTGCTCGACGAAGCACTCGCCGCGGCCGAAGGCAGTGACGGCCTCGCGCACCGCCGATTCGTAGAGCTCGGCCACCTCGTCGAGCCGCCACGCGACCTTGAGGCCGCGGCCGCCGCCGCCGAAGGCCGCCTTGATCGCGATCGGCAGGCCGTGCGCCTCGGCGAAGGCCAGCACCTCCTGCGCGTCGCGCACCGGCGCCGGCGTGCCGGCCACCAGCGGCGCGCCGACCTCGAGCGCGATGCGGCGCGCCTGCACCTTGTCGCCCAGCGCCTCGATGGCCGAAGGCGGCGGCCCGATCCAGCACAGGCCGGCCTCGATCACGGCGCGCGCGAAGGCCGCGCTCTCCGAGAGGAAGCCGTAGCCCGGATGCACCGCGTCGGCGCCGCTGCGCGCGGCCGCGGCCAGCAGCTTGTCGATGGCCAGGTAGGTGTCGGCCGGGCGCGTGCCCTCGAGCGCATGGGCCTCGTCGGCCACGCGCGTGTGCAGCGCGTCGAAATCGGCATCGGCGTAGACGGCCACCGAGCGCACGCCGTAGTCGGCGCAGGCGCGCGCGATGCGCACGGCGATCTCGCCGCGGTTGGCGATCAGGACTTTCTTCATGGCGTGTCGGAGGAAGGAACGGGGAGGCAGTGCGCGTCGAAGGCGCGCACCGGGTTGAAACGCAGGCGCGCGCCGACCGGGATCTGGCCGGCGCGATCGAGATGGTGGGTGGCGACGGCGCCGATCACCGGGTAGCCGCCGGTCAGCGGATGGTCGGCGAGGAACAGCACGGGCTGGCCGCTCGGCGGCACCTGGATCGCGCCGAGCGCGGTGCCCTCGCTGGGCAGCTCGGCGGTGTCGCGGCGCGCCAGCGGTGTCTCGCCCGCGAGCCGCAGGCCGACGCGGTTGGACTGCGGCGTGACGGTCCAGTGCTGGCTCGCGAGCAGCGCGACCGCCTCGGGCGTGAACCAGTCGGCGCGCGGGCCCAGCACCACGTCGAGCACCACCTCCTCGTGCAGCGTCGGTAGCGCGCGCGGCGCCGCATCGGGCAGGCCGACGACGGCGCCGCGCGCCACCGGCCGCAGCGCCAGCCGGTCGCCGGCGGCGATCGGCGGCGGGCCGATGTGCGCCAGGGTGTCGGTGGCGGCGCTGCCGAGCACGGGCGCGAGCTCGAAGCCGCCGCGCACCGCGAGGTAGCTGCGCAGGCCCGCGCGCGGTTCGCCGACCGTGAGGCTGTCGCCATCGGCCAGCGCGATCGCCTCGCCCACGGGCACCGTCCAGCGCGCGCCGCCGGCGCTGCGCAGTTGCAGCGGCACGTCGGCACCGGCGAAGGCCAGCACCGCATCGCCGCGGCAGCTGAAGCGGAAACCCGCGCCGACGATCTCGATGCAGGCCGCGTCGCTGGCATTGCCCACGAGGCGGTTGGCCGTGCGCAGCGCGCCGCGGTCCATCGCGCCCGAGGCCGAGACGCCCTGGCCCGCGAGCCCGTGGCGGCCCAGGTCCTGGAACAGCGCCTGCAGGCCGGTGGCATGGATCTCGAGGGCGGGCCCTTCGTGCGTGGCCGATGGCGGCGCGACTGGAACCGGTGGCGCGATGGCTGGCGCGCCTTGCCCCGAGACATCGATGAAGCGCACCGTGTAGCCCGGCTGCAGCAGCGCGGGCTCCGCGCGGGCCAGGTCCCACATCGGCGTGGCGGTCACGCCGATGATCTGCCAGCCGCCGGGGCTGGCCTGCGGATAGACGCCGCTGAAGCGCCCCGCGAGCGCGACCGCGCCGGCCGGGATGCGGGTGCGCGGCGTGGCGCGGCGCGGCACGTCGAGGCTGGGGTCGCCGCCGCTCAGGTAGGCGAAGCCCGGCGCGAAGCCGGTGAAGGCCACGGTGTAGTCGTGGCCGGTGTGGCGGCGGATCACCTCCTCGCGCGCGAGGCCCAGGTGCCGCGCGACCTCGTCGAGGTCCTCGCCGTCGTAGTCGACCGGGATCTCGATGCGCCGGCCCGCGCGCTCGACCGTGCCGTCGAGGCGGCGCGCGCCGATGCGCCGCACGAGCGCCTCGTGCGTGACCGCGCCGGGGCGGAAGCGGACCAGGATCGTGCGCGCGGCCGGCACCAGTTCCTCGATGCCCTCGATCGGTTCGGCCTGCAGCGAGGCCAGCAGCGCGAGCGTCTGCGCGAGGTCGTCGAGCTCGACCAGCAGCGCGTCGAGGTTGACGGGCAGGAAACGCATCATCGCGGCGCTCCCGCCGGCTCGTCGTCCTCGCGCGCGAAGGCCCGCACCGCGACGCCCGCGCGCTCGAAGGCGGCGCGCACCTCGCGCGCCATCGCCACCGCGCCCGGGCTGTCGCCATGCACGCAAACCGAATCGGCCTGCAGCCGCAGCGTGCTGCCGTCGATGGCCTCGACCTCGCCGTGCGTGGCCAGCCGCAGCATGCGTTGCGCCACCGCCCGCGCGTCGTGCAGCACCGCGCCCGGTTCGCTGCGCGGCACCAGCGTGCCGTCGGCGCGGTAGGCGCGGTCCGCATAGGCCTCGGAGACGGTGCGCAGGCCGCTCGCGCGTGCCCAGCCGAGCAGCGGCGAACCGGCGAGACCGACCAGCCAGAGCCGGTCGTCGATCGCGCGGAGGGCGGCGATCACGTCGCGCGCCTGCCGCTCGTCGTGCGCGATGGCGTTGTAGAGCGCACCGTGCGGCTTGACGTAGCGCACCGAGGTGCCCGCGGCGCGGGCCAGGCCCTGCAGCGCGCCGATCTGGTAGATCACGTCGGCCACGAGCTCGGCGCTGCCCATCGCCATCGCGCGGCGGCCGAAGCCCGCGAGGTCGGGATAGGACACGTGGGCGCCGACCGCCACGCCATGGGCCTTGGCATGGCGCAGGGTGTCGAGGATGCCGGCCGCGTCGCCGGCATGGAAGCCGCAGGCCACATTGGCGCTGCTCACGATGCCGAGCATCGCCGCGTCGTCGCCCATGCGCCAGGCGCCGAAGCTCTCGCCCAGGTCGCTGTTGAGATCCAGCGCGCTCATTGGAATACCTTCGTGCTTCGCACTGCGGTGCGAGCTTGCTTGGGGCGGCCCGGCGCGGCGCTCACGCTGCGGTGCCCGACAGAAGGGCACGCCGGGCCGGGCGCGGGAGGGAGGGCTTCGGAAGGCGCATGGAGAACATGGAATCGACTCGAATCTGGCCGTTTTGTTGGAACGAAGTTTATTTGATTGTTGAACAATTCAATCAATCAGTTGAGCAATATGCATGCCGACTTGCAGGGGCAAACCCTGATCCAGGGCGTGGGGCGGCGCGGCGCGAGGAACGGAATCTGCTAAAACCCCTCACCCCCGACATCCCCCATCCGCATGACCTCCGCCGCTTCCGAACCGCTGACTCCCCCTGCCCAGGCCTTGAGCGAGCGCATGGCCGAAGCCTTGCGGCAGAAGATCACGCAGGGCGAGTTCATGCCCGGCGAGCGCCTGTCGGAGCAGTCGCTGAGCGAGAGCCTCGGCATCTCGCGCAACACGCTGCGCGAGGTGTTCCGCATGCTCGCCAAGGACGGCCTCGTGAAGCACGCGCCGAACCGCGGCGTGTTCGTGGTCATCCCGAGCATCGCGTCGATCATCGACATCTACCGCGTGCGTCGCCTGATCGAGTGCCAGGCGCTCGCGCAGGCCTACCCGCGCCATCCCGCGAAGAAGAAGATGCGCGAGGCGGTCGATCGCGCGAAGGCCTGCCGCGACGGCGGCGACTGGCTCGGCGTGGGCACCGCGAACATGGCCTTCCACATGGCCGTGGTCGAGCTCGCCGACAGCGAGCGGCTCAACCTGCTGTTCGGCTCGGTGCTGGCCGAACTGCGGCTGGCCTTCGGCCTGCTGCGCGACGCCGAGTTCCTGCACGCGCCCTATGTCGAGATGAACGAGAACATCCTCGCGCTCGCGGAGGCCGGCGAATTCGCCCGCGCCGCCGCGGCGCTCAACGACTACCTCGTGCATTCCGAACGCATCGTGCTCGCGGTGTACGCGCGGCACATCAACGATTCGGGCTGGAGCGTTTGAGGACGCACTCGCAGCGCACCTGGGTCCCGCATCGCATTCCTACCTGGTGAAGTAGGGGATGAAGATGTCGTTGGCCGACGCGCCCACGCGCTCGATCCACTCTCGTGAGAAGCGCTCCCCGAGGCGCTTGAGATCGCGGCCGAAGAGAAACGATGCCGCCTCGATCTTCATGCCGTTGCGCCGCAGCTCGTTCATCGATCGCGCGGCGGCCGCCTCGCTCGCGGCCCAGCCGCGCGTCTCGGCCGATGCTGCGGCGGCCTGCAGCGCCTGCCGGCTCGAGGCATCCAGCGCGCTCCATGCCTTCGCATGCACGAACACGATGTTCTTCGGGAACCACGCGTTGATCTCGTAGAAGTAGTGCATGGACTGCCATGCGCGGCTTTCCATGGCCGTGACGGCGGAGGTCGGCATGCAGTCGATGCGCCCTTCGGCCAGCGCCTTGTCGAGCTCCGTGGCCGGAACATCGACCGGCACGGCCTCCATCAGCGTCGCGATGCGCGCGGTGGTCGTGTTGTAGGTTCGCATCCGCATGCCGCGCAGGTCGCTCATGCTGGCGAGCGGCCGCACCGACAACAGGCCCTGCGGAGGCCATGCCACGGCATGGAGCACGCGCATGCCGCGCTGCTCGAAGGCACGCTCGATCAACGGCCGTTGAATGCGCCAGAGCCGCAGCGCATCGGCATAGCTGTCGGTGATGAAGGGCACCGAATCCGCGCCGGCGATCGGCATCTCGGCGATGAGGCTGCTCATGATCGTCTCGCCGGCCTCGATCTTTCCGGCCTGCACCGCGGCCCGGATGTCGTTGAGCGCGACGAGGGCGTTCTTCGGGAAGACGTCGATGCGCAACCGGCCTTGCGTCGCGAGTTCGACATCCTTGGCCATCGTCATGAGATTGACGGTGTGGAAATTCTCCGCCGGGTAGCCGGTCGCGAGCCGCCAGACCGTGGCGGCTCGCGCCTGCGGCAAGGCCGCCCCGGCGCAGGCCAGCAAGGCAAAGCCTCGGCGCGTGATCGCGGCGTCGCCAGCACGCAGCCGAGCGGCGTTTGCCGCGGTCGACACATCCTTGGTCGTGAGAGTCCGCTTCATGGTGAGACGGCGCTACCGCTCCACGCCCATGAAGACGTTGGGCAATATCGTCACGATGCTCGGGAACAAGGTGACCAGCGCGATGCACAGCACGAGGCAGAAGAAGAACGGGATCGCCGCCTTGGCGATCACGTTGCTGTCCTTGCCCGTCATGTTCTGCAGCACGAAGAGGTTGAAGCCCACCGGCGGCGTGACCTCGGCGATCTCGACCAGCAGCACGACGAAGATGCCGAACCACACGAGGTCGAAGCCGGCCTTCTGGATCATCGGCAGCACCACCGCGCTGGTCAGCACGATCATCGAGATGCCGTCGAGCGCGGTGCCGAGCACGAGGTAGACGAGCACCAGCACGCTGATCAGCGCATAGGGCGACAGGTGCATGCCGTCGACCCATTCGGCCAGTTCGCGCGGGATGCCGGTGAAGGCCATGGTCTTGGTGAGGAAGGCCGCGCCCGCGAGGATGAACATGATCATGCAGCTGGTGCGCGTGGCACCCATGATCCCGTCGCTGAAGTTCTTCCAGGTCAGGCTGCGGCCCCAGGCCGCGATCGCGAGCGAACCCAATACACCGAAGGCCGCGCATTCGGTGGCCGTGGCCCAGCCCGCGACCAGCACCCAGACGATGAACACGATCAGCAGCGCGCAGGGGATCAGGTTGCCCGAGAGCCGGATCTTCTCGATGAAGGTGGTCGGCGGGTCGGCCGGCGGCACCTTGTCGGGATTGCGCAGGCTCCACCAGCCGATGTAGCCCGAGAACAGCAGCATCAGCAGGAAGCCCGGCAGGAAGCCGGCGAGGAAGATGCGGATGATCGAGACATCGGCCGCGACCGCGTAGACCACCATCGTGATCGAGGGCGGGATCAGGATGCCGAGGGTGCCGGCGGTGGCGAGCGAGCCGATGGCCAGCTTCTCGTTGTAGCCGCGGCGCTTGAGCTCGGGCAGCGCGACCTTGGCGATGGTGGCGCAGGTCGCGGCGGACGAACCCGAGACCGAGCCGAACACGCCGCAGCCGAGGATGGTGGTGTGCATCAGCCGGCCCGGCACGTTGTTGAGCCAGGGCCGCAGGCCGTCGAACATCTGCTCGCTGAGCTTGGTGCGGAACAGGATCTCGCCCATCCAGATGAACAGCGGCAGCGCCGCCAGTTCCCACGAGGCGTTCGACTCCCAGAAGGCCGAGAACAGGTTCTTGCCGGGCAGCGTGTTGGTGAAGAAGGCCTGGCCGATCCAGCCGACGATGGCCAGCGTCATCGCGATCCAGACGCCGCCCGCGAGCAGCACCACCATGATGACGAGCAGCAGGGCGCCGATGAGGAGTGTTTCGATCATGGAAGGCTCAGACTTCGGAAGAAAAATCGCCGGCGGCGTGTCGTTCCTCGACCGCGCGCTGGTAGCTGGGTTTGTGGCCACGCAGCACGCCGACCAGCTCGTCGACCATGGCGATCAGCAGCAGCCAGCAGCCGATCACGAAGGTCGATTGCGGAATCCAGATCGGGATCACGACCAGGCCCGTGGCCATCTCGGCGAACTCGTAGCTCTCCCAGGTGAAGCTGGTGGCCCAGTAGGTGAGGTAGGCCACCGACACCGCCGCGATCAGCAGGCAGGTGACGTCGAGCGCGCGGCGCATCTTCTCGGGCACGGCCTCGAGCAGCAGCGTGACGCGCACGAAGTCGCCGTGGCGGAATGCATGGGCCATCGCGAAGAAGGCCGCGGCCGCGCACAGCCACGCCACCACGTCGTTGAGCCCGCTCACGTGCCAGTTCATCTGTCGGCCCACGCCGGCCACGATCATCAGCACGAAGATCAGGAACACGCAGAACGCACCGAGCGCGCCTGCACCGTCGTACAGGCGATCGAGGAAGCGGCGCACGATCAGTTCTTCTTGTAGGCGTCGACGATCGCGGCGCCATCGGCACCGGCGGCCTTGAGCCAGTCGGCCTGCATGATGCCGCCGACCTGGCGCATGTCGGTGTCGAGCTTGGCCGAGGGCTGGTGGATCTTCATGCCGCGCTCGGCCAGCAGGCGCTTGTACTCGTCGTTCTTCTCGACCGCGACCTTCCAGCCGCGGGCTTCCGCATCGGCCGCGGCCTTGGTCACGGCGGCCTTGGTGGCGGCATCGAGCGCGTCGAAGGACTTGGCGTTGACGAGGATCGCGTTCTTCGGGATCCAGGCCTTGGTGTCGTAGAAGTTCTTCAGGCTCTCGTAGGTCTTGGTGTCGTAGCCGGTGGAGGCCGAACTCATGTAGCTCTCGATCACGCCGGTGGCCATGGCGGCGCTGAGCTCGGCCTGCTGGATCTGCACCGGCTGCGCGCCGATCAGTTCGGCGATCTTGGCGGTGGCCGGGCTGTAGGCGCGCCACTTGATGCCGCGCAGGTCGGCCACCGAGGCCACTTCCTTCTTCGAGTAGATGCCCTGCGGCGCCCACGGCACCACGAACAGCACCTTGATGCCTTGCGCGGCGAGCAGCTTCTCCATCGCGGGCTTGGAAGCGTCGTAGAGCTTCTTCGCCTCGGGGTAGGTGGTGGCCAGGAAGGGCACGCCGTCGAGCGCGTAGATCGGGTTCTCGTTGGCGAAGTTGGCCAGCAGGATCTCGCCGGCCTGGGCCTGGCTGCTCTGCACCGCGCGCTTGATCTCGGGCGCCTTGAACAGCGAGGCGTTCGCATGCACGGTGATCTTGAGCTTGCCGCCGGTGGCGGCCTCCACGTCCTTGGCGAACAGGGCGATGTTCTCGGTGTGGTAGTTGTTGGCCGGGTAGGCCGTGGGCAGGTCCCACTTGGTCTGGGCCAGCGCGGAGGCGGCGAGGCAGGAGAGCGCGAGTGCGGCGAAAGACTGACGGAACATGAACGGGACTCCTCGAGAAAGTGACGTGACCGGTGATGGGTGGAAGCGAAACGGCGGGTCCAGGCCAGTCCCCCGGCCTGCCCCTTCAATGCAAGGCCCATGCCAAATAAATGAACAACTTCTGCGTCGGTTTCTGGCCTTTTGAATTTATTGTTGAACAATTCTCGTGCGTATGCCCAACAATGAGGCGTGATGAAAACCCGAATACGTGCGGGTTCCCGGCCTCGCCATGCGGCGGCCGGCGCCGTCTCGCGCCCTGACATTTGCTAAGGGAAACCCCGTCCTGCCGCCGGGGGAGCCGCTTCGATACTCCAGTGGTCGTCCCCCTCGGCGCGCCCCGCGGCCGTCTCCCGCAGAAGCACAACATCCAGACCATGGCAGGCAAGAACTCGCTCCACCCGATCCCCCATCCCGCCAAGAAGCCCTTCGTGGGCAACCTGCTGTCGATCGGCTCCGACTCCCCGGTGCTGGACATGTGGAAGATCGCCCAGGAGCTCGGCGGCATCTACTGGCTCGACATGCCGGGCATGCCGGTGATCGTGGTGTCGTCGCCCGCGCTGGTCGACGAACTCTGCGAGGAGGCGCGCTTCGACAAGAGCACGCGCGGCGCGCTGCGCCGGCTGCGCGCCGCCTCGCACGGCCTGTTCACCTCCGACACCCACGAGGAGACCTGGTCGAAGCCGCACAACATCCTCTTGGCCAACTTCAGCCAGCGCGCGATGCAGGCCTACCACCCCATGATGCTGGACATCGCGGGGCAGCTCGTGACCAAGTGGGAGCGGCTGAACTTCGACGAGGAGGTCGACGTGGTGCGCGACATGACCGCGCTCACGCTCGACACCATCGGCCTGTGCGGCTTCGGCTACCGCTTCAATTCCTTCTACCGCGAGGGCTTCCATCCCTTCGTCGACGCGATGGTGCGCACGCTCGAGACGGTGCAGAACCGGCGCGGCCTGCCGCTCGAGGAGCTGATGCTCAAGAAGGAGCTGGCGCAGCAGCGCAAGGACATCCGCTACATGCACAAGATGGTGGAGGACATCATCGAGGAGCGGCGCGCGAGCGGTGCCGACATCGCGACCAAGCCCGACCTGCTGAGCTACATGATCGCGGGCGTGGACAAGAAGAGCGGCGAGCAGCTCACCGACAAGATGATCCGCGACGAGTGCATCGAATTCCTCATCGCGGGCCACGAGACCACCAGCGGCCTGCTCTCGTTCGCCATCTACTTCCTGCTGAAGAACCCCGAGGCGCTGGCCAAGGCGCAGGCCGAGGTCGACAACGTGTTCGGGCCCGACACCTCGCTCAAGCCCACCTACGCGCAGGTCAACCGGCTGCAGTACGTGATGCAGGTGCTCAAGGAGTCGCTGCGCATGTTCCCGACCGCGCCCGCGATCTCGATGCGCGCGAAGGAAGACACCCAGATCGGTGGCCAGTACACGATCAAGAAGAACAACATGGTCATCATGCATGCGCTGGCGCTGCATCGCGACAAGGGCATCTGGGGCGAGAACGCCGACCAGTTCGATCCCGACAACTTCAGCCGCGAGGCCGAGCGCGAGCGGCCGGTCAACGCCTTCAAGCCCTTCGGCAACGGCCAGCGCGCGTGCATCGGGCGCCAGTTCGCTCTGCAGGAGGCGGTGCTGACCTTGGGCATGATCCTGCAGCGCTTCAACCTGGTCGACCACACCGGCTACAAGCTCAAGATCAAGGAAGCGCTGACCATCAAGCCCGAGGGCTTCAGGATCAAGGCGCTGCTGCGCGACCCGGCGACGCGCCCGCGCGGCAACATCAACGACGCGGCCGCCGCGCCGGTGCAGCCCGTGCAGCCGGCGGCGCGCAAGCCGCAGGCCGCGCGCCACGGCACCTCGCTGCTGGTGCTGCAGGGCTCCAACCTCGGCACCGCCGAGGACCTCGCGCGCCAGCTCGCCGAGGCCGGCGAGGCACGCGGCTTCTCGACCCAGCTGGCCTCGCTCGACGACTACGCCGAGCGGCTGCCGGCCAACGGCGCGGTGGCCATCGTCTGCGCCTCGTACAACGGCGTGGCGCCCGACAACGCGGCCGAGTTCCACCGCTGGCTCGACAAGGCCGACGACGCGCTCAACGGCGTGCGCTTCAGCGTCTTCGGCTGCGGCAACACCGACTGGGCCGCCACCTACCAGGCGGTGCCGCGGCGCATCGACGAGCGGCTCGAGGCGCTGGGCGCCACGCGCGTGCATCCGCGCGGCGAGGGCGATGCGCGCGAGGACATGGATGGCGCCTTCCAGGACTGGAGCGACGCGCTGTGGCCCGAGCTGGTGAAGGCCTTCGACATCAAGACCGGTGCCGACACGCCCGCGCAGAGCGAGCCGCTCTACACGCTCGAGGAACTGCCGCCGCCGCAGAACAACGCCATCGTCGACGCGCTGGGCGCGGTGGCGCTGCGCGTGATCGAGAACCGCGAGCTGCAGCACGGTGCCGGCGGCGAGGCCGGCCGCTCCACGCGCCACGTCGAGCTGATGCTGCCCGAGGGCCTGGTCTACCGCGCCGGCGACCACCTGAGCGTGGTGCCGCGCAACAGCCCGAGGCAGGTCGAGCGCGCGATGGCGCGCTTCGGCTTCGACCGCACGGCCCACGTGCGGCTGCATGCGATCGCGGGCCGCAAGCCGGCGCTGCCGGTCGAGCAGGTGATCGCGGTCGACCGCCTGCTGGGCGACTATGTCGAGCTGCAGGACGTGGCCACGCGCAAGCAGATCGCCACGCTCGCGGCCTACACCGAATGCCCGTTCACCCGGCCGAAGCTGGTGGCGCTGTCGGGCAGCGACGAGGCCTCGCAGGCGGCCTACAAGGCCGAGGTGCTGCACAAGCGCAAGTCGTTGCTCGACCTGCTCGAGGAGCACCGTGCCTGCCAGGTGCCGTTCGCCGTGTTCCTCGAGATGCTGTCGCCGCTGTCGCCGCGCTACTACTCGATCTCCTCCTCGCCCACGATGACGCCCGGCAAGTGCAGCGTGACGGTGGGCGTGGTCAGCGGTCCGGCGCGGTCGGGCCTGGGCACCTTCGAGGGCGTGTGCTCCAACTTCCTGGCGCGCGCCGAGGCCGGCGACACGGTGCACGGCGTGGTGCGCGAGACCACGGCCGAGGGCTTCCGCCTGCCCGAGGACACGCAGCGTCCGCTGATCATGATCGGCCCCGGCACCGGGCTGGCGCCGTTCCGCGGCTTCCTGCAGGAGCGCGCGGCGCAGGCCGAGGCCGGCACCGCGCTCGGGGAGGCGCTGCTGTTCTTCGGCTGCCGCCATCCCGAGCAGGACTTCATTTACGCCGAGGAGCTCAAGGCCTGGTCGCACCGCGGCCTGATGAAGCTGCACACCGCCTTCTCGCGCGCGGGCGAGCGCAAGGTCTACGTGCAGGACCTGATCCGCGAACAGGCGGCGCAGGTGTGGGCGCTGCTCGAAGCCGGTGCCGTGGTCTACGTCTGCGGCGACGGCTCGCGCATGGAGCCCGACGTGCGGCGCGCGCTGTCCGACATCGCGCGCGAGCACGGCCAGGACAGCGCCGCCTGGATGGACCGGATGATCGCGGACCAGCGCTACGTGCTCGACGTCTGGGCCGGCAACTGAGGCGCCCCTCGCCGCGCGAAAAAAGTTGGAGCAATTGGACTAACTTTCCGCCGGTTCTGGTTTTTCACGCCTAGACCCTCCCGCCGAAGATCGGCCTCTCGCGAGATCCACGGGATCCGCGATCCGATCAACAACCGGGAGGCATGGCGAATGCTCAGGGCAGACGAACCGCTGCGCGCGGCGGTGGTGGACGGCGATGCCGTCCGGGGTGCGGCGCTCGCGCAGCGCATGGCGCGGCGCGGCTACGGCGCGATGCCGTTCCACGGCGCCACCGGCCTGCTCAAGGCATTGCAGGGCGGCTGGCGCTTCGACCTGCTGCTGCTCCATCCCGAGCACGAAACCGCCTGGGCCGACCTCTCGGCCGCCTGCCGGCTGCAACGCATGCCGATGCTGCTGATCGCGGAAGACTCGGCCTGGCGCACGCCGCCCGCGGTCGAGGCGCTGTGCCATGGCCACGGCCTGGTCGACTTCGCGCCGCTGCCGCTGGCCGACCACGAACTCGAATGGCGCCTGCGCGCCCTGCTGTCGCGCTCGCGCACGCCGGCGCGGCCGAGCGCCGAAGCGCAGGAGCTGGTCTGCGGCGACTACCGCCTGCTCGCGCACGAACGGCTGGTGCTGCGGCGCGGGCGCGAGGTGCGCCTCGATCCGCGCGAGTTCGACCTCGCGCTGATGCTGTTCCGCCACCTGGGCCAGTTGCTGACGCGCGAATTCCTCTGGATCGCGCTGTGGAAGCGGCCGCCGCACGAGGGCGCCCGCGCGCTCAACATCGCCGCGGCCAGCGTGCGCAAGAAGCTCGCGCTGCAGGAGGACGGCGGACTGGTGCTGCGCGCCGCCTACGGGCGCGGCTACATGCTGCAGGAAGTGCGCTCGCAGGCCGAGTTCGCCTGCGAGCCGGCCGGCTACGCCGAGGCCTGAAGGCTCCGGCGGCGGACCTCAGTTCGCGCGGTCGGGATCGGGATAGACCAGCGGCCCCAGCAGGCCGCGGTTGAAGGGCTTCCAGCCGCCCTCGGGCTGCGACAGCCGGTCGGCCAGCGCATAGAGCACCGCGGGGTGCGCGCCCAGGCCCAGGTGGCTCGCGATGACCTCGATGTTCTCGGACTTCGGCCCGGTCTTCTCGATGCTGCAGCGCCAGGCCACGACGCCGTCGGTGCGGCTGAAAATCGAGGTGGTGGGCACCGAGGGCGTGGGCTGCACGAACTTCATGCGGCGCGGGTCATGCGAGCTCTGGCCGCTCACGCCTTCGTAGACGCGCCAGGCATTGGTGGCACGCGGGCTGCCCGAGAACGGGCTGCCCAGCGTGATCACGCCGCGCACGAGATCGGGATGCGCCGATGCCAGCAGCCGCGCATACACGCCGCCCAGGCTCCAGCCGACGAGGCTGACCTTCTGGCCGCTGTCGTCGTGCAGCTTGCGCAGCAGCGTGACCATGCCGTCCTCCACGCCTTCGCGCGGACCGAAGTTGCGGCCCAGGCCCCAGCCGTGCGCGTCGTAGCCGCGGCTCGCGAGGTAGCGGCGCAGCACCAGCGTGGAGGCATCGCCGGCCACCAGGCCCGGCAGCACCAGCACCGGATGGCCGTCGCCGCGCGGCGTGAGCTGCAGCAACGGCCACATGGCGAGGCCCGCGCCGGTTTCCCAGAGCGCGCGGCCTTCGGCCAGCAGCAGCAGGCGCGAGGGCGGCGAGATGTGTTCACGGGTGGCGGTGGTCATGTGCGGGTCCTTTCTTGCGTGTCTCTGCGCTTCTGTTGGTTCTTCGTTGCCAGTCTGGGGTTCCGCCGCGCGGCCCACCCGTCGGACGGTGTCGTCTGTTATCCGAGGTATTTGGCCCTCAGGTAATCGAGGTAAGCCCTCGATTCGCCCGAAACATACGGCGAAACCAGGGTCAGCGTGTAGAAGGCCGCCAATCCCGGATCGGCCTGCGCCACCGCGTCGCGGCCCGGCACCAGGCGCTCGAACGACAGCCAGCAGGTGGTGGTGAACACCATCTGCAGCGCCAGGATGCGCGCCTGCTCGGCACTCGTCTCGATCACGCCCGAGGCCACCAGCCCTTCGCACAGCGCCTGGGCCGCCAGCAGGTTCTGCGCGGTCAGGGCCTGCGCGCGCTGACCGAGCACCGGGTACTCGCTCGCCAGGAAGGCCATGTCGCGGTAGATGAAGCGGTACTCGTTGATCGCCTCGAAGCGCAGGTGCAGCGCGAGCCACAGGTCGTCGATGGCCGCGATGCCGGCCGAGGAGCCGTTGAGCGATTCGAGCCGCTGCTCGAAGCGCCGGAACAGCCACTCCACGATCAGCTGCTTGGCCTTGAAGTGGTAGTGCAGGTTGCCCGGGCTCATGCCGAGCTCGGCCGCGATCTTGTGGGTGGACACCGCCGCGAGCCCCTGCGCGTTGAACAGCGCGAGGCTGGTCAGCAGGATGCGGTCGCGCGTGGTGTTGGAGCCGGCCACTGGCGGATCTTGCGGGTCGTGCGGGTCGTGCCGGGATCGATCAGCGCTTGCCGCCGCGCGCGGCCTGCTCGAGGCGGTCGAGCCGCTCGGCGAGCGCGGCGATCTGCGACTGCAGCGCCTGCACCTCCTCGGCCGTGGGCATGCCCAGGCGCTGCAGCGCGGTGGCCACGCGCTGGTCGAACACGTCCTCGAACTTGCGGATGCCGAAGCTGTCGAGGCCCGGGAAGCCGCGCGTCAGCACGGCCTTGGCGCCGCTCGCTTCCTCGCCGCCCTTGCCGCCGATGCCCAGCAGGCCCTCGATCACGTTGGTGACGCTGGCCTGTCGCTTGGCGACGTCGTTGCGCACGTTGTCGAGCGCCTTGAGGCCGGCACGCAGCAGGCCTTCGCCGGAGGACGCGGGCTTGGTGCCCGTGCCCGCCTTGCTGCTCTTTGCCTTGGCGGCGCTGCGCTTGCGCGGCGCCGCGGTCTTCTTCGCGGGGGTGGTCCTGGCGCCGGCGGTCTTCTTCGCGGGCGTCGCCTTCTTCTTCAGTTCTGCGGGTTCATCGCGGCGGGTCGCCATGCATCGCTCCAGGGGAACTCGGTACCTTCGACGGTACCGCAAAAGAAAAAGGCGCCCGAAGGCGCCTGCGGAACTCAGGCCGCCTTGCGGGCGGCAGCGCGGCGAACCGGCTTCTTGACCGCGGCGGCCTTGGCCTTCACGGTGCGCACGGGCTTGGCTTCCTCGGTGCCCGCGACGCGGACTTCGATCTGCCTGGCACCGGCGGCGATGCGGTCGGCGATCTGCACCGACACGGTCGCGAAGGGCTGGTTCACGGCCGACAGCGCGTTGATCACCGAGGTGGCGACCGGCGACTCGACCTGGGCCACGCGATGGGCAACCGATTCGATGCCGCTGGTGGTGCCGGTGGCGACACGGTCCATCACCGAGACGATGCGGCCGGTGTCGATCTCGAGGCGGTTGGCCAGGAAGCCGTTGACCTTGGCTTGCGCGCCGATCAGGTTGGCCTTGATCTTGTCGTTCACCAGCGGCAGCTCGCGCTGGCCGATGAAGTCGCTGTAGCGCGAAGCGGCGCCGTCGAGCAGGCGCTGCACGCCGGTGCGGTAGGCACCGACCAGGGTCTTGCCGGCGTCGTTGTACTGGCCGATGACGTGGACGGCGGCGGAAGCGATGGAGGTTTGCGAGGTGGACATGGGTTGTTCCTGGAAGTTGATCGGTCGCGGGATTCGCGATGGGGTGATCTTCTTCCCAAGGGCCTAGGCCTGAAAAACTAGAAGCGTCGGAAAACTAGTCCAACTGCCCCAATTTTTCGGGCCCGGGCGGTTCTCAAGCGGCGGCGGCCGCGGCGCGTGGCGCGCTCTTGCGCGCGGGGGCCTTTCGGGCGGGGGTCTTTGCGGTGGGCTTCGCAGCGGGCTTCGGGGCGGCCTTGGCGGCGGTCTTGGCCGCCGCCTTCTTCGCGGGCGCCTTCTTGGCTGCCGGCGTCTTCTTCGCCGCGGCCTTGCGCGCCGGAGCCTTCTTCGCGGCCGCCTTGACCACGGGTTCCGCATCGGCGGGCGCCTCGACGACGGCCGCGGGCTTCGGCGCCGGTGCACCGGCCACCGACGGATGCTTCTGCGTCAGCTCCATCAGCAGCTTGTGCTCGGCCAGCAGGTAGTCGCCGATCTCGGTGATGTCGGGCACGGCGCGGCGGCAGGCGATCAGGCCGTAGTCCATGCGGCCGTTGTAGCTCTGCACCGTGACGTTGAGCGCGGTGCCGTGGCTCGCGATCGACACCGGGTAGTAGCAGGTGACCAGCGCGCCCGCGAAGTACATCGGGAACGGCGCGCCCGCCACGTTGGAGATCGCCACGTTGGCGGCCGGCGGCAGCATGTTGACCAGGCCCGAGCGGCCCACCATCGAGGCGATGCCCGACACCAGCCAGGGCGCGGCGAAGGTCGGGAAGTCGTCGAGGATCACGGCCTTGAAGCGGTTCATGGTCGACTTCGAGGAGGTCGACGAGGCATTGATGGCCTTGAGCCGCTGCAGCGGATCGGTGATGTCGGTGGCCAGGCTCACGAGGATCATGCTGGCCTGGTTGTTGGCCGTGTCGTCGCCGGCCTCGCGCAGGCTCACGGGCACGCCCGCCACCAGCGGCTTGGCCGGCAGCTCGTTGTTGTCGGCCAGGTAGTGGCGCAGCGCGCCGGCCACGGTGGCCATCACCACGTCGTTGAGCGACACGCCGAAGTGCTTGGCGATGTACTTGGTCTCGGCCAGCGAGATGGTGCGGCCCGCGAAGGTGCGCTGGTTGGTGATCGAGACGTTGAGCGAGGTGCGCGGCGCGAACAGATTGAACTTCTTCGGCGCCGTGGTCGTGAGCTTCTCGGCCGCCTTCTCGTCGGGCTTGGCCAGCCCGCTGATGGCACGCACGATGGCCGGCGCCATCTTGAACAGCTTGACGTACTGCTGCGCCGTGTTGCGCAGCGCGGCGCTCGCGAGTTCGGCCATGCCGAGCTGGTAGCCGCTGTTGCGCGGGCGCGAGCGCGGCGGCTTCACCACGCGGCCCGTGGCCTCGAGGTCGAAGATGGCCTTGCCCACTTCCACGCCGGCCTGGCCGTCGATGCCCGCGTGGTGCACCTTGGTGTAGAGCGCGACCTGGCCGCTCTTCAGGCCGTCGATGATGTAGAACTCCCACATCGGCCGGCTGCGGTCGATCAGCGAGGAGTGCAGCCGCGCGACGTACTGCTGCAACTGGCGATTGGTGCCGGGCCGCGGCAGCGAGATGTGGCGCACGTGGTAGTCGAGGTCGATGTCGTCGTCCTCCACCCACACCGGGTTGGTCATGTCGAAGGGCATCAGCGCGAGCTTGCGCGTGAACACGTCGGCCAGGTGGATGCGGCTGGCCATGAACTGCTTCGCGTCCTCGTAGAAGTCGCCCTTGTAGCCCTTGGGCAGGTCGAGCACGTTGAGCGAGCCCACGTGCATCGGCATCTCCGGCGTTTCCAGATGCAGGAAGGTGGCATCGAGACCGCTCAGGTGTTTCATGTGTTGTGTCTCCTAGGTCGTGGAATGCCGTCGCATTCGGCTTCGGCAGGATACCGTGCGGCCGCTGCGCCGGGGGGCCGCGCCCTTCAGTGTTTCCACCGGGGAGCGCACCCGGGTTTGCACCGAGCGATGTTCTGGGACCGTCCACCGGTAATGCGAAAGTCCATGGATCGATGTCCGTCACGGTGCGTTCGTACACTGTGTCCATGACCTCTTCCCCCCGCCCGCAAGCGCAAGACCAAGACCCCTTCCTCTGGCTCGAGGACATCGACGGCACGCAGTCCCTCGACTGGGCCAAGGCCCGCAACGCCGAGACGGTGCAGCGCCACGCGCAGTCGGCGCGCTTCAGGCAGATCGAGCAAGGCCTGCTCGAGGTGCTCGACTCCGACGACCGCATCCCGATGGTCTACAAGGTCGACACCCTCTACTACAACTTCTGGCGCGACAAGGCCCATCCCAAGGGCCTGTGGCGCCGCACCACGCTCGAGGAATACCGCAAGCCGCAACCGGCCTGGGAGACGGTGCTCGACCTCGACGCGCTGGCCGCGGCCGAGGGCGAGAACTGGGTCTGGCACGGCGCCGATTGGCTCTACCCCGGCTATGGCCGCTGCCTGCTGTCGCTCTCGCGCGGCGGCGCCGATGCCGACGTGGTGCGCGAGTTCGACCCGGTGCGCAAGGCCTTCGTCGAGGGCGGCTTCGCACTGCCGGAAGCCAAGAACACGGTGGCCTGGAAGGACATCGACCACCTCTACGTGGCCACCGACTTCGGCCCGGGCTCGATGACCACCTCGAGCTATCCGCGCATCGTGAAGGAATGGAAGCGCGGCACGCCGCTGGCCGAGGCCGTCACGGTCTACGAGGCCGACACCGAGGACCTCTCGGCCTCGGGCTGGCGCGACGCCACGCCGGGCTTCGAGCGCGACTTCGTCTCGCGCGCCATCGACTTCTACGACAGCGAGACCTGGGTGCGCGCGGCCGACGGCACGCTCGCCAAGATCGAGGTGCCCGACGACGCGGTGGTCGACGTCACGCGCGAATGGCTGCTGATCGAGCCGCGCAGCGACTGGGAGGTGGGCGGCGCCAGCTACAAGGCCGGCTCGCTGCTGGCCGCGAACTTCGACGCCTACATGGCCGGCGCGCGCGAACTCACCCTGCTGTTCGAACCCACCGACACCAGCGCGCTCGACAGCCATTCGTGGACGCGCCATCACCTGATCGTGAACGCGATGCACGACGTGGTGAACCGCATCGAGGTGCTCACGCCGCCGGCCGACGGCCAGGGCCCGTGGCAGCGCGAGAGCCTGGGCGGCGCGCCCGCGCTGTCGACCATCGCGGCCGGCGCCATCGACGAGGACGAGAACGACGACTACTTCCTCACCGTGAGCGGCTTCCTGCAGCCGACCACGCTCTACATCGGCACCCTGGGCCAGGGCGAGGCCGAGCCGCTCAAGCACAGCCCGGGCTTCTTCGACGCCTCGCGCTACACGGTCAGCCAGCACTTCGCGCGCTCGCAGGACGGCACGCGCGTGCCCTACTTCGAGATCGCGCCCAGGGACCTGGTGGCCAACGGCCGCAACCCGACCCTGCAGTACGCCTACGGCGGCTTCGAGATCTCGCTCACGCCCAGCTACAGCGGCGGCATCGGCCGCGCCTGGCTCGAGCAGGGCGGCGTGTACGTGGTGGCCAACATCCGCGGCGGCGGCGAATACGGCCCGCGCTGGCACCAGGCCGCGCTGCAGCAGAACCGCCTGCGCAGCAGCGAGGACTTCGCAGCCGTGTCCGAGGACCTGATCGCGCGCGGCATCACCTCGCCCGCGCACCTGGGTGCCATGGGCGGCAGCAACGGCGGCCTGCTGATGGGCAACATGCTCACGCGCCATCCGGAGCTCTATGGCGCCATCGTGAGCGAGGTCGCGCTGCTCGACATGCGTCGCTACACGCAGCTGTCGGCCGGCGCCTCGTGGATCGCCGAGTACGGCGACCCCGAAGTGCCCGAGGAGTGGGAATGGATCCGCCACTTCTCGCCCTACGAGAACGCGAAGCCCGGCGCCAAGTACCCGCCCTCGCTGTTCACCACCTCGACGCGCGACGACCGCGTGGGTCCGGTGCATGCGCGCAAGATGCATGCGAAGCTGGCCGCGCAGGGCCACGACACGGCCTTCTACGAGAACCTCGAGGGCGGCCACAGCGCGGCCTCGGACAACAAGCAGTCCGCGTTCATGGACGCGCTGGGCTACGCCTACCTGTGGGACCACCTGGAGACCTGAGATGAACAACGCCGGCACCACCCTCGAACTGATCGGCGCGCCCACCGACGTCGGCGCCAGCGTGCGCGGCGCGGGCATGGGCCCCGATGCGCTGCGCGTGGCGGGGCTGGCGGAGGCACTGGTGCGCCAGGGCTTCGCGCTGGTCGACCGCGGCAATCTCGCGGGCCCGGCCACGCCCTGGGCGCCGCCGGCCAACGGGCTGCGCCATCTCGACGAGGTGATCGCCTGGAACCGCGCGGTGTACGCGGCGGTCGACGAGGTGCTGGGCGCGGGTCACGTGCCGCTGATGCTGGGCGGCGACCACTGCCTGGCGATCGGCTCGATCAGCGCGGTGGCCTGGCATGCGCGCAAGCGCGGCCGCAAGCTGCGCGTGCTGTGGCTCGACGCGCATTCCGACGTCAACACCGAGACCACCAGCCCCAGCGGCAACCTGCACGGCATGCCGGTGTCGTGCCTGCTGGGCCACGGGCCCGCGGTGCTGACCGGCTGGAGCGGCGAGCGCGCGGCGCTGCCGCCCGAGGCGATCCGCTTCATCGGCATCCGCAGCGTCGATGCCGACGAGAAGGAGGCGATCCGCACGCTGGGCCTCCACGTGTTCGACATGCGTCACATCGACGAGCACGGCATGCGCACCACCATGACCGAGGCGCTGCAGGACGTGGACGAGGACACGCACCTGCACGTGAGCTTCGACCTCGACTGCCTCGACCCGAACATCGCACCCGGCGTGGGCACCGGCGTGCGCGGCGGACCGACCTACCGCGAGATGCAGCTGTGCATGGAGATGATCGCCGACACCGGCCGGCTCGGCTCGGTCGACGTGGTCGAACTCAATCCCGCGCTCGACGTGCGCAACCAGACAGCCGAGATCGCGGTGGAACTGATCGAGAGCCTGTTCGGCAAATCGACGCTGGTGCGTTAGGCCGCGACGCGCGTCGCCTGCAGCGCGCGCAGATCTTCGAGCAGCAGCGCGAGCGGTGCCGCCAGCAGCGGCCGGGCCGCGTCGTCGCGCGACGCATGGCGCGCCGCGAGCCGCTCGAGCACCGACAGATCGGGCGCCATGCCCTTGCCTTCGAGCGCATCCGCCAGCGCGGCGAGCGCGCCGGCCGAGGCGCGCGCGGCCTTCGCGGTCTCTTCGTTCGATGCCGGCTGCTGCGGCCCGATGGCACGGCCGAGCAGTGCCACGTCCTGCATCAGCCGCGCCATGGTGCGCGCGCGCTGCCGATGCGCGTCCTTCGGCGCACCGACCGTGCGGTGACGCCAGGGCCAGCGCGATTCGAGGTCGGCGCCGCCCGCCAGCACCGTGAGCCGCGCGAGCGCGGCGCGGGCGCGTTCGCCGTCGCTCTCGGTCGCATCGCCCGCGGCCAGCGCCAGCAAGCGCTTCGCCATGCCGCGCAGCAGCGCCGCGCAGCCCGCGTCGAAGCGCGCGCCAGCCCGGTACTCGGCCGTCACCAGCGCCATCGCGAGCGCCACGCCCACGCCGATGCCCATCTGCGCCATGCGCAGCAGCGCCACCTGCAGCGCCGAATGGCCCGGCAGGCTGCCGGCCGAGAGGATGATCAGCGCCGCCACCGGCGCGCTGCGCAGGCCCGGCACGGCGGCGCCGACGAAGGCCAGCAGCAGCACGATCGCGAGCGCGTCGGCCTGCATCGGCACGCCATGGTGCGCGAGCCACACGCCCGCGAGCCCCGCCAGCGCGCCCGCGAAGGTGCCGCGCACGCGGTCCCAGCCGGCCTCGAGCGTGGAGCCGGCGCTCGGCCGCATCACGATCAGCACGCTCATCACGGCCCAGAAGCTCTCGGGCAGCCCGATCCCGCGCGACACGCCCCAGGCGATGGCCACCGCCGCCGCGAGCTGCGCGCCCGCGCGCCAGCGGCCGGGCTCGCGCAGGAAGGCCAGCCGGTCCGCGAACGGGAGGGTGGCCATGCCGTCAGCCGCGGTTGGGCGAGGTCGGCACCGGGAAGGTGGTGGCCGGAGCCTGGGACGGGGCCGGGGTAGCGGCGGGTGCCGGCGGCGCGGGTTCGGGCAGGTCCTCGGGCTCTTCCGCGCCCGGCTCCTGCCCTTCGAGGAAGCGGTCGAGCAGCGCGAAGAAGCGGTCGTAGAAGCGCTCGTCGGTCAGCGTCTGGCTCGCCACCTTGACCATCGCGTCGTCGCTGCCGGTCAGCGGCAGCGACAGCGAGCCGAAGGCGCCCACGCCCAGGCTCGCCGAGTTGTTGACCTTCTTGAGGCCGTAGCGGTCCTGCAGCGCGGTCGCGAAGGCCACCGTGCTCTTCGGCCTGGCGCCCTTGCCGCCCCGGCCGCCCTCGGCCGCGCAGACCACGCGGAACTCGACCTCCACATGCACCTCGGCCGCCGGCTGGAAGCTCTTGCGGGCCGTCACCAGGTCGGCATTGGCGGCCGTGACCATGTAGCCCTGGCTCAGAAGCGCGCGGCGCGCGGCCTCGCAGGTCTGGGCCTCGGTGGCCTCGTAGCTGCGCGTGTGGGTGGTGGTGGAGTCGAACTCCTCGGTGTCGTAGGAAACGCGGCGCGCACTGCTGCCGCAGCCCGCGAGCACCAGCGCCGACAAGAGCGCGAGGACGAGGACGGAGGAACGAGGGCGGAGGAAGGTCGAAGGCAGGGTCGGCATGGCGTGGCGGATGCTAACCGGCGGGCCGCCGGCCTGCCTTCGAGCGCGATGAGGGCCGCGCGTTCCCCGGCGATTCGAGATCAGGCGCCGGTCAGGAAAGCACGACGACGTGGCTGGCCCGAGCGCGCGTGGCCGCGATCAGCCGCGCGTTCGGCGCATCGGTCTGCGCCACCCACGCGCGCGCCGCCTCGGCGCTGCGGCCGAACTGCTCGTGCCGGCGCACCAGCCGCGCCTCGCGCAGCGCGTCGTCGATGTCCACGTACCAGACCTCGTCGAGCAGCGCCGCCGCGCCGGCCCAGGGCCCGGTGTCGTGCAGCAGGTAGTTGCCTTCGGTGATCACGAGCTGCGTCTCGGGCAGCACCGCGATCGCGCCGGCCACCGGCTCCTCGATCTCGCGCCGGAACTCGGGCGCATAGACGATGTCGCCGCCGGGCCGCTGCGCGCGCAGCCGCTGCAGCAGCGCCACGTAGCCGGCGCTGTCGAAGGTGTCGGGCGCGCCCTTGCGGTCGGCGCGGCCGAGCCGTTGCAGCTCGACGTTGGCGAGGTGGAAGCCGTCCATCGGCACCACCTGCGCGCGCTCGGCGCCGAGCGCGTCGCGCAGCAGCGCCGCGAGCGTGGACTTGCCGGCGCCGGGGGCGCCGACCAGGCCGAGCAGCTTGCGCTGGCCGCCGGCAAGGAGTTTCTGGATGCGCGCGTTCTCGACGGAGCCAAGTGTGTTCACGGAAAAAGCCTCGGGGGAGATGCCATTCAGGCAGGATGTCTCGGTGGTTTCGCCACCCCGCCAACGATAGCGCACCGCCCATCGCACGCCGACGGACGCCCGTGAAATTCAGGCCGGATTCGTCGGACGATGGATGGATCTGAAAGTGAGACTGATCCGCTCGCCAACGACTTGTGCCTTGGGGATTGCGTGCAACCAGTCCTGCTGGACCGCATCCGACATGTACAGCAGCGATCCGTGCGGCAGCGGGAAGTCGTGCCGGACGCTGCTGTCGGCCTTGCTGCGGTAGACGATCGAGCGCTCGCTGCCCACCGACACGATGGCTACGCCAGTGCCCGGGGACAGAACCTCGGTGTCGTCGGAATGGAAGCCCATCGACGAGGCTCCATCGGGATAGTGGTTCAGCAGGCAGTTGTTCGGACGGAACCCCAGCCTCGCCTCGATCCGCTCGCAGAGATCGTCGAGCACGGACGGCATCGGCACCGCCTCGTAGCGGATCTGCGAATAGTCGTACGGCACACCGAAGCTGGCCGTCTTGCGCGCCTTCATGCGCTCGTCCCACGTCACCGCGGCCTGGACCCACCCGAGCAGGGCATCGGGCGACGCGACGAACGCGGGGTCGAGGTAGATCGGCGGACGGTTCATGGGCCCGCAGGATACAGACGCCGAGGCCGGCGACGGCCTCGGGAACGACATGCGTCGCTCAGGGGTACAGTCCGCGCTCCTGGCGCGCCATCAGGATCCGCTCGCAAGCCACCGCGTAGGTCGCGGTGCGCAGGGTGATCTTGTGCTTGTCGGCCGTGTCCCAGATCTGGTTGAGGGCGTTCATCATGATGCGGTCGAGGCGCACGTTGATCTCGTCCTCGTCCCAGAAGAAGGACGAGAAGTCCTGCACCCATTCGAAGTAGCTGACGGTCACGCCGCCGGCATTGCAGATCACGTCGGGCACCACCAGCACGCCGCGCTCGGCGAGGATGTCGTCGGCCTGCGGCACGGTGGGGCCGTTGGCGCCCTCGAGCACCAGCTTGGCAGTGGTCGTCTTCGCGCGCTCGGCCGTGATCTGGCCTTCGAGCGCGGCGGGGATCAGGATGTCGCAGGCGACGCTCCAGAAGTCCTCGTTCGGCACGATGTCGCCGCCGGCCTTGAAGCCGACCACGCCGTCGGTGCGCGAGATCGGCACCAGCTGCGCGAGGTCGAGGCCCTTGTCGTTGACGATGGTGCCGGTGTGGTCCTGCACCGCGACGATCTTGGCGCCCGCCTCGGCGAACAGCTCGGCCGCGACCGAGCCCACGTTGCCGAAGCCCTGCACCGCGATGCGCGCGCCGCGCAGGTCGAGGCCGAGGCGGCGCGCGGCTTCGCGGCCGGTGACGAACACGCCGCGGCCGGTGGCCTTGACGCGGCCCAGCGAACCGCCCAGGTGCAGCGGCTTGCCGGTGACCACGCCGGTGGCGGTGCCGCCGACGTTCATCGAGTACGTGTCCATCATCCACGCCATGATCTGGCCGTTGGTGTTGACGTCGGGCGCGGGGATGTCGGTGTGCGGGCCGATGATGATGCCGATCTCGCTGGTGTAGCGGCGCGTGATCTTCTCGAGCTCGTTCTGCGACAGCTTCTTCGGGTCGACGCGGATGCCGCCCTTGGCACCGCCGTACGGCAGGTTGACGGCGGCCGTCTTGATGGTCATCCAGGCCGACAGGGCCATCACTTCCTCGAGCGTGACGTCGGGGTGGAAGCGCACGCCGCCCTTGCCCGGGCCGCGGCTCATGTTGTGCTGCACGCGGTAGCCCTCGAAGTGGGCGATGGTGCCGTCGTCCATCTCGATCGGCACGTCGACGATCAGCGCGCGCTTGGGGCGCTTGAGGGTTTCGACCCAGCGGGCGAGCGGGCCCAGGTAGGGCACCACGCGATCGACCTGCGACAGGTAGGTGCCCCAGGGGCTGTTGGCCGTCGGCGTGACGAAGGAGAGTTTTTCGCTCATGAGAGTCCCTTGGTTGGAATGATGGGCGAACGATAGTCCCGTCTCGCGCGCCGCGCCATGGCTTATGCATGCCGCGACAGGCGGTTATGCAAGAGTCGCTTGACGCCCTCGCGCGGGGCTTTTTCGCGGCGGCGCGGCAGATGACGAAATCGTCATCGACCGGTTATCGACCGCCGGTTTGCGCTCCCTAGAGTCGATGGCAAGGAAGGACGAAGACCACGCGCTTCGCTCCCACCGGGTTCAACCACCACGTCCCCCCATCGAAAGGAACGACGACATGAAGACTTCGCAACACCGCCCCACCCGCACCGTCCGCGCCACCCGCCTGCTGGGCAGCGCCGCCTTCGCCGCGCTGCTGGCCGCCACCGCCGCGCCGAGCTTCGCGGGCAACTACGGCGAGGGCGATCCGCGTCCCGCGTCGTTCAGCTCGTCGACCACGCGCGAGGCCGTGACGGCCGAGACGCGCCAATGGCTCAGGACCGCGCCCACGCAGGGCTACATCGACGGCACGCCGCAGCAGCAGGTGACCACCGTGTCGGCCAACAGCCGCGCCGCGGTGGCCGCCGACACGCGGTTGTGGATGCGGTCGGGGCTGGCGGCGAAGCAGTCGGGCGAGACCGGCGCCGACCCCACGCGCCCGGGCTATCGCCAGGCGGTTGCGGAATACGCGCGGCTGCGCGCGAGCCCGGCCTACGGCGCGCTGATCGAGCAGCTCGATCGCCAGGCCGCCGCGCACGGCCAGAGCACGCTGCGCTGAAGGCGCGCGGTGGCGCTACGCCACCGTGCTCAGCAGCGCCGCGTTGCCGCCCGCGGCCGTCGTGTTGACCGTCACGGTCTGCTCGGCGCAGAAGCGCGGCAGGTAGTTCGGGCCGCCCGCCTTGGGCCCGGTGCCGCTGAGCCCTTCGCCGCCGAAGGGCTGCACGCCGACCACCGCGCCGATGATGTTGCGGTTGACGTAGACGTTGCCCACGTGGGCGCGCACGGCCAGCGCCTGGGCGCGCGAATCGATGCGCGTCTGGATGCCGAGCGTGAGGCCGTAGCCGAGCGCGTTGATGCGCTCGATCACCTCGGCCGGGTCGCTCAGCGCGCCCGAGCCCCAGCGCACGATCTGCAGCACGGGGCCGAAGATCTCGCTGCGCACGTCCTCGATGGCGCCCACTTCATAGGCGGCCGGCGCGATCAGGGTGGACGAGGCGTCGTCCGTTTCCGTGGGCGCCAGCACGCGCTTCGCTTCGCGGTCCAGCCGCGCCAGATGCCGGCGGATGTTGTCGGCCGCCTCGCGGTCGATCACCGGGCCCACATCGGTCGCGAGCAGCGCGGGATCGCCGGCAGACAGCTCGGCCGCCGCGCCGCGGATCATCTCGATCACGCCGTCGGCGATGCCCTCGTGCAGCACCAGCAGCCGCAGCGCCGAGCAGCGCTGGCCGGCCGAGCGGAAGGCGCTCTGCACGACGGCATCGGCCACCTGCTCGGGCAGCGCGCTCGAGTCGACCAGCATCGCGTTGATGCCGCCGGTCTCGGCGATCAGCGGGACGATCGGGCCGTCCTTGCCCGCCAGCGCGCGATGGATGATCTTCGCCACCTGCGTCGAGCCGGTGAACACCACGCCGGCCACGCCGGGCGCTGCCACCAGCGCGGCGCCCACGGTCTCGCCGGCGCCGTGCAGCAGCTGCAGCGCGTCGGCCGGGATGCCGGCCGCATGCAGCAGCGCGACCGCTTCGCGCGCGATGGCCGGCGTCTGCTCGGCGGGCTTGGCGAGCACGGTGTTGCCGGTGGCCAGCGCGGCCGCGACCTGGCCCGTGAAGATGGCCAGCGGGAAGTTCCACGGGCTGATGCAGACCCAGGGCCCGCGCGCGGTGAGCCGCAGCTCGTTGCGCTCGCCGGTCGGGCCGGGCAGCAGCACGGGCTGCATCAGGCGCTCGGCCTCGTCGGCGTAGTAGCGCAAGAAGTCGATCGCCTCGCGCACCTCGGACACCGCGTCGCCCCAGGTCTTGAAGGCCTCCTTGACGAGCAGCGCGCACAGGCGCGGCAGTTGCGCCTGGAAGGCATCGGCCGCGCGGCGCAGCGCGGCGGCGCGCGTTGCCACCGGCGTATTGCGCCAGGCGCGGAAGGCGGCGGCGCTCGCGGCCACGGCGCGCGCGACGCTCACGGGATCGGCCTCGGGCACGACCGGCACTGCGGTCGCGGCCAGCGCGGCGAACAGCGGCGCGCGCATGGCGTCGACCGTGAGGTCGAGCCCGTCGCTGTTGCGCCGCGCGGGCGCCGGCCCGTAGAGCAGCGGCGGCAGCGGCAGTTGCGGGTTCTCGCGCTCCAGCCACAGCGGCGAGACCAGCAGCGTGGCGATGGGCACGCCGGGGTCGCCGAGCTGGTTGACGAAGGAGGAGTTGGCGCCGTTCTCGAGCAGGCGGCGCACCAGGTAGGCCAGCAGGTCCTTGTGGCGGCCGACCGGCGCGTACACGCGCACCGAGGCGCCCGTGTGCTTCATGACTTCGCGGTAGACGCCCTCGCCCATGCCATGCAGCCGCTGCAGCTCGAAGGGCGCGCCCTGGCGCTGCGCCATCTGCAGGATGGCCGCGATGGTGCCCGCGTTGTGGGTGGCGAACTGCGGATAGATCGCGTCGGGCGCGGCCAGCAGCGCCTGCGCGCAGGCCAGGTAGCTGACGTCGCTGTGGTGCTTGTGGGTGAACACGGGATAGTGCGGCAGGCCGAGCTCCTGCGCGCGCTTGATCTCGGCGTCCCAGTAGGCGCCCTTGACCAGCCGGCACATCAGCCGCAGGCCGTAGCGGCGCGCGATCGCGGTGACGTGCTCGATCAGCTCGAGCGCGCGCGTCTGGTAGGCCTGCAGCGCGAGGCCGAAGCCGCGCCATTGCGGATGCTCGGCGGCGACGCGGGCCGCCAGCGCGTCGAACACGTCGAGCGAGAGCTCGAGCCGGTCGACCTCCTCGGCATCGATGGTGAGGTTGAGGTTGGCCGCGGCCGCGCGCTCGCACAGCAGCCACACACGCGGCACCAGCTCGCGCAGCACGCGCTCGCGCTGCGCGTCTTCATAGCGCGGATGCAGCGCGCTGAGCTTGATCGAGATGCCGTCGTTGCGCTCGGGCGCGGCGGTGGGATCGGCGCCCTGGGCGATCGCGGCGATGGCGCGGGTGTAGCTCTCGAGGTAGCGCAGGGCGTCCTCGTCGGTGCGCGCGCCCTCGCCGAGCATGTCGTAGCTGAAGCACAGGGCGGACTGCTTGCGGTGCGCGGCACGGGCCTCGTCCATCGCCTCGGCGATGGTCTGGCCCAGCACGAACTGCCGGCCCAGCAGTTGCACCGCGCGCAGCGTGGCGGCGACCACGGTGCGCGCGCCGAGCCGGGCCATCAGGCCGGGCGGATGGTCGGCCTCGGGCAGGAAGCGCTTCGACATCGCGATCGCGGCCGACGACAGGCGCGACAGCGTGGAATCGGCCGCGCCCTCGAAATCGGCGCGGCCGAGCTGGTCGGCCGTGAGCGCGATGGCGGTCTCGGCATCGGGCACGCGCAGCAGCGCCTCGGCCAGGCGCATCAGCGCGAGGCCCTCGGCGCTCGAGATCGGGTATTCGCGCAGCAGGCTCTCCATGGCCCAGAACGGCGGCGGATGGTCGCGCACCGCCTGCACCCAGGGCGTGGCAACGGTCGAGGCCGCGGTCCAGTCGAGCGCACCCTCGAGCAGGGCGAGTCGATGGGCGACGACCTCGGTCTCGGGTCGGTAGGGGTCGGGCAGGCGCATGTCTTCTCCTTGGTTGGATTGGCTATGGTCCATGCCTTGACGGCGAATCTTTCATCAAAATTCGACGATATTTCCGGATAATTCACCAGAACCCCTTGCCACACCGCATTCCATGACCGACCTGGACCGCGTCGATCTCCGGCTTTTGAAGATTCTTCAGGAAGACGGCCGCATCACCAACCTCAAGCTGGCCGAGGCGGTGGCGCTGTCGCCGACGGCGGTGCTCGCGCGCGTGCAGCGGCTCACGCGCGAGGGCTTCATCCAGGGTTACGAGGCGCGGCTCGACGCCGAGCGGCTGGGCCGCGGCTTCACGGTCTTCGTCGAGGTGCTGCTGGACCGCACCACGCCCAACGTGTTCGACCAGTTCAAGGCCGCGGTGCAGGTGCGCGAGGAGATCGTCGAATGCCACATGGTGGCCGGCGGCTTCGATTACCTGCTGAAGACGCGCATGGCCGACATGGCGGCCTACCGCGACTTCGCGGGCACGGTGCTGTGGCAGCTGCCGGGCGTGCGCGAGACGCGCACCTATGCCGTGATGGAGGAAGTGAAGAGCAGCGCGCGGATCCCGCTCGGGATCTGAGCCTTGCCGCTCAGGCCGCCTTCTGCGGGCGGCCGCCGAAGATCGCCGTGCCGATGCGCACCATCGTGCTGCCCGCGCTGACCGCCGCCTCGAGGTCGGCGCTCATGCCCAGCGACAGGGTGTCGAGCGCGATGCCGGCGCCGCGGATTTCATCGAACAGCGCCTTCGCGCGCAGGAACAGCGCGCGCTGGGCCTCGAAATCGGGCGCCGGTTCGGGGATCGCCATGAGCCCGCGCAGCACCAGCTGTGGCAACGCCGCCACAGCGCGCGCCAGCGGCAGAGCCTCCTCGGGCGTGACGCCGGACTTGTTGGCGCCGCCGTCGACGTTGACCTGCAGGCAGACCTGCAGCGGCGGCAGGTGGGCCGGGCGCTGGGCCGAGAGCCGCTCGGCGATCTTCAGCCGGTCGATGCCGTGCACCCAGTCGAACTGCTCGGCCACGGGCCGCGTCTTGTTGCTCTGCAGGGGGCCGATGCAGTGCCATTCGAGGCCGGCGCGCAGGTCGGCCAGCGCGGCGATCTTGTCCAGGCCTTCCTGCACGTAGTTCTCGCCGAAGGCCGCCTGGCCGGCGGCATGCGCCTCGCGCACCGCCTCGGGCCCGAAGGTCTTCGATACCGCCAGCAGCCGCACCGCGCCGGGGTCGCGGCCGGCGTCGGCGCAGGCCTTCGCGATCCGCTGTCGCACATGCTGGAGGTCGTCGCCAATCATCGTCATAATCGTCCAAATTCGTATCAAAACGTCACCGAAACCCGATCGAGGAGCCCCGTGGACATCACCCAACTGCTCGCGTTCAGCGTCAAGAACAAGGCTTCCGACCTGCATCTGTCGGCCGGCCTGCCGCCGATGATCCGCGTTCACGGCGATGTGCGCCGCATCAATGTCGATGCGCTGGACCACAAGGCGGTGCACGCCATGGTCTACGACATCATGAGCGACACCCACCGCAAGCACTACGAAGAGTTCCTGGAGGTCGACTTCTCGTTCGAGATCGACGGCCTGGCGCGCTTCCGGGTCAACGCCTTCAACCAGGCGCGCGGGGCGGCCGCGGTGTTCCGGACCATTCCCTCGAAGATCCTCACGCTCGAGCAGCTGAATGCACCCAAGATTTTCGGCGAACTCGCGCTCAAGCCGCGCGGCCTGGTGCTGGTAACCGGTCCCACGGGCTCGGGCAAGTCGACCACGCTGGCCGCGATGATCAACTACCTCAACGAGAACGAGTACGGCCACATCCTCACGGTCGAGGACCCGATCGAGTTCGTGCACGAGTCGAAGAAGTGCCTGATCAACCAGCGCGAGGTCGGGCCGATGACCCTGTCGTTCTCGAACGCGCTGCGCTCGGCGCTGCGCGAGGACCCCGACGCCATCCTGGTCGGCGAGTTGCGCGACCTCGAGACCATCCGCCTCGCGATGACCGCGGCCGAAACCGGCCACCTGGTGTTCGGCACCCTGCACACCTCGTCGGCCGCCAAGACCATCGACCGGATCATCGACGTGTTCCCGGGCGAGGAGAAGGAGATGATCCGCGCCATGCTGTCGGAGTCGCTGCAGGCGGTGATCTCGCAGACCCTGTGCAAGACCAAGGACGGCATGGGCCGCGTGGCGGCGCACGAGATCATGCTGGGCACCTCGGCCATCCGCAACCTGATCCGCGAGGCCAAGGTGGCGCAGATGTACTCCACGATCCAGACCGGCCAGGGCCAGGGCATGCAGACGCTGGACCAGAACCTCACGGACCTGGTGCGGCGCAATACGATCTCCGCCGCGGAAGCCCGCAGCAAAGCGAAGATTCCCGAGAATTTCCCCGGCTGAACCCTGCCCTCCGGAGCCCCATCATGGAACGCGATCAAGCCAGCCAGTTCATCAACGACCTGCTCAAGCTCATGGTGAGCCGCAACGGCAGCGACCTGTTCATCACGGCCGACTTCCCGCCCGCGATCAAGGTCGACGGCAAGGTCACCAAGGTCTCGCAGCAGGCGCTGGGCGCGCAGCACACGCTGGCGCTCACGCGCTCGGTGATGAACGACCGCCAGACGGCCGAGTTCGAGCGCACCAAGGAGTGCAACTTCGCGATCTCGCCGACCGGCATCGGCCGCTTCCGCGTCAACGCCTTCGTGCAGCAGGGCAAGGTCGGCATGGTGCTGCGGACCATCCCGGCCAAGCTGCCGACCATCGACGACCTGGGCATGCCGCAGGTGCTCAAGGACGTGTCGATGACCAAGCGCGGCCTGTGCATCCTGGTGGGCGCCACCGGCTCGGGCAAGTCGACCACGCTGGCCGCGATGATCGACTGGCGCAACGAGAACTCCTTCGGCCACATCGTCACGGTGGAGGACCCAGTGGAGTTCGTGCATCCGCACAAGAACTGCGTGGTGACGCAGCGCGAGGTGGGCATCGACACCGACAGCTGGGAGGCGGCGCTCAAGAACACGCTGCGCCAGGCGCCCGACGTGATCCTGATGGGCGAGATCCGCGACCGCGAGACCATGGAGCACGCGGTGGCCTTCGCCGAGACCGGCCACCTGTGCATGGCCACGCTGCACGCCAACAGCGCCAACCAGGCGCTCGACCGGATCATCAACTTCTTCCCCGAGGAGCGCCGCGCGCAGCTCCTGATGGACCTGTCGCTGAACCTGCGCTCGCTGGTCTCGCAGCGCCTGGTGCCGACCGAGGACGGCCTGGGCCGCGTGGCGGCGGTCGAGATCCTGCTGAACACGCCGCTGATCTCCGACCTGATCTTCAAGGGCGAGGTCGGCGAGATCAAGGAGATCATGAAGAAGAGCCGCAACCTCGGCATGCAGACCTTCGACCAGGCGCTGTTCGACCTGTTCGAGGCCCATGCGATCAGCTTCGAGGATGCGCTGCGCAATGCCGACTCGGCCAACGACCTGCGGCTGCAGATCAAGCTCAACAGCCAACGCGCGCGCAGCACCGACCTGGCCGCGGGCACGGAGCACTTCGCGATCGTCTGAATTCGGGAGCGGACCGCCGAACGTAGAAGGAAGACCAAAGAGCGCAGAAGTCGCAGAAAAGAATCTTCAAAATTCTTCCTGCCTTCTTCCGCGACTTTCGCGAGACCTTCGCGCCCTCTGCGTTCGGCTGTCCGCTTCCGCTTCGGTCAGTCGATCTGCCGCTGCCAGGCGGCGAACACGCCCGCCGCGAGCGCGACCACCGCGATCGCCGTGAAGCCGTCGAGCGAGGCCATGAAGGTGGCCTGCTGCTCGAGCGTGCGCCACAGGGTGCCGAGCGCCATGGCATGCGCCTCGCCGGCCGCATGGCCGAGCGCCGCGAAACTCCGCGTCAGCCCGTCGAGCGCCTGCATGAAGCCCACGTTGCCGGGGTTGGCCGATTCGGCGAGCCGGTGCTGCTGCAGCGCGATCACGCTCGAGGTGGCGAAGGAGATCGCGAGCTGCCGCACCAGGTTCTTGAGCCGGTAGCCGTGCGCGAAGTCTTCGGCCGCGAAGGGCCGGAAGGTGAGGTTCGCGACCGGCAGCACCACGAACAGCATCAGCAGGCCGCGCAGCAGCAGCGGGCCGACCAGCGCCTCGCGCCCCGACTGCGGCGTGACGCGCGCGAGCCAGGCGGACGCCAGCGCGGCGATCGCGAAGCCCGCGACGATCAGCCACTTCTTGCGCGCGAGGCGCGCCGAATAGCGCAGGTAGACGAACACCAGCAGCCCGGTGGCGAGCGACATCGCGCCCGTGAAGTAACCGGTGTTGCCCACGCTGAAGCCGAGCCCGCCTTCCATCAGCCGCGGCAGCAGGTAGCTGAAGCCGGTCGACAGGTAGTAGTAGACGACGTAGAGCGCGAGCCCGACGCGAAAGCCCGGCTGCCGCAGCGCATGCAGCCGCACCAGCGGCGCGGGATGGTGCCACTGGTGCCAGCCGAACCAGGCGAGCCCCGCGAGGCCGGCCAGCGCCAGCCCGACGAGCGCGGGCGAACCGGTGAAGAGTTCGAAGTGGGTGCGCGTGAGCACCACCTGCAGCGCCGCCTGCGCGAGCGCGAACACCAGGTAGGGCGCATGATGCGGCGCGGTGCGCTCGTGCGGCTCGACATCGCCGAGGTCGGGCAGCGCCCACAGCACCAGCAGGCCGATCGACACCGCCACCGGCACGGTGCTGCCGAACAGCCAGCGCCAGTCGAAGTTCGAGACCAGGAAGGCGCCGGCCACAGGCGCCAGCGCGCCGCCGAAGACGATCAGCACCATGAAGGCCTTGAGCGCCCTGGCGCGGCGCTCGGCCGGCATGCCGATCTGGATCAGGATGCGGCAGGCGCCGAGCATCGGCCCGACGAAGTAGCCCTGCATGCCGCGCGCCAGCGCAAGCTGGGTGGCGCTGTCGGACCAGGCGGCGCCGAGGCCGCCCGCGGCGAAGGCGAACATGCACAGCGCGAGGTAGCGGCGATAGCCGAGCCGCTCGATCCACGCATGCTGCTGCAGGATGCCGAGCACCGCGCCCAGCGCGTAGGCGCTCGAGGCCCACACCAGTTCGTCGGGCGAGGCGTTGACGCCGCCGGCGATGTAGCTGGCGAAAAACGCGAACAGCGCGTTGTCGAAATAGTCGACCGCCGTGACCAGCCCGATCGCCCAGGGCATCCACGCCACGGCCGAGAGGCCGCGCGGATGCCGGGCGAGGGCCGGTGCGTTCACGGCGCCGGCCGCTCCGCGCGCCGCTGCGCGAGGGCCTCTTCCACCGGTTCGCCGGCCAGGCGGCGCTCGACGTAGTCGAGGTCGCGGCGCAGCTGGGCCTGCAGGGCCGCGGCTTCCTTGAGCTCGCGCCGCACCTGGGCCACGCGGGTGTCGAGCGTGGCGAGCTGCGCGCCCAGGGTCTCGCGCAGCGACTTGAGCGAGGCATTCGACAGCCGCGGGCGACCGCCCTCGGCCGGCGCCTCCATCGGCTGGCGCAGCATCTCGGTGATGGTGGTGAGCGAGAAGCCCAGCGAACGCATGCGCAGCACGCGCGCGAGCCGCTCGAGGTCGGCCGGTTCGTAGAGCCGGTAGCGGCCCTCGCTGCGCACCGGCACCACGATGCCCAGTTCCTCGTAGTACTTGAGCGTGCGCGGCGTCACGCCGAGCTGCGCCGCGGCATCGCGAACGGTGAGGGACTTGGGCGGGGGGGCCGGGGAGCTCATGGGGCGATTCTACTCCAACGTGTACGTTCACGTACATGTTCGGGCCGGCACGGCCATGTCCCCCAGGGTGCGGGCTGTCGCCGAATGGCTTTAAGCTCGGGCCCATGAGCAGCATCAACTCCCGCACCTACGAATCCACTCCCGCGCAGACGGTGGCCTTCCTGGGCCTCGGCGTCATGGGCGGGCCGATGGCCGGCCACCTGGCCAAGGCCGGCCACAGCGTCACGGTCTACAACCGCACCGAGGCCAAGGCCCGGGCCTGGGTCGACGAGTTCGGCGCCCCCGGCCGCCATGCCGCCACGCCGCGCGAAGCGGTGGCCGGCGCCACCATCGTGTTCTGCTGCGTCGGCAACGACGACGACCTGCGCTCGGTGGTGCTCGGCGACGACGGCGCCTTCGCCGGCATGGCGAAGGGCGCGGTCTTCGTCGACCACACGACCGCCTCGGCCGACGTGGCGCGCGAACTCTCCAAGGCCGCGCTCGAGCGCGGCCTGCAGTTCATCGACGCGCCGGTGTCGGGCGGCCAGGCCGGCGCCCAGAACGGCGCGCTCACCGTGATGTGCGGCGGCGACGCGGCCGCCTTCGACCGCATCAAGCCGGTGGCCGCGGCCTTCGCGCGCGCGGTCACGCTGCTCGGCGAGAGCGGCGCGGGCCAGCTCGCGAAGATGGTCAACCAGATCGCGATCGCGGGCCTGGTGCAGGGCCTGTCGGAAGCCATCGCCTTCGGCCAGCGCGCGGGGCTCGACATGCAGGCGGTGCTCGAGGTCATCGGCAAGGGCGCCGCCCAGAGCTGGCAGATGGACAACCGTGGCAAGACCATGATCCAGGGCAAGTTCGACTTCGGCTTCGCGGTCGACTGGATGCGCAAGGACCTGGGCCTGGTGCTCGACGAGGCCAAGCGCAACGGCGCGCGCGTGCCCGTGACCGCGCTGGTCGACCAGTTCTATGCCGACGTGCAGCAGTCGGGCGGCCAGCGCTGGGACACCTCGAGCCTGATCACGCGGCTGAAGTGACGACGCACACCCCGTGAATGACAAAGGCCCCTGAACGGGGCCTTTCTTATTCGGGGCATCAAGAGAGACGCTTCAGCGGATCGGGCTGGTCGTCACGCCACCGGCCGGCGCGGGCGCCGGTGCCGCATTCGGCAGCGGCTCCATCGGCGGCAGCGGCACGCGCGAGGAGGTGCCGGGCTGCGGCTGCGAGGCCGGCGCCACGGGCGCGGGCGTGGAGACGCCGGTGCCGCCGCGCTGGGCGCCGCTCAGGTCGGCCTCGCTCACCACCTCGACCACGCGCACCACCTTCTGCACGCCGGTCACGCTGCGCACCACCTCGGTCGCGCGGTCGGTCTCGCGGCGCGTGGCGATGCCCATCAGGTAGACCGTGCCGCGTTCGGTCACGACCTTGAAGGAGTTGGCGAAGATGTCCTTGGCATCGAGCAGCGAGGCCTTGACCTTGCCGGTGATGTAGAGGTCGTTGGAGCGGTCCTGGAAGGTGCTGGGCGCGCCCAGCGTGATTTCGTTGACCACCGAGCGCACGTTCTCGGCGCCGCGCACCACGTCCTCGACGCGGCGGCGATCGGCCTCGTTGCCCACCGCGCCGGTCAAGAGCACCTGGCGGTTGTAGCTGGTCACGCTGACGTACATCTGGTCGTTGGCGATGTCGCGCACGCGGGCCGCGGCGCGCAGCTCGATGCCCTGGTCGTCGAGCTGGGCGCCCGAGCTGCGGCGGTCGGTCGCCACCATGCCCACGCCCACCGCCGCCGCGCCGCCGACCACCAGCGGCACGCAGGCCGAGAGGCCCGCGACCAATGCCGCGCCCGAGGCGAGTGCGAGAACGAGGCGGTGCATGGCGCGAGGCGTCGAGGCGGTCTTCTGCATGTGTGATTCCCTGGAATGGAGGTGCGAGACGGGCGCTGCGCGAGGCCCTGGCCCGGGTTCGCGGCGAGTTTAGCCCAGCGGATTTGCCGCTCCGTTACGGCTTGTTGGTAGAAACGGAGAAGGCGCCGGAGTTCCCGCGCGGGCGCACCGGCGCCTGTGGGAGGCGGCCTACGCCGCCTCTGCGCACTCGTGGCCTCAGCTCGACGGCGACAGCACGTCGCTGTCGGGATCGCCGAGCAGCTGCGCGTCCACGCCGTCGCACAGGCAATGCAGCGCGAGCAGGTGGATCTCGTGGATGCGCGCGCCGCGCTCGTGCGGCACGCTGATCTGCACGTCGGTCTCGCGCAGCGCGCGGCCGATCACGCCGCCCGTGCCCGGCGCGGCCGAGGCGCCCGCGTTGGCATTGCCGAGCAGCGCCACCACGGTCATGTCGCGCTCGTGCGCGGCATGCACCGCCGCGAGCACCGGGGCCGACTGGCCGCTGACGCTGAGCGCGAGCAGCACGTCGCCGGCCTGGCCGAGCGCGCGCACCTGGCGCGCGAAGCGGTCGCCGTCGACGGCATTCGCGCCGTCGGCCGCGGGATCGGTGCTGTCGCCGGGCAGCGCGATGGCCGCGAGCTCGGGCCGCTCGCGCTCGAAGCGGCCGACGAACTGCGAGGCGAACTGCGTGGCCAGCAGGCCCGACACGCCCGACCCGCAGGCCAGCACCTTGCCGCCGCTGGTCACGCACGCCAGGATCGCCTGCATCGCCTGCGAAATGGGTTTGCTCAGAACCGGGCCGGCCTGGTACTTGAGGTCGGCACTGTCGATGAAGTGCTGCTGAATCCGTTGCTCGAGCATGGGGCGGGATGATAACTGCGGGGATGCAGCGAAAGACCCCGCGCTGTGATCCGCCCTACACCTTCGCGCATCGCGCGCCGGTGCGCGGGCCGCTCACAAGGTGTGAAGAAACCGTAGCGAGCGCCCCGAGGTCGCGCCGAGGACCGCAGCCGTACTCACGTACGGTGAGGACCGCAGGTGCGAGATCGGGGCGCGCAGTAGGTTTATTCACACCTTGTCAGCCCGCGTCGAAAGCCGCGCGCAACCAGGTGATGCGCTCCTCGACCAGCACCACGTCGAAGCGGCATGGCGGCGGCTCGCGCAGGCGGGCGAGATAGTGGCGCGCCGCGAACACGATGCGCCGCTGCTTGGCCGCCGTGATGCTGCCGCCCGCGCCGCCGTGGCCCGCGGAACTGCGCTGGCGCACCTCGACGAACACCAGCGTGCGGTCGCGCGGATCGCGCATGATCAGGTCGATCTCGCCGCCGCCGCGGCCCGGCGTCCGATAATTGCGCGCGACCAGCCGCAGCCCCGCGCGTTCCAGGTACGCCAGTGCGGCGTCCTCCGCCGCGTCGCCGCGGCGCTTGGTCGTGACGGCCGATGCCGTCGTCGTGGTCTTCATGACCGCTCCCTGTTCCCGTTTGTTCTTGTGTCGACGTCCCTCGGAGAAAAGCGCTTGGCCTCACTCGCACCCGCCTCTTTCGGTGCCGCCCTCGGGGCCGCGCGCGACGCCGCCGGTGCGCAGCATTATCCGCAGGGCACCCTCTACGTGGTCGCCACGCCGATCGGCAACCTGGCCGACATCACCTTGCGCGCGCTGCACGTGCTGCAGCTGGTCGACGCCGTCGCCTGCGAGGACACGCGCCACACCCAGAGCCTGCTGCGCGCCTACGGCATCGACCGCCCCGGCGCGCAATTGCTCGCGCTGCACCAGCACAACGAGGCCGAGGCCGCGCAGGCCGTGGTCGCGCGGCTCGCGCAGGGCGAGCGCATCGCCTACGTCAGCGACGCCGGCACGCCGGGCGTGAGCGATCCCGGCGCACGGCTGGTGGCCGCGGTGCATGCGGCCGGCCTGCGCGCGCTGCCGCTGCCGGGCGCGAGCAGCGTCACCACGCTGGTCGGCGCGGCCGGGCTGGTGTCCGATGGCAGCGGCGACAGCGCGAGCAGCGCCTTCGTGTTCGCGGGCTTCCTGCCGAGCAAGGCCGGCGAGCGCGACGCCGCGGTGCAGGCGCTCGCGCGCGAGCCGCGCGCCGTGGTGCTGCTCGAGGCCCCGCACCGCATCGAGCCGCTGGCGCGCGCGCTGGCCGTGCTCGGCGAGCGCCGCGTCACCGTGGGCCGCGAGCTCACCAAGCAGTTCGAGGAGATCGCGACCCTGGCGGCCGGCGCCCTGCCCGCCTGGTTCGCGGCCGAGCGCGACCGCACGCGCGGCGAGTTCGCGCTGGTGCTGCATCCGGTGGCGGTGGCGGCCGACGACGGCGCCGAGGGCGAACGCGTGCTGCGCCTGCTGCTGGCCGAGCTGCCGGTCAAGAGCGCCGTGAAGCTCGCGGCCGAGATCACGGGCGCGCCGCGCAACACGCTCTACGACATGGCGCTGCGCATCCGCAACGCGTCGGACGAAGACGCCGACTAAGCGCGCTTCTTGAACAGCGCCGAGGCCCCGCTCGCCGTCGCCACCTCGGCCGCGGCCTGCATCAGCGTCGGCCCGAGCGTCTCCATGCGCTGCGGCGTCAGCCGCACCGCGGGACCGGCGATGGTGATGACGCCGATGGCCGGGCCGGACGGGCCGAAGACCGGCGCCGCCATCGCGGTCATGCCGGGCGCGAAGACCTCGTTGATCAGGCTGAAGCCGCGCTGGCGCGCCGCCTTCACGTAGACCATCACGGCCTTGAGCGTGGTCGGCGCCTTGGGGCCGAAGTCCTCGGGCTTGCCCAGGCCCTTCTTCGCGACCAGCGCCATCGCGTCGTCCTCGGGCAGGGTCGAGAGCCAGGCATGGCCGGCCGCGCTGCACGACAGCGCCACCGACAGGCCCATGTCCGGGTCGTAGCGCAGGCCGTGGGTGGCGCCCTGCGCCTTGGCCACGAAGGTGAGTTCGTCGCCGTCGACCACCGCCAGGCGCACCAGTTCGCCCGAGGCCTTGGCGAGCTGGTCGAGCAGCGGCTGCGCGACATCGACCACGCCCGAGTTGCTGAGGAACGAGAGGCCGATCGACACCAGCTTGATGGTCAGCACGTAGTGGCCGTCGCGCTGCTCCTGCCGCACGTAGCCGTAGCGGATCAGCTCCGTCAGCAGGCGGTGCGAGGCGCTCAGCGGGATCTGCAGATCGCCCGCCAGCAGGGACAGGGGCACGCCCTCGGGATGGGACGCCAGATATTCCAGCACCCTGAAGCTGCGTCCCAGCATTTCGCTCATGTCAGTACTCCCGGTTCATGTCGCGGACCGATGGCGACAGGCGAACTCTAGCAGATGAAGGGAAGGGATTTCCATAGTGGAAAGATTTTCCGATTCCCCACAGAATGCCTTCCATCGCATCGGCCATGCCGCCTTCCGTCCCTCCCTGGAGTCCTTCGTGAAATTCCTTCGCACCTTCGCCCTCGCCAGCCTCTGCATCGGCCTCGCCGCGCCCGCCCTGGCGCAGCAGGAACGCACCATCCGCTTCGGCCACCTCAACAACACCGACCATCCGGTGAGCCTGGGCGTGAAGCGCTTCGCCGAGCTGCTCGCGGCCAAGAGCGGCGGCAAGATGAAGGTGCAGGAGTACCCGGCCAACCAGCTCGGCAACGAGATGCAGCAGCAGTCGGCGCTGCAGGGCGGCGTGCAGCAGATGTCGGCGCCCGCGACCACCTCGCTCGCGGGCATCGTCAAGGACTTCGGCCTGGTCGACTTCCCGTTCGCGGTCGCCAGCTTCGAGCAGGCCGACCAGCTGCTCGACGGCCCGCTGGGCCAGGCGCTGATCGCCAAGCTGCCCGAGAAGGGCCTGGTGGCGCTCGGCTACTGGGACCTGGGCTTTCGCAACGTGACCAACAGCAAGCACCCGATCACCAAGGCCGAGGACCTGCAGGGCCTGAAGATCCGCGTGATCCCGAACCCGGTGTTCCTCGACACCTTCAAGGCCTTCAAGGCCAACCCGGTGCCGATGCCCTTCGCCGAGCTCTACGGCGCGCTCGAGTCGAAGGCGGTCGACGGCCAGGAGAACCCGTTCGCCGTGATCCTGTCGAACAAGTTCTACGAGGTGCAGAAGTTCGTGAGCGCGACCAACCACGTGTACGCGGCCAACATCGTGCTCGTGAGCAAGAAGTTCTGGGACCAGCTCTCGCCCACCGAGCAGAAGTGGATGCGCGAGGCCGCCGACGAGGCGCGCGGCTACCAGCGCCAGACCAGCCGCGCCGCGGCGCAGAAGGCCGTCGGCGAGCTGCAGGCCAAGGGCGCGCAGTTCAACGAGGTGGCGCCGAAGGAGCAGGTGCGCATGCGCGAGATCGCGCAGCCGGTGATCGACAAGTTCGCGGCCCAGTACGACCCGGCCATCGTCAAGCTCTACAACGACGAGCTCGCGCGCATCCGCGGCGGCAAGCAGTGAGCGCACCGCAACCGCGAGCATCCATCATGAAGTTCCTCGTCCTGCACGGCCCCAACCTCAACCTCTTCGGCCGCCGCGAGCCGCACATCTACGGCCGCACCACCCTGGCCGAGATCGACGCGCGCATCGACAAGCTCGCGCGCGAGCTCGACATCACGGTGGCGACGATCCAGTCCAACCACGAAGGCGCGCTGGTCGACTTCCTGCACCAGCACATCGACGAGGCGCAGGGCGCGCTGGTCAATCCCGCGGGCCTCACCCAGCACGGCGTGCCGCTGCACGACGCGATCAAGGCCATGCCGTTCCCGACCATCGAGGTCCACATGTCGAACATCGCGGCGCGCGAGGCCTGGCGCGCGCACTCGATCATCTCGCCGGCCGTGCGCGGCACGGTGCAGGGGCTCGGACCGCAGTCCTATCTCGCGGCGCTGCGCGCGCTGGTCGAGATCGTGCGCGACGACAAGCAGTGAGCCCGCGCGTGCGCCGTTGCACGGCGCGCGCCCACCGACTGGATTGAAGAGGACGACATGAATCGATGGATCGATCGCGCCTGCCGCGTGGTGGAGGCGCTGATCGCGACCTTCCTGGCCGTGATGGTGGTGCTGGTGTTCGGCAACGTGGTGCTGCGCTACGGCCTCAACTCGGGCATCACCGTGTCCGAGGAGGTCTCGCGCTGGCTGTTCATCTGGATCACCTTCCTGGGTGCGCTGGTGGCGCTGCGCGAGCATGCCCATCTCGGCGTGGACATGGTGGTCGGCAAGCTGCCGCCGCTGGGCCGCAAGCTGTGCCTCGGTGCCAGCCACCTGCTGATGCTCTACATCCTGTGGCTGCTGTTCCAGGGCAGCCTGGCGCAGACGCGGATCAACTGGGACGTGGAGGCGCCGGTCACCGGCGCCTCGATGGCCGTGGTCTATGCCTCGGGCCTGGTGTTCTCGGTGCTGGCCGCGGCGCTGCTGCTGATCGAACTGCTGCGCCTGCTCACGGGCCAGCTGGCCGACGACCAGCTGGTGGCGATCCAGGAATCGGAAGAGGCCGCCGCGCTCGCGCAGGTGCTCGACCACGAACGGGAGCGCCGCGCATGACGATCGCCGTCTTCCTCGGATCGCTGCTGCTGGCCATGGCGCTCGGCATGCCGATCGCGTTCGCGCTGCTGGCCAGCGGCGTGGCGCTGATGTGGCAGCTCGACCTGTTCGATGCCCAGATCCTGGCGCAGAACCTGATCGGCGGCGCCGACAGCTTCCCGCTGCTGGCCGTGCCCTTCTTCATGCTCGCGGGCGAGATCATGAACGCGGGCGGCCTGTCGCGCCGCATCGTCGCGCTGGCGCTCGCGCTGGTGGGCCATGTGCGCGGCGGCCTGGGCTACGTGACCATCATGGCCGGCTGCCTGCTGTCGGCGCTGTCGGGCTCGGCCGTGGCCGACGCGGCGGCACTGACCGCGCTGCTGCTGCCGATGATGGTCTCGGCCGGCCACGACCGCGCCCGCGCGGGCGGCCTGATCGCGGCCACCGGCATCATCGGCCCCGTGATCCCGCCGAGCATCGGGCTGGTGATCTTCGGCGTGGCGGCCAACGTCTCGATCTCCAAGCTCTTCCTCGCGGCCATCGTGCCCGGCCTGCTGATCGGCGGCGCGCTGTGGATCACCTGGGCCTGGCTGGTGCGGCACGAGAAGATCGAGCCGCCGCCGCGCAAGTCCGGCCGCGAGATCGCCAGCGCCGCGCGCGAGGCCGGCTGGGCGCTGATGCTGCCGGTGATCATCCTGGTCGGCCTGCGCATGGGCGTGTTCACGCCCACCGAGGCGGCCGTGGTGGCCGCCGTCTACGCGCTCTTCGTGGCCACGGTCATCTACCGCGAGCTGCGTTTTCCCGATCTCTACAAGATCTTCGTGAGCGCCGCCAAGACCAGCGCGGTCGTGATGTTCCTGATCGCCGCGGCGATGGTCAGCGCCTGGCTGATCACGGTGGCCGACCTGCCCGCCAAGGTGGTGGCGCTGCTCGAGCCCTTCATGGGCAACAAGATCGTGCTGATGATCGCGATCATGCTGCTGGTGATGGCGGTGGGCACGGCGATGGACATGACGCCGACCATCCTGATCCTCACGCCGGTGCTGATGCCGGTGGTGGCGGCGGCCGGCATCGACCCGGTCTACTTCGGCGTGATGTTCATCATCAACAACTCGATCGGGCTGATCACGCCGCCGGTGGGCGTGGTGCTCAACGTGGTGGCGGGCGTGGGCCGCATGCGCATGGACGAGGTCACGCGCGGCGTGCTGCCGTTCATGGCGGCGGAGTTCGCGATCATGTTCCTCATGGTGCTGTTCCCGCAACTGGTGACGGTGCCCGCCAAATGGTTCGGCGGCTGATGCGCGCGCCCGCCCTGCCGCCTTCGCGCTGCCGGCTGCGCGCGCTGTGCGCGGCGCTCGCGCTCTTCGTTCCGCTGGCCGCGTCGGCGCAGGACCCGGCGCGCGACGTGCTGCCCGAGCAGCTGCAGCCGCGCGCCTTTGTCGGGCCCACCGGCCTGGTGCGGCTGGGCCCGCGCGTGCTGTTCTCGGCCTTCCACGTGACCACCGGGCAGGAACTCTGGAGCAGCGACGGCACCACCGCCGGCACCGTGCCGCTGAAGGACATCCGCCCCGGCTTTCGCGGCGCCTTCCCGAGCTGGCAGACGCGCTTCGGCGCGCATGTCTACTTCACCGCCACCGACGGCGCGCACGGCCTCGAGCTGTGGCGCAGCGACGGCACGGCGCGCGGCACGCAGCGCGTGACCGACCTGAATCCCGGCGAGGCCGACGCGATGCCGGCCGAGCTGACGGCCTGGCGCGATGCGCTGTACTTCGTCGCCAACGACGGCCGCCACGGCTTCCAGCTGTGGAAGACCGGCGGCGATGCGCGCAGCACGCAACGCGTGTCCGCGATCGACGCGGGCCCGGGCGCGGTGGTGCGCCAGCTCACGCCGGCCGGCCGGCGGCTGTTCTTCACCGCCACCAGCCGCGCCCATGGGCACGAGCTCTGGGTCAGCGAGGGCACGCCCGAGACCACGCGGCTGGTGAAGGACATCCGCCCCGGCGCGGAGGACGGCAACCTCGAGAACCTGGTGGCGATCGGCGACCGGCTCTGGTTCACCGCGAACGACGGCCAACATGGCATCGAGCTCTGGACCAGCGACGGCAGCAAGGCCGGCACGCGCATGGTCAAGGACATCCGGCCCGGCGAGGGCGCGTCGCGGCCCGCGCATCTCACGGCCGTGGGCAGCACGCTCTACTTCGCGGCCGAGGACGGCACGCATGGCATCGAGCTCTGGCGCAGCGACGGCACCGAGGCCGGCACGCGGCTGGTGAAGGACCTGCGGCCCGGCGCCGCGAGCTCGGTGCCCGGCCCGCTCGCGGCCTTCGGCGGCCGGCTCTACTTCGCCGCCACCGACGGCGAGGCCGGCGCCGAACTCTGGACCAGCGACGGCAGCGCGGCCGGCACCCGGCTCGTGAAGGACCTGGGGCCGGGACCCGGCAGCGGCTCGCCCGCGCGCTTCGCGCAGGCCGCCGGCCGGCTGTGGTTCTCGGCCAACGACGGCGTGCACGGCGTGGAGCCCTGGTCCACCGATGGCAGCACGGCCGGCACGCGGCTCGCGGCCGATGTCGCGCCCGGACCGCGCCATGCGATGCCGCTGGGCTTCGTCGCGCTCGGCGACGCGGTGCTGTTCGTGGCCGACGACGGCCTCGGCAACGAACGCCTGTGGTCGCGCAACACGAAGGGCGGCGCGCGCCGCGCCACGCTGATCGGCGATCCGCTGCGCGAGCGCCTGCGCTGAGCCGCGCCGGCTGGCCGGCTCCTTTCCCGCACCAACGAAAAAGGCCCCGGTTCGCACCGGGGCCTTCGAGCATCGCGCGCGGACTCAGTACACGACGATCTTGCCGGTCGGTCGCGCGCTGTGGCAGTCGTTGTAGAAGTACTCGCCGGGCGTGTCGAAGCGGTGCTGCGCCGACTGGCCCGGTGCGAGCTTGAAGTCGAAGCGGCCCTCGAAGAACTGCGTGGCGCAGTGCTGGTTGGCATTGCCGGCGGGGTTGGTGAAGGTCACGGTGGTGTTCGCGGGCACGCGCATCCAGGTCGGCGTCATCGCGTTGACCGCGGTGCTCTCGCTGGTGCCGGGCGCGTTGGCCGCGGTCTGCACGCGCGCGAGGAACACGGTGTTGGGCGTGGGCAGCGCCGCGCCTTCCACCGGCTGGCCCGACACCGGCCGGCGCACCTCGGGCGGCCTGGGCGTGGCCGCCGGCGCCACCGTGCCGCCGACCTTGAAGGCCCAGAGGTAGTCGCCGCGCGGCGCCGAGTCGCCGTAGGGGATGCTGGTGCCGCCCGCGTAGACCGCGATGTACTGCTCGCCGTCGACCTCGTAGGCCACCGGGCTCGCGGCGATGGCCGCGCCGGTCTGGAAGCGCCACAGCTCGTTGCCGTCGCCCGCGTCGAGCGCGAGCAGGTTGCCGTCGGGCTGACCGATGAACAGCAGGTCGGCCCCCGTGCTCAGGATGCCGTTGCCGTGCGCCAGCGAGTAGGGCATGGGCTTCTTCCACTTGACCAGGTTGGTGCCCGGGTCGACCGCCACCACCGCGCCGGTCATGTAGGTGCCCGGCGGGCGCAGGCCGTTGCTCGACTCGGTCAGCGAGTGCGCGGCCGAGACGTAGCCCATGCCGGTGTAGACCAGGCCGGTGCGCGGGCTGAAGGACTGGTGGTTCCAGTTGGCGCCGCCGCCGTGGCCCGGGATCGACAGCAGCGGCACGTCCCAGTGCGCGTCGTAGAGGCAGCCCTTGAGGTAGTTGGGCACGGCGCGGTTCGGGTCGCCCGGGATCGCGGTGCCCAGCGGCTGGTCGACGATGCAGGTCTCGGTCCACGCGCCCTGGCGCGGGAAGGGCTGGGTCGGCCAGCTCGCCTGGCGGGCGTCCTGCTTGACCGGCATCTCGTCGATGCCCAGCGGCGCGCTGCCGTCCTTGCGATCGAGGATGTAGTACATGCCGGTCTTGCTGCCGTAGATCACGACCTTGCGCTCCTGGCCCGCGATCCTCACGTTGGCCAGCACCGGCGACATCACGTTGTCCATGTCCCAGATGTCGTGGTGCACCGACTGGAAGTGCCACTTGTACTCGCCGGTCTTGAGGTCGAGCGCGACGATCGAGTTGGCGAACAGGTTCAGGCCCGGCCGCGTGGAGCCGTTCTGCGAGGAGCCGCCGCGCACGTTGCCGAAGGTCCAGTAGACGAGCCCCAGCTCGGGATCGACCGCCGGGTGGATCCACGGCGTGGCGCCGGTGCGGTCCGATTCGGGCGCGCCGCCCCAGGTGTCGTAGCCGCGCTCGCCCACGCGCGGCACGCCCCAGAAGGTGGAGAGCACCTTGCCCGTGGCCGCGTCGGCCGAGAAGGCGGCGCCGCGGTTGCCGTCGTTGGTGCCCACGTAGAGGCGCTTGTCGTGATAGACCAGCGCCACCTTCTGCACCGCGCCCTGGTAGTCGGGGTCGGTGGTGCTGCTCGGGTACTGCTTGATCCAGACCGGCTTGCCGGTCTTCGTGTCGAGCGCCACCAGCCGGTTGCCCGTGGCCACGGTGTAGACCAGGCCCAGGTCCTTCGCGACCGCCGCGCCGCGGCGCGTGATCGCGCCATAGGGCGTGGTCCATTTCCACTTGGTGACGCCAGTCTTGCCGTCGACCGCGATCAGGTTGCCGAGCGCCGACTCGATGTAGATCACGCCGTCGACCACCACCGTGGTGCTCTGGCTGTTGCCGGTGTTGGTACCGCCCTCGATGCGGTTGAGCCAGGCGCCGCCGAGCTGGCCGACGCGCGCCTTGTCGATCTTCGCGAGGCTCGAGTAGTTCTGGTTGCCGAGGTTGCCGCCCACCTTGGGGAAGTCGCGGTCGCCCGCGGTGCAGCAGTCGGCCAGTTCGGCGGCCGAGGGGCCGGCCGCGGGCGGTGCCGGCGGCGGGGCCGGTGGATTGGGTGCCGGCGGGGGCGCCGCGAACCAGGGAAAGGCGCCGCCGCCCGAATCGCCGCCGCCGCAGCCGGCCAGCAGCAGGGGCGCGCCGATCGCGCCGCAGGCGAGCAGCGTCGCTGCCAGTGATGTGAGTCGCATGGTGAAGATCTCCGCTCCGAAGGAAGGGTTGTCCGCGATGGGAAAGAGGAACGCGGCGCGCAGCACCGCGCGCACGGCGCCGGGGCGCCGTGCGGGCCGCGAGGCCGCTGGGGTCAGCTCAGGTGCAGAAGGGCGTCAGGCCCATGGCCGACTTCACGCCCTGCACCACCAGCTTCTGGAACTGGTCCGCGCCGGGCCCGGTCGAGCTGGCGGTGAACGAGTGGTCGTTGTGGCCCAGCGTGCTGAGCCAGGCGCGGCCGCCGTCGTAGTACTGGCACCAGGCCACGGGGTGGAAGTCCGCATGGCCCGGATGCGGCGGCGAGGTCAGCGGCTTGAGCGTGGAGGTGTCGACCTTGGCGAGGAACTTCACGTTGGTCGGGAAGGGCGCGAGGTTGTACCACTCGTCCTGGAAGGTGAAGCGCTTGGGCAGGTCCACGGTGGAGGGGTCGTCGGCAATGATCTCGACGTCGCCCGAGCGGTTGGGCCCGTGGTTGTAGAAGTTGGCGTTGCCCAGCAGGCCTTCGTAGTAGGGCCAGTTGTATTCGGCGCCGAAGGCGTTGTGCAGCCCGACGAAGCCGCCGCCGCGGCGCATGTAGTTGCGCAGCGCCGTGCGCGCGGCGTCGTTGCTGGTCGCGACCGAGCCGTTCCACAGCGTGTCGCGGTTCGAGCTCGCGAAGATCACGGCCTTGTAGTTGTTGATGCGGCTGCCGAGCACGGCCACGTCCTCGGTCCAGTCGGCCGTGATGCCCGCGTCCTTGAGCATGCGCACCAGGCCGGCCTGCATCACGTTGTCGGGGTTCATGACCGGGTTGAGGCCCGTGCCCATCGGCGTGCCGAGGTTGGCGTGGCGCGGTCCGGCGGTGCGCGAGTAGATCAGCACGCGGTCGGGCGTGGTGGCGAAGGCGCCCCAGTCGTTGTAGCACTTGCGGTCGGTGCCGCGGCAGACGTTGTAGTAGGTGTCGAAGCTGGTGTCGGGCGCCTCGGCCACGGGATCGGTGGGTCGGTCGTCCACCGGTTCTTCGGGCGCCGCGGGCGGCGGTGGCGGTGCCACCGCGACCGGCACGAAGCCGGCACCGCCGCCGCCGCTGCCGCCGCCACAGGCGGTCAGGACCAGGGCGAGCGCCGCGCTCGACACGAGGCCGAGGGTCAGGGAATGAGCTGGTTTCACGAAGTCTCCTACTTGTAGTCGTGGCCGGGGCCGCGCGGGCGCGCCCTGCCGGGATGGCTCGGCTGCTTCCGATGGCCGGGGAAGCAGCCGACGAAGCACCAAGGAATGCCGGCCTCAGACGGGAAAGCGGAAAAGCGCCGCCCTGCCTCGATCGGGTGCAGCAGGCCACCCTCCCTCGGCGAGCGAAGGAAGGACCGGGTGCACGGCGGAAGCGGGCGCGCGAAAGACGCGCGGGGGGCGCGGGCGAACGCTCAGGACGGCGCGTTCGGCACGCGCCGCAGATCGGACACGGACAACGGGCGAGGCAGTGGCACGGATCGTCTCCAGGGCTGAAAGCGCAGGGCCAGGGGGCCCGGCTGCGGACGATCATAAGCAGAATTGGAAAGTATTTCCACTATAGAAATCCCTTCCTATTTTGCGGCTTCGCGCTTTCGTGCCCCGGAAGGCGCAAAGAAAAAGGGCCGATCGCGCATGGCGATCGGCCCTTGGCCGGCTGGCGGGGGGCGACGGGAGGCAAGCCTCGCGCCGCGGGATCCGGTCAGAACGGAATGTCGTCGTCCATGTCGTCGAAGCCCGACGAGGACTTGGCCGGTGCCTGGCGCGGCGCGGGCGCCGGTGCGCGCGGCGCGGCGGCCGGAGCGCGTGCCGGTGCGGGTGCATAGCCGCCACCACCGCCACCGCCATTGCCGCCCTGCGAGTAACCGCCGTCGTCGTAGCCGCCGCCCGCCGGGGCGCCCTGGCCCTGACGGCTGCCGAGCATCTGCATCTGGTCGACGCGGATGTCGGTCGCGTACTTCTCGACGCCGTCCTTGTCGGTGTACTTGCGCGTGCGGATCTGGCCTTCGACGTAGATCTGCGAGCCCTTGCGCAGGTACTGCGCGGCGATTTCGGCCAGGCGGCCGTTGAACACGAGACGGTGCCACTCGGTGGCTTCGCGCATCTCGCCGCTTTGCTTGTCCTTCCACTTGTCGGTGGTCGCGAGGGTCGCGTTGCACACCTGGTCGCCGCTCGGGAAGGTACGGGTTTCGGGATCGCGGCCGAGGTTGCCGACGAGGATGACTTTGTTGACCGATGCCATGTGCGCTGCCCCTGATGAATGAGTAAGAGGAGGTTTGAAGGAAAAAGGAGGACACGCATTGTGCCCGATGGGCCGGGCGACGCGGCCTCCGCTGGCACGGCGGCCGGATACCGCGCGGCAGAATGGCGGGCTGGACCGATGAATCACGAGCCCGACTTCCTGCAGAACCTGCGCGCCGAGTTTTCGGGCTGGCGCCTGTGGGTCGACCGCGCCATCGTGCTCGGCTACGCGGTGCTCGCGGGCCTGTTCGTGGTCGGCTTCACGCATGCGGCCGAATGGGCCTTCGCGCTGTTCGAGGGCCTGTTCCGGCGCCATCCCTGGGCCGTGCTGCTGTGGACGCCGGCGCTCACGGCCGCCATCGTCTGGGCCACGCGGCGCTGGTTCCCGGGCGCGGCGGGCTCGGGCATCCCGCAGATCAAGGCCGCGCTCGATCCCGACCTGCCGTCCGACCAACGTGGCCTGTTCGCCTCGCTGCGGCTGACGCTGGCCAAGATCGGGCTCGGCGCCGCGGGCTTCGCGGCCGGCCTGTCGGTGGGGCGCGAAGGGCCGTCGGTGCAGGTGGCGGCCGGCGTGATGCAGCACGCGAAACGCTGGCTGTCGCCCGGCAGCACGATCGACATGCGCGCGCTGCTGGTGGCCGGCGGCGCGGCCGGCATCGCGGCCGCGTTCAACGCGCCGCTCGCGGGCGTGGTGTTCGCCATCGAGGAGCTGTCGGGCCGGCTCGAGGCACGCGCCAGCGGCGTGATCATCACCGGCATCGTGCTCGCGGGCCTGGTGGCGGTGTCGGCCTTCGGCAACCTCAGCTATTTCGGCGTGATCCGCGTGCCGCACCTCGACTGGAGCCTGCTCGGCCCGGGCCTGGCGGTGGCGCTGCTCAGCGGCGTGGCGGGCGGGCTGTTCGCGCGCCTGCTGATCGCCTCGCTGACCGGCGCGCCGCAGCGCCTGAACCACTGGCGCCGGCGCTATCCGGTGCGCTTCGCGGCGGCCTGCGGGCTGGCCGTGGCCGTCATCGGGCTGGCCACGGGCGGCGTCACCTACGGCGCGGGTTCGGAAGCGGTCAAGCGCATGCTGCATGGCGAGGCCCCGCTCTCGCCGCTCTACACGCTGCTGAAGTTCATCGCCACCTGGCTCACGGCCTGGAGCGGCGCACCGGGCGGCATCTTCGCGCCCTCGCTGTCGATCGGCGCCGGCATCGGCGACGCCATCGCGCGGCTCGCGAGCCCCGAATTCGGGCCCGCGCTGATCGCGCTCGGCATGGCCGGCTTCCTGGCCGCGGTCACGCAGGCGCCGCTGACGGCCTTCATCATCGTGATGGAGATGGTCGACGGCCATGCCATGGTGCTGAGCCTGATGGCCTCGGCCATGCTCGCGAGCCTGGTCTCGCGCATGATCAGCCGGCCGCTGTACGAGACGCTGGCCGAGCACATGGTGGGCGCGGCCACCGGGCGGCTCGCGGCGCAGCCGCAGGAGCCCGTCGCCCGCGAAGAACCGCCCCGCTCGCCATGACATCCCGGGCGGTCTATCATGTCCGGTTGCCCTCGGACGATCGCCCCTTGAATTCAAAAGCCACCGAAGACACTGCGCAAGCAGAAGCCGAACGCGAAAGCGAGCGCGACGCCCAACGCGAAGCGTACCTGGGCGCCGTGCTGGCCCAGCAGCGCATCAGCATCCGCGGCGCGCGCACCCACAACCTCAAGAACGTCGACCTCGACATCCCGCGCAACAAGCTGGTGGTGATCACCGGCCTGTCGGGCTCGGGCAAGTCGAGCCTGGCCTTCGACACGCTGTATGCCGAGGGCCAGCGGCGCTACGTCGAGAGCCTGTCGGCCTATGCGCGGCAGTTCCTGCAGCTGATGGACAAGCCCGACGTCGACGTGATCGAGGGCCTGTCGCCCGCGATCAGCATCGAGCAGAAGGCCACCAGCCACAACCCGCGCTCCACCGTGGGCACGGTGACCGAGATCCACGACTACCTGCGCCTGCTCTACGCGCGCGCCGGCACGCCCTTCTGCCCCGACCACCACCTGCCGCTGCAGGCGCAGACCGTCTCGCAGATGGTCGACGCGACGCTGGGCCTGGGCGAGGAGCCGCGGCTGATGATCCTCGCGCCGGTGGCGCGCGAGAAGAAGGGCGAGTTCGTCGAGCTGTTCGCCGAGATGCAGGCCGCGGGCTACATCCGCTTCCGCGTCGACGGCCAGACCTACGAATACAACGACCTGCCCAAGCTCAAGAAGACCGAGAAGCACGACATCGACGTGGTGATCGACCGGCTGCGCGCGCGCCCCGACATGCAGCAGCGCCTGGCCGAGAGCTTCGAGGCCGCGCTGCGCCTGGCCGAGGGCCGCGCGCTGGTGCTCGAGCTCGGCGGCGAGGGCCAGCCCGACCGCGAGCACCTGTTCAACGCCAAGTTCTCCTGCCCGATCTGCCACTACTCGCTGGCCGAGCTCGAGCCGCGGCTGTTCTCGTTCAACTCGCCCGTGGGTGCCTGCCCGAGCTGCGACGGCCTGGGCCACAGCGAGGTGTTCGACGCGGCGCGCGTGGTGGCCTTCCCCACGCTGTCGCTGGCCAGCGGCGCGATCAAGGGCTGGGACCGCCGCAACGGCTACTACTTCAGCATGATCGAGAGCGTCGCGAAGCACTACAAGTTCGACGTCGACGCGCCCTTCGAATCGCTGCCGGCCTCGGTGCAGCAGGTGCTGCTGCACGGCTCCGCTGGCGAGGAGATCAAGTTCAACTACACCATGGAGTCGGGCAACTTCGCGGGCAAGAAGCTCACGAAGAAGCATCCCTTCGAGGGAATCATCCCGAACATGGCGCGGCGCTACCGCGAGACCGACTCGGTGATGGTGCGCGAGGACCTCGCGCGCTACCGCAGCTTCCAGCCCTGCCCCGAGTGCGGCGGCTCGCGGCTGCGGCGCGAGGCGCGCAACGTGTTCCTGGTCGACGAGTCGGCACGCCCGGCCGATGGCGGCGAGCCGCCGCGCATGGCGATCTTCGAATTGAGCCGCCTGACCCTGCGCGACAGCCTCTCGTGGTTCCAGCGCCTGCAGCTGCGCGGCGCCAAGGCCGAGATCGCCGACAAGGTGGTGCGCGAGATCGGCCTGCGCCTCAAGTTCCTCAACGACGTGGGCCTCAACTACCTGAGCCTGGACCGCAGCGCCGAAACGCTGTCGGGCGGCGAGGCGCAGCGCATCCGCCTCGCCTCGCAGATCGGCTCGGGCCTGACCGGCGTGATGTACGTGCTCGACGAGCCCAGCATCGGCCTGCACCAGCGCGACAACGACCGCCTGATCGGCACCCTCAAGCATCTGCGCGACATCGGCAACAGCGTGATCGTGGTCGAGCACGACGAGGACATGATCCACGCCGCCGACCACGTGATCGACATGGGCCCGGGCGCCGGCGTGCACGGCGGCCGCGTGATGGCGCAGGGCAGCTTCGCGCAGGTGGCGGCCAACCCCGAGTCGCTGACCGGCCAGTACCTGTCGGGCGCGAAGAAGATCGAGGTGCCGAAGCGCCGCACGCCCTGGCTGCCGGTGGTGAAGAAGGACGTGCCCGCCGAGCCGCGCAAGGCCTCGCGCTTTCCGCAGAGCCCCGCGGCCGAGCGCCGCGCCGCGCGCGAGGCCGCGCACCTCGCCTCGCAGACCGCGCTGCAGGAGATCCGCGTGGTCGGCGCCAGCGGCAACAACCTCAAGAACGTGAGCGTGGCCTTCCCGGTCGGCCTGCTGACCTGCGTCACCGGCGTCTCGGGCTCGGGCAAGTCCACGCTGGTCAACGACACGCTCTACAGCGCCGTCGCACGCACCCTCTACCGCGCCCACGAGGAGCCCGCGCCGCACGAGGCGGTCGAAGGCATCGAGTACTTCGACAAGGTCATCAACGTCGACCAGAGCCCGATCGGCCGCACGCCGCGCAGCAACCCGGCCACCTACACGGGCCTGTTCACGCCGATCCGCGAACTGATGGCCGAGACCAACACCGCGCGCGAGCGCGGCTACGGGCCGGGCCGCTTCAGCTTCAACGTGGCGGGCGGGCGCTGCGAGGCCTGCCAGGGCGACGGCGTGGTGAAGGTCGAGATGCACTTCCTGCCCGACGTCTACGTGCCCTGCGAGGTCTGCCACGGCCAGCGCTACAACCGCGAGACGCTCGAGGTCCAGTACAAGGGCCGCAACATCGCGCAGATCCTCGACATGACGGTCGAGGTCGCGCACGAGTTCCTCAAGGCCGTGCCGACCATCGAGCGCAAGCTGCGCACCCTGCTCGACGTGGGCCTGAGCTACATCAAGCTCGGCCAGTCGGCCACCACGCTGTCGGGCGGCGAGGCGCAGCGCGTGAAGCTCGCGCTCGAGCTCAGCAAGCGCGACACCGGGCGCACGCTCTACATCCTCGACGAGCCGACCACCGGCCTGCACTTCGCCGACATCGAGCTGCTGCTCAAGGTGCTGCACCAGCTGCGCGACGCGGGCAACACCATCGTCGTGATCGAGCACAACCTCGACGTCATCAAGACCGCCGACTGGCTGATCGACATGGGCCCCGAGGGCGGCGCCGGCGGCGGCACGGTGGTGGGCGCGGGCACGCCGGAGGACCTGGCGGCGAACGAGGCGAGCCACACGGGGCATTACCTGAAGCGGCTGCTGCCGGGCTGATACGAAGGGCTCCGGGAGCCCCTTCGCCACTTCATCGCCTATTCGCTCAGCAGGCCACGTTGCCCGTTGTCGAACCAGGCCGAATCGAAGCCATCGGCCAGCAGGATCGGCTGCACGGCACAGGTGCCCGCCGCGTTCAGCCTGCGCAGGTACTTCACCAGCGTATGCGCATCCTCGGTGAGGATGTGCGTCAGCGATTCGCAGATGGCCTGGGCGATCAGCTTGATGTCGTCCTTGACGGCGCTTCGATCGTCGACCGGGTCCCGCGCCAACCCGCGCATCAGCAGGCCCGCGGTCATCGCGTGGTCGATGTTGAACGGGAGCACCTCGAAGTTGCGCAGCGGGAGATCGGTCACGGCCTGCTTGACCTGGAACTCCGATGCGGCGATGGCCGAGAGGTACAGCGGCACGCCGCGTTTGAGCGCTTCGCGCAGATAGCCGACCGCCGCCGGGTGATGCGCGCGTGCCGGGTCGGCGAGCGAGATCAGGTAGCTCGTGTCGAGCAGGATGGCGCTCACGCCTTGCTTCCCCGCAGCTCGTCGACCCACGCACCGGCATCGGGCACATCGCGCCAGGCCTTCGCCCCGCGCTGGGTCAGGCGATCGAGTTCCTTCTCGTCGAGCCGGCTTTCGTGCTCGACGAATTCGAGCAGCCTCGCGTTCCGGTACTCGCGCGTCATGACGTTGTATTCGGCGACGATCCGGATCATGGCGGGCTTGTAGAGGCGGTTGACCTTCTCGTCCCGCAGCATCTCGCGGGCCGCATCGACCAGCAAGGTCTTGCCGTCCGGCAGGCGAATGTGGGCATTGGGTTTGGTGTGCCCGCCCATGTCCTCGATCTCGCCGCGCACATAGCGCTCGACGCGCACCCATTGGTCCGCATCGTCGGCCCTGAAGTCCGATTCGCTGTCGATCACGATGGCGGCGGACAGGAAATCCGCCGCGATGCTCACGCGCCAGCGACGACCGCCGCGCGCACTCTTCTGCCAGCGCTCGACCACGGCGCGGCGCTTCGCCGCGATGCCTTCCATCTGCTGGCTGCCCGCGAGTCTTCGCAGGTCGTTCATCAGCACCGGGTTGGCCGTCGGTGCCGTGCGAATGGCGAGCGAACCTTTCTCGATGGAGACATCCAGCGCGCTGGTGTCGACATCGTTGCCATCGCCGCGCAGGAACTCGTCGACGTCCCTGGCAAAGCCGCGCAACACGGACAGCGGCACCCGCTCCGGCGAGATTTCGTATCCGGCCGACTCGTCGTGCAAAGCTATCAGCAAGGCTTGCGCTTCCATCGGGCCATTCTAGGTGTCGAGGTCATTTCTTTGCAGAGGAGGCCCACTGCATCTTCCTCGGCCCCAGGCACGAAACCACGGTCCGCGCCACAATCGCGCCCCATGCCTTCCTTCACCCCGCGCCAGTTCGTCATCCTCGTCCTGCTGACCCTTGCCTGGGGCCTCAACTGGCCGGTGATGAAGCTCGGCGTGGCGGACTATCCGCCGCTGGCCTTTCGCGCGATCTCGATCTGGCTCGGGCTGCCGGTGCTGGGCCTGGCGCTGGCGTGGATGAAGGTGCCGTTCCGCGTGCCGCGCGCGGCCTGGCCCGAGCTGCTGTGGCTGGGCGCCACCAACATGTTCGTCTGGCACGCCTGCATCATCCTCGCGGTGAAGGCGCTGTCGGGCGGGCGCGCGGCCATCCTCGGCTACACCATGCCGGTGTTCTCGGCGGTGATCGGCGCGCTGCTGTTCTCGGCCGCGCTCTCGCGCCGCGCCTGGACCGGCGTGGGCGCCTGCGCGATCGGCGTGGGCCTGCTGCTGTGGCACGAGCTCACCGACCTCGCGGGGCGGCCCGGCTATGTCGCGCTCGCACTGGTGGCGGCCGCCACCTGGGCGCTGGGCACGCAGCTGCTGCGCCACACGCGCATCGGGCTGCCGACGCTCACGCTCTCGTTCTGGATGACGGCGCTCACCGCGGTGGTGATGACGGTGCTGTCGGCGCTGTTCGAGCGCGACCAGTGGCGCTGGCCCGGCAGCGTGACCTGGGGCGCGATCCTCTACAACGCGGTGCTGATCTTCGGCTTCGCGCACGCGGCGTGGTTCTATCTCGCGCGCGGGCTGCCGCCCGTGGCCTCCACGCTCAGCGTGATGTTCATCCCGGTGCTCGGCGTGTTCAGCGGCGCGGTGTGGCTCGGCGAGGCGGTGCACTGGCAGGACTGGGTGGCGGTGGCGCTGATGATGGTGGCGATCGCCTCGGTGCTGTGGCCCTCGCGCGCCGCGCGCACCTGAGCCGCCGCCGCGCGCGCATGACCCGCGAGGTCATGGACCCGGTGCAGTCGATGCGGGACAGTACGTCCAGGCATCAACCACTGGAGAAAGCACCATGAACGGCTTCAACATCCTCCCCCTCGCGGTCGCCCTGCTGATCGGCATCGCGGCACTGGGCTCGTGCATCGGCATCGCGCTGGTGGGGCAGAAGTTCCTCGAAGGCACGACGCGCCAGCCCGAGATGGTCGACACGCTGCAGACCAAGTTCTTCCTGGTCGCGGGCGTGACCGACGGGGCCTTCATCATCGCCACCGGCATCGGCCTGTGGTTCGCGACCGCCAGCCCCTTCGGCTGATCGGCGCGAAAGAAGCGGCGCACCACGCGGGCGCCGCGCCCTCTTCGAGGGCATCGCAGGCGGCATCGGCCCGGGTCGATGCCGCTTCTTTTTTTGGGGACATCGGGGCCGCGCACGTGCCGGCCACTGGCACCATTCGTGCTAGCACCGTTGACACCGAATTGTTTATGGCTAAAGTATTTAGCTATCAACGGTTCGATGCCGTTTCACCCCCATCCCTGCCGGAGAATCCGATGAGCCAACCGTCCCCGAAATCGTCCGCGCTGCCGCGCACCCTGCTTTCGCTGCTGCTGTGCGGCGCCGCGGCCTCGGCCCTGGCGGCGCCGGTCAAGGTCGGCCTGGCGCTCGACATCTCGGGCCCGTTCGCGGCGCTGGGCGCCGAGGCGCGCGACGGCTTCGCGCTCGGCATCAAGCAGCTGGGCGGCAAGCTCGGCGGGCAGGAGGTGGAGTTCGTGCAGGCCGACATGGCCGGCAGCCCCGACCAGGCCAAGCAGCTGGTCGACCGCATGATCCAGCGCGACAAGATCGACATCTTCAGCGGCCCGATCGGCTCCAACGTGGCGCTGGCCGTCGGCCCGACGCTGTTCAACGCCAAGGTTCCCTACCTCTCGGCCAACGCCGGCCCGAGCCAGTTCGCGGGCGCGCAGTGCAATGCCTACTTCTTCGGCACCGCCTACCAGAACGACCAGTTCCACGAGGCCGCCGGCAAGTTCGCGCAGGACCGCGCCTTCAAGAAGATCGTGCTGATCGCGCCCAACTATCCCGCGGGCAAGGACGCGCTCGGCGGCTTCAAGCGCCAGTTCAAGGGCCAGGTGGCCGACGAGCTCTACACCAAGCTCGGCCAGATCGACTACGCGGCCGAACTCGCGCAGCTGCGCGCCTCCAAGCCCGACTCGATCTACTTCTTCCTGCCCGGCGCGATGGGCATCAACTTCATCAAGCAGTTCGTGGGCGCGGGCCTGTCGAAGGACATCACGCTGGTCACCAGCGGCTTCTCGGCCGACGAGGACGTGATCGGCGCCGTGGGCGAGCCGATGCTGGGCCTGTTCAACACCTCGCACTGGGCACACGACCTCGACAACGCCGCCAACAAGGCCTTCGTGGCCGCGTTCCGCAAGGAGTACAACGGCCGCTACCCGTCGGTCTACGCCGCGCAGGCCTACGACGCCATCCTCGCGATGGACGCCGCCGTGAAGCAGGCCGGCGGCAACGCACAGAACCGCGAGGCCGTGATCGCGGCGCTCAAGAAGGCCAACTACGCCTCGACGCGCGGCACCTTCAAGTACGCCAACAACCACTACCCCATCGAGAACTTCTACCTGCGCGTGATCGGCAAGGACGCGCAGGGCAAGGTCACGAACAAGCTGATCAACACGGTGCTGACGAACTACGGCGACAGCTACGCCGACAAGTGCCCGATGAAGTAAGCGGCGCCCGCGCCATTCGGATTCCCGAACTTCCGGACGCAGAGGACGCGAAGAATCCGCGAAGGACGCGAAAGAGACAGCGGAAAACTTTCGAGGTTTTCTTTTGCGTCCTTCGCGAAACCTTCGCGCCCTTCGCGTATGGCTGCCCGCATTCCACTCTCATCCAATGACCCCCATCCTCGTTCTCGAGCAGCTGCTCAACGGCCTCGGCTACGGCCTGATGCTGTTCCTGCTGGCCGCGGGCCTCACGCTGGTGTTCGGCATCATGGACGTGCTGAACCTCGCGCACGGTTCGCTGTTCATGGCCGGCGCCTATGTCGCGGCCGAGGCGCACACGCGCACCGGCTCGTTCGCCGCGGCGATCCTTATCGCGGTGGCGGTCACCGTGGTGGTGGCGCTGCTGCTCGAGGTGCTGCTGATGCGCCGCCTCTACACGCGCGACCACCTCGCGCAGGTGCTCGCGACCTTCGGCGTGATCCTGGTGGCCGACGACCTGGTCAAGATGATCTGGGGCCCGTCGCCGGTGATGGCGCCGACGCCCGCCGCGCTCTCGGGCCCGGTCGAGCTGATGGACGGCCTGCCCTATCCCTCGTACCGGCTGGTGATCCTGGTCGGCGGCATGCTGGTCGCGCTGGCGCTCTACCTGCTGGTGAACCACACGCGCATCGGCATGCGGGTGCGCGCGGGCGCTTCCGACCGGCCGATGGCCGAACTGATGGGCGTGCGCGTGGGCCGCATCTTCAACGGCGTGTTCCTGCTCGGCGCGGCACTCGCCGCGCTGGCCGGCGCGCTGATGGGCCCGATCGTCGCGGTGCAGGTCGGCATGGGCGAACAGATCCTGATCCCGGCGCTGGTGGTGCTGGTGATCGGCGGCATCGGCTCGGTGCGCGGCGCCTTCGTGGCCGCGCTGCTGGTGGGCATCGTCGACACCATCGGCCGCGCCTTCGTGCCCATGCTGCTGCGCGCCACGCTGCCGCCGGCCACCGCGGCCGACCTCGGTCCGCTGGTGGCCGAAGTCGCGATGTACGCGCTGATGGTGGCGGTCCTTCTCTTCAGGCCATCGGGCCTCTTCTCGGCACGCGCATGAAAACCCGTCACATCGGCCTCGGGCTGCTCCTGCTGCTGCTCGCGGCCTTTCCCCTGATCGCACCGCTGTTCGGCTTCGAGTTCTACATCGGCTTCGTGCGCCGCGTGCTGATCGTCGCGCTGGCCGCGGCCAGCCTCAACTTCATCCTCGGCTTCGGCGGCATGGTCGCGCTCGGCCATGCGGGCTTCATCGGCGTGGGTGCCTACACGGTGGTGGCGCTCAGCGACGCCGGCACGACCTCGGCCTGGGTGCTGTGGCCCGCGGCCGTGGTGGCGGCCGGCCTGGCCGCCGCGCTGATCGGCACGGTGGCGCTGCGCACGCGCGGCGTCTACTTCATCATGACCACGCTGGCCTTCGCGCAGATGCTGTATTTCGTCGCGGTCTCGCTGCGCAAGTACGGCGGCGACGACGGCTACACGCTGATGAGCCGCCCCACCCTGCTGCCGGGCCTCGACCTCGGCAACGAGAGCAACTTCTACTGGGTGGTGCTGGCACTGGTGGCGCTCGCGCTGTGGTGGCTGCAGCGCGCCACGCAGTCGCGCTTCGGCCATGCGCTGATGGGCATCCGCGACAACGAGACGCGCATGCGCGCGCTCGGCTACCCGGTGTTCCGGCTGCAGCTCGCGGCCTTCGCCATCGCGGGCGCCATCGCCGGGCTGGCGGGCGCGCTGCTCGCGGGCGGCAACGGCTTCGTGAGCCCGGCCACCATGCACTGGACGCAGTCGGCCACGCTGCTGGTGATGGTGGTGATCGGCGGCCTCGGCCGCAGCTGGGGCGGACCGGTCGGCGCCGCCGTGTGGCTGCTGCTCGAGGAAGCGCTCAAGCAGCACACCGAACACTGGCACATGCCGCTGGGCCTGCTGCTGATCGCCGTCGCCCTGTGGGCGCCCAAGGGACTGGCCGCGCTGTCGCGCCGCCGCGCACCGCTCGCGAAGGCCACGCCATGAGCCTGTTCAGGATCGAAGGACTGGTCAAGCGCTTCGGCGGCCTGCTGGCGACCGACCATGTGAGCCTCACGGTGGAGCGCGGCGAAGTGCATGCGCTGATCGGCCCCAACGGCGCGGGCAAGACCACGCTGGTGAACCTCATCACCGGCCTGCTCAAGGCCGATGCGGGCCGCATCCTGCTCGACGAGAAGGACATCACCGGCTTCAAGGACCACCAGCGCGTGGCCGCGGGCATGTCGCGCTGCTTCCAGGTCACGCGGGTGTTCGCGAAGGACACGGTGCACGACAACCTGATGCTGGCCGCGCAGGCGCATGCGGGCAGCAGCCTGCGCTTCCTCGCGCCGCGTTCGCGCGAGAAGGACCTGGCCGACCGCGCCGCCGCGCTGGCCGAGCGCGTGGGCCTGGCGCGCGAACGCGACCGCATCGCCGGCACGCTGCCGCACGGCGCGCAGCGCGCGCTCGACGTGGCGCTGGCGCTCGCGGCCGAACCCAAGCTGCTGCTGCTCGACGAGCCGATGGCCGGCATGGGCCCCGACGAATCGGCGCGCATGGTGGACCTGATCGAGTCGCTGCGCGCCTCGATGGCGATCCTGCTGATCGAGCACGACATGGACGCCGTGTTCCGCCTCGCCAGCCGGCTCACGGTGCTGGTGCAGGGCCGCGTGCTGATGAGCGGCACGGCCGACGAGGTGCGCGGGCATCCCGACGTGCAGGCGGTCTACCTGGGCACCGAAGCGGAAGGTCACGCATGAGCGCCGCGCCGGGCCGCCCCAAGCAAGCTCGCACCGCAGTGCGAAGCACGAAGGTACTTCAATGAGTTCGACGACATTGCTGGAAGCCAGCGCCATTGAAGCGGGCTACGGCGCCAGCCAGGTGCTGTTCGGCATCGACCTGCGCATCGGCGCGGGCGAGGTGCTCGCGCTGCTGGGCCGCAACGGCATGGGCAAGAGCACCCTGCTCAAGGTCATCACCGGCATGCTCGCGCCGATGCGCGGCGAGCTGCGCTTCGGCGGCGCGGCCATCGGTGGTCACAAGCCCGACGCCATCGCGCGCCGCGGCGTGGCTATCGTGCCCGAGGGCCGGCACGTGTTCCCCAATCTCAGCGTCGACGAGCACCTGCGCGCCTTCGCGCGCCCGCGCCCCGGCAGCGCGCCGCGCTGGACCGTCGAGGCGCTCTACGGCCTGTTTCCGCGCCTCGCGGAGCGCAAGGCCAACGCGGGCAACCAGCTCTCGGGCGGCGAACAGCAGATGCTGGCGATCGCGCGCGCGCTGTCCACGCATCCGCGCCTGTTGATCCTCGACGAGGCCACCGAAGGCCTGGCGCCCGTGATCCGCGAGGAGATCTGGCACTGCATCGCCACGCTCAAGTCCGAGGGCGAGGCGATCCTGGTGGTCGACAAGTACGTGCAGCGCCTGCTGCCGCTGGCCGACCGGCACGTGATCCTCGAGCGCGGGCGCGTGGTGTGGCAGGGCGACTCGGCCGCGCTCGATGCCGACCGCTCGCTGTGGACGCGCTACCTGGGCGTGTAGGCGGCGTTCATCTGGGCGGACGGCAGGCCAGGAAGCTGGCCCAGCGCACGTCCTCGCGGCCGATCCACTGCCGCTCCCAAACCAGTCGCAGCCCGGCCGCCGCGAGCTGCGCGGCGAACCGGTCCCGGTCCCAGTACACGGTCTGGTAGTCGCCGTTGGTCTCGCCCTCGCCGATGCGCATGCCCGCGAGGAAGACGCCACCGGGCGCGAGCGCGTCGAACACCTTGCGCAGCACCGGCGCGATCTGCGCGCGATCGACATGGATCAGCACGGCCATCGCGAGGATGGCGTCGAAGGGCCCGCCCAGCGGGTCGGTGACGACATTGAGCAGCGCGCCCTGCTTGCCGCGCTCGGCCTGCAGGTCGAGAAAGGCCTGCGTCGCATCGGTGCGCCTGACGCTCATGCCCAGCGATTCGACGAAGTCGGCGTCGCGCCCCGTGCCCGAGCCGACCTCGAGCACGCTGCCGCCCGCGGGCATGCACGCCACCATGCGGCGCAGCGCGTCCTCGATCTCGGGCGGCGGATGGTCCGCCACGATCGCGTCGTAGTCGCGCGCGGACGCCTCGTAGGACTGGAGGGTTCGCTGCATGCTGTCGAGCACCGGGGCGGGAATGTCCATCAAAGCCTTTGCAATCCATCGAATCTCCGACGGAACGCACAAAGGCTAGGCCCAAGGCAGCGCCTTGCTCACGGGGCAATCACTTAGAACCCCTGCATGACACCAGGCACGCGCTGCACCGGCCGCAGGGTGCGCAAGGCCAGCGCCAGCACCACCGCGGCGCACGCCGCGATGCCCGCCACCATCGGCAGCGGCGTGCCGTCTGCAAACGGCGCGACCAGCGCCACCATCACCGCGCCACCCGCGAAGTTCATCGTGCCGATCAGCGCCGAGGCCGTGCCCGCGAGCGCGGCATGTCCTTCCATCGCGAGCACGAAGGCCGCGGGCACGATCAGGCCGTTGAGGCCGAAGCCGATCATCAGCAGCGCCACCAGCACGGAGAGCCGGTCCATGCCCGCGAGCGTGAGCACCAGCAGCAGCCCGACGGTGGCGGCCTGCGCGATCACCGCGGTGCGCAGCACGCGCCGGATGCCGAAGCGCGCGACCAGCCGGCCATTGGCCTGCGACAGCGCGAGCAGCGACACCGCATTGAGCGCGAACAGCACCGCGTACATGCGCGGCGAGACGCCGAAGTGCGTGCTCATCACGAAGGGCGAGTTGGCCACGTAGACGAAGAAGCTCGAGACGGTGAACGAGGCCATGAAGGCCAGCGCCATGAAATGGCGGTCGCGCAGCAGCACGCCGTAGCCGGCCATGGCGCTGCGGAAGTTGCTCGACAGCCGCGCGGCCGCGGGCCGGGTCTCGGGCAGCAGGGCCAGCAGCATCGCGAGGCCCGCGAGCCCGACGGCGGCGACGGCGACGAACACGGCGCGCCAGCCCAGGCTCTCGGCGACGAGGCTGCCGGCCAGCGGCGCGAGGATCGGCGACACGCTGTAGACCATGAGAAGCAGCGACATCATCCGCGCGGCCTCGGGTCCGGTGTACAGGTCGCGCACCACGGCGCGCGGCGTGACCATGCAGGCGCAGGCGCCGAGCCCCTGCACGAAGCGCAACGCGACCAGCACGCCCACGCTGGGCGCGAAGGCGCAGCCGATGCTGGCGAGCATGAACAGCACGAGGCCCGCGACCATCGGCCGGCGGCGGCCGAACATGTCCGACAGCGGGCCCGCGACGAGCTGGCCGGCGCCGACCGCGATGAAGAAGGCCATCAGGCTGGCCTGCATCGCATGCGGATCGGCGCCCAGCGCGCGTCCGATGGCGGGCAGCGCGGGCAGGTACATGTCGATGGCGAAGGGGCCGATGGTGGTGAGCAGGCCCAGCACGACGGCGTGACGGAAAACTGGAGCGTTCGAGGAGGACATGCCCCGATGGTCGCGCGTCGGGCTGAATGATTGAATAATCATCAGCACGCATTTCCTATTCATTCGTACAGAATCATGGATCCCTTGTCCGATGTGCTCGCCATGCTCACGGTGAGCAGCACGCTCTCGTCGCGCTTCGAGGCGCGCGGCCGCTGGGCCTTCCGCTACGGGCACTACGCCTCGCACATCAAGCTGGGCTGCGTGCTCGAGGGGCGCTTCCGCATCCAGGTCGACGGCGCGGCCGCGCCGGTGATGCTGGAGGCCGGCGACTTCTTCCTGCTGACCAACGGTCTGCCCTTCTCGGCCGCGAGCGATCCGCCCGGGCCGCTGCAGGACGGCACGCGCCTGAGCCGCGAGCAGCGCGGCCCCGACGGGGTGCTGCGCCACGACGGCCTGGACGCGAGCGACGCGACGCGCGTGGTGCTCGCGAGCGGACGCTTCGCGCTCTCGGGCGAGGCCGGCGAACTGCTGCTGCGCCACCTGCCGCCGCTGATCCACCTGCGCGCGAGCGATCCGGGCGCGCGGCCGCTCGAGGGGCTGCTCGACCTGATGGGCTGGGAAACGGCCGAGCTGCGCCCGGGCTCGACGCTGGCGCGCACCAACCTCGCGGCGCTGGTGCTGGTGCAGGCGCTGCGCGTGCACCTCGCGAACGCGCCGCAACCCGAGGGCTGGCTCGGCGCGATGACCGATGCGCGCATCGGCACCGCGCTGTCGCGCATGCATGCCGACATCGCACAGCCCTGGACCGTGGAGCGGCTGGCGCACACGGCCAGCATGTCGCGCACGGCCTTCGCGCTGCGCTTCAAGGTGCTGACGGGCTCGACGCCGCTCGACTATCTCGGCGGCTGGCGCATGACGGTGGCGCGCCATGCGCTGCGGCACGGCGACGAGGGCATCGCGCGCATCGCCGAGCGCGTGGGCTACCAGTCGGAGACGGCCTTCAGCGCGGCCTTCCGGCGCGAGGTGGGCGAGAGCCCGGGGCGCTTTCGCAGCCAGGTGCGCGCCGAGGCGGCCACCGAGGCCTGAGCCGCTTCACTCGGGCGCCGCGTCGAGGCGCAGCACGAGGTCTCGGCTGGCCTGGTTCATGCCGCTCACGTCGACCGCGCTGCCGTGCTTGCGCAGCCGCTCGACCACCTTGCGCAGCGCCGCCACGGCGGTCACGTCCCAGAAGTGGGCCTGCGAGACGTCGATGCGCACCGGCGCGCCGTCGATCTCGCGCACGTCGAAGGCATCGACCAGCATGTCGGCCGAGGCGAAGAAGACCTGCCCGCTCACGGCGAAGCGCCAGCCGCCCTCTTCGTCCTGCCGCGCCTGCACCCGCAGCAGCCGCGCCACCTTGAAGGTGAAGAAGACGCCGCTGAGCAGCACGCCGATGCCCACGCCCGCGGCCAGGTTGTCGGTGGCGATGGTGACGGCCACGGTGGCGAGCATCACGACGCTCGACAGGCGCGGATGGCGCACCAGCGTGCGCAGCGAACCCCAGTCGAAGGTCGAGGCCGAGACCATCACCATGATCGCGACCAGCGCCGCCACCGGCACCTGCGACACCCAGGGCTTGAGCAGCACCATGAGGATCAGCAGGAAGGCCCCGGCGAACAGGGTCGAGAGCCGGCCGCGGCCGCCGTAGCGCACGTTGCTCACGGTCTGGCCGATCATTCCGCAGCCCGCGATGCCGCCGAAGCAGCTGGCGGCCACGTTCGCGAGGCCGAGGCCGCCACACTCGCGGTTCTTCGAGCTCGGGGTGTCGGTGAGCTCGTCGACCACGCTCGCGGTCATCATCGATTCGAGCAGGCCGACCATCGCGATGGCGAAGGCGGGCAAGGCGATGATGCGCAAGGTCTCGAGGTTCAGCGGCACGGCGGGCAGCGCGAACGCGGGCAAGGCATCGGGCAGTTGGCCGAGGTCGGCCACGGTCTTGAGCGGCAGGCCCAGCCACTGGCCCGCGAGCGTGACCACCACGATGCACACCAGCGGCGACGGCACCGCGGTGGTGAGGCGCGGCAGCAGGTAGATGACCGCGAGCCCGAGGCCGACCATCGCCCAGGTGGCGGCATTGGCGCCGATGAAGTGCGGCATCTGCGCCGCGAAGATCAGGATCGCGAGGGCGTTGACGAAGCCGGTGCGCACCGACGACGACACGAAGCGCATCAGCACGCCCAGGCGCAGCAGCCCGAAGACGATCTGCATCGCGCCCGCGAGCAGGCCGGCCGCGAGCAGATAGGCCAGGCCGTGCGCATGCACCAGCGGCGCGGCCACCAGCGCCACCGACCCGGCCGCGGCCGAAACCATGGCGGGGCGTCCGCCAGTGAAGGCGATGACGATGCCGATGACGAAGGAGGCGAACAGACCCACCGCTGGATCGACGCCGGCGACGAAGGAAAAGGCGATGACCTCGGGAATGAGCGCGAAGGTGGCGACGGCGCCGGCCATCAGTTCGCGCGGAATGCTCGGGCACCACTCGGTGCGCAGGCGGCTGTAGCGGGAAGACATGGAGAAAACGGAAAGCAGCCCGCGTGCCGGCAAGGCATCGCGGGACGTTGGAAGGCATCGCGCCGGCTGGCGGCGCAAGGGAGAAAGCGGCGGGCGCTGCCGCCGCGCTTCGTTCAATGCGCCGGGCTCAAGGGGGAGTCAGCCGCGAGCAGCCCGATTGCCGGGACTGGCTGTCGCGCGCGATGCGAGCGAGCACATAGCAGGAGGCGCGCCGGCGTAAGTGCCGGCTGAAGAGAAGGACGTCCGCGCGAAGCTTGTTGGGGTGGCGGGACGTCCTCGGGCACATGGGCGCCGATTGTAGGCAGCGCCCATGACGGCCTCAGACGGAGCGCGTGATGCCCCCGTCGACGCGCAGGTTCTGGCCGGTGATGTAGCCCGCGCCGTCGGAAGCGAGAAAGCCGATGGTGGCGGCGATCTCGTCGCTGCGTCCGTAGCGGCCCATGGGGATGCGTTCGCGGAACACTTCCTTCTCGGGCAGGCTGTCGATGAATCCGGGCAGCACGTTGTTCATGCGCACGTTGTGCTCCGCATACTGATCGGCGAAGAGCTTGGTGAAGGCGGCGAGGCCGGCACGGAACACGCCCGACGTCGGAAACACGGGATCGGGCTCGAAGGCGGCGAAGGTCGAGATGTTGATGATGGCGCCGCCACCCTGCTTGACCATGTGCGGCGTGACGAGGCGGCTGGGCCGCACGGCGCTCAGCAGGTAGACGTCCATGCCGCGGTGCCAGTCGTCGTCGGTGATTTCCAGAACGGGCGCGCGCGGGCCGTGGCCGGCGCTGTTGACGAGCACGTCGATGCGGCCCCACTCGGCGATGACGCGGTCGACGAGTTGCTTGAGGTCGTCGTTCGACTGGTTGGAGCCGGTCACGCCGATGCCGCCCAGTTCCTTCGCCAGGGCCTCGCCCTTGCCCGAGGACGAGAGGATGGCGACACGGAAACCGTCCTGCGCGAGCTTGCGGGCCGCGGCGGCGCCCATGCCGCTGCCGCCTGCGGTGACGATGGCTACCTTTTTTTGCTCAGAAGACATCCGGGGTCCTTGGTTTCTTGTGGAGGGTCGCATTTAGCCAAGGAATCGTCGGTCTTGCCAGATTGGGCGTTTTTGTTCGGGGCGCGTGCACAGGACAGCGGGTACTTCCCTCCGCGAATGTCCCCCGCCTTCGGCTCCTCCTTTATTTCGCTGCGGAAAGCACCCACTGCCCTGTGCACGGAGACGCAACGGTGGTGCCGGTCGCACAACGACCGTCGCGTCCAGGCTCACGTCGATGGGGTGCTCCCCGCAGCGAAATTAAGGAGGAGGCCGAAGGCCGGGGGACATTCGCGGAGGGGAGTACCCCGTCGGCGTGAGCCCGCCCCCACCCGAAAAAACTCAAGCCGTAGGCAACGTAGCCTGCATCGAAGCCCGCCGATTGAACGCCTCGAACCACTCAGCACTGCGAGGCGCCTGAGCACGCCAATCCACATCCGGAAACCGGAAGTCCATGTACCCGAGCGCACAGCCGAAAGCGATGGTCCCGATGTCCACACGTTCGCCGAATCCGGCCGCTTCCTTCTCGAGCCATTCGAGCCCGGTGCGCACCTTGGCGAGCTGGCCGTCGGTCCAGTCGGCCCAGCGGAATTCCTGTGGACGCAGCACGCTCTCGTAGCGCGCGAGCAGCGCCGCGGCGGTCATGCCGTCGGCCAGCGAGAGTTCGGTGAGACGGGCCCAGCGCTCCTTGCCCGAGGCGGGGAACAGCGTGCCGCCCTGCTGGTCGTCGAGGTACTCGCAGATCACGCGGCTGTCGAACAGGGCCTGGCCGTCGTCGGTGAGGAAGGTCGGCACCTGGCCCAGCGGGTTGGTCGGCAGGATGGTCGCGTCGCGCTTCACCGGGCCGGCCGCGCTCGGCAGGCGCTCGATGCGCTCGGCGATGCCGAGCTCGTGCGCGACGACCATGCATTTGCGCACGAAGGGGGAAGCGGGGGAATAGAAGATCTTCATGATGGGTGTGAAGTGTGTGGTGTCAGGCGTGTTCGTCGTGGCCATGGGCCAGGTGCATGCCGGCAGCCCAGCCGAAGGTCAGGGCCGGTCCCAGCGTGATGCCGGGCGCAGGATACTCGCCTCCCATCACCGAATGCATGTCGTTGCCGGCCACATACAGGCCCGCGATCGGCGAGCCGCGCGCATCGAGCACGCGCGCATGGCCATCGGCGCGCACGCCCAGCGCCGTGCCGATGTCGCCGGGGTAGACCTTGACCGCGTAGAACGGCGCCTTCGCGACCGGTGCCACGCAGGCATTGGGCTGGTGCTCGGGGTCGCCGAGGTAGCGGTTGTAGGCCGTGCTGCCCTTGCCGAAGGCCGGGTCCTCGCCGCGAGTGGCCGGTGGGTTGAAGGCGGCCACGGTGCGTGCGAGGCCGTCGGGGTCGACATCGGCCTGGCGTGCCAGCGCCTCGAGCGTATCGGCGCGGTACAGGTAGCCGGCGCGCACCAGGTGCTCGCGCGAGCGCCCGCCCGGCAGCGCGAGGCCCAGGCCCCACTTCTCCATGAAGTCGCTGTCGCACACCAGCAGCGCCGGAACGCTCGTGCCGGCCTCGTTGGCCTGGTACATGCCGCGCACGAACTCGTGGTACGAGGTCGACTCGTTGACGAAGCGCTCGCCGCGCGCATCGACCGCGATCAGCCCGGGCTTGGCGCGGTCCCACACCAGGTGCGGATAGCGCAGCATGCTGCCGTCGGGGCGCTTCATCATCGACACCGGTGCCCACAGCGCCGGGCCCAAATGGCCGGTGCCGAGCACGCCGCCGGCCTGCCGCGCCATCGCGATGCCCTCGCCGACATTGCCCTGCGGCGACATCGAGTAGGGCCCGGTCGGCGCGGGATAGTGCTCGGCGCGCATCTGCGCATTCCACGGAAAGCCGCCGGTCGCGACCACCACGCCGCGCCGTGCCTGCAGCACGATCTCGCGTCCGTCGCGCTTCACGCGCACGCCGGTCACCGCACCGCCCGCATCCTGCTCGAGCGCCAGCGCGGGCGTCTCGAGCCAGAACGGAATCTTCTCCTTCAGCAGCCCGTGGAACAGCCGCCCCGCGAGCGCATTGCCCAGCAGCAGCCGCGTGCCGCGGTGGTGGCCGCTCAAGCGGTCGGCGAAGTAGCGCAGCACCAGCTTCATGCCGTGCTTCCACGACGCGAACGAGCGCGTGACCGCGAGCAGATGCTTCACGTCGGTCATGTTGACCATCATCCCGCCGAGCACGCAGAACTCGGGCAGCGGATCGCGCAGGGTGCGGAAGTGCGGGCCGAGCAGCCGGCCGTCGAACTCGATCGGATCGAGCGAGCGGCCGCCCATCGCGGCGCCCTCGCGGTCGGGGTGGTAGTCGGGCGAGTAGGTGCGCGCGGCGAGCTGCACGTCGGTGCGCTCGCGCAGGTAGCGCAGCGCGCGCGGCCCGGCCTCGAGGAAGGCATGGCGCAGCGCCTCGTCGCCGGCCGCGCCCACCGTGTTGCGCAGGTAGGTCAGCGCTTTCTCGCGCGTATCGGGATGGCCCGCAGCCTCGGCCTGGTCGTTGAGCGGCACCCACACCGCGCCGCCCGAGATCGCGGTCGAGCCGCCGATGCGGTCGGTCTTCTCGATCACCAGCACGTCGAGGCCCTCGAGCTTCGCCGTGAGCGCGGCCGCGAGCCCGCCCGCGCCGCTGCCGATCACGACCACGTCGTAGCCGGTCTTCTCCTGGGGCTGCGCCATCACGCCCCCGAGCCGCCGAGCGACTTGCCGCCGTCGACGAACAGCACCTGGCCCGTGACGAAGCCGGTGGCCGGCGAGGCGAAGAAGGCCACGGCCTGCGCGATGTCCTCGGGCCGGCCGGCCGCGCCCGTGGGCTGCAGCGCGAGCTGCGCGGCGCGGCGCTCGGGCGTGAGCGCGCGCAGCAGCGGCGTGTCGATCAGGCCCGGCGCGATCGCGTTGACCAGGATGCCGCGCGGCGCGAGCTCCATCGCGCTGGCGCGCGTGTAGCCCACCAGCGCGGCCTTCGAGGCCACGTAGTGCGGATGGTTCTTCGCGCCCAGGTAGGCGCGCGAGGCGATGTTGACGATGCGCGCGCCGTCGGCCATCTTGCGTGCGGCCTCCTGCGTGAGCGTGGCCACCGCCAGCAGGTTCACCTCGTACATGCGGCGGAAGTCGGCCGAGCTCACGTCCATGAAGGCGCGCTCGTCGAAGATGCCGGCGTTGTTCACCAGCGCGGCGAGCGGCGGCAGCGACTGCACCATCGCGCGCACCGCGGCCTCGTCGGTCAGGTCGATGGCGCGATAGTCGACATCGAGGCCGGCGGCGCGCAGCACCTGGGTCTCGCGCTCGGCCAGCGCGCCGTTGTAGTCGGCCATCACCACGCGCCAGCCATCGCGCGCCAGGCGCTCGACGATGGCGCGGCCCATGCCGCTGGCGCCGCCGGTCACCAGGACCAGCGGCTTGTCTTCACTGCTGTCGTTCATCGTTGTTCCTTGATAAGTTCAGGAAGCCAACAGCCGGACGCAGAGGACGCGAAGGTTCCGCAAAGAACGCGAAAAAGATTCAAGAGACATCTTCTTGAATTTCCCTTTTGCGACCTTCGCGGAACCTTCGCGTCCTCTGCGTACGGCTGTCCGCGTTCGCGTCATGCCGCCAGATAGCCCCCATCGACCGGCAGCACCACCCCATTGACGTAGCTGGCCATCGCCGAGGCGAGGAAGACCACCGGCCCGGCGATCTCGTCGGCCTCGCCGTGGCGCTTGGTGAGCACGCGGCTCATGTACCAGTCGGTGCCGTGCTCGGTCTCGCGCTGGCCGGCCGTCATGTCGGTCACCATGAGCCCGGGCGCCACCGCGTTCACGCGCACGCCCCAGGGCGCGAGATCGCGCGCCAGCACCTGCGTGAGCGAACGCACGCCGCCCTTGGCCACCACGTAGCCGGCCGAGGAGATGCCCGCGCCGAAGGCCACGATCGACGACAGGTTGACGATGCTGCCGTGCGTGCGCTTGAGCGCGGGCACGAAGGCCTGCGTGACGTTGAACACGCCCTGCAGGTTGACCGACAGCACGCGGTCCCAGGCCTCGCGCGCGCCGGGCTCGTCGAACTTCGAGCGCGCCGAGATGCCGGCGTTGTTCACCAGCACGTCGATGTCGCCGTGCGCCGCGGCGATGCGCGCGGCGAGCGCGTCGACCGCTGCCGCGTCGCTGACGTCGACGCTGTCGGCATCGGCGCGCCCACCCGCGGCGCGGATCGAGGCCGCCACCCGTTGCGCGGGCTCGAGGTCGCGGTCGACCACCAGCACGTGCGCGCCTTCGGCCGCCATGCGGCGCGCGATGGCCTCGCCGAGGCCGCGCGCGGCGCCCGTGACGAGCGAGAGCTTGTCCTTCAGAAGCATGGGAATTCCTTTGCGAAAGCGGCGTCGTTCAGACGCCGAGGTAGGCGCGGCGCACGGCCTCGTCGTTGGCCAGCTGCGCGGCCGGGCCGTGCAGCGAGATCTCGCCGTTCTCGAGGATGTAGCCGTAGCTCGACACCGCGAGCGCGAGCTGCACGTTCTGCTCGACCAGCAGGATGGTGATCTTCTGTTCGCGGTGCAGCCGTTCGATGATCTCGAACATCTGCTCCACCAGCAGCGGCGACAGGCCCATCGAAGGCTCGTCGAACAGCATCACGCGCGGGCGCGCCATCACGGCGCGGCCGATCGCGAGCATCTGCTGCTCGCCGCCCGACAGCGTGGCCGCCATCTGGCCCTGGCGCTCCTTCAGGCGCGGGAACATCGCATACACGGCCTCGAGGTCGTTGCGGATGCCCGCGCGGTCACGCCGCAGGTAGGCGCCGAGGTCGAGGTTCTCGCGCACGCTCATGTCGCGGAACACCTGCCGGCCCTCGGGCACCTGCACGATGCCGCGCTTGACCAGCGCGTCGGAGCCCAGCCGGTCGATGCGCTCGCCGGCCAGCCGCACCTCGCCCTCGGTGCAGTCGACGATGTTCGAGATGCAGTTGAGCGTGGTGGTCTTGCCCGCGCCGTTGCTGCCGAGCAGCGCGACGATCTCGCCCTCGGGCACGTCGACCGAGACATGGCTCAGCGCCTGGATGCGGCCGTAGGCGGCCGAGATGGCGCGCAACGACAACAGCGATTCAGCCATGCGCGGCCCCATTTGCACTTCCCTTGCCCAGATAGGCCTCGATCACGCGCGCGTCGCTGCCGATCTGCGCGGGCGTGCCCTCGGCGATCTTCTCGCCGAAGGCCATGACGGTGATGCGGTCCGAGATCGACATCACGAGCTGCATCACGTGCTCGACCAGCAGCACCGTGATGCCGTCGCGCGCCACCAGCTCCTTGAGCAGCCGGTCCAGGCTCTCGATCTCGCGGTTGCGCAGGCCGGCCGCGGGCTCGTCGAGCAGCAGCAGCTTCGGCTTGATGGCCAGCGCGCGCGCCAGCTCGAGCAGCTTCTGGCGGCCGAAGTCGAGGTCGCGCGCCGGCTGGTGGCGTTCGTCGGCCAGGCCCACGCGCTCGAGCAGGTGCAGCGCGAAGTCCTCGGTCTCGCGGTCGGGGCGGCGCAGCAGCCGGCCCAGCGTGCCGGTGCCGCGCGCATGGGTGCCGAGCAGCACGTTCTCGAGCACCGAGAGTTCGGCGAACAGCTCGAGGTTCTGGAAGGTGCGCGCGATGCCCAGCGAGGCCATGCGGAAGGGCGACACGCGCGTGAGCTCGCGGCCCTCGAAGACGACGCTGCCGCTGCTGGGCGTGTAGAAGCGCGAGATGCAGTTGAAGGTGGTCGACTTGCCGGCGCCGTTGGGCCCGATCAGCGCATGGATGCGGCCCTGCTCGACCTGGAACGACAGGCCGTTGACCGCCTTGAGGCCGCCGAACACCACGCTGATGTCGCGCACGTCGAGGAAGGCGGTGGCATTGGTCGTGCTCATCGCGCGCCTCCCGCCGGGGCCGCGCGGCGCGTGGCCTTGCGTGCCGCGAACAGCGAGGCCATGCCCTTGGGCAGGAACATCATGAACAGCATCAGGATGCCGCCGTAGATGATCTCCTGGTAGGACGGTGCCTGGCGCAGCAGCTCCGAGGCCAGGCCGAACACGATGGCGCCCGCCACCGCGCCGCGCACCGAGCCCAGCCCGCCGACCACCACCATGGTGAGGATCAGGATCGTGGTCTGGAAGCCCAGGCTCTCGGGATGGATGAAGGAGGTGAACAGCGTGTACATGCCACCGGCCACGCCCGCGAAGGCCGCCGACAGCACGAAGGCCGTGACCTTGACCGCGCGCGTGTTCACGCCCATCGCGATCGCCGCCACGTCGCTCTCGCGCACCGCACGGAACGACGAGCCCAGCCGCGAGCGCGACAGCGCCACCGTGAGCCACAGCATCAGCGCCGCGATCGCGACCACGAAGGGATAGGCCTGCAGGTCGTTCATCAGCCGCAGGCCGCCGAGCGCGGCCGGCTTCATCTGCAGGCCGTTCGAACCATTGGTCACCTGTTCCCAGTTGAGGAACACCCATTGCATCGCCTCGCCGAAGGCGAAGGTGGCGAGCGCCAGGTAGATGTCGCGCATGCGCAGCGCCAGCAGGCCGATGACCCAGCCCAGCGCGGCCGCGAGCAGCGCGCCCGCGAGGATCGACACCACGAACGGCGGCTGCCACTGGTTGTTGATGAGCCCGGCCGTGTAGATGCCGATGCCGAAGAAGGCCGCGTGCGAGAGCGCGAACTGGCCGGTCTCGCCGATCACCAGGTGCATGCCGAGCGCGAGCACGCTGAACACCATCAGCAGGTTGACCACGTAGAGCACGTAGCCGCTGGCCGCGAAGGGCAGCACCGCGAGCACCGCCGCCATGGCGATCAGCACGCCGCGGTCCCACCAGGGAGAAGTGGTCTGCATGCTCATACCTTCTTCACCTGCGGCTTGCCGCCGAACAGGCCCTGCGGCCGCACCAGCAGCACCACCATGATCGCGACGAAGGGCGCGACCACGATGGCATTGGACGAGATGAACAGCCCCACCAGGTTCTCGACGATGCCGATGACGAAGCCGCCGACCACCGCGCCCGGCAGGCTGGTGAAGCCGCCGACGATGGCGGCCGCGTACGCCAGGATCGCGATGTGGCCGATGTCGGGCGTGATCAGGATCTTGGGCGTGATCAGCAGCGCCGCGATGGCCGACAGCAGCCCGGTCAGGGCCCAGATCTTCATGCGGATGGTGCCCAGCTTCACGCCCACGATCTGCGCGCCGCGCGGGTTCATGCCGACCGCGCGCATGGCCTGGCCGGTGCGGGTGCGGGTGAACATCAGGTACAGCAGCACCATCACCACCACGGCGGTGCCGAAGATCGCGAGGTCGAGCAGCGTGAGCGAGGCCTGGCCGATGGTGATCGGGTCCTGCGGCACCAGCGAGGGCAGCGAGCGCGGCGTGTCGCCCAGCCCGGTCTTGCGCACCAGGCCCTTGAGCAGGTAGGCGAAGCCCAGCGTGGCGATCACGAGCTGCACGCCGACGCCGCGCGAGGCGGTCACGCGCTGCATCACCACGCGCTGGAACAGCGCGGCCACGAGCGCGGTGACCGCGAGGCTCGCGAGCACCGCGCCCCAGTAGGGCCAGCCCCACACCACCAGCGGGAACAGCGCGAGGTAGCCGCCGGCCATGAAGATTTCGCCCTGCGAGAAGTTCGGCACGTCGGTGGTCTTGAAGACCATGACGATCGCCACCGCGAGCAGCGCGTAGACGCTGCCGGTGACGATGCCGGACAGCACGCCCTGCTGCACGAACAGCCAGATGTCGGAAAGGCTCATGAGATCGCAGCCGTCCTCAGGGCTTGTACTTCCACACGCTCTTGTAGCTGCCGGGCACGAGCGTCATGTTGGTTGCGTCGAACTTGATGTAGATGGCCGCCTCCTGCGCCGCGCGGTCGTCGGGACCGAACTCGATCGGGCCGGCCATCACGCCGGAGTCGAACTTCATGGTCGACAGCGCCGTGAGCACCTTCTCGCGCGTGGGGCTGGGACCGGCCGCCTTCAGCGCATTGACCACCGCCATGGCCGAGGGAATGCCGTAGGGCATGTAGGTCTGCGGATAGCCGGGCTTGGCGGCCAGCTCGGGGTAGGCGGCCTTGTACATGTCGTAGACCCACTTGAGCTTGGGACCGCCGGGCACGTCGGCCAGCACTTCCTGGATGTAGACGTTCTTGAAGGCTTCCTTGTTGCCGACGTTCTCCACCAGCTGCTTGAGGTCGGCGGTGGAGTTCACGGCCAGCACGATCGGCTTGTTGAAGCCGAGCTCGAAGGCGCGCTTGACGATCAGGCTCACGGGCCGCGCGTAGGTGGTCAGCAGCAGCACGTCGGGGTTGGCGGCCTTGATCTTGAGCATCGGCGCCGTGACGTCGGTGATGTTCGGGTTGACCGACTGCACCTGCAGGTCGACGCCGCCGAGCGCCTTGGCCTGCGCCTGGGCCGACTCGAGGTTCCAGCCGCCGTAGGCGTCGTCGTGGTTGATGTAGCCGATCTTCTTCGCCTTCAGGTGCTCGCTCGCGAACTGCACCATCGAGCCGCCCACCGCATGCTGCGAGATCGAGAACGCGCCGTAGATGTACTTGGAAGGCGGATACAGCGCGCCGTCGCCCGAGGCGTTGAGCATCACCAGCGGGATCTTCGCGCGCTCGACGTATTCGCGCGCGCCGACCACGGCGGCCGAGCAGGAGCCGCCGTTGAGCAGGAACACCTGGTCCTGCTCGGTGAGCTTCTTGACCGCGGCCAGCAGGTCGTTGGCGTTGCAGCGGTCGTCCTCCACCACGAGCTCGATCTTGCGGCCGTTCACGCCGCCTTCCTTGTTGATCTTGTCGTAGTACATCTTCGCGGCGTTGATGACGTCGAAGCCGTAGTTCATCGACGCACCCGACATCGGCGAGAACATGCCGATCTTGATGGTCTTGTCGGTCAGGCCGGGCTCGGCCTGCGCGGCGGCATTGGCCGCCAGCGCGCACAGCGCGGCGCCGAATGCCAGGGCCAGAAAGTTCTTTTTCATGACGTGTCTCCGTTGGTATGGGTGAGTGAAAGGCGCCGCCCGGTCGCCGGCGCCGGGCGTTACTGCATGCGGTAGCCGCCGTTGACGTCGATCACGTTGCCCGTGATGTAGGCCGCCTGCTCCGACACCAGGTAGTCGACCGCGCCGGCCACGTCGTCCACCGTGCCGATGCGCCCGAGCGGGATGTTGGCGGCCGCGGCCGTCAGCGCGCCGCTGCTCTGCACGGTGCCGCGCAGCATCTCGGTGTCGATCAGGCCCGGCGCGACCGAGTTGACGGTCACGCCCAGGTGCGCCGACTCGCGCGCCATGGCCTTGGTCAGGCCCAGCACCGCGGCCTTGGCGCCGATGTAGGTGGCGCTCGAGCGGTAGCCGCCGAGCTGCGCGGCCACCGAGCCGAAGGTGACGATGCGCCCGTGCGCCACCGGCCGCGCTTCGCGCCGGCGCAGGTAGGCACGGCCGCAGAGGAACACGCCGCGCGCGTTCACGGCGAAGGTGCGCTCCCAGTCCTCGAGCGAGGTGTCCTTGATCGGCGAGCGTTCGCCGCCGGGCATCAGCAGCAGCCCGGCCACGCAGACCACCACGCCGACCGGGCCGATGCCGGCCTCGATGTCCTCGAAGGCGGCCTCGACCGCGGCCTCGTCGCTCACGTCGAACTGGCGCGCATGGTGGCCCGCGCCGAGCGAGGCGGCCACGGCGCGCGCGTTGTCGCCGTCGATGTCGGCCACGACGACGCGCAGGCCGCTGGCCGCGAGGCGCCGGCACACGGCCTCGCCGATGCCGCGGCCGCCGCCGGTCACGAGGGCCAGCCGGCCGGGGGCTTGTGCATGATGTTCCGCCATGGGATGCGAGGTCTCCGAAGCCGCGTCGGATGCGGCGTGAAAGTTAATCCAGGACCGCATTGTGTATACATGACGATCTTTATACGCCCTCGTTTTCCCTTATTCGATCCCTATTGAACCAATTTCCACGGCATCATGTATACCTGACATGGACACACTCTCCCAACAAGTCACCGAGACGCTGCGCACCTGGATCCTGCACGGACGGCTCACCCCGGGCACGCGGGTGGAGGAGGTGCCGATCGCCGAGACCCTCAAGGTGTCGCGCACGCCGGTGCGCGCCGCGCTCGCCGCGCTGGCGATGGAAGGGCTGATCGATCACCAGCCGAAGAAGGGCTACCTGGTGCGCGCCTTCGCGCTCGAGGACATCCTGGCCGCCTACGAGGTGCGCTCGGTGCTCGAGGGCCTGGCCTGCCGGCGCTTCGCGGCGCTCGGCGTGGACGACGCGACCGCCGCGCTGCTGCGCGACTGCCTGCGCACCGGCGACGAGATCCTGGCCAAGGGACAGCTGCTGCTCGACGACCTCGCGCCCTACCAACAGATGAACGTGACGCTGCACAACACGCTGATGCAGGGCGCGCGCAATCCGTGGGTGGTGCGCTTCGGCGCCCAGGCGCAGGCCGTGCCCTTCGCCTCCGACCGCATCATGCTGTGGCACGACCACGGCGTGATCCTGCGTTCGCACGACGACCACCACCGCATCGTGCAGGCCGTGATCGACGGCGACGCGGCGCGCGCCGAGCAGCTGATGCGCGAGCACGTGTACTACGCGGGCATCCTGCTGCGCGACAACTACCAGCGCGTGCTCGACGAGCGCGCGGGCAGCGCGGTCGCGCAGGATCCGCCGCTGGCCCTGAGCAACGGCGCCTAGAAGGCGCCCGCGCTCACGAGGACTTGGCCGCCGGCTTGCCCAGTACCGCGCCCACGCCGTCGAGCAGGCTGGCCACGCTGGCCTGGATCACGGGCTCGATCTCGGGCACCGGCAGGCCGTAGACCCACTGGCGGATGCCGTGGTACTGGATCTTCTCGACCACCGTCTTCGCAAGCTCGATCTCCTGCACCGCGAAGGGCTGGCCGTCGCGGCCGGCTTCCGTGTACTGGCGCAATGACAGCGCGATCGGTTCGTAGACGCGCTGGCGCATGACGCGGAAATACGGCGACATGTCCCAGCCGTGCAGCGCGAAGAACAGAGACAGCCGCACGCGCTCGCGCCGCAGGTGCACGCGCGCGAAATCGCGGTGGAACTCGAGCAGGCGCTGCGCGACGGCCTGCTCGGGCGCAAGGATCATTTCCTCCCACAGCGGATTCCAGTTCGACAGGAAGGTCTCCTGGAACACGCGCTCGATCAGCGCCTCCTTGTTCTGGAAGTAGCGGTAGAGCAGCGGCTGCGCCACGCCGAGCTGGCGCGCCAGGCCGGTGGTGTCGCCCGCGAAGCCGACGTCGGCGAAGTACTGGATCGCGCCCTGCACGATCTCGCGCTCGCGGTCGGCGCGCCGCAGTCGCACGACGCCGCCGGTGGCGGGGGCCGCGGAATCCGAGGGTCTGGAGGCGGAAGGGGCGCGAGGCATGCGAGATCGCTGGGAAGGTGGCCGGTGCCGGTGCGGCGGGAGCCGGCACGATACCAGTTCACCCGGGCGCGCCCGCCGCCTCCGCGTGGGCGCGCGTGACCAGGTAGCGGCCGCCGCCGAAGGCCAGGCCCTCGGCGGCCGAGCGCTCGAAACGCTCGATCAGCCCCAGGAACACCGCGTGGTCGCCGCCGGGCCAGGTCGTGACCTTGCGGCATTCGAAATGGGCGCAGCAGTCCGCGAGGATCGGCAGGCCGCCGAGGCCCGGGCGGCACTCGACGCCGGCGAACTTGTCGGCGCCCGGCGTCGCGAAGCGCTGCGAGAGCTCGCGCTGGTGCTTCGCGAGCACGTTCACGACGAAGCGCTCGTGCCGGCTGAAGGCGGGGAAGCTGCGCGCATTGAGCGCCTGGCTCCAGAGCACCAGCGGCGGATCGAGCGACACCGAGCTGAAGGAGTTGGCCGTCACGCCGCAGGGGCGGCCCTCGGCGTCGAGCGTGGTGATGACGGCGACGCCCGTGATGTAGGCGCCGAAGACGTCGCGCAACTGCCGGCGGTCGATGGCGGAAGGGGTGGCTGCGTGCATGGCGTGGCGGCTCAGCGGTAGTTGAGTTCGATCGAGATCCCGTTGGGATCGGTGACGAAGATCTGCCGCAGGTCCAGCGCCGCCACCAGCCGTTCGCGGTACGGCACGCCGAGCGCCTGGCAGCGAGCGATGGTGTCCTCGTAGCCCTCGGCCAGCAGCGCCACGTGGTCGATGGCGCCGCTGCCGTGCAGCGAATCGGGATCGCGCGGACCGAGGTAGTCGTTGATCCAGGCCAGCCGCTGCGCATCGTTGCGGTCGAAGGCCGTGACATGGACCACGGGCACGTCGTCCGCGTCGTAGAGCCAGGCGCCGGTCGCGCGCGGCGGATTGCCGGGCCGCGGCCCGTCGCGCAGCTGCAGCACGCGCGTATAGAAATCCAGCGTGGCCTCGAGCCGTTCGGTGCGGATGTTGAAGTGTTCGAGTCTGCGAATGCCCATGAAGAACTCCCGTGAGTGGCCTGGGGCGCGATTGCCGGCCTTGGGCGATCGTAGCGACGGCCTCGATCTTTCTTTATAGGGTTATCACCAAAATTCCGATCGCCTCTCACGGCTTCGCGAAGCTTTCATTCCTCACCATCGGCATTAACGATTGATTCAGGATCCGTTGGATGCCCGCACGCATGGTGATAACCCTATCAATAAATGATAGTTCTATCACTAGCATCCGATCGCCATGACTCACCACCCGCCGCATCCGACCATGCAAACACAGGCCCCCCTGCCCGATTCATCCGACACCGCCGCCAGCGAACTGCTGCGGCGCGCACGCGAACTCCAGCCCGTGCTGCGGCAACGCGCCGCGCAGGCCGAGCGGCTGCGCCGCGTGCCCGACGAGACCATCGACGACTTCCATCGCGCGGGCCTGTTCCGCGCCCTGCAGCCGGCGCGCGTGGGCGGCGCCGAGCTGCACCCGGCCGATTTCTTCGACATCTGCGCGGAGGTCGCGCAGGGCTGCGCCTCGAGCGCCTGGGTGCTGTCGAACCTGGCCTACCACCACCAGTTCCTCGCGCTCTGGCCGGACCGGGCGCAGCAGGAGGTCTGGGGGCCCTCCCCCGACACGCTGGTCGGCTCCTCGTACATCTTCGCGCGCGGCACGGCGCGCCAGGTCGACGGCGGCTACGAGCTCGAGGGCCAGTGGCCGTTCTCGAGCGGCATCGATCCCTGCGGCTGGTGCGTGCTCGGCGCCATGGCCAGCGACGCGCCCGGCGAGCCGCCGCGGCCGCGCTACTTCCTGCTGCCGCGCGAGGACTACGAGGTGCTCGACACCTGGCACGTGGTGGGCCTGCGCGCCACCGGCAGCAAGGACGTCGCCGTCGGCAAGGCCTTCGTGCCGGGCTACCGCAGCCTGTCCTTCGACGAGGTCGCCGCCGCGCGGGCGCCGGGCCTGGCCCTGCACGCGGCGCCGCTGTTCCGCGTGACCATGCAGGGCGTCGGCGGCTTCGTGCTGCTGCCGGTGCTGCTCGGCGCCGCGCGCGCGGCGGCCAACGAGTACGTCGAACGCACGCGGCAGCGCAAGACCACGGTCGGCACGCGCAGCCAGGCCGAGTTGCCCGGCGTGCAGGACCGCGTCGCCCATGTCGAGGCGCTGCTCGACACGGCGCAGCTCGTCGCGCGGCGCAGCTGGTGCGATGCGATGGACTCGCTCGAGAGCCATCCCGCCATCCCCGGCGCCCTCGGCGCGCGCCTGCGCCGCGACTCGGCCTTCTGCGCGCGCCTCGTCACGCAGGCCGTCGACCTGGTGTTCGCGGGCACCGGCGGCGCCGGCCTGCAGGAGGCCGATCCGATCCAGCGCATGTGGCGCGACGTGCATGCGGGCGCCGCGCAGTTCGGCCTGCAGTGGGACGTGTCGGGCCCGGCCTATGGCCGGGTGCGGCTGGGCCTGCCGAGCGGCATGCCGGGGCTGGGCGTCTAGACCTTCGATTCATCGCGACCGGCCGCCTCGATGCGCCGGCAACCACAAGGAGCAGGAGACATGATTTCTTCGATGCAACGCCGCAGTTGGCTTCGCGCCAGTCTCACGGCACTCGCGCTGGTCCTCCCCGCGCTGGACTGCCAGGCCCAGGCCTACCCGGCCAGGCCCGTGCGGCTGATCCTGCCGTTCCCGGCCGGCGGCACGGCGGTCGCGGTCACGCGCCACCTCGCCCACAAGATGAGCCTGGCGCTCGGCAAGCCCTTCGTGGTCGACAACGTGGTCGGCGCGGCGGGCACCATCGGTCTCGCCCAGGGCCTGCGCGCCGCGCCCGACGGCTACACCATCACGCAGATCTCGAACACCAACACGGTGGCGGCGCTGCACATGTTCAAGCGCCTGCCCTTCGATCCGCGCAAGGACATGGTGCCGGTGGCGAGCCTGTTCCAGATACCGTCGGCGGTCGTCACGAATCCCCGCGGCAATGCGTTCGGCAGCTTCGCCGAGATGCTGGCCTACGCCCGCGCCAACCCGGGCAAGCTGTCGTACGCCTATTCGCATGCCACCGGCGCGGTGGCGGGCGCGAGCGTGAAGCAGGCCGCGGCCATCGACATCGTCGCCGTGCCCTACAAGAGCGGCCCGCAGGCGGTGGTCGAAACCCTCTCGGGCGAGATGCCGCTGCTGTTCACCGACCTCGGCGCGGTGCTGCCGCAGATCCGCGCCGGCAAGCTCAAGGCGCTGGCGGTCACCTCGGCGCAGCGCTCCGCGTTGCTGCCCGACGTTCCCACCCTGCGCGAGGTGCTGCCCGGCGCCACCGAGTTCACGGGCTGGAGCGGCTTCGTCGTGCCGGTCGGCACGCCCAAGGCCGTGGTCGACAAGTTGCACGAGACCCTGCAGCAGATCCTCGCGAGCGAGGACACCGCGAGCTTCCTGCGCGGCCTCGGCGGCGAGCCGATGCCGATGTCGGCCGACGAGTTCGCCCGCTTCATCAAGGACCAGGAACCGCTGTGGGCCAAGGCACTGGCCGCGGCCGGCATCGCGCCCGAATGAACAACCCCCTCCCCACGAACCCCACCCCGGAGACCGCCATGCATCGCAAATTCGTCGACCTGTCCATCTACCTCGAGAACGACGTGCTCTCGGACCCGCCCGGCAAGGGCCCGAAGATCGAGTACTTCCACCACCAGAACTCGCACCACCAGCTCACGAACTTCTTTCCCAAGCTGCAGAAGGAAGACCTGCCCGACGGCGAGGCCTGGGCCGTGGAGCGCGTGTCGCTGTCGACGCACAACGGCACGCACCTCGATGCGCCCTATCACTTCCACAGCACGATGGACAAGGCGCTCGGCGAGCCCCGGCCCTCGATCACCATCGACGAGGTGCCGCTCGAGTGGTGCTTCCAGCCCGGCGTGAAGCTCGACTTCCGCCACCTGCCCGACGGCTACGTGGTCCAGCCCCAGGACGTGGAGGCCGAATTGGCGCGCATCGGCCATGCGCTGCGGCCGCTCGAGATCGTGATGATCAACACGCGCGCCGGCGCGCTCTACGGCGATCCGGTCTACGTGAGCTCGGGCTGCGGCATGGGCTACGAAGCCACCATGTACCTGCTGGAGCGCGGCATCCGGCTCACGGGCACCGACGGCTGGAGCTGGGACGCGCCCTTCGTCCACACCGCGAAGAAGTACGAGGCGACCGGCGACGCGGGCCTGATCTGGGAAGGCCACAAGGCCGGCCGCGACATCGGCTACTGCCACCTCGAGAAGCTGCACAACCTCGAGGCACTGCCCGCCGACGGCTTCCACGTCGCCTGCTTCCCGCACAAGATCCGCAGCGCCTCCGCCGGCTGGACCCGCGCCGTCGCGATCTTCGACGAGCGCCTGAACGCGGGCTGATCGTCGTCCACGCACCGTCCATCCACTCCAGCGAGGATTCCATGGCACTCGACTTCACCCACGACCCCGCGCGCCGCTGCATCGTCGCGTCCGCGCATGCGCCCGGCTGCGACTTCACCTTGCAGAACCTGCCGTTCGGCGTGTTCCGCCGCAAGGGCGGCAACGACCCGTTCCAGGGCGGTGTCGCGATCGGCGACCAGGCCCTGTGCCTGGCCGACGCACAGGCGCGCGGCTGCTTCGACGGTCTCGCCGGCCAGGCCGCGAGCGCCGCGGGCGGCTCGATGCTCAACGAGCTGCTCGCGCTGGGCCCGCCCGCATGGCGCGCGCTGCGCCATGCGCTGGTGCGCCTGCTCGATGCGCAGGAGCCGCATCCGAAGGCCGCGGCGCTGCAGGCCGCGCTGGTTCCGCTCGCGGACATCGAGCATGCGCTGCCGATCCGCATCGGCGACTTCACCGACTTCTACACCTCGATCCACCATGCCGAGAACGGCGGCCGCCTGCGCAATCCGCCCGTGGGCCTCGCGCCCAACTTCCAGTGGATGCCGATCGCGTACCACGGCCGCAGCTCGTCGCTGGGCGTGAGCGGCGAGCGCATCCATCGCCCCTGGGGCCAGGCCCGGCCCTCGAGCGACGAGCCGCCGGTGCTGCGGCCCTGCGAGATGCTCGACTACGAACTCGAGCTCGGCGTGGTCATCGGTCGGGGCAACGCGCGCGGCACGCCCGTTGCGCTGGCCCATGCGATGGACCATGTGTTCGGCCTCACCCTGCTCAACGACTGGTCGGCGCGCGACGTGCAGGCCTGGGAGATGACGCCGCTGGGCCCGTTCCAGGCCAAGAACTTCGCGACCACGCTCTCGCCCTGGATCGTCACGCTCGATGCGCTGGCGCCGTTCAGCGTGCCCTGGCGCCGGCCGGCCGATCATCCGCAGCCGCTGCCCTATCTCGAGTCCGCGGGCCATCGCGCCGCGGGCGCGCTCGACATCGAGCTCGAGGCCTGGCTGCAACCCGAAGGCAAGCCGGCCTCGCGCCTGAGCCGCACCAACTTCCGCCACCAGTACTGGAGCATCGGCCAGATGATCGCGCACCACACGGTGGGCGGCTGCAACCTGCGCGCGGGCGACCTGCTGGGCACCGGCACGATCTCGGGGCCGACCGCGCCCGAGGCCGGCAGCCTGATCGAGCTGAGCCGGCGCGGCCGCGAGCCTGTCGCGCTGGCGAACAGCGACGACCGGCGCGCCTTCCTGCACGACGGCGACCGCCTGATCCTGCGCGGCTGGTGCGAGGCGCCGGGGCGCGCGCGCGTCGGTTTCGGCGAAGCGGCCGGCACCGTGCTGGCCGCCCATCCGGCGGGGAGCCTCTGACATGGCGCGCTATGCACGCGTGACGCCCGCGGACGGCGTCCTCCAATGGGCGGTGGAACGCCATGGCGAACTCTGGGGCCTTGGCGCCGAGGTGCCGGCTGGCGCGCAAGACACGGCCTGGCAGGAACTCGTGGCCTCGGGACCGGGCGCGGCGATGCTGTCGCGCGCCACCCTGCTCGACCCCGCGCGGCTGCGCTGGGAAACGCCGGTGGCGCGCCCCGGCAAGGTGATCTGCCTGGGCCTCAACTACGCCGCGCACGCGGCCGAGGGCGGCAATGCCGCGCCCGACTACCCGAGCTTCTTCCTGCGCGGCGCCACCTCGCTGATCGCGCACGAGGCACCGCTGGTGCGCCCGCGCGTGTCCGACAAGCTCGACTTCGAGGCCGAGCTGGCCGTCGTCATCGGCCGCCGCGCCCGGCATCTCACGCCCGCGCAGGCGCTCGACGCCGTGGCCGGCTACGCCTGCTTCAACGACGGCACGCTGCGCGACTACCAGCGCCGCACCGCGCAATGGACCATCGGCAAGAACTTCGACGGCACCGGCGCCTTCGGCCCCTGGCTAGTGGCGGCCTCGGCGCTGCCGCCCGGCGCGAGCGGGCTGCGGATCGAATCGCGCCTCAACGGCGGCCTGATGCAGAGCGACCGCACCGACCACATGCTCGTGACGGTGGCGCAGGCCCTGGTGCTGCTGAGCGAGGCGCTGACGCTCGAGCCCGGCGACGTGGTGGCCATGGGCACGCCCTCGGGCGTGGGCTATGCGCGCAACCCGCCGGTGTGGATGAAGCCCGGCGACCGCATCGAGATCGAGATCGAAGGCGTGGGCCTGCTGTCGAACCCCGTGGTCGCCGAGGCCGCGCCCGAGTGAAGGCCCGCGCCTTCCCGAAACCGGGCCCCTAGCGCCGCGCAGGCGCCTCCCTTCCCATCCACGGCCCGCGGGCCGCGAAGAACAACACCCCAGGGGCGCATCGCCCCTGGGCGGCGCGCTGTCGCCCATTCCACGTCACCCCAAGGAGGAGATCATGAAGTTCGGAGCTTTACGGTTCGCGCTGCCCCTGTGCGCGGGCCTTGCATCGCAGGTCCAGGCGCAGTCGTCGCTCACGCTCTACGGCATCGTCGACGCAGGCTTTCGCCATGTAAGCAACAGTGGCGTCGGCTCGATCGACAGCCTGTCCAGTGGCGGCTACCGCACCAGCCGCCTCGGCATCCGCGGCTCGGAGGACCTCGGCGGCGGCCTGCGCGTGGGCATCAAGCTCGAGACCCTGATCGGCGTCGACACCGGCAACGTCGGCTCGACCAGCATGCCGGGCCAGTTCTGGAACCGTGGCTCCTACGTCGAGATCCTCGACCGCGGCTGGGGCACGCTGCGCCTGGGCTACGACCTCCATCCGGTCTACGTCACCTGGATGGAGAACGATCCCTGGCTCAACATCGGCATGGGCAGCTCGGGCAATCTCTACGACACGCTGCAGAACGGCCCGCTGCGCGCGGTGTTCGGCCCGCTCTCGAAGAACGACACCACCTTGCATTACGCGCGCAACATGCTGCAGTACTTCAGCCCCAACGTGCATGGCTTCTCGGGCGCGCTGGCTCTGGCCCCGCGCGAGAACGAGACCGTCGCCACCGGCGCGGCCCGGCTGCGGCTGATCCGGCTCGGCTACAACGCCGGCGGGCCCTTCAGCGCGGCGGTCGCGCATGCGGTCTCGGACGTGCAGCTGCGCGCCGGAACGCCGACGAACCGGCTCGACGATTCGGTCGCGACCGTGGCCTACGACTTCGGCGTCGTGCGGCTGGCCGGCACCTGGCGCCAGTTCCGCGCGGCCGGCAGCCGGCAGGCGAACTGGATGCTGGCCGCGACGGTGCCGGTGGCGACCGGCAAGGTGCAGCTCTCGCATGGCCGCACGCGGCTGTCGGGCACGGTCACGACCCAGCTCGCGCCCGGCACCGTGGCCGGTCCCGTCGACGGCAATGGCGGTGCGATGTGGGTGGTGGGCTACGCGCATTCGCTGTCGAAGCGCACCACGCTCTACACCCAGGCGGCACGCATCGAGAACCGCGGGCAGTCGTTCATGGCGCTGCCCGGCGGGCCCGCGGTCAACGCGGGCAATTTCGCGGGCGGCCGGTCCACGGGCTTCGAGCTCGGCATCGCCCACACCTTCTGAGGCCGGGGTCTAGCCCTTCTTCAGCGCCCGGATGCGCAGCATGCCTTCCTGCGCCGTCGAGGCCACGAGCCGGCCATCGCGCGTGTAGATGCTGCCGCGGCACAGGCCGCGCGCGCCGCTCGCGCTCGGCGAATCGAGCACGTAGAGCAGCCAGTCGTCGAAGCGGAAATCGCGGTGGAACCACATCGCGTGATCGAGGCTCGCGGGCCGCACCTGGCCGGTCATGAAGCTCAGGCCGTGCGGCAGCATGGCGGCGCGCAGCAGGCCGTGGTCGGACGCATAGGCCAGCAGCGCGCGATGCACCATCGGGTCGTCGGGCAGCGGCGCGACGGCGCGCAGCCAGATCGCGCTGTCGGACGCGGGCCGCGGCACCGGCGCGAGCAGGTCGTCGGGCTGGACCCGGCGGTACTCGATGCCGTGCGGCTCGATCGCCTTGCTGCGCCAGGGCTCGGGCAGCCGGTCGCCGAGCGCGATGCGCTGGTCGAGCTCGCTGACCAGGCCGTCGGGGCCGGCCACCTCGGGCATGTCGATCTGGTGCTCGACACCGTCGTCCACGGTCTGGAACGAGGCCGACATCTCGAAGATGATGCGCTCCTGCTGGCGCGCCACCACGTGGCGGGTGGTGAAGCTGCGGCCGTCGCGCACGCGGTCGACGCTGTACTCGATCGGCGCATGCTCGCCCGGCAGCAGGAAGTAGGCGTGCATCGAATGCACGGGCCGATCGGCGCCGACCGTGAGGTTGGCCGCCATCAGCGACTGGCCCAGCACCTGGCCGCCGAACACGGCCGGCGTGCCGATGTCCTCGCTCTGCGCCAGGAAGCGGTCGCCGCCCAGGGGTTCGAGCTGCATGAGGGCGACGAGGTCGTCGACGAGGCGGGCGGCGGTGGCGGTATCGGGGGTCATCGGGAGCGGCTGGACGAAAGAGAGCCGCAAACGATAGCAAACATGGAGCCCAAAGGGCTGTCGCGCAGGAAGCCCGAAAGCGGGAACCGTACGCAGAGGACGCGAAGGTTTCGCGAAAGACGCGAAAGAACAGCCGAAATGATGTGAGCCGCGCCTGATCGACCACGGCGCCCCGAGCAAGGCTCGCCTCGAAGGGAGCGCGGCGGCGCCTCGACGACAGCCCACCTTTTTCAGGTTTCTTTTTTGCGTGCTTCGCGAAACCTTCGCGCCCTCTGCGTTCGGCTGTCCGCTCCCGCTCCCGCTCCCTCAGCGGTCCAGGTCGACCCCGTCCGCCGCCAGCTTCGCCTGCAGCGCCGCCACGTCCACGTCGGCGAACGCGCCGCCGCCGAGCGTGGCCGCCGCCGTGCCCGCGGCCTGCCCCATCACGAAGCAGCCGCCGCTGGCGCGCGCGGCCGACTGGCCCTCGTGCGTCATCGAGGCGCAGCGGCCGGCCACCAGCAGGTTGGCGACCGTGCGCGGCACCAGCATGCGCCAGGGCAGGTGGTTGTAGGCGTTGTCGGCATCGCGCGGGAAGGCCCACTCGATGCGGCCATCGGCATGCATCTCCATTGGCCAGGCATTGAGGCCGATGGCGTCGTCGAACTTGGCCGACGACAGGATGTCCTCGCGCTCGAGCGCGTACAGGCCCTGGATGCGCCGCGTCTCGCGGATGCCGACCTGCGGCGCGATCTCGACGATGGCCGACTGCGCGAAGCCCGGCACCTCGGCCTTGAGAAAGCGGAAGTACTCGGCGATCTGGCGCCGGCCCTCGAGCTCGCCCTCGGTGAGTTCGCGCGCATCGACGCCGTTCATCGCGCGGCCCTGGGCGTTGCGGATCTGCGTGACGTTGGCGCGCCATTCGCGCGGGTCCTTGTTGGGCCGCAGGATCGCGCCCTCGCGCGGGAAGCGGTAGGCGCCGGGCTTGCTCGCCTCGGCGCGCGCCATGAAGTCGTTGATGGCCTTGAACTCGCCCACCGCCTCGAGCGCGGCCGGCGCGTCGACCTGGCCGATGCGGAACATGGTGGTCGGGAACAGGCCGCTGCCGTGGCCGTCGCCGACCTCGAAGGGCACGCCCGCGAAGGCCGCCACGTCGGCGTCGCCGCTGGCGTCGACGAAGGCATTGGCGCGGATCGCCTGCCGGCCCGACTTGGTCTCGACCACCAGCGCCGCGATGCGCTCGCCGTCGTGGATCACCGAGGCCGCGAGCGCATGGAACAGCAGCTTCACGCCGGCCGCCTCGAGCAACTGGTCGGCCGCGAGCTTGTAGGCCGAGGTGTCGTACGAGCGCACGCGGATGCGTCCGCCCATGCCGTCCTGCGGATCGTTCATGCCGTTGAGCGCCACGATGCGCTCGACCAGCTCGTCGACCACGCCGCGCACCAGCTGCGTCATCTGGCCGCGGCGCTTGCCGTACAGGCCCGCGAAGTTGGTGACGCCGCCCGCCGTGCCCATGCCGCCGAGGAAGCCGTAGCGCTCCACCAGCAGGGTGCTCGCGCCGTGGCGCGCGGCGCTCACGGCGGCGGCGATACCCGCCGGACCGCCGCCGACCACCACCACGTCGTAGCTGCCGAACACCGGCAGCGAACGCGACGGCTCGGCCATCGTCATTGCAGCCGTCATTGGAGAGTGATGCCCTTGGTCGAGATGATCTTGGTCATGATCGCGGCCTCGTCGTTGACGCGCGCGCGCATGCCGTCGGGCGAGGTGCCCACGGCCTGCCAGCCCTGCTCGAACAGCTTCTGACGCACCTCGGGCTGCTTCATCACCGCCTCGAGCTCGCGCCCGATGCGCGCCTGCGCGGCCTTCGAGAGGTTGGCCGGGCCCAGGAGCGCCACCCACACCTCGAGGTTGAAGTCGCGCACGCCGGCATTGGCCAGCGGCGGCACCTCGGGCACCAGCGCGCTGCGGCCGGCGGTCAGGCCGATGGCCTTGAGCTTGCCCGCCTTGATCTGCGGCATCGCCACGCCGGGCGGGATCAGGCCCATCTGGATCTGGTCGCCGAGCATGCCGGTGATGACCTGCGGATTGCCCTGGTAGGGCACGTGCTCGGGGTTGAAGCCCGGCACGCGGCTCTTGAGCAGTTCCATGCCCAGGTGGCCGACCGAGCCGATGCCCACCGAGCCGTAGTTCCACTTGTTGCCCGCCTTGCGGCCGGCGTCGAAGAAGGCTTCGCCCGAGGGCAGGTTGTTCTGCGCCACCAGCACCAGCGGCGCGGTCGCGAGCAGCGAGAGGTAGGTGAAGTCCTTGGCCGGGTCGTAGGGCAGCTTCGGATAGAGCAGCTTCGACGAGGTGAGGTTGCCGTTGATGACGACGCCCAGCGTGTGGTCGTCGCTGGCCTTGGCCACCGTGTCGGCCGCGATGTTGCCCGAGGCGCCGGGCTTGTTGTCGACCACGATCGGCTGGCCCAGCGCCTTCGACAGCGGCTCGGCGATGGTGCGCGCGGCGATGTCGGGCGTGGAGCCGCCCGGGAAGCCGACGAGCAGGCGGATGGGCTTGGTGGGCCAGGCGGGCGTCTGCGCGCTCGCGGCCAGCGGCAGCGTGGCGGCAGCCAGGCCGCAGGCGATCAGGAGGGCTCTCTTGGTGGCTTGCATGAAGGAAGAAATGTCAAAAAGTGTCAAAACAGGCGGGCAGCTTAACTGCCCCAAGCAAGGCACGGGCCGCTATTCGAGGCTGATGTTGCCCCTGCGCACCAGCTCGCCGTAGACCTTGGACTTGGCCTCGGCCTGGCGCTCGATCTCCTCGGGCGACCAGGCCAGCGGCTCGAAGGCGAAGGTGTCGAAACGGGCGCGGATCTCGGGGTCGGCGATGACCTTCGCCACGTCGGCGTTGATCTTCGCCTTGATGGCCGCCGGCACCCCCTTGGGCGCGAGCAGCGAGACGAAGGAGTTGACCTCGAGGCCGGCCGGGCCGCCGGCCTCGGCCATGGTCGGCACCTCGGGCATCTGCGGAATGCGCTTGGCCGCGGCCACCGCGATGTAGCGCAGCTTGCCGGCCTTGTAGATGCCCTGGCTCGAGGGAATGCTCGCGAAGGCCCACGGCACTTCGCCGGTGCCCACGTTCGAATACAGCTGCGAGACCTCGCGGTAGGGCGCGTGGCGCATGCGGATGCCGCTCAGCGCCTCGAGCTGCTGCGCGCCCAGGTGGCCCGGGCTGCCCACGCCCCAGGAGCCGTAGACGATGGCGTCGGGATCGGCCTTGGCGGCGGCGATCAGGTCGGCCATGTTCTTCCATTTGGAGTCGCTGCCCACGGCCACGAAGAAGGGCGTGCGGAACAGCGAGGCCACCGGGTCGAAGTGCTGCAAGGTCACGAAGTTGCGCGACTTGTACAGGTGCGGCAGCGCGGCCACGTGCTCGCTGTCGAGCTGCAGCAGGGTGTAGCCGTCGGGCGCGGCGCGCCGGGCCTGGTCGATGGCGATGAAGCCGCCGCCGCCGGGCCGGTTGTCGATCAGCACGCGCTGGTTCCACAGCCGCGAGAGCTTGTCCGAGACCAGCCGCAGCACCGCGTCGGGGCCGCTGCCGGCCGCGAAGGGCGTGACCAGCGTCACGGGCTTGTTCGGATAGTCGCCGGCCTGGGCCGCCGCGCCGCCGGCCATGGCCAGCGAGGTCAGGGCGAGAAGGCCGGTCAGCAGTGCGCGCGGGAAGTTCATGGTCGTTTGTCTCCGGTGGGCCTGGGGCCTCGATGGTTGTGGATCTTGAAGGCGTCGGGTGTCAGTGTGGCGAAAGCGCGGCGGCCTCGGTGCGTGCCGATCGGCGCAGCGCCTCGGGCGCGTCGTCCAGGCAGCGCTCGGGGCGCCAGGCATAGAGCCACTCGACCGCATCGTAGAAGCGCTCGGGCGTGCGGCCTGGCCAGAGGCTGTTGCGCACCAGGCGCTCCACGCCCCTGGCATGGTAGAGCCGGCCCATCTCGCGCACCGACAGCACCACGCGGGCCGTGCGCGCCACGCGCGCCGCCTCGTAGAGCCGAAAGGCGGCCGGCAGGTCGAAGTCGCAGGCCTTCACGGCCTCGCCCAGCGTCACCGCGTCCTCGAGCGCCATGCAGGCGCCCTGCGCCAGGTACTGCATCATCGGATGCGCCGCATCGCCCAGCAGCGTGGCCGCGCCCTCGCTCCAGCGCTCGACCGGATCGCGGTCGGCGGTGCTCCAGCGGCGCCACGAGGTCGGGCGATCGAGCAGCTGGCGCGGGCGCGCATGCACGCCCTCGAAGTACGACAGCACCTCGTCCTTGCTGCCGTCGGTCACGCCCCATTCCTCGCGCTCGCGGCTGTGGAAGGTGACGACCAGGTTGTATTGCTCGCCATGGCGCAGCGGGTAGTGCACCAGGTGGCAGTCCGGGCCGGCCCAGACCACGGGCGCGTTCCAGCGCAGGTCCGCCGGCATGTCGGCCGCCGGCACCACCGCGCGGTAGACCACGTGGCCCGAGACGCGCGGCGCGTCGCCGATCAGCGCGGCGCGCACCACCGACTTCACGCCGTCGCAGCCGACGATGGCATCGGCCTGGAAGCGCCGGCCGTCGCGCGTGACCGCCACCACGCCCTGCCCCCGGGTGTCGAGGGTCTCGACCTGCGCCGAGGTGTGGAAGCGGATCAGCGGATGCTGCTTCACGGCCTCGTGGATCGCGCCGTGCAGGTCGGCGCGGTGGCTCACGGCATAGGGGTTGCGAAAGCGCGCGCGGAAGGCCTCGCCGACCGGCACCGAAGCCACCTCCGAGCAGTCGACCGCGTCCATCATCACCAGCCGGTCGGTGAACACCGAGCCCCGGCGCACCGCCTCGCCCACGCCCAGCGCGTCGAGCGCGGCGAAGGCATTGGGGCCGAGCTGCAGCCCGGCGCCGATCTCGCCGATGGCGGCGCTCTGCTCGAGCAGGTCGATCGACACGCCCAGGCGTGCCAGCGCCAGCGCGGCGGCCATGCCGCCGATGCCGCCGCCGACCAGCAGCACGGTGGGGGAAGGGGTCGGGCTCATGCGCGGCTCGCTCAGTCGATGCGAACGCTCAGCGAGGGCAGGCGCTCGATGCTGACCTTGATCGTCTGGCCGGGCTTCACCGCGCCCACGCCCTCGGGCGTGCCGGTGAAGATCAGGTCGCCGGGCTGCAGCGCGAACAGGGTCGACAGGTTGGCGATCACTTCGTTGACCGACCAGATCAGGTGGGTGATGTCGCTCTTCTGGCGCACCTCGCCGTCGACCTCGAGGCGAATCTCGCCGCCATCGATCTCGCCCACCTCGGCCAGCGTGCGCAGCGGCGCGATCGGCGCCGAGAAGTCGAAGGCCTTGCCGATCTCCCAGGGCCGGCCCTGCTCGCGCATCTTCATCTGCAGGTCGCGGCGGGTCATGTCGAGGCCGACGGCATAGCCGTGGATGTGGCTCGCGGCCTGTTCCACCGGAATGTCGCGGCCGCCCTTGCCGATGGCCACCACCAGCTCGGCCTCGTAGTGGTAGTTGGCGGTCAGCGCCGGATAGGGAATGGCGCCGGTCGCGCCCTCGGCCACCGGCACCACCGAGGCGTCGTCGTTGGGCTTGCAGAAGAAGAACGGCGGCTCGCGGTCGGGATCGAAGCCCATCTCGCGCGCATGGGCCGCGTAGTTGCGGCCCACGCAGTAGACGCGGCGCACGGGGAACTGCTTGTCGCTGCCGACGATGGGCAGGCCGACGATGGAAGGGGGCGTGAAGACGAAGGACATGAGGGCTCCTGCCGCGTGGGGCGGCAACGGTCGAGGGAAAGGAAGAAAACGAAAAGGGCCGGGACTCAGGCGTTCTCGAGGAAGGCTTCGCGCAGGATCCCCATGGCCTGCTGCACCGGCCGGTCCGAGAAGCTGAAGAGCACGCAGTCGCCGTTGGGCGCGTGCAGCGTGAGCGGCGCCCATGAGGGCACGACGAAGGTGTCGCGCGGCCCGAACTCGAAGCGCTGGCCCGCGATCTCGGCGCTGCCATGGCCTTCGACCACGCTGTAGACGCTGCCGTCGGTGGCGCGATGCGTCTTGCCCGCGAAGCCCTTGGGCAGCAGCTGCAGGTTGGTCGAGATGGTCGGCATCGGCGAACCGCCGGTCAGCGGATTGATGTAGCGCAGCTTGTGGCCCAGCCAGGCATCGGGCGCTTCCTGCTTCTGCAGCTGCGTCAGCGCCTCGCGGCTGCGTGCATAGGGGTAGTTGAAGATCGGCGAGGTCTGCGACGCATGGTCGTGCCGCACCGGCACCATGTTGTGGCCGAAGCGCGCGAGGCTGTGGCCCTCGGGCCGCGCCACGTGCTGCACCTTGGCGTCGTCGTTCTCGGCGAAGCCGGCGTCGAAGAAGCGCAGCATCGGGATGTCGAGGCCGTCGAGCCAGACCACCGGCTCCACCACGCCTGCTATGCCCTCGTTGCCATGGTCGTGCCAGGCCCACGAGGGCGTGATGATGAAGTCGCCCGGGTACATGGTGGTGCGCTCGCCGCCCACGGTGGTGTAGGCCCCCTGGCCGTCGACGATGAAGCGCAGCGCCGACTGCACGTGGCGGTGCGAGGGCGCCACCTCGCCCGGCATGATCAGCTGCAGCCCGGCATAGATCGACTGCGTGATCGAGGAGTTGCCGGGCAGCGCCGGGTTCTCGAGCACCAGCACGCGGCGCACGGCCTCCTCGGCGGTGATGAGGTCGGCCGACTCCATCAGCAGCGGGCGGATCTCGTCGTAGCGCCACAGCGCGGGCACGCAGGGCGTCTGCGGCTCGCGCGGCACCAGCGCATGCAGCGATTCCCACAGTGGCGTGAGGTGCAGCGGGCGGATGCGGTCGTAGTAGTCGCGGCGCTCATCCGCATTGGAGGGCGCGGCGCGGGCGGTGGAGGGGTTCATGGCGTGTCTCTCGCGGTGCATGGCGCGGCGGCGACGTGGGACGCCGGCTTGGTTAGAACTTCCGAATCAACGGGATCATCCGCCCGCACTACTATTGGCGCAATGGGGGACCGGCGATAGCTCCGATCCTGTTTTTCGATAATGGTGGCCAGCGGGCCGCACACGGCGAGGGCCGCGCCCATGGCACAACTCGATCTGGAATGGCTCTTGGTGTTCGACGAGGTCTACAAGACCGCCAACGTCTCGAGCGCCGCCGAACGGCTCGGCATCTCGCAGTCGGCCGCGAGCACGGCGCTCGCCAGGCTGCGCACCCACTTCGGCGACAAGCTGTTCGTGCGCACCTCGCGCGGCATGGAGCCCACGCCCTATGCGCGCCAGACCCAGCCGCTGGTGCTCGACATCCTCGACCGCCTCAACCGCGCCAAGGGCGGGCGCGCGGTGTTCGACCCCGCCACGGCCGAGCGCAGCTTCCGCATCTGCATGACCGACATCAGCGAGGTGGTGCTGCTGCCGGGCCTGCTCGACCACCTGCGGCACGTGGCGCCGGGCGTGCGCATCGAGACCGAGATCATCTCGACCGAGAGCGGCCGCCGGCTCGAGGACGGCGCGGTCGACCTCGCGGTGGGCTTCATGCCGCAGCTCGAGGCCGGCTTCTACCAGCAGACGCTGTTCATGCAGAACTTCGTCTGCCTGGCCGCGCGCAACCATCCGCGCGTGGGCGCCCGGCTGACGCGCAAGCGCTTCGAGGCCGAGGCGCATGCGGTGGTGGCCTCCTCGGGCACCGGCCATGCGATCGTCGACAAGACCATCGCGCGGCTCGGGCTGCGGCGCCACGTGGTGACGCGGCTGTCGAGCTTCCTCAGCGTGGCGCGGATCGTGGCCCACACCGAGCTGCTGGTGGTGGTGCCGCGCATCCTCGGCCAGGTGCTGGCCACGCAGGAGCCGGTGCAGCTGCTCGAGCCGCCGTTCGAGCTGCCCTCGTACGCGGTCAAGCAGCATTGGCACGAGCGCTTCCATGCCGACGCCGGCAATGCCTGGCTGCGGCGCACGCTGGCGCAGCTGTTCAACGAGGGCGAGGCGGCGGGCCCGGCCTGAGCCGGTGGCATGGCGCTTGCGGCCCGGCGGGCATGCCCGGACGACGGGCGGCGGCCGAACCGTCATGCGCGCCCTCGCATAATCGCCTCCCCCACGTTCCGGCCCCACGGCCCCTTCCGAAAGCAAAAGGCACAGCATGTCTTCCATCACCCTGCGATTCCTCGCCGAACCCAACACCGTCAACTTCGGCGGCAAGGTCCACGGCGGCACGGTCATGAAGTGGATCGACGAGGCCGGCTACGCCTGCGCCACGAGCTGGGCCAAGCGCTACTGCGTCACCGCCTTCATCGGCAGCATCCGCTTCCACCGTCCGATCATGATCGGCGACCTGGTCGAGGTCGAGGCGCGCATGGCCTACACCGGCAAGACCAGCATGAACATCTCGGTCGAGGTGCGCAGCGGCGACATGAAGGGCGGCGCGATGGAGAAGACCACCGAGTGCCTGATCGTCTTCGTCTCGGTCGACTCGCACGGCCGGCCGCTGCCGGTCGAGGCCTACGTGCCGGGCACGCCGGGCGAGATGGCGCTGGCCGAGCGCGCGCGCGCGCACCTCGACGCGAGCCGCGCGGCCTCGGGCAACCCCTGAGCGGTCCGCCAAAGACCCGAATAGGCAAAAGGCTCTAACCGCGCACGGCCCGCGCGGCTAGAGTTCGGCGGTTTCCGGCAGACCGCCCCTTTGCCCCTTTCCCCCTTTCCCGCTCCCCACCCATTCGGACCGCACATGGCCACCCAGGACGACGACCGCTTCGACAAGACCTCCGACCGCATCAAGGATTCCGCGCAGCAGATCTGGCTGGCCGGCCTCGGCGCCTTCGCCAAGATGCAACAGGAGGGCAGCAAGGCCTTCGAGTCGCTGGTCAAGGACGGCGCCGGCATGCAGAAGCGCACCCAGCAGGCCGCCGAGGAAACCCTGTCGCAGGCCCAGGCCCGCATGGCCGGCTTCGCGAACGAGTTCGGCACCAAGGCCGCGGGCCAGTGGGGCAAGCTCGAGAACATCTTCGAGGAGCGCGTGGCGCGCGCGCTCGACAAGCTCGGCATGCCGCCGCCGGCCGAGGTGGCCGCGCTGCAGGCGCGCGTGACGGCGCTCGAGGCCGAGCTGGCCGCCCTGCGCGGTGCGGCCGGCAGCGCGAAACCCGCCGCCAGTCCGGCGCGCGGTGCGCGCGCCGCGCGCCATGCCAAGTCGGCCGAGACGCCGGCACGCAAGGCCACGGTGCGGCGCAACAAATCGAGCGGCGCCGAATAAAGCCGCTTTCCGGCCTCGAAGCGGCCGATTCCGGCGCCGAATGCGCGCCGTGGCGCTGGACGGCACCACGCGCATGCGGCACTGCACAAACGCAGTGCCCCGCAATTCAATGTCCCCCTGCGCGCTTCGCGCGGCGTTCCTGCGCTAGAGTGTTTCCAAGAGACAACCCGGGAGCACCGACATGGCCAGGAAAGCGCCACGCCGCACTGCACAACGCATTCTCGAAGCCGCGCTGGACCTGTTCAACCGCTTCGGGGAGCCGAACGTCTCCACCACGCTCGTGGCCGGCGAGCTCAACATCAGTCCCGGCAACCTCTACTACCACTACCCGGCCAAGGAAGAGCTGATCAACAAGCTCTACGAGGGCTACGAGACCGAGCTCGGCGAGCTGCTCCATGCGAGCGAGGGCATCCACGACGTGGAGGACGCCTGGTTCTTCATGCACAGCCTGTTCGAGCTGATCTGGCGCCACCGCTTCCTCTACCGCGACCTCAACGACCTGCTGAGCAAGAACCGGCACCTCGAGACCCAGTTCCAGCTCGTGCTCAAGCACAAGGTGCGCGCGATGCGCCAGCTGATCGCGGGCCTGGGCTGCGCCGGCCACCTCGAGATCGATGCCCACGAGGTCGACACGCTGGCGCAGAGCATGGTGGTGGTGCTGACCTACTGGCTCAGCTACGAGTACGTGCGCAACCCGCGCCAGGCGCTCGAGCCGGCCCATGCGCAGGCCGCGCTGCTGCGCGGCGCCCGCCACACCCTGCACCAGCTCGCGCCCTACCTCGGCGCCGAGCAACGGCGCCATTTGCTGACACTGGGCCGGGCCTACGGCGGCGAAGATGCCGCCAGCGGCTCCACGGCTTCGTCCCCCGCCGATATGGCCGCCTGAACCATGTCTCCCCACGATTTCAAACCCCTCCCGCTGATGCCCACGGCGACGGCCGGCGGCGCGCCCGGCGGCACCGGCTCCAGCCCCTGGGCGCCGCTGCCCTACGCCGACGTGCCGCGCTTCGATGCGCGCAGCCTGATCGCCCACTGGAAGCGCTTGCATGCCGGCCACGAGATGCCGGCGCCCGAGCACAACGAGGCGCTGGCCGAGGGCTGGGCGCTCTATCACAGCGGCGAGTTCGAACGCGCCGCCGCCATCGGCCTGCTGCATGGCGCCGAGGGCCTGGCGCTGGCCAACCAGGCGACCGCGATCTATGCCAACTACCTCGAGCCGCGCGAGGCCGTGCGGCTCGCGATGTTTCGCCAGGTGGTGGAGCGCGCCGGCGCACGGGTCGCGGCCGAACCCGACGACTGCCAGGCGCTGTACTGGCAGGCCTATGCGATGGGCCGCTACAGCCAGGGCATCAGCGTGGCGCGCGCGCTCGCGCAGGGCCTGGGCACGCGGCTCAAGGAGGCGCTCGAACGCGTGATCGCGCTCGAGCCGCGCCATGCCGACGCCCACGTCGCGCTCGCCACCTTCCATGCCGAGGTGATCGACAAGGTCGGCGCGCTGGTCGGCCGCATGACCTACGGCGTGCGGTCCGAGACCGCGGTCGAACTGTTCGAGCACGGCATCGCGCTGCATCCGCACTCGGCCAGCGCGCTGATGGAGTACGCGCGCGCGCTGCTGATGCTGCATGGCGACGCGCGCATGGCCGAGGCCACGCGGCTCTACGAGAAGGCCGCGGCGCTCCAGCCGGCCGACGCGAAGGAGCGGCTGGACGTGGAGCTCGCGCGCGCCGGCCTGTCCGAGTAGGACGGCGCCGCGACCGATGATCCGGTGGACGCGCGCGCGCGTACGGAGGGCATGAACCCACCTTCCCTCGCCTCTTGCGTCGATCTCAAGCGCACGGCCGCCTGGCTGGCCCCTTGCCTGTGCGCCGCGCTGACGGCCTGCGCGACGCCGACGCCGTCGATCGCGCCGGCGCCCCAGGTCGACATCGCGCGCTTCATGGGCGACTGGTACGTGATCGCGCACATCCCGACCTTTCCGGAGAAGAACGCGTTCAATGCCGTCGAGTCCTACGCTCAGCGGCCCGATGGCCGCATCCAGACCGACTTCCGCTACCGCGACGGCAGCTTCGAGGCGCCGGTCAAGACCCTGCATCCCGTGGGCACCGTGCGGCCCGACACCGGCAACGCGGTCTGGGGCATGCAGTTCATCTGGCCGATCCAGGCCGAGTACGTGATCGCCGACGTGTCGGCCGACTACCAGAGCACCATCGTCGCGCGCAGCAAGCGCGACTACGTCTGGCTGATGGCGCGCACGCCCGAACTGACGCCCGAGGCCTACGCGCAGGCGCTGCGCAAGATCGAGGCGCTGGGCTACGACCTCGCGAAGCTGCGCCGCGTGCCGCAGCGCTGGCCGGAGCGGTGAGCAGAGGCTGCGCATGATCCGCCGGCTGGTGCTGGTGCTCGGTGACCAGCTCGATGCCGACGCCGCGGCGTTCGACGGCTTCGACAACGCCCGCGATGCCGTCTGGATGGCCGAGGTGGCCGAGGAGTCGACGCATGTGTGGTCCAGCCAGCCCCGCATCGCCCTGTTCCTCGCGGCCATGCGCCACTTCGCCGCCACCCTCGCGGCGCTGGGCCGCACGGTGCACTACGGCCGTCTCGACGATCCGGACGCGCACCCTGGCCTCGGACAGGCGCTGGCATCGGCCATCGACCGGCTGCGACCGGAGGAACTGGCGCTGACCGCGCCCGGCGACCACCGCGTGCTGCGGGCGCTGCGCGCGGTGGCGCGCGCGCACGGCCGGCCGCTGCGGATCGAGAAGGACCGGCATTTCTTCTGCACGGTGCGCGAGTTCGCGGCCCATGCCGCCACGCGCTCCACGTTGCGCATGGAGTTCTTCTACCGCGAGATGCGGCGGCGCCATGGCGTGCTGATGGACGGCGACGAACCGTGCGGCGGCCGCTGGAACTACGACGACAGCAACCGCAAGCCCTTCGGGCGCGGCGGCCCCGGTGAGTTGCCCGCGCCGCCGCGCTTTGAGCCCGATGAGCTCACGCGCGAGGTGCTCGCGCTGGTCGCGCGGCGCTTCGCCGATCATCCGGGCCAGCTCGAGTCCTTCGCCTGGCCCGTGACCCGCCCGCAGGCCCTGCAGGCGCTGGCGCGCTTCGTGCGCGAGCGCCTGCCCTTCTTCGGCCGCTGGCAGGACGCCATCTGGCATGGGCAGCCCTGGCTCTGGCACTCCCAGTTGTCGGCCGCGCTCAACCTCAAGCTGCTGAACCCGCGCGAAGTGGTGCGGGCCGCGGAGAGCGCCTATCGCGGCGGCGACGTTGCGCTGGAAAGCGCCGAAGGCTTCATCCGCCAGATCCTCGGCTGGCGCGAGTACGTGCGCGGCATCTACTGGACCCGGATGCCCGGCTACCTCGAACTCAACGCGCTCGATGCCCGGCTGCCGCTGCCGCGCTTCTACTGGAGCGGCGAGACCACGATGGCCTGCCTCGCCGACGCGATCGGCCAGACCCTGGCGCACGGCTACGCCCACCACATCCAGCGCCTCATGGTCACGGGCCTCTACGCCCAGTTGCTCGGCGTCGATCCGAAGGCGCTGCACGCGTGGTACCTGGCGGTCTATGTGGATGCCGTGGAATGGGTCGAGCTGCCCAACACGCTGGGCATGAGCCAGTCGGCCGATGGCGGCCTGATGGGAAGCAAGCCCTATGTTGCGAGCGGGCGCTACATCGAGCGCATGAGCGGCGGCAGCGCCTGCGCGAACTGCCGCTTCCGACCCGGCGAGCGCGTGGGCGAGAGCGCCTGTCCCTTCACGACCCTGTACTGGGACTTCCTGATGCGCCACCATGCGCGCCTCGCGGCCAACCCGCGCATGCGCATGCAGCTCGAAGGCCTCGCGCGCATCGACGCGCCCGAGCGCGCGCGCATCGCGCAGCAGGCCGCGGCGATCCGCGAGGTCGCGGCCAGCGGCGAGAGCGTGGCCTGAGCGAGCAGGCCCGCCGCCGCTTCCTACATGCCTATCAGGCCGGCCATCGCGCGCGCGATCGGGCTGTCGAAGCGCATCGATCCCTCCACCGCGGCCAGGCAGATGCATTCGCCGCCGCCCTGCACGGTCGGCTGGTGATGGACGCTGCCATCGGCCACGTCGAAATCGCCGGCGCCGAACACCTCGCGGCCATCGTCGAAGGCGCCGTGCAGGATCTGCGTCCACTCGCTGCCGCTGTGCGAATGCACGGGCAGGCCGCGGCCCTCGGCGATGCGCAGCAGGAACAGCCTGGCGCCGGGGTCCGACGGCAGGCGCAGCCGGCTCCAGCGCATGCCCGGGGCCAGGAAACGCCACCCGGTCGCGCTACAGGCCTCGAGGGCGCGCGGCCAGACCATGCCGGCCGGCAGCGCCGGCAGCGCGGGCGCCGGCCTGCGCGCGGGCACCTTGCGCGGCGGCGCGTCGATGGCGGCGAGCGTGTTGGCCAGGGCCTGCGGCGACAGCAGCCCCGGCTCCAGCTGTTCGAGCAGCACGCCCCCCGCGCACTCGAGCAGGCCGACGCGCGCGCGGCACTGCGCGCAGGCTTCGAGGTGCGTGGCCATGACCAGCGAAGGCCCCGCGGCCAGCGTGCCGGCCGCGAAGGCCAGCAGCAGATCGTCGCCGGGGTGGTGATGGATGGTCATGGGGTTCCTTCGAGCAGCTGGCGCAGGCGCCCGATGGCGGCACGGATGCGCGACTTCACGGTGCCCAGCGGCAGGTTCAGCGCCTGCGCGATCTTCGGGTGCGCCTGGTCCTCGAAGAAGGACAGGCGCAGGATGTGCACCTGCTCGGGCGACAGGCGCGCCATGGCCGAGCGGATGCGCGCCTCGTTCTCGCAGGCCAGCACCTGCTCGTCGAGCGCCGGCGCCGGATCGGGCAGTTCGGCCGCTTCGTCGTCGATGTCGGCCAGCAGGTGGTTGCCCTGGCGGCGCATGAAATCCACGCGCCGGTTGCGCGCGATCGCGAACACCCAGGTCGAGGGCGATGCGCGTTGCGGGTCGAACAGCCGGGCCTTGCGCCAGACGTTCACCATGGTCTCCTGCGTCAGTTCCTCGGCCAGGGCATCGCTGGCGCCCGCGAGCATGAGGAAGGATTTGACGCGCGGCGCGAAATGCTTGAACAGCGCGGCGAACGCCTGGCGGTTGCCATCGCGCGCGACGGCTTCGAGCCATTCGGCGAGCTGGTCAGGTGTCGGCACGGGTCTTTTTCGCTGGTCCTGGGTCACGATCGACAGCCAGGGCGATGGGGAACCGGCTGCGGCACTGGCAGCGATTATGGCTTTGGGGGCGGTGCGCATGCCCGCTGTACGCGGCGGCCACCGGTTCGGATCGCGCGGATGGGCAGGGCGGCCCCAAAAAAAAGCGCGCCCGCGGGCGCGCCCTCCCCTTTTCGACCGCGCCGCTCAGGGCAGCTGGGTCCAGTTCTGGTTGTTGCCGCCGTTGCAGGTCCAGGTGATCAGCGCCGTGTCCTGCGTGGTGGATCCGTTCGGGACGTCGAGGCAGGAGCCGGAGGCGCGGTTGCGCAGGGTCGAGCCGACCACCGTCCACTGCGTCGCGTTGCCGGCCGTGCAGGCCAGTTGCACCACGGCGGCATTGGTGGTCGCGTTGCCGCTCTGCGCCAGGCACAGGCCGCTGTGCTGCGCCACGAACTGCACGTAACCGCCGCTGCTGGTCACCGTGAACTTCTCGTTGGCGTCGTTGCCGCAGGGCCACTGCACCGCGGTGGCGCCGCTGGCGGTCGACACGCCCTTGATGTTCACGCACAGGTTGCTGGCGTCGGAGCGGATGCGCGCGACCAGCGGCGGCGCGGTGTCGAGCGAGCGCACGTACTCGCGCAGCGCCACCACATCGGCCGGCGGCAGGCCGTTGGCGTTGCCGTGGCCGCTGTCGAGCACAGCCTGCAGCGAGGCGGCCTGGCCGTTGTGGAAGAACGAGGTCACGCCCCAGGTGCCCGACAGCGTCGGCGTGTCGAAGCCCACGCCCGGCAGCGGCTGGTTGCCGCCCTTGCCCGACGAGAGCTGGATCGTGCCCACGTCGTGCCGCTGGCCGTCGCGGAAGGTGCCGCCGGTGTGGCAGGTCGCGCACTGCGCGGTGTTGAACACCGTCTGGCCGCGCGCGGCCTCCACGCTGAGGTTGCCGTCGGCCGCGCGCGCCGGGCTGCGCATGAACTTGTCGAGCGACGACAGGTAGGCCGCGAGGTCGTCGAGCTGCGCGTTGCGGCCGGCCTTGGGCGTGCCCAGCGGATTGGAGGTGGCCGCGAAGTCGGCATTGCTCAGGAAGCCGGTGCCGCCGAACTCGTTGCGGATGTCGTTCTCGAAGTCCTGCACCTCGTCGAAGTTGGCGCTCCAGTGCAGCCGGCCGTGGCTCATGCCGCGCCGCCCCTGCAGGCTGATGGTGCGGCGCAGGCCCTCGCCGCGCTGGGTGAAGTCCCACACCATGCCGTCGTCGCCGCCATCGGCATGGCAGCTCGCGCACGAGATGTAGTTGTCCTTGCTCATGCGCCGGTCGGCCGCGTTGTAGAACACCTGCTTGCCGCGCAGCGCGGCCGCGGCCAGCGGCTCGGTCGCCACGGTCTGCACGTTGCGCACGAAGACCGCCGCGTTGCTCTCCGAGGCCAGCACCGCCGCCACGTCGTGCACCGACACCGAGCGCGCGAGGAAGTTGTTGACGAACAGGCGCTTGCGCGCGGCGTCGAGGAACAGGCCGTGCGGCGCGCTGCTGGTGTCGATCTCGCCGCGAACCGAGCGCGTGTAGGAATCGACGATCGCCACCCGGTTGCCTTCCATCTGCGCCACGAAGATGTAGTCGCCCGCGGGCGAGAACAGCGCGGCGCGCGCCGGCGCGCGGTCGTCGAAGTCGATCTGTTCGCCGGCCACGTGGGCCGCCGACTGCAGGTCGACCTGCGACAGGATCGAGCGCACGGTCTGGTCGTGCACCAGGTCGCGACCGTCGCGGAAGCGGCCGCGCACGATGTTGTCCTTCTTCGAGGGCAGGATGGCGCGCTTGCCGTCGGGCGAGATCACGACCTGGCTCAGGTAGTTGGCCACGCCGCGCGCGCCGGCCTCGGTGTCGACGGTGGTCGTGTCCACCGGCAGCGCGATGGTCGACAGCGCGCTCATCGAGGCCAGGTTGACCTTGTAGAGCTCGCCGCCGGTCATCTTCGACTTGAAGCGCGTGACGTAGGCGATCTGCGCATCGCCCGTGACCGCGATGCCGCGCACCGTGCCGTCGAGCGGCAAGGTGGCCGTGACCGCGCCGGTGGAGGGATTGAAGCTCACGAGCCGCGACTTGCTCTCCAGCGTCAGCAGGCCCTTGGCGCCGTCGGGCGTGAAGACCACGCCGTAGGGACCGCTGCCGTAGTCGAACGGCACGGTGACCGAGACGCTGCCGTCGGCGGCGTTGAGCGCGACCAGCTTGTCCTCGCCCTGCACCGCGACCCAGACGCGGCCGTCGGGGCCGAGCGCCAGCGTCTTGGCCTCGCTGCCCACCGACACCTCCCACAGCTTGGCCAGGCTCTGGGCGTCGATCGCCGCCACCGTGCCGCTGTCGGGATTGACCGCGTAGACCCGGTTCGCATCGCCCGCGATGTTGCCGGTGTGCCGCGGCGCGCTCGCGGTGACGGGCGCGATGATGGTCACGTTGTAGGTGTAGTAGGTCTCGCGGCCCGCGCTGTCCTTCACCGTCAGGGTCACGGTGTAGTGGCCGGGCGTGGTGTAGGTGTAGCTGTAGCCGGCCTGGCTCGAGAAGGCCGTGACCGTGCCATTGCCGAAGTTCCAGCGGAACTGCGCGCCGCCGCTGCCGAGCGTGGCCGGGTTGAAGTTCAGCGTGCCGTTGACCACCTTCGGCCCGCCGCCGATGCCGGGGTCGCCGATGATCGCCTGGCCGCGCAGGGTCGCGACCTCGGCATCGCCGAGCACGCGGTTGAACACCCGCACATCGGCCAGCGTGCCCTTGAAGAAGTCGGCATTGCCCTGGATCTGGCCCAGCCACTGGAACTTGGTCGAAAGGCCCTTCACGCCGGCGAGGCCGGTCGAGCTGGTCTTGGCGCCGTCGATGTACATGGTCTGCGCACCCGAACCGGCGTCGCGCGTGAGCACCACGTGGTGCCAGTTGCCGTCGTTGACCGGCGCGGTCGAGCGCGTGCCCGGGTTGTTGCCGGCCGCGTTGGCCACCGACAGGTTGAGCCGGCCCGTGTTGTCGAGCCAGCCCCAGAACACGTCGTCGGCGCCGCCCGACTGGTCGCGCCCGAAGATGCCGGGCGCGGTCCAGGCGTTGGCGCTGCCGTTCTGCGTGGTCTTCATGTAGAAGCTCAGCGAGGCGGTGCCGCCCAGCACGGTGGCCACGCCGTCGTTCTTGAGCTGCACGCCGCCCGCGCGGTTCGCGAAGTTCAGGCCGATGCTCTCGAAGGCGTCGCCGGATGCCGGCGTGCCGTCGTTGTTCGAGATCGGGTCGCTGAGCTTGCCGTTGAGCGCCCAGTGATAGCTCAGGCCCACCTCGGCCGCATTGCCGGTGTTGAAGGTGGACTTGAAGTCGGCGCCGATGGCGTTGCCCGCATAGTCCTTCACGCCGTTGGCCGGCAGGAACACCTCGTAGCTGGTGCCCGGCTGCAGCGGCTGCGTGGGATGGAAGTTGACGATGCCCAGCTGCACGCTGTAGGTGCCCGCGAGCGTGTTGCCGCCCACAGGCCGCACGATGAAGGTGTTGGCGTTGACGCTCTCGGGCCGGATGTTGTCGGTCATGCCCAGGCCGATGCGCGAGGTCAGCGCCTGCTGCTTCGCGCCGTTGGCGGGGGAGACCTGCTTGACCTCGGGCCGGGTGGTGTCGGGGTCGACCTGGTGCACGACGAATCCGCTGCCCGAGCCGTGGTCGTTGCCCACGAACACGAGGTTGCCGAACATCGCGACCTGGCCGTTGTCCGAGTGCGAAAAGTTCGGATCGTCCTCGCGCAGGATGCTGCCGCGGCCCACCTCCACGTGATTGAGCGGATTGCTCACGTCGACCTTGTGGATGCGCGTCTGCGCGCCCTGGATCACGTAGTGGTCCTGCGTGGCGCAGTACAGCTGCTCGTCGATGACCAGGCGGTTGTCCTCGGCCACGAATCTCGAGCGGTCGATCAGGTCGTAGCTGTACATCTTCGCGCCGCTGTTGCGCGTGGAGACATGCAGGTTCCGGCCGTCGAAGCAGGTCGCGTAGTAGAACGGCGTGGTGCCCACGATGGCGTCGAGCACCTTGGGATTGAGCGGGTCGGAGATGTCGAGGCTCGCGAAGCCGCCGTTGCTCTCCATCGCGGTCAGCACCATGTGGTTGCCCATCGTGAAGATCGGGCCGATGCGAAAGCCGCCGAGTTCGCCGGTGGGCACCGGGTTGGCCTTGCCGGCGCCGCGGTTGGCGAGCACGGCGTTCGCGGGGTCGGCGGCATCGACGATGAACATGCCGCGGCCCGCCGAAGCCACGTACAGATACGGCGCCTGCCACCAGAGCTGCCAGGCGACGTTCTCGTAGTCACCGGCATTGACACCGGGCAGCGCCAGCTTCTTCACCTGCTTGATGTCGTTGACGTCGGTGAAGTCCCAGAACTCCACGCCGTTGATGCTGGGCAGCACCACGTAGGTCTTGTCGCCGATCCGCGCGGTGCCGAAGGAGTGCGTTTCGCGGAACTCGCTGGTGCGGCCCTCGGGCTCGTAGATCTTCTTGACGAGCCGGAGCTGGCGCGGGTTCGACACGTCGTACAGCAGGAAGCCGCCCGGTCCGAGGCCGCTGTCAGGGGCGAAGGACGTGAGGAAATAGCCGTTGACCATGATGCCGGCGTTCATGCCGTAGTCCTTGCGGCCCGGGTAGGTGGCGGGCACCTCGCGCGACTCGTGGGCGCTGCTGTGCGCGGGGTCGAGCGGATGCGCCGGGCTGGTGATCATCGACACCGGCTTGAACAGCTCCTCCGAGGTGTAGGTGAGGTTGCCCAGCCCCGGCCCCTGCAGCGGGAGCGGATCGGCGACGGCCTCGGACACCGCGGTCGCCATGTTGCCGAGGGTCGTCATCGGACTGACCCCGGTGATCGCCGCGTGCGTCAACAGGGTGACGAACGGCACCATCAATGCCATCACGTAATACCGGATCTTCATCGTTGCCTCCAAGTGTTGTTGGAAGTTCGCAGGGGAATCTGCTGGCTCGTTCTTCTCTGGCTCGAATCACGACATGCGCGCGCAGCGCACCCCGGCGGGCGACGGGCGTCGCCTGCCGTGACGAAAAAAACCTGTTCGCCGGAAGCCGCGCGAAAAGCCGCGCCGAAGCCGGGCTACCGGCTTCGCGCCGCGCCGCCCGATTCGTAGAGGGCCCAGGCCGCTTCCGCGCTGGCGCCCTCGTGGATCATCGCCATCAGCGCGCTCACCACCGCAAACGGGTTGGCGTGCTGGTAGACGTTGCGGCCGTAGACCATGCCCACCGCGCCCTGGTCGAGCAGCACGCGCGAGCGCGCGAACACCTGCTGCAGATCTTCGCGGCCGCCGCCGCGCACCAGCACCGGGCAGCGCGCGGCCTGCACCACGCGATGGAAGTCCTCGGGGTCGCTGGTCGGGTCGGCCTTGACGATGTCGGCGCCCATCTCGCGCGCGAGCCGCACCAGGGTCACGATCTTCTCGGCGTCGCCGTCGACCATGTAGCCGCCGCGGCCCGCGCCGTGCGCCTGCATCACCAGCGGCTCGATCATCAGCGGCATGCCATAGCGGTCGCAGTCGGCGCGCACGCGCGCGATGTTCTGCACGCACTGGCGGAACAGCTCGGGCTCGTCGGGCAGCATGAACAGGTTGACGACCACGCAGGCCGCGTCCATCTGCACCGCGGGCAGCACGGGGTCGTGCTCGTTCTGCAGCACGGCCCACATCGAGCGGTGGCGCGTGGCGTTGTAGGGATTGCCCATGTCCAGCCGCATCACCAGCGCCGGGCGTTCATGGCCCGGGCGCAGCTGCAGCAGGTCGGCCTGGCCGTAGTTGAGCTGGATCGCATCGGGCGCCGCAGCCACCAGGCGGTCGATGACGCCCGGCATGTCCTCGAGCCCGTCGAGGAAGCTGGGCTCGTTGCACACGCCGTGATCGAGCGCGATGTCCAGGCCGCGGCCGGCCTTCAGCAGGCGGGCGATGCGGACCTCTTTGCCTTTCGACATACGAAAGAACTCCTTGAAGGTGGGTAAGAAACGATGAACGCTGTGCGTCCGTTATCTGCAAGACCGTTCGGGCTGAGCCTGTCGAAGCCTCGCGCGGCGCTTCGACCCTTCGGCAAGCTCAGGGCTGGCCAAGCTCAGCGTGAACGGCCCGTCGAGTGGGCGTCGACCGGACATCACGCCAGCGCGCCCAGGTGCCGCTTCGCGGCGGTATCGATCTGCAGCAGCGCGTCGGCGCCGAGCGCGACCGAGCCGGCCGCGGCGTTCTGGATCGCCTGCTGCCGGTTGCGCGCGCCGCACAGCGACAGCGAGACGGCGCCGTGCTCGAGCGTCCAGGCGATCATCATTTCGGAGAACGAGCAGCCCAGCGCGGCGCGCAGCGGTTCGAGGTCGGCGAAGAAGGCCGCGAGCCGCGCGCGGTTGTCGGCGCCAAAGCGCGGATTGCTCGCGCGCTGGTCGTCGCCCGTGAAGGCGCGCGCGGGATCGATCGGCCCCGCGAGCAGGCCCAGCGCGAGCGAGGAATAACCCATCACCGCCACGCCATGCTCCTTGCACAGCGGCACCAGCGTGGCCTCGATCTCGCGGTCGATCAGGCTGTAGCGCTCCTGCGCCGCGTCGACCGGGCCGTGGCGCAGGTACTCGGCGAGCGTGGCGGCATCGACGTTGCTCACGCCGATCGCGCGGATCTTGCCCTGCTTCTTCAGGTCGAGCAGCGCGCCCATGGTCTCGGCCACCGGCGTGGTGGCGTCCTGCCAGTGCGTGATGTAGAGGTCGATATAGTCGGTCTGCAGGTTCGCGAGGCTCTGCTCCACTTCGTACGCGATCGCATCGCGGCCGAGGTAGCGGTAGACGGGATGGCCGTCCTCCTCGAAGAAGTGCGTGCCCTTCTGCGTATGCCACACCAGGCCGCACTTGGTGGCGATCACGGCCTCGTGGCGCCGGCCCTTGAGTGCGCTGCCCACCAGCCGCTCGGAGCGGCCCAGGCCGTAGGCCGGCGCGGTGTCGATCAGCGTCACGCCCGCGTCGAGCGAGGCCTGGATCGCCAGCGTCGCGCCCGCGTTGTCGCCACCGCCCCACATCCATCCGCCCATGGCCCAGGTTCCCAGGCCGATCGCCGAGCAGCGTATGCCCGACGGTCCCAGCGTCGTCGTCTTCATCTCTTGGTCTTCCTCACGTTGAGCAGGTGGTCGATGGTCACGGCCACGAGCAGGATCAGTCCCTTGATCACGTCCTGCCAGTAGGGCGAGACGTCGAGCAGGATCAGCGAGCTCGTCACCACCGACAGCAGCGCCAGGCCGAGCACCGCGCCGAGCACGGTGCCCGAGCCGCCCTTGAGGCTGGCGCCGCCGATCACGGCGGCGGCGATCACGTTGAGTTCCATGCCCATGCCGAAGGTGGGCGTGGCGGCGCCGAAGCGCGCGGTGTAGATCACGCCGGCCAGGCCGGCCGAGGCCGAGCACAGCACCGTGACCCAGAACTTCACGCGGCCCACGCGGATGCCCGAATAGAGCGCGGCCTTCTCGTTGCTGCCGACGTAGAACACCTTGCGCAGCAGCGTGGCGCGGCGCAGCACGAAGTCGCTGATGGCGACGATCGCGACGAAGATCAGGATCACGGCCGGGATGCCGAACAGCGTGCCCTGGCCGATGAACTTGAACTCGGCCGGCAGCGAGAACAGCGACTGCGGCGTGCCCTGCGTGAAGGCCAGGCACAGCCCGCGCACGATCACCATGAAGGCCAGCGAGGCGATGAAGTGGTTCAGCCCGATGCGCGTGACGCAGCCGCCGATCATCGCGCCGATCATCGCGCTGGCGCCGATCGCCACCGCGCTCGCGAGCCAGGGGTCGACGCCCATGAGGAACAGCTTGCCGGTGATCACCATCGCGAGGCACACCACCGAGCCCACCGAGAGGTCGATGCCGCCCACGATCAGCAGGATGGTCATGCCGACCACCACGATGCCCTCGATCGAGAACGACAGCAGCATCGCGCGGACGTTCTCCCAGGTGAGGAAGTACGGCGACGCGAAGCTCATGCCCACGCACAGCACCGCGATGATCAGCAGCAGGCCGGCCTCGCGCATGCTGCCGAGTCGAAAGGGTAGGTTCACGGCGTCTCCTTTGGCCCCCGCCGCCGTGCCGGTGCCGGCGCTGCTCGCGGGGTTGGTGCCGTCTATTCTGAATTGGTAGCTCACTGCATCTCCTGTTCGCCCAGTCCCGAGGCCAGCCGCAGCAGGCCCTCTTCCGTCATCTCGGCCGTGCCGAGCTCGCCGGCCAGCCGGCCTTCGCGGATCACCAGCGCGCGGTCGCACAGGCCGATGATTTCCGGCAGTTCCGACGAGATCACGATCACCCCCACGCCCTGGTTCGCGAGCGCGCGCAGGATGTGGTGGATCTCGGATTTCGCGCCCACGTCGACGCCGCGCGTGGGTTCGTCCATCAGCAGCACCGACGGCTTCGTGGCCAGCAGCTTGGCGATCGCCACCTTCTGCTGGTTGCCGCCCGACAGGCTCGCGACCTCGATCGCCACGCCGTCGGACTTGAGGTTGAGCTGCGCGCCGAGGTCCTGCGCCAGCTTGCGCTCGGCCGCGCGTTCCATCAGGCCGAAGCGCGAGCTCACGCGCCGCAGCGCCATCGCGCAGACGTTCTGCGCGATCGGCAGGTCGAGGAACACGCCCGCGGCCTTGCGGTCCTCGCTGAGGTAGGCGATGCCGTGGCGCAGCGCGTCGGCGTACTTGCGGATCGCGAGCGTCTTGCCGCCGAGCCGCACGCTGCCGCGCCGCGCGGGCCGCAGCCCGCACACGGTTTCGGCGAGTTCGCTGCGCCCGGCGCCCATGAGGCCCGCGATGCCGAGGATCTCGCCGCGCCGGAGCGCGAAGGAGATGCCCTGCACGCGCTCGCCGTCGGCGATGTCGTCGACCTGCAGCAGCGTCTCGGGCGCCTCGGGCAGCGTGGCGCGCGGCGGGTAGTAGTTGCCGAGGTCGCGGCCCACCATGCGGCGCACCAGCTCGTCGGGCGTGGTGCCCGCGAGCGCGCCGCAGTGCACGTTGCGCCCGTCGCGCAGCACGGTGGCGCGGTCGCAGTTGGCGAAGATCTCGGCCATGCGGTGGCTGATGTAGATGATGCCGATGCCCTGCGCCTTGAGGTCGTGCAGCACGCGGAACAGCGCGGCCGACTCGAGCTCGGTGAGCGCGGCCGTGGGCTCGTCGAGGATCAGCACCTTGCAGTCGAGCGTGAGCGCCTTGGCGATCTCCACCAGCTGCTGGCTCGAGATGCCGAGCTCGTCCACGCGCGCGGCCGGGTCGATGTCCTGGCCGAGGCGGCGCAGCACCTTCGCGGCGCGCGCGTTGAGGCCGCCGTAGTCCATGAGGGCGCGGCCGCCCGCGTTGATCTCGGGCATGAAGATGTTCTCGGCGACGGTGGCGTCGCCGCACAGCGCGATCTCCTGGTGCACCAGGCCGATGCCCAGCCGCATGGCATGGGCCGGGCCGTCGATGCGCACCTCGCGGCCGTCGAGCGCGATCGTGCCCTCGTCGGGCTGGTGGATGCCGTCGATGATGTTCATCAGCGTCGACTTGCCGGCGCCGTTCTCGCCGCACAGGGCGTGGATCTCGCCGGCGCGCAGCGAGAAGTCCACGCCCGCGAGCGCGCGCGAAGCGCCGAAGCGCTTGCTGATGCCGCGCAGCGAGAGCAGCGGCTTCGGGTCGTCGCTCACTCGCCGATTCCCTTGGTGCCGCGGCGCGCCAGGTACTTGTCCCAGTAGAAGTCGTCGGCGTTGGCCTTGCTCACCACCGACAGGCCGTTGTCGAGGAAGGGCACCGACATCGGGTTGGTGCCGTTGCGCTTGGCGTCGTTCATCGGGTCGATGAGCTGCGGGTTCTTGGCCAGGAACAGCATCATCATCCCCATGTAGCCCTGCATGCCCTGGTTGGGATTGATGGCGCCGAACACGTCGCCGGCCTTGATCATGTCGAGGATCTTGGCGTTGACGTCGCAGCACATCACGCGGATGTTCTTCTTGGTCTCGATCTTGGCCTGCGCCGCGCCCAGCGCCGAGTTGGCCTCGGGCATGAACAGCGCGCCCAGGTTCGGGTTGGCCTGCGCGAGGCTCAGCACCGCCTGGTAGGCCTTGCTCGGGTCCTGGTTGCTGGCCGCGCGGCCCGCGAGCTTCATGCCCGGGTGCTTGGACTTCATGCGGTTGATGAAGGCGGCGATGCGGCGGTCGTGGTTGTCCTGGCCCGGGTTCTCGAGCACCGCGTACTCGCCCTTGCCGCCGAGCGCGGCGGCGATCGCGTCGGCCGCCTGCGTGCCTTCGCGGTCGTTGTCGGAGGTGACGAACGAGGCGCGCTTGGAGTTCGGCGAGTCGGCCGCGAAGGTCACGACCGGGATGCCCGCCGCCACGGCGCGGTTGATCGGCTCGATGAACGGATCGGGGTTCATCGGGTGCAGCAGGATGCCCGCGGGCTTGCGCGCCAGCTCTTGCTCGAAGGACGCGAGCTGCTTGTTCACGTCGTACTCGGGGGTGCCGGTGTAGCGGGTGCGCACGCCCAGCGTGCGGCCCAGCTGTTTCATCATTTCGTAGACCGGAAACCAGTACTCGACGCCCGAGACCATCACGTTCATCACGTAGACGTCGCTCGCGTTGCCGCGCAGGCCGGTGGCCGCCGGTGCGGCGGGTTGCTGGGCGAAGGCGCTGGAGCCGGCCAGGCCCAGGCCGGTGGTGGCTGCGGCGGCCGCCGCGGACTTCAGGAAATCTCTTCTCACTTCTGTCTCCTCGTGTTGCTCTGACCTGGCAGATGGGCCGCCTTGGCGGGTGGCTTTGGATCTCTAGTCGTCATGCTTGTTGTCATGACAGGTCAGAATGTATGCGGCTCGTTTTGGCCGGAATACTAGGGGAAACGCTACTGCGATCTGAACCAAATTGCCCGAAGCTGTTATGACATGACAACGAACATCTACCTGGGTATAGACATGGGGTCGAGCAGCCTGAAGGCGCTCGCGCTCGATGCCGACAGCGGCCGCACGATGGCGCTGGCGCGCGCCGCGCTGCCGCACGACCGGCGCCCCGGCGGCGGCTGCGAGGTGGCCGAGGCGGCGATCCATGCGGCGCTGGGCCGCGTGCTCGGCGCCATCGCGGGCCAGCTCGGACCGCTGGCCGCCGCGGTGCGCGCCATCGGCTGCACCGGTCACGGCGCCGGCCTCTATGCGCTCGACGCGGCCGGCCGGCTGGTCGGCGGCAGCGCGGTCGCCTCCACCGACCAGCGCGCCACCGCGCGGGCACTGAAGCTCGCGCGCAGCCACGGCGCGGCGCTGTTCGACGACGTGGGCTGCGGGCCCTGGCCCGGACAGCCGACGCTGATCGCGGCCGAGCTGTTCGGCCACGACGCGGTGCAGCGCGGCGAACTGCAGCGCCTGCTGTTCGCGAAGGACTACCTGGGCTTTCTCCTGACCGGCGAGACCGCCACCGACCTCAGCGACGCGAGCACCGCCGGGCTGGTGACGCTGGCCAGCGGCCGCTGGTCGCAGCAGGCCTTCGACGCCGCGGGCCTGTCGGACCTGTCGCCGCGCATGCTCGGGCGCATCGTGCCCAGCGGCGAGGTGTACGGCCGGCTGCTGCCGGCGCAGGCCGCGGCCTGCGGCCTGCCCGCTGGCGTGCCGGTGGCCATGGGCGCGATCGACCTGCTGGCCTCGATGACCGCGATCCGCGCCGAGGCGCGCGGCCATGCGGTGGCGGTGTTCGGCACCTGGAGCGTGAACGCGGCGATCGGAGCGGCCACGCCCGCGGGCACGCCCAAGCCGCCGGTGGCCGGGGTGGTGAACTTCGGGCCGACAGACCGCCGGCTCTACATGGAGAACAGCCCCTCGTCGATGGCCAACATCGCCTGGGCCGCCGAGGCGCTGGGCTTCGGCAGCGAGCAGGCCGTGATCGATGCCGCCATGGGCTCGCCGCTGGGCGCGCATGGCGTGCGCTTCCTGCCCTTCGTCAACGGCGGCAGCGCGCCGCCGGGCGCGAGCGCGGGCTTCGTCGGCCTGCGCAGCCACCATGGCCGCGCCGACATGGCGCGCGCGGTGGTCGACGCGGTGGTGGCGCTGCATGCGCGCCACCTGGGACGGCTCGCGGCCCACGGCCTGCTGCCCGAAGCGCTCACCATGCTCGGCGGCGGCGCGCGCGACGCGCGGCTGGCGCGGCTGCTGGCCGGTTTCCTCGGCCGGCCGGTCGCGCGCTGCGGCGACGACGAGACCGGCGCGCGCGGCGCGGCGCTCTATGCGGCCATCTCGCAGGGCCTCGACCTCGACGCGCCCGCCAACGCCCACCTGCTCGCGCCCTGCGAGACCCTCGCGCCCGAAGCGGGCGACATCCCGGCCTGCGCCGATTTCCTGGCCGGCTTCGATGCGCTGCTCGACAGCCTCGCACCGGCCTTCACCCTGACCACCGGCACCACCCGCATGCCGGATTCCGCACGATGAGCGCCTGGCAACTGCCCTTCACCCGTCCCGCCTCGCTCGCCGGACGCCATTTCTCCACCGTCATCGTCGGCGCCGGCATCAACGGCGTGGGCGTGTTCCGCGACCTCTCGCTGCAGCGCGTGGATTGCCTGATCGTCGACAAGGGCGACTTCGGCGCCGGCGCCAGCAGCGCGCCCTCGCGCATGATCCACGGCGGCCTGCGCTACCTCGAGAACGGCAGCTTCTCGCTGGTGGCCGAGGCCACGCGCGAGCGCAACCTGCTGCTGCGCAACGCGCCGCACCTGGTGAAGCCGCTGAAGACCGTGGTGCCGCTCGCGAGCCTGTTCGGCGGCATGCTCGGCAGCGCGCTGCGCTTCCTCGGCCGGCCGGCCTCGCCGCGCACGCGCGGCCTGCTCGCGGTGGCGCTGGGGCTGCGCCTGTACGACCTGCTGGGCCGGCGCCAGCGCGTGATGCCGGGCCACCGCATCGACCGCGTGCCGCCGCGCGACCGCCAGCTGTTCCGCGCGGCGATCCGCTGGACCGCCACCTTCTTCGACGCCTGGATCAGCCATCCCGAATGGCTGATCCTCGAGCTGATCGCCGATGCCTGCCGCGACCAGCCGCGCTCCACCGCGGTCAACCACTGCCGCGTGATGGGCTGCGCCGGCAACATCCTCACCCTGCGCGACGAGATCACGGGCGAGCTGGTGCGCGTGACCGCCGACACGGTGGTCAACGCCAGCGGCGCCTGGCTCGACCGCAGCACCGCGGTGCTCGGCGGCAGCGGGCCGCGCGTGATGGGCACCAAGGGCTCGCACCTGGTGCTCGCCCACCCCGCGCTGCGCGACGCGCTCGACGGCCGCATGGCCTACTTCGAGGCGATGGACGGGCGCGTGTGCATCGTCTATCCCTTCCTCGACCGCGTGCTGGTCGGCTCGACCGACATCCCGGTGGAAGACCCCGACCAGATCGCCACCGAGCCCGAGGAGGTCGACTACCTGCTCGAGGTGCTGCGCGAGGTGTTCCCCAACCTCGCCTTCGACCCGGCCGACGTGGTCTACACCTATGTCGGCGTGCGGCCGCTGGCGCGCTCCGATGCCGACAAGCCGGGCCAGATCTCGCGCGACCACTCGGTGGCCATCGATCCGCCGAACGCCACGCGCGACATCCCGATCGTCTGCCTGGTGGGCGGCAAGTGGACCACCTTCCGCGCGCTGGCCGAGGAGGCCACCGACGCGGTGCTGCGCCACCTCGGCCGCGCGCGCACCGCCTCCACCGACATGCTGCCGATCGGCGGCGGCGCCGAGTTTCCGGCCGACGCGGCCGCCACCGAGCGGCTGCTCGAACGCCTGATGGCCACCGGCGCGAACCGCCGCCGCGCCCAGGCGCTGTTCGCGCGCTACGGCGCCAAGGCGCTGCCGCTGGCGCAGCGGCTCGCGGCCTCGGGCGACGTGCCGCTGCTGCATGCGCCCGACTACTCGGTGGCCGAGATCGGCTACCTGTGCCTCGAGACCGGCGTGATCCACCTGTCGGACCTGGTGGTGCGCCGCACCCTGCTGGCGATCCGCGGCCAGGTCACCGACGCCGCGCTGGCCGAGATCGCCGGCATCGCGGCCGAGGCCCTGGGCTGGGACGCGCAGCGCCAGCGCGAGGAGCTCCATGCCTGTGCCACCGCGCTGCGCGAACGCCACGGCGTGCGCCTGCAGACCACCGCCCCGGCAACGGACTCCCCTTTGGATGCATCATTGATGGCCTCCAAGCCCATCCTCACGTGAACAGCCCGACCTTGACCGCGCCCGCCCTCGACCGGAATTCCGAATCGCCCCTGTGGGCCCAGTTCCGTGACCTGCTCCGCCGGCAGATCCTCCAGGGCGAACTGCCGATCGGCGCCAAGCTGCCGTCCGAGGCCGAGCTCGGCGACCAGTACGGCATCTCGCGCATCGTGGTGCGCGAGGCGCTGGCCGATCTGGTGCGCAACGGCCTCATCTACAAGATCAAGGGCCGCGGCGCCTTCGTCGCATCGCGCGAGCGCGACGATGATTTCGTTTCCACCGTGCTGGGCTTCTCCGACGAGATGGAGCGCAAGGGCCGCTCGGTGCGCACCCAGATCCTGACCCAGGAGCTGCGCCTGCCCACCGCGCTCGAGGCCGGCGCGCTCGGCCTGACCGAGGACACGCAGGTGGTCGCGCTCAAGCGCCTGCGCAGCGTGGACGGCGAACTGCGCCTCTTGGTCGAGACCGTGGTGCCGGCCGACATGGCGCCGGGCCTGCACCGCATCCGGCTCGAGGACCGCTCGCTCTACGACGTGCTGCGCCGCCAGTACGGCCTGCGCCCGGTGCGCGCCGAGCGCTGGATCGATGCGGTGCTGCCCGACGCCCAGACCTGCGAGCTGCTGAACCTGTCCGCGCCCGAGCCGCTGCTGCGCATCGAGTCGATCGCCTACGGGCTCAACGGCCGGCCGCTCGAGCACTACCTTGCACTGCACCGTTCCAAGTCGAGCCGGCTGCACGTGCAGACCACGACCTGAGTCCCCTCACGCGGCGCGGGCTCGAACGAGGGTGACTGTCGGGTCAGTAAGATGACCGATTCTTTCCACCCACTTCCGCCCCCCCGCCATGTCCGACCTCGACGAACGCTTCCAGACCGCCCAGGCCAATTCCAAGCTGCTGGCCGAGCGCCCCGACAACCCCACGCTGCTGAAGATCTACGGCCTGTTCAAGCAGGCGACCGAGGGCGACAACACGGCCAAGAAGCCCAGCTTCAGCGACATCGTCGCGCGCGCCAAGTGGGACGCCTGGACCTCGCGCAAGGGCCTGAGCGGCGACGAGGCGAAGGAACAGTACATCGCGCTGATCGAGTCGCTGCGCGGCTGAGCGCCGGCCTCCCTCACGCCCCGCCGATGATCCCGCGCTCGCGCAGCGCCGCGATCTGGCCGGCGGTCAATCCGATCTCCTCGAGCACCGCGTCGGTGTCCGCGCCCAGCGCGGGCGCGTTGAGCCGGTGCGCGGCCGGCGTGCGCGAGAGCTTGGGCACGAAGCCCGGCACCGACAGCTCGCTGCCGTCGTCCATGCGCAGCCGCTGCAGCATGCCGCGCGCCGCGTAGTGCGGGTCGGCCGCGATGTCGGCGATCGTGTAGATGCGCCCGGCCGGCACGTGCGCGGCATCGAGCGCGGCCAGCACCTCGTCGACGGTGCGGCTGGCGGCCCAGTCGCCGATGGCGGCATCGAGCACTTCCACCCGAGCCACGCGGCCGGCGTTGTTCGCCAGCGCGGGATCGGCCGCGAGATCGGGCCGGCCGATGCAGCCCATGAGCCGGCGGAAGATGCTGTCGCCGTTGCCCGCGACGATCGCATAGCCGCCGTCGGCGCAGCGGTAGGCATTGGTCGGTGCGATGCCCGGCAGCGCGCTGCCCGCGGCCTCGCGCACCGCGCCGAAGGCGCCGTACTCGGGCAGCAGGCTCTCCATGCAGTTGAAGACGGCCTCGTAGAGCGCCACGTCGACCACCTGACCCAGGCCCTTCGGATGCTCGGCGCTCGCGGTCGCATGGCGGTGCTGCAGCGCCATCAGCACGCCGACCACGCCATGCAGCGAGGCCAGCGTGTCGCCGATCGACACGCCCACGCGCACCGGCACCCGGCCCGGCTCGCCCGTGAGGTGGCGCAGCCCGCCCATGGCCTCGGCCACCACGCCGAAGCCCGGCCGGTCGCGGTAGGGCCCGGTCTGGCCATAGCCGCTGATGCGCAGCATCACGAGCGCGGGATTGGCCGCGAGCAGCGCATCGGGCCCCAGGCCCCAGCCCTCCATCGCGCCGGGTCGGAAGTTCTCGATCAGCACGTCGGCCTCGGCCGCGAGCTGGCGCACGATGGCCTGCGCCTCGGCCTCGCGCAGGTCGAGCGCCAGCGAGCGCTTGTTGCGCGACTGCACCTGCCACCAGACCGAGGTGCCGTCCTTCATCAGCCGCCAGCTGCGCAGCGGATCGCCCGCTCCGGGCGGCTCGATCTTGACCACCTCGGCGCCGAAGTCGGCCAGCGTGCGGGCCGCGAAGGGGCCGGCGATCAATTGGCCGAGCTCGATGACCTTGAGGCCGGCGAGCGGGCCGGCGGCGGGAGAGGAAGCGGTGGATGTCGTCATGGCCTGCGAGTGTGCCGCGTGCCGTCGCGCGGGTTCCGGGCGGCTTCGGGGCGGGAAAACACCTATGAATTCTTGACGCTGGCACGGCGCCGCAACGCCCGCCCTTCCGCAGCGCAGCAATATCGATCGGCAACGGCCGTTTCCCTCGGGGAGAAAGCCCTTTGCTGCGCCGCAGCGCGGACCGCGAAGCATGCCGCGCGGCCCGCATCCGGCATCAAAAAAGTATCGATTCGGGCCGCCATCTCTGGTTGTTGGCATCGGGAGCGATTCGTACAGTCCGCCCCACGCTGTCACGCACCCCCAACCGAACACTGCCCGAGGAACAACGAGCGCCATGCAACCCGATCTGGAAATCGTCGAAGTCCGCGGTGACGAATCCTTCGCCTGCTGGGCCCACGGCTACCCCTACCGCACCGTGCGCTGGCACTTCCATCCGGAGTACGAGATCCAGCTCATCGTCGAGACCCAGGGCGTCTACTTCGTGGGCGACCACGTCGGCCACTTCGAGCCCGGCAACCTCGTGATGATGGGCCCTGACCTGCCGCACAACTGGATCAGCGACGTGCCCGCGGGCCAGAGCGTGGAGCGGCGCGGCATCGTGATCCAGTTCCCGGCCGGCCTGGTGCGCAACATGGCCGCGAGCTTTCCCGAGTTCGCGCGCATCGCGCCGCTGATCGCCGAGTCGGGCGCGGGGCTGCTGTTCTCGGCCGAGACCGCGGCCGCCGCCAAGCCGATCATGGAAGCGCTGCTCGAGGCGCGCGGGCTGCGCCGCGTGATCCTGCTCTTGTCGCTGCTCGAGCTGCTGGCCGCGAGCCAGGACCGCCAGCGGCTCGCGAGCCCGGCCTTCAAGCCCGATCCCAAGGCCTTCATGTCGCACGCCATCAACAACGTGCTGGCCCACATCGCCGCCAACCTCGGCGACGAGCTGCGCGAACCGATGCTGGCCGAACTGGTGGGCCAGAGCCCGAGCGCCTTCTCGCGCGCCTTCCGCAAGCACACCGGCCAGTCCTTCGTGCGCTACGTGAACCGGCTGCGCATCAGCCGCGCCTGCGAGCTGCTGACCACCAGCGAGAAGCCGGTGCTCGACGTCTGCATGGACGTGGGCTTCAACAACGTGTCGAACTTCAACCGGCAGTTCCTGCTGCACAAGCGCATGCCGCCGACCAAGTTCCGCAACTTCCACCGCATGCAGGCGGCGCAGGCCGCGCACCTGCGCGGCGCCAGCCCGCCGTAGGCGGCCCGCCCCCCGTTTCCCGCATCGCCATCGGCGCGGGCCCGTTCGGGCACCGCGCGGGGCGAAGCCTTGCCCGCGTCCTTTCCACCGTCATCACCCAAGGAGACATGCCATGAAGAAGAACATCCTCGCCACCGCCACCTTCGCCGCGCTGCTGTGCGCCGCCGCCGCCGCGCAGGCCCAGGCGCCGAAGCAGCCGCTGCGCATCGGCATGAGCTTCCAGGAGCTCAACAACCCCTACTTCGTGACCATGAAGCAGGCGCTCGAGGAAGCGGCCGCGAGCATCGGCGCCAGCGTGGTCGCGACCGACGCGCGCCACGACGTGGCCAAGCAGATCGGCGACGTGGAGGACATGATCCAGAAGAAGGTCGACATCCTGCTGCTGAACCCGACCGACTCCACCGGCGTGCAGTCGGCGGTGCGCTCGGCCAAGAAGGCCGGGCTGGTGGTGGTGGCGGTCGATGCCAACGCGCAGGGCCCGGTCGACTCCTTCGTCGGCTCGAAGAACACCGACGCGGGCCGGCTGGCCTGCGAGTACCTGGCCAAGGCCATCGGCGAGAAGGGCGACGTGGCGATCCTCGACGGCATTCCGGTGGTGCCGATCCTCGAGCGCGTGAAGGGCTGCCGAGAGGCGCTCGCGAAGTACCCGGGCATCAAGGTGGTGAGCACGCAGAACGGCAAGCAGGAGCGCGCCACCGCGCTCACCGTGACCGAGAACATCCTGCAGGCCAACAAGGACCTCAAGGGCGTGTTCAGCGTCAACGACGGCGGCTCGATGGGCGCGCTCGCGGCCATCGAGGCCAGCGGCAAGGATGTGAAGCTCACCAGCGTCGACGGCGCGCCCGAGGCCATCAAGGCGATGCAGAAGCCGGGCTCGAAGTTCATCGCCACCACCGCGCAATACCCGCGCGACCAGATCCGGCTGGCCATCGGCATCGCGCTCGCGAAGAAGTGGGGCGCCAACGTGCCGGCGGCGGTGCCGGTCGACGTGAAGCTGATCGACGCCGAAGGCGCGAAGAGCTTCAGCTGGTAAGGCGCGGACGGACCCTGGCCGTGACCATGAACGACACCGCCGAGATGCTGCGGCTGGAGGGCGTCTCGAAACGCTTTCCCGGCGTGCAGGCGCTCTCGGGCATCGACCTCTCGATCCGCAAGGGCGAGGTGCATGCGCTGCTCGGCGAGAACGGCGCGGGCAAGTCGACGCTGATGAAGATCCTCTGCGGCATCCACCAGGCCGACGAGGGCCGCATCTACATCGACGGCAGCGAGCGCCGCTTCGCGGGCTATGCCGACGCCATCGCGGCGGGCGTGGGGATCATCTTCCAGGAGTTCAGCCTGATCCCGCACCTGGACGCGGCCGAGAACATCTTCCTGGGCCGCTACCCCACGCGCCGCTTCGGCCTGATCGACAAGGCCGCGATGCGGCGCGCGGCGCGGCAGCTGTTCGACGAGCTCGGCGTGCGCATCGACCTGCGCGTGCCGGTGTGCCGGCTCTCGGTGGCGCAGCAACAGTTCGTGGAGATCGGCAAGGCGCTGTCGCTGAAGGCGCGCCTGCTGGTGCTCGACGAGCCGACCGCCACGCTGACGCCGAACGAGGCGGACCACCTGTTCCGCATCATGCGTTCGCTGCGCGAGCGCGGCGTGGCGATGATCTTCATCTCGCACCACCTCGACGAGATCTTCGAGGTCTGCGACCGCATCAGCGTGCTGCGCGACGGCGCCAACGCGGGCCATGCGGAGGTCGGCGCGACCGACATCGACGCGCTGGTCGAGATGATGGTGGGCCGTCGCATCGAGCAGAGCTTTCCGCCCAAGCCGCAACCGGCACCGCATGCGGCCGGCGCGCGCAAGCTGCTCGAGGTGCCCGAGATCCAGCTCGCGAAGGGCGGGCCGGTCAATGCCTTCGAACTGCATGCGGGCGAGATCCTCGGCTTCGCGGGACTGGTCGGCTCGGGCCGCACCGAGCTAGCGCTCGGCATGATGGGCGCCGACCGCGCGCACCGCAAGACGGTGCTGCGCAACGGCACGCCCGTGCGGCTCGACGACCCGACGCAGGCGCTCTCGCACGGCATCGGCCTCTTGCCCGAGAGCCGCAAGGTGCAGGGGCTGATCACCGACTTCACGATCCGCTTCAACATCACGCTCAACAACCTGGGCCGGCACCGTCGCGCGGGCCTGGTGCGCGAGGGCGCCGAGAAGCGCGAGGCCGCCGAGCTCGCGCGCCGCGTGGGCGTGAAGGCGCCCGACCTCGAGACCCGCGTGGCCACGCTCTCGGGCGGCAACCAGCAGAAGGTGGTGATCGCGCGCTGGCTCGGCCACGACTGCGAAGTGCTGATCTTCGACGAGCCCACGCGCGGCATCGACGTCGGCGCCAAGGCCGAGATCTACGCCCTGATGCGCGAGCTCACGCGCCAGGGCAAGGCGGTGCTGATGATCTCGAGCGAGCTGCCCGAGATCGTCGGCATGTGCGACCGCGTCGCGGTGTTCTCGGGCGGGTCCATCGTGGCCACGCTCGAGGGCGACTCCATCCACTCCGGCGACATCATGCGCCACGCAACCACAGGGGGTTCGCCATGAACGCCACCGCCAGCCATCCCGCGCCGCCCGCTCCCGCCGGCGGATTCCTCACCGAGCTGCGCCGCTCCACGGCCTTCCTGCCGCTGGTCGGGCTGGTCGCGATCTCGGTCTTCATGATCGTCGCGACCGACAACTTCCTGTCCTGGGGCAACCTGCAGAACATCGCGCTGCAGTCCTCGATCAACGCCATCATCGCGGTCGGCATGACCGCGGCCATCCTCACCGGCGGCATCGATCTCTCGGTGGGCGCCGTGGTGGCGCTGTCGGGCACCTTGGCCTCGGGGCTGATGGTGCAGTTCGGGCTGCCGCCGCTGCTCGCGGTGCCGCTGGGCCTGGCCGTGGGCGCGGTCATCGGCCTGTTCAACGGCTACTGCGTGGCCTACCTGCGCATGCCGCCGATCATCGTGACGCTGGCCACCATGGGCATCGCGCGCGGCATCGCGCTGATCTACACCGGCGGCTACCCGATCGACGGCCTGCCCGAGTCCTTCGCCTTCCTCGGCGGCGGCACGCTCGCGGGCATCAAGGTGCCGATCCTGCTCATGCTCGCCACCTACCTCGCGGCCTACGTGCTGCTGAACATGGCGCCCTTCGGTCGCTACGTCTACGCCATCGGCGGCAACGAGGAAGCCACGCGGCTGTCGGGCGTGCGGGTGTCGCGCTACAAGCTGCTGGTGTATGCGCTCAGCGGCTTCACGGCCGCGGTCGCCGGCATCGTGCAGGCCTCGCGCGTGACCAGCGGCCAGCCCGGCGTGGGCGTGGGCTTCGAGCTCGACGCCATCGCCGCCGTGGTGATGGGCGGCACCTCGATCGCCGGCGGCCGCGGCGCGATCGTCGGCACCCTCGTCGGCGCGCTGCTGCTGGGCGTGCTCAACAACGGGCTCAACATGATCGGCGTGTCGCCGTACCTGCAACTGATCATCAAGGGCGGCATCGTGCTGCTGGCGATCTTCATCAGCCGCGAAGCAAAAAAATGAGCTCGCCCCCAGGCTTCGCGCACTTCGTGTCGCTTCTCCCACCCCCTACCGGGGGCAACACCAGCGGCCCGGCAAAGCCGGTTCCGCGGTGTTCCGCGAAAGAACCGCAATCCTTCTGACCAGAAAGAACCATGAGCTACCAGAAACTCCAGCCCGGTACGTCGGGCGCCATCTCGCAACTCGCTTCCATGCAGGCCGTCGTCTGCCACGGCCCCAAGGACTACCGCCTCGAGACCGTCGAGGTGCCCGCCATCGGCGCCAACGAACTGCTGATCTCGATCGCGGCCTGCGGCATCTGCGCTTCCGACTGCAAGTGCCACTCGGGCGCGAAGATGTTCTGGGGCGGCGATGGCCAGCCCTCGTGGGTCAAGGCGCCGGTGATCCCGGGCCACGAGTTCTTCGGCTACGTCGAGGCGCTCGGCGAAGGCGCGGCCGAGCACTTCGGCGTCGGCAAGGGCGACCGCGTGATCGCCGAGCAGATCGTGCCCTGCGGCAAGTGCCGCTTCTGCACCTCGGGCAAGTACTGGATGTGCGAGGTGCACAACATCTTCGGCTTCCAGCGCATCGTGGCCGACGGCGGCATGGCCGACTACATGCGGCTGCCGCCGACCGCGCGCGTGCACAGGATCCCCGACGGCATCCCGCTCGAGGACGCGGCCATCATCGAGCCGCTGTCGTGCGCGATCCATACCGTGAACCGCGGCGACATCCAGCTCGACGACGTGGTGGTGATCGCGGGCGCCGGTCCGCTCGGCCTGATGATGACGCAGGTGGCGGCGCTCAAGACGCCCAGGCAGCTGATCGTGATCGACCTCGTGCCCGAGCGCCTCGCGCTCGCGAAGCAGTACGGCGCCGACGTCGTGATCAACCCGAAGACCGAGAACGCCGACGCCATCGTCAAGGGCCTGACGGAAGGCTATGGCTGCGACGTCTACATCGAGACCACCGGCGCGCCGATCGGCGTGACGCAGGGCCTGGAGATGATCCGCAAGCTCGGCCGCTTCGTCGAGTTCAGCGTCTTCGGCGCGGAGACCAGCGCCGACTGGTCGATCATCGGCGACCGCAAGGAACTCGACGTGCGCGGCGCCCACCTCGGCCCCTACTGCTACCCGATCGCCATCGACCTGCTGGCGCGCGGGCTTGTGACCTCGAAAGGCATCGTCACGCACGACTTCCCGTTGACCGAATGGGAGCGCGCCTTCGCGCTCGCCAACTCGCTCGACTCGATCAAGGTGCTTCTCAAGCCACAGCCGCGGACGGCCCCATGAAGTACGTGATCGGCGTCGACATCGGCACGCAGAGCACCAAGTGCCTGCTGGTCGGCGTCGACGGGCGCGTGCGCGCGCAGGCCGGCGTGGCCTACCAGCCCGAGACGCCGAAGCCGCTGTGGGCGCAGCAGGACTGTGCCGTGTGGTTCGACGCCGTGTGCGAGAGCGTGCGCGCCTGCGTCGCGAAGAGCGGCGTCGCGCCCGGCGACATCGCCGCGATGTGCGTGAGCAGCCTCTATGGCGGCGCCGGCATCCCGGTCGACGAGGCCATGCAGCCGCTGCATCCCTGCCTGATCTGGATGGACCGCCGCGCCACCGCGCAGGTCGATGCGGTGAACGCGACCGTCGACGTCGAGAAGCTGCAGGCGATCACGGGCAACGGCGTGGACAGCTACTACGGCTACACCAAGATGCTGTGGATCCGCGAGCACCGGCCCGAGGTGTGGGCGAAGACGCGCTGGTTCCTGCCGCCCAACAGCTACGTCAACTGGCGCCTGACCGGCGAGCTCGCGGTCGACCACAGCTCGGCCGGCAACATCGGCGGCGTGTACGACGCGGCGCGGCGCGGCTGGTCCCATGAAGCGCTCGGCATGCTGGGCATTCCGGCGCGCATGATGCCGCCGCGGCTGGTCGAATCGAGTGACGTGGTCGGCGGCCTGAAGGCCGAATGGGCCGCGCAGCTCGGCCTCGCCGAAGGCATGCCCCTGATGGGCGGCGGCGTGGATGCCGCGGTGGCCACCTTCTGCGCGGGCGTGACCGGCAGCGGCGACCATGTCGCGATGATCGGCACCAGCATGTGCTGGGGCTTCGTGAGCCCGGGCGTGGACGCGCGCCACCGGCTCATCGGCATGCCGCATGTGTACCGCGGCGCGGACCGCAGCTACGTGTTCGGCGGCGCCATTGCCGCGGGCGCGGCCGTCACCTGGTTTCGCGACACCTTCTGCCAGGCCGAGCTGGCCGAGGCCGCGCGCACCGGCGAGGACGCGCATGCGCTGATCGAGCGCCAGGCCGTCGACGTGCCGCCCGGCGCGCAGGGCCTGGTGTTCCTGCCCTACCTGATGGGCGAGCGCAGCCCGATCTGGGACGCGCAGGCCAAGGGCGCCTTCATCGGCCTCTCGCTCGCGCACGGCCGTGCCCATCTCTACCGCGCCGTGCTCGAGGGCGTGAGCTTCGCGCTGCAGCACAACATCGAGGCCGGACGCCGCAGCGGCCAGCCGCTGGACCCGCGCCTGATCGTGGTCGGCGGCGCGGCCCATTCCGACCTCTGGATGCAGATCGTGGCCGACATCACCGGCTATCCCGTGTTCACCATCGAGGAGGAAGTCGAGGCTGCCCTCGGCGCGGCAATGCTCGCGGCGCTGGGCGCGGGCCTGGTCGATGCGGCGACGGCCGAACGCGGCTGGGTCACGCTGGTGGAACGCGCAAGGCCCGAGCCCGAGGCTCAGGCCGTCTACCGCGAGCGCTTCGAGATCTACAAGTCGCTCTACCCGGCATTGCGCGATGCAATGCACCGCCTCCAATGAGTGCACGACCACGGCACCAGCCACACGACCATCACGCCTCTCGTGCACAGGGCAGTGGGTGCTTCCCGCAGCGAAATAAAGGAGGAGGCCGAAGGCCGGGGGACATTCGCGGAGGGAAGTACCCGCTGTCCTGTGCACGCGCCCCGAACCCAAGCAACCCGACATGACCATCACCTTCGATTTCAGTAACCGCAAAGCCCTGGTCACCGGCGCCAGCAGCGGCATCGGCCACGCCGTGACCACGCAGCTCGCACGATCGGGCGCCGCGGTCACCGCCGTGGGACGCAACGCCGAAGCCCTTCGCGAGCTGGCAGCGGAGACTGGCTGCACCCCGCTCGTGCTCGACGTGTCCGATCCGCAAGCCCTCGACCGGGCATTCGCGGAACTGCCCGCCTTCGACCTCGTCGTGAACTGCGCGGGCATCGCGCTGCTCGAACCGGCGCTCGAGTTGCAGGCCCACAGCTTCGATGCCGTCATGGCCGTCAATGCGCGTGCCGCGGCGCTGGTCGCCGCGCGCTGCGGCAAGGCGATGGCCGCGGCCGGCGTGCGCGGCAGCATCGTCAACGTCTCGAGCCAGGCCGCGCTGGTCGCGCTCGACGACCACCTCTGCTATTGCGCCTCGAAGGCCGCGCTCGACGCGATCACGCGCTCGCTGTGCCTCGAGCTCGGGCCGCACGGCATCCGCGTCAACAGCGTCAATCCCACCGTCACCCTCACGCCCATGGCCGAACAGGCCTGGGCCGATCCGGCCAAGAGCGCGGCCGCCATCGCGGGCATTCCGCTCGGGCGCTTCGCGCGCGTGGAGGAGGTGGTGGCGCCGATCCTCTTTCTCTCGAGCGAGGGCGCGTCGATGATCAGCGGCGCGGCACTGCCGGTCGATGGCGGCTACACCATTGCCTGAGCGCCGCGGGTGTCAGGCGAAGCGGTTGCCGCCCTCGGCCGGCCCCAGCAATGCATCGAGGTTGCGGCTGATCTTCTGCTCGATCATTTCGCTGAAGCTGCTGAAGAGGAAGCCGAGCGTCGCGTCGAAGGTGAAGGTCTGGGCCGTCACCTCGACCGTGCCGTCGATGCCGGCGCGCGTGAAGGTCGCCACGTCGCGCTCCTCGCCCTCGGTGTAGACGCAGTCGAGCCCGAACTCCTGCTCGGCCTGCCGCACCCACTTGCGTGCCACCTGGCGTGCGCGGGCGATGCCCAGGGTGTGTTGGCGTTCGATATGGATGTCAGGCACCGTCGTGTTCTCCGTTGTTGTCGTGGCCGCGGCCGCGCCGCGTCTGCTGGATGCCGCTGGCCGTGGCGAGTGCCTGGCGGCGCTCCTCCATGGTCGGCAGTCTGCCGATGCGGCGGACCTCAGTGTAAAAGCGCGGCCAGCTCCTGCCCTCGCGTTCGAACAGCGCCTCGAAATTCGGCACCAGGTCGTCGTAGGCGCCCTGCGCGCCGAAGGCCGCGTTGTTGGCGCGCGCCACCCAGCCGTCGTAGGCATGCTGGCGCGGGCCGGGCCAGCCCTCGCGCAGCGCCGCGTAGCGGGCGCGAAAGTCGTCCATCGCGGCCTGCTTCATCGCGGCCACGGCCTTCCAGTCCTCGGCCTTGGCCTCGGGCGATTCGTAGACCCGCGTGAGCGCGCGCCGGGTGTCGAGCGCGAGCGCGCGGAACTGCTGGCGCTGGGCATCGAACTGCGCGTACTCGCGGCGCGCCGGCTCGCCGGCCTCGCGCTGCAGCCACAGCGCGCCGCCGATGCGCTCGACCGCCGTCGCATAGGACTCGTTGAACACCGTGTCGCCCGCCACGTAGAGCACCTGGTGCGCGAGCTCGTGGAACACCAGCCGCGCGAGCTCGCCCTCGGGGTAGCCGATGAAGGTCGACAGCAGCGGGTCGCCGCCGGCCCAGTTCATCCAGCCCAGCGTGGAATACGCGGGCACCGGGTAGACCGAGACCTCGAGGTCCTGCCGCTTCTGCGCCTCGGCCTCGGCCTTGGCCGCCTCCTCGCTGTAGTAGCCGCGATAGCCCACGCAGCCCGCGACGGGGAAGCACCAGCTCTTGAGCGTGAGCGAATACGGCGGCGCCGCCACCACGTTCCACACCGCGGCCGCGCGGTGCAGGTCGGCGTAGGCGGTGTAGCTGGGGTTGTCGGGCAGGCCCAGCTCGGCGCTCGCGAAGCGGCGGATGCGCTGCGTGAGCTCGAGCTTGGTCTTGAGCGCCGCCGGCACCGCCGGGTCGGCCAGCCACTCGGGCACCGGCTTGGCCGCGCGCATGATCCCGATGTGACCGCTGGCCGACTGCCAGTAGTAGCGCAGGTCGGCGCAGCCGCCGAGCAGCAGCGCACCGGCCAGCACCGCGACCGAGGCGGCCTTCACGCCGTCGCCGCCTGCGTGCCGGCCACGCGCTCGACCTCGACCAGGCAGTCGTAGAAGGTCGGCCCGCGGCCGATGTCGGTCAGGCGCTGGCTCGTGAGCTGGTTGACGTTGGTGCCGTCCATGCCGAGCTTGCGCCACCAGATGCCCATGCCGTTGACCACGCCGGGGCGCGCGCGGCGCGAGACCTCGGCGCGGCAGCGGTGCTCGCCGCGGCCGTTGAACACGCGCACCAGCGCGCCGTCCTCGATGCCGCGCACGGCCGCGTCGTCGGCGTGGATCTCGAGCAGCGGCTCGACCTCGATCGCGCGCAGGCTGGTCACGTTGACGAAGGTCGAGTTGAGGAAGTTGCGCGCCGGCGGCGAGATCATCGCGAGCGGGAATTCGGTGGAGCTGCCCGCCGGCTCCCAGTTGGGCACGTGGTCGGGCAGGCCGTCCATGCCCATGGCCGCCAGGCGCGCGCTGTGGAACTCGCAGCGGCCCGAGGGCGTGGGGAAGCGGCCCTCGGCGAACGGCGCCTCGGGCAGCTTCACGCTGGTGAAGCCCTGCGCCAGCAGCTGCGCGAAATCGATGCTCCCCTCGGCGAAGGCGGTGCGGCACAGCGACTCGTCGCTCTCGGCGAAGCAGGGCTCGTCGAAGCCCAGGCGGCGCGCCAGCTCGCGAAACACCCAGGCATTGCTGCGCGCCTCGCCGCGCGGCGCCACGGCCGGACGGTTCAGCAGCACGTCGGTGTGGCCGTAGCTGCAGTGGATGTCCCAGTGCTCGAGCTGCGTGGTGGCCGGCAGCAGGTAGTCGGCGTAGTCGGCGGTGTCGGTGCGGAACTGCTCGAGCACCACGGTGAACAGGTCCTCGCGCGCGAAGCCCGCCGCCACCTTGGCCGACTCGGGCGCCACCGCCACCGGGTTGCTGTTGTAGACCACGATCGCCTGGATCGGCTTCGCGGCGTCGAGCAGCGCGTCGCCGATGGTGCTCATGTTGATGGTGCGCGGCCGGCGGCCCGCCAGCAGCTCGGGCCGCTGCAGCGCGGCGCGGTCGACCGGGTAATGGCCCGAGCTGCTCAAGAGCAGCCCGCCCGCGCGGTCGCGCCAGGCGCCCACCAGCGCCGGCAGGCAGGCCACCGCGCGCGCCGCGTTGCCGCCGCCGCGCACGCGCTGCATGCCGTAGTTCAGGCGGATCGCGGCCGGCTTGGTGGTGCCGTAGGCCCGGGCCAGCGCCACGATCTGTTCCTCGGGCACGCCGCACACGCGTGCCGCGCGCGCGGGCGGCCATTGCAGCGCGCGCTCGCGCAACTGCTCCCAGCCCAGCGTGTGCTGCGCGATGTAGTCGTGGTCGAGCCAGTCGTGCACGATCAGCTCGTGCATCAGCGCCAATGCCAGCGCGGCGTCGGTGCCCGGCAGCAGCGCGATGTGCTCGTCGCACTTGTCGGCGGTCTCGGTGCGGCGCGGATCGATGCACACCAGCCGCGCGCCGGCGCGCCGGGCCGCCTGGGCATGGCGCCAGAAATGCAGGTTGCTCGCGATCGAGTTGCTGCCCCAGATCAGGATCAGCTTCGCCTCGGCGAAGAACTCGATGCGCATGCCGACCTTGCCGCCCAGCGTGTGGACCATGGCCTCGCCGCCGGCCATCGAGCAGATGGTGCGGTCGAGCAGGCTGGCGCCGAGCTTGTGGAAGAAGCGTCGGTCCATCGACTCGCCCTGCACCAGGCCCATGGTTCCCGCATAGCTGTAGGGGAGAATGCTCTCGGGATCGGCCTGCAATGACCGAAGATGCGCGGCGATATCGTCGAGCGCGGCCTCCCAGCTCACCGGCTCGAAGCGGCCGCTGCCCTTGGGACCGACGCGCTTCAGGGGCTGGACCAGCCGTTCGGCATGGTCGTTGCGTTCGATGTAGCGGGACACCTTGGTGCAGAGCACGCCACCCGTGTGCGAATGGGCCGGATTCCCCTGCAGCTTGACCGCCACTCCGTCCTTGACGGTGGTGACGAGCGCGCAGGTGTCGGGGCAATCGTGGGGGCAGGCGCCGAGCACCGTGGCGGTGTCGGCGGGCGGGGATTCGTGGGGGGTGTCGTTCGAGGCGAGGGCCATCGGGCGAGTCTAAAGTTTTTAAGGTTTTCCAGGCATGCGCGGGGTCCGTCGCATGACGTATGGCAGGAGGGGGTTTTCGCAAATGATCCATCGCAGACATTTCTCGATCGCGGCCGGTGCCGCCGCGCTCGGCGGTTTCGCCGCCGTCGCCCGGGCCCAGGGCGACGGACCGATCGTGCTCGGCCAGTCGGCGCCGTTCACCGGCCCGGCAGCGCAGCTGGGCATCCAGTTCCACCAGGGCGCGAAGGTGTTCCTCGACGCCTACAACGCCCAGTCCGGCCGCCGCGCGGTGCAGATCAAGACGCTCGACGACGGCTACGAGCCCGATCGCTGCGCGGCCAACACGCAGAAGCTGATCGACGAGGACGTGTTCGCGCTGTTCGGCTACATCGGCACGCCCACCAGCCTGGCGGCGCTGCCGCTGGCGGTGAAGGACAAGGTGCCGTTCGTGGCGCCCTTCACCGGCGCGATGGCGCTGCGCGAGCCCTTCCACAAGAACGTGTTCCACCTGCGCGCCTCGTACAACGACGAGACCGCGCTGATGGTCAGGCAACTCACGCACCTGGGCCTGAAGAAGATCGCGGTGTTCCACCAGAACGACGCCTACGGCAAGGCCGGCCTCGACGGCGTGACGCTGGCGCTTTCCGAGCAGCAGCTCAAGCCGATCGCGCAGGCCACGGTGGAACGCAATTCGGTCGAGGTGGCGCCGGCCGTGAAGACGCTGCTGGCCGCGCGGCCCGACGCGGTGGTCCAGGTCGGCGCCTACAAGGCCTGCGCGGCCTTCATCCGCGAGGCGCGCAAGGCCGGCTTCGGCGGCACCTTCTTCAACCTCTCGTTCGTCGGCACCCAGGCGCTGTCGGACGAGCTCGGCAAGGAGGCCGCGGGCGTGCTCGTGACCCAGGTCGTGCCCTCGCCCTACAGCCAGGCCAACGCGATCGCGCGCGAGTTCACCGAGGCGGTGCGCAAGGCCGGCAACGGTGCCAGTGCCAATTTCTCGAGCCTCGAGGGCTATCTCGCGGCCAAGCTGCTGGTCGAGGGCCTGCGCAAGGCGCCCGGCAAGCTGTCGCGCGAGGGACTGATCACCGGCCTCGAGAGCATCGACCGGCTGCAGCTCGGCGGCTTCGAGGTCTCGTTCTCGGCGAAGAACCACGTGGGCTCGAAGTTCGTCGAGCTCTCGATGCTCACGGGCGACGGCAAGGTGCGGACCTGAAGCGGTCCGCCCGGTTCGAGCGGCTCAGCGCGCGCTGAGCCCGTCGGCGGCCTGGAACATGGCCTGCCGCGCCTGGCTCACGATCTGGCCGCGCCAGGCATCGGTGTCGGTGTAGAAGGCCTCGAGCGTGCGCCGGCGGATCGCGTCCGACAGGTCGGCCGGCGCCTCGGGATGGCGATGCAGCCAGTGGTCGCCGCGCAGCGCGGTCAGCACGTCGAGCACCGGCACGGTGCCGTACTCCATCGCGATGCCGGTGTACTCGGCCTGCGGGCATTCGTCGTAGACGGCATCCCACATCAGGCCGCGCAGCAGCGCCGAGGTCGACGAGCCGTCGTAGATCGAGGTGACGGGCGCCGCGTCGGCCTGGCCGGCGCCGTTGCCCCACCAGGCGTTGGCGCGCTCGTAGGCGCTCTTGTCGTCGCGGCAGGCGAAGATGCGCTCGCCGATGCCGTTCGGGCCCAGGCCGGTGTGCAGGTCGATCCAGGCCAGCCGGCGCGTGCGCCGCGTGTGGCGGCGCAGCACGGCGCGGATCATCCGGTGGCTCCAGGTCGGCGCCTTGCCGCCGAAGAACAGGCCGTCCTCGAACTGGTACTGGCCGCCGCTCACCGCGGTCTGGTAGGCACCGATGCCGTTCTTCTCGATCCAGGCATTGACCGCGGCCTGGTTCTCGGCCGTGGGCGGCCAGGTGTCGGGCACCAGCAGCGCATGCAGCTCGGCATAGGCGGCATTGACCGGCAGCGGCTGCGTGAAGTCGACGAAGTTGCGGTTCAGGTCGACGTTCTCCTGCGTCACGCGGCGGCCGAACGAGAAGCCGTGCGGATTGAGCGCATGCACGTAGAGCACCGCCACGCCGGCCGAGCGCGCCTTCTCGCGCCATTCGGCGTCGTGCAGCGCGAACACCTGCACGCCGCTGCCGCAGTGGCCTTCCACGCCGTGGCAGCCGCTGCTGAGGATCAGCAGCCGGTCGGCGTCGGGCGCGCCGTCGAAGGCCACGTCGCACGAGAGTTCCTCGCCGTCGCGTCCGCGCATCGGCAGCAGGTGGGGTTCCACGGTGAGGCCCGCGCTCAGGCAGGCCTGCAGGAATTTCTGGCGCGCCTGCGCATAGCGCGGCGCGAAAGCCTCGCCGATGCCGATCATTTCGGAGCGTCTCCGGTGGCGAGGAACTGCTCGGCGATCTGCACCCAGCAGGTGGCGCCCAGCGGGATCAGGTCGTCGTTGAAGTCGTAGCTCGCGTTGTGCAGCGTGCACGGGCCCTCGCCGTGGTGCACGTCGCGGTGCGCGCCGTCGCCGTTGCCGATGAAGGCATAGGCGCCGGGCTTGGCCTGCAGCATGAAGGCGAAGTCTTCCGAGGTCATGGCGGCTTCCTGCTTGAGCACGTTCTCGGGGCCGACGATGCCGCCCATCACGCGGCGCGCGAAGTCGGCCTCGGCCTCGGTGTTGATGGTGGGCGGGTAGTAGCGCTCGAAGCGGAACTCGCAGGTGGCGTCGTGCGCCGCGCAGATGTGGTCGCAGATCTTCTTCATGCGCGCCTCGATCATGTCGAGCACCTCGAGCGAGAAGGTGCGCACCGTGCCCGACAGCTCGCAGTTGTCGGGGATCACGTTGTTGGTTTCGCCGGCATGGATGGTGGTGACCGAGATCACGGCCGAGTCGGTCGGCTTCATCTTGCGCGTGAGGATGGTCTGGAAGGCCTGCACGATCTCGCAGGCGATCGGCACCGGGTCGACGCCGGTCTGCGGCAGCGCCGCATGGCCGCCCTTGCCCACCACGTTGACGTGGAACTTGTTGCCCGAGGCCATCACCGGGCCCGGGCTCACCGCGAACTGGCCGGCCTTCATGCCGGGCCAGTTGTGCATGCCGAACACCGCGTCCATCGGGAACTGCTCGAACAGCCCCTCCTTGATCATCTCGCGCGCGCCGCCGCCGCCCTCCTCGGCCGGCTGGAAGATCAGGTAGACGGTGCCGTCGAAGTTGCGGTTCTTGGCCAGATGCTGCGCCGCGGCAAGCAGCATCGCGGTGTGGCCGTCGTGGCCGCAGGCGTGCATCTTGCCGTGGTGCTTGCTCGCATGCGCGAAGGTGTTGAGCTCGGTGACCGGCAGCGCATCCATGTCGGCGCGCAGGCCGACCGCGCGGTTGCTGGTGCCGTTCTTGACGATGCCCACCACGCCGGTCGTGCCGAGGCCGCGGTGGATCGGGATGCCCCATTCGGTGAGCTTGCCTGCCACCACGTCGGCGGTGCGGACTTCTTCGAAGCAGAGTTCGGGGTGGGCGTGGAGGTCACGTCGGACGGCGGCGATGCCGGCCGCCTGCGTGACGAGCGAATCGATGAGTTTCATGGCTTGCTCTCAAAACGCCAGTCTATCCACTAAGGCATTTCCGGGCACATCGGAGAACACCCGATCCAGGGGCTTCATCGGGCGTGGTTCCAGAAGCCATGGTGCGGCGCGGCCGCCTCGTCCTCGAGCACCGGCCCGATGACTTCGATGGGCCGCTGGCCGCGCACGAAGACCTCGCGGCAGGGCAGCGAAAAGGTCGGGTTCTCGGGATGGTCGCCGGTGAGGCCGAGCAGCGCGTGCTCCGACAGCGCGTAGACCACGCGGCCGATGTTGGTCCAGTAGATCGCGCCGGCGCACATGCAGCAGGGCTCGGCGCTGGTGTAGAGCGTGCAGCGCGCGAGCGCTTCGGGCGCGAGCAGGCGCGCCGCCTGCGCGGCCGCGACCAGCTCGGCATGCTGCGTGGGATCGCCCTCGGGCGGCATCGAGTTGTTGCCGGCGCTGACGACGACCTCGCCGTGCTCGTTGGCCACCAGCGCCGCGAACGGGTGGCGGCCGCGGGCCTTCGATTCCTCGGACAGCGCGATCGTCATGCGCAGCAGTTCGAGGTCGCGGGGGGACAGGTCGGCGGATGGGAAGGCGGGTGTGTTCATGTCGATGGAATCCGTTGCAGGTCGCGGCGGACCGACGATCTCAGCAATCGCCGTGCCCGGCTCGCCCCAAGATACCGGAAACCGGCGGTCGCGGCCATCCGCGCGCGCCGCGCCGAGTTCCGGGACAATGCGCCGCATGTCCCTCACGCTTTCCCCCCGCAGCCTGGAACTGGCCCAGGCCCTGGTGCGCATGAACACCATCAGCGCCAACAGCAACCTCCAGCTGATCGAGCTGGCCCAGTCGCATCTCGCGGCCCTGGGCGTCAAGAGCCGCATCACCTACAACGCCGAGCGCACCAAGGCCAACCTGTTCGCCACGCTGGGCGAGGGCAAGCCGGCCGGCGTGATCGTCTCGGGCCACACCGACACGGTGCCCTGGGACGGCCAGGACTGGAGCGTCGACCCGCTCTCGGCCACGGTGCGCGACGGCCGCCTGTACGGCCGCGGCTCGGCCGACATGAAAAGCTTCATCGCGGTGGCGCTCGCGAATGCCGAGCGCTTCCTCGCGAGCGAGGCGCCCTTCGCGGTGCACTTCGCCTTCAGCTACGAGGAGGAGATCGGCTGCTTCGGCGTGAAGGAGCTGATCGCCGACATGCGCGACGCGGGCATCAAGCCGCTGGCCTGCATCGTGGGCGAACCCACGAGCATGGTGCCGGCCATCGCGCACAAGGGCGTGTACCGCTACAAGTGCTGCGTGCGCGGCAAGGAAGCGCATTCCTCGCTCACGCCGAAGTCGGTCAACGCCATCGAGATGGCCGCGCGCGTGATCGGCAAGGTGCGCGACATGGCCGAGGGCTTCGAGCGCGACGAGCCGCGCTACGAGGGCTTCGACGTGCCCTTCAGCACCGCCAGCGTGGGCCAGTTCCACGGCGGCATCGCCGACAACGTGGTGCCGCGCGACGCCGAGTTCCGCTACGAGTTCCGCGACCTGCCGACCGCCGACGCGAAGCGCATGCAGCAGGAAGTGCTGGCCTATGCGGGCTCGCTCGAGCCGGCGATGAAGAAGGTCGCGCCCGACGCCGGCTTCAGCTTCGACACCATCTGCGAGATCCCGAGCTTCCTCGGCAGCGCGAACGACGCGATCACCAAGCTCGCGCAGCGCCTCGCGGGCGAGGAGCGCACCACGCTGGTGGCCTTCGGCACCGAGGCGGGCCTGTTCAAGAACGCCGGCATCCCCACCGTGGTGTGCGGCCCCGGCAGCATCGAGCAGGCGCACCAGCCCGACGAGTACGTGAGCCTCGAGCAGCTCGCGCGCTGCGAACTCTTCATGCACCGCCTGGCGTCCTCGCCGGCCATCGGCTGAACAGGCCTTCGTTGACGACCCCGGCGGCCGAGGGCGACGCCGCGCTGCGGCGCATGAAGCGCGTGGCGCTGGGCCTGCTGTGCGCCGCCGCGGCGCTCTATGCGTTCGCCACGGTGCTGCACGATCGGCATCCGGCCTTCGGCTACCTCGCGGCCTTCGCCGAGGCCGCGATGGTCGGCGCCATCGCCGACTGGTTCGCGGTGGTGGCGCTGTTCCGCCATCCGCTGGGGCTGCCGATCCCGCACACCGCGATCATCCCGAGCAACAAGGACCGCATCGGCGCCAAGCTCGCGGGCTTCATCTGCAACAACTTCCTGAGCACCGCGCAGGTGCTCGCGAAGCTGCGCGAGTTCGATCCGGCCGGCCGCATGGCCGAGTGGCTCGCGCGGCCGGCCAGCGGCGAGCGGCTCGGCGAATGGGGCGTGACGGCCACGCGCTATGGGCTCTCGGCCTTCGACGACGCGCGCGTGCGCGACTTCATCGGCAAGGCCGCGGCGGCCGGGCTCGAGAAGATCGACCTGTCGCAGCTCATGGGCCAGACGCTGGGCGCGCTGACCGCGGGCGGGCGCCACCAGGCGCTGCTCGACGGCGTGCTCGAGCAGCTCGCGGGCGTGCTCGACGGCGAGGAGGTGCAGGCGCACATCACGGAGGCGATCGCGCGCGAGATCAAGACGCTGCGCTTCGTCGGCCTCGACCAGGTGGCGGCGCGCCTGGCCACGCGCAAGATCGTGGCGGCCGTGGCCCACACCATCGCCGAGCTCGCGGCCGAGCCCGACCATCCGATGCGGCGGCGCTTCGACCATTTCGTCGACGACTTCATCGTGCGGCTGCAACACGACCCCGAGTTCCATGCGCGCGGCGAGCGCATCCGCGCCGAGCTGATCGCGCATCCGGCGCTGGGCGACTACCTGCACGGGCTGTGGGGCGAGCTGCTGGCCTGGCTGCACGAGGACCTCGGCCGCGACGATTCGACGATCCGCCGCCGCATAGCGTCGATGGCGGCCGCGCTCGGCCAGCGGCTTTCGGGCGACGAGGCGATCCGGCGCTGGATCAACGAGCAGATCGAGGCCGCGGCGCCGCTCGCGATCGAGCGCTACCGCGAGGACATCCGGCGCTACATCGTGGAGCGCGTGGCGCAGTGGAACACCGAGGAGATGACGGCCGAACTCGAGCGCAACATCGGGCGCGACCTGCAGTTCATCCGCGTCAATGGCACGCTGGTGGGCGGGCTCGTGGGGTTGGTCATCCACGCGGCGACGCAGCTGCTGCGCGTTTGAACTTTCGCCGTGTTCGATACGACGTGCCTCTGGAGTGGCTCGTACATTGCCATTCATTGTTTTCTCCATTCATGCCCAAATGCGCGACAGCGGGCCGAGTTCTCATCCACTATTTGCCAGCGGCGTGAGCGCGTGTTTCATCGGAACTTTTAGGGCCTGGCATTCCAGGCGACCACTCGAAGACCTTTTGCACATGCTTCGCTTGCACCTGCGTATTTACCCCGAAGGCGGCGATATGAGATCTTCGACCCCGTTGTAAACTGACACGAGCATGTACAGCGGAACTGGTATCTACTCCATACAGGAAGCCTCGCGCCTTATCGGTGTGCCGGGCAGGGATATCCGTCGCTGGCTGTTTGGCTATCACTACCGTAAGACTCCCGGCGACGCCTCGACTCGCGTCGACATGGCGCCGCTTTGGACCACCGAGCTGGTGAACGAAGACCTGGACGATGACGTGCTCGGTTTTCGCGATCTGCTTGAACTGCGATTTATTCGCGAGTTCGCTAACCACGGTGTCTCAATGCAGGTCATCAGAAGATGCTTGATCAATGCTGCTGACCTATACGGTGTGTCTCATCCAATGACGCTGCCGCGATTCAGAACAGACGGCAAGACGATCTATTCCGAGGCTCTTCACGAAGAAGCAAAAGACAATTCATTGGTGGACCTCAAGAGCCGTCAATCCGTCTTCAAGGAAATCATTCGCCCGTCGCTATACACGGGGATCGTCTACGACAAGAGCGGAAAGCAAGCCAGCAAGTGGTATCCGGACGCCAGAAACAGCAGACGCACGGCGATCGTCATGGACCCTGCGCGTCAGTTTGGCGCTCCCATCATCGAAGCAACGGGCACACCCACCAATGTGCTCTATTCGTCGTACTTGGCAGAAGGCGGCGATGCAAAAGCGCTGACGATCACTGCTCGCGTGTACGACGTGCCAATCAAGTCCGTGGATATCGCGATCCGCTTCGAGGAAAACCTCGAGCGGCCGCTGCATTGAATTTTCTATTCGATGCAAACATGCCGCCCAACACGTGGACGGCAGGCGTCGCGGCGTTCAGTCATGCTCGCTTCGATGAAGGACATATCGGCGAGATCATCCATCTCCGAGAAAAATTCAAAGCCGCCACACCCGACATTGAGTGGATCACAACCCTTGGCAAGGAAGGCGGATGGACCATCATTTCGCGTGATGGCTTCCGCAAGAAAATGGCGCCGAACGGCAGGTGCTGCGGCAGTATGGGCTTTCGGTATTTGTGCTTCAGCGGGCGTGGTCCAACCAGCCTTATTGGGCCCTGAGCGCGCAATTCATCCATTGGTGGCCTCGAATCGTTGTCCATGCATGCACGACAGAGCGGGCGACACTCGAAGTTCCGTGGCGGACAAGCGGGAAATTTCAGCAGATATAAGTGAGGCGGTAGTCGCAGCATCCCGCCAGAGAGTTTCCAAAGGCTGGATGAATATCAGTCTCGGGGACCCGGTGGCTCATTTCTTAGGGCTTTTTTGCAAGAAGCTTCGACGCGACACATCCAGCCGGCTTAGATTTCGCGCTGCTGCGCGATCACCAGCAGCCCGTCCATGATCAGGCTCTCGACCAGCTCGAAGTGGCCGTTCATCACCGGCGCCATCTTCCAGCCCGCGCCGCCGGTCATGTAGCAGGCCGGCTCGGCGCCGCAGTGCGAGCGCACGTGCTGCACCATGCGCTCGACCGCGCCGGCGATGGCGTAGGTGCCGCCGCTGGTCAGCGCGTCGCTGGTGTTGGTGGGGAATTCGCGCACCTCGCCGGTGGGCACGTGCAGGCCCGCGGTGCCCGACTCGAGCGCGCGCAGCATGATGCCGTGGCCCGGCAGGATCAGGCCGCCGAGGAACTTGCCGTCGGCATCGACGGCCTCGACGGTGACCGCGGTGCCGATCAGCACCACCACCATCGGCCGTGGCGCGCCTTCGCGCAGCATGCGGTGGCGCGCGCCGATCATGGCGACCCAGCGGTCGGCGCCGAGGCGCGTGGGATGGTCGTAGCCGTTGACGATGCCGGCCTCGGCGAGGCTGGGCATGACCCAGCGCGGCGGACAGTCGAAGCGCTCGACCACCTGCTCCTCGGCGCGGCGGCGCAGCGCGTCGCCGGCGACGACGCAGCCGAGCATGCTGGAAGGCGATGGCAGATCGGCCCAGGGGCCATCGGCGAGCCGCTCGATGTGATCGAGGAACTCGGCACCCTGCGCCAGCAGGGCGGCGCCGGGGCGAGCCGCATCGTAGAGCGCCCACTTGAGGCGCGTGTTGCCGATGTCGATCGCGAGAAAGGGAGCGGTGGCTGCGGACATGCGCGGCATTATTGCGACTTTGTGACTATTCCTGCTGTCGCGGTGTTGTCGGTCGCGGTCGGGGACTACGCGGAGCGCCCATGTCGCGCCGCTACATTCGCGGATTCCATCGACCACCCGATCAAGGAGAGAACCATGGGATTGCTGAGTTTCATCAAGGAAGCGGGCGAGAAGCTGTTCGGCGGCTCGTCGGCCCACGCGGCCGAACCCGATGCCAACGACAAGGCCGCGGCCGCCATCAAGACCTACATCGAGACGCAGAACCTCGGCCTCACGAACCTCGCCGTGACCTATGCGGCGAGCACCGGCATCGTGACGCTCGCGGGCAATGCGCCCTCGCAGGAAGCCAGCGAAAAAGCCTCGCTCGCGGCCGGCAACGTGGCCAACGTGACGAGCGTGGAGAACAACCTGGTCGCGCCCGCGGCACCGCCCGCGCAGTACCACGACGTGGTCAAGGGCGACACGCTGTCGGCCATCTCCAAGAAGTACTACGGCGACGCCAACAAGTACAACGCGATCTTCGAGGCCAACAAGCCGATGCTGTCGCATCCGGACAAGATCTATCCGGGGCAGAAGCTGCGGATTCCGCCGTTGAACTGACTGGCTCTTTTGCCCCGGAAGCCCTTCGATTTTTCGAGGGGCTTTTTTTTGGGGCTTTCGACGGTTGGGGGCGCGTGCACAGGACAGTGGGTACTTCCCTCCGCGAATGTCCCCCGCCTTCGGCTCCTCCTTTATTTCGCTGCGGGAAGCACCCACTGCCCTGTGCACGGGAGGCGCAGCGGTGGTGCGGCCGGTTCTACGGCCGTGCCCAGGCTCACGTCGATGGGGTACTCCCCGCAGCGAAATAAAGGAGAAGGCCGCAGGCCGGGGGACATTCGCGGAGGGGAGTACCCCGTCGGCGTGAGCCCGCCCCAGACCTCACCCGAATTTCAGTTCTGCTTCCAGGGCAGCCCACGCTTGCGCCACCCCCCAACAAACCCCCGGTGCCCGTTCTCGTCCGGATTCCCCTCGAACCCCTCGAGGATGTTGTAAGCCTCCACCCCCAGCTCCGTCGCCCGCTTCGCAGCCGCGATCGAACGCACGCCGCTGCGGCACAGCAGCACCACCTTCTTCCCGCCCTCGCCAGCCGCGCGCACGCCCTCGTCGAAGCCCGGGTTCAGCGCCATCCCCGGCCACTGCTTCCACGCCAGCGGCACCGCGCCCGGCACGAAGCCGACCCACTCGCGCTCGGCATCGGTGCGCACGTCGACCAGCACGGCCTCGCCGCTGGCCATCCATTGCGCCGCCTGTTCGGGCGTCACGTCGCCGGCATAGCCTTTTTCACCCACGGGTTCGGTCATCTTCTGCATTCCTTCCAATTCGTTCGATGGCAAGAGGGTTCCCACGCAGCGGCGGCCATCTTTACCGGTCCCGGTGGCCGCCGGATGGTGGAATTTTTCACCGGTTCGTGAAAACCCTGTTTGTCGTGTTTTGCTGCGCGCCAAAGATGGCGGCTTGGGCCTGTCAACCATAACTCCAAGACGGCGGCCTGGGATTTCCCCAGTCAGACCTATGGAGAGAGACAACATGACAGACAGCAAACCGACCCGCCGTCGCAGCCTGCTCAAGGGCGCCGCGGTGGCCGCAGGCGCCATGTCGGCGCCGATGGTCGCCATGGCCCAGACCACCACGCTGCGCTTCCAGAGCACCTGGCCGGCCAAGGACATCTTCCACGAGTACGCGCAGGACTACGCGAAGAAGGTCAACGACATGGCCGGCAGCCGCCTCAAGATCGAGGTGCTGCCCGCGGGCTCGGTGGTGCCGGCCTTCCAATTGCTCGACGCCGTCGCCAAGGGCACGCTCGATGGCGGCCATGGCGTGGTCGCCTACTGGTACGGCAAGAACTCCGCGCTCGCGCTCTGGGGTTCGGGCCCGGGCTACGGCATGGACGCCAACATGATCCTGGCCTGGCACACCTACGGCGGCGGCAAGGCGCTGATGGACGAGATCTACAAGAGCCTCAACCTCGACGTGGCCTCGTACCTCTACGGCCCGATGCCCACGCAGCCGCTGGGCTGGTTCAAGAAGCCGGTGTCCAAGGCCGAGGACATGAAGGGCCTGAAGTTCCGCACCGTGGGCCTCGCGGTCGACGTGTTCACCGACATGGGCGCCGCCGTGAACCCGCTGCCCGGCGGCGAGATCGTGCCCGCGCTCGACCGCGGCCTGATCGACGCGGCCGAGTTCAACAACGCCTCGAGCGACCGCGTGCTGGGCTTCCCCGACGTGGCCAAGAACTGCATGCTGCAGAGCTTCCACCAGTGCGGCGAGCAGTTCGAGGTGCTGTGGAACGGCTCCAAGCTGCGCGCGCTGCCGCCCGAGCTCAAGGCCGTGATCGAGTACGCGACCCAGGCCGCGAGCGCCGACATGAGCTGGAAGGCGATCGACCGCAACTCCAAGGATTACGAGGAGCTCAAGAAGAGCGGCATCAAGTTCTACAAGACGCCCGACTCGGTGCTGCGCGCGCAGCTCGCCTCGTGGGACAAGACCATCGCGAAGAAGTCGGCCGAGAACCCGCTGTTCAAGAAGGTGCTCGACTCGCAGCGCGCCTTCGCCGAGCGCGCCGGCCAGTGGCAGAACGACTACTCGGTCGATTTCAAGATGGCCTACAACCACTACTTCGGGCGCCAGGCCAAGAAAACCTGAACGGGTCTTCCGGCCAGAGAAAGAACGCGAGGGCACCCCGAGGCGGGTGCCCTCTTCTCATTCCCGATTTCGCCCGGCGCTGGCCGCGCACGACGCGCGCCGCGCCCGGCGAGGAGTTCGTCCCGATGCAATCCTTCCTGTTGGCGGTCGACCGGTTCTCGACGTGGATCGGCAAGACTTTCGCCTGGTGTGCCCTGCTGCTCACGCTCTTGATCAGCTGGGAGGTGTTCTCGCGCTACGTGCTCAACCGGCCGCATGCCTGGGTGCTCGACGCGCAGATCATGCTCTACGGCGCCATGTTCATGACCGCCGGGGCCTACACGCTCTCGAAGAACGGCCACGTGCGCGGCGACGTGCTCTACGGCTTCTTCATGCCGCGCACGCAGGCGCTGGTCGACCTGGTGCTCTACATCGTCTTCTTCCTGCCCGGCATCGTCGCGCTGACCTGGGCCGGCTGGATCTACGCGAGCGAGGCGCTCGCGATCCGCGAACAGACCTTCTCGGCCGAGCCGCTGCCGCTGTACCCGTTCAAGTTCGTCATCCCGCTCGCGGGCTTCACGCTGCTGTTGCAGGGCATCGTCGAGATCATCCGCTGCGTGCAGTGCATCCGCGACGGCGCCTGGCCCTCGCGCGAGCAGGACGTCGAGGAGGTCGACGTCGAGAAGCTCAAGGAGATGGTGCACGTGAAGGACGCCGACATCGCCGCGCTCGACCGCGTGGTGGTCGCCAACGAGGCACGGGAGGGCGCGCGATGAAGATCCGCCGCGAACTCTGGTTCGGCCTCACCTTCATGGCCCTGATCGTGATCGGCGGCGCCACCGTGCTGCTGCGCGCCGAGACCATCACCAACGGCCACCTGGGCCTCTTGATGCTGTCGCTCGTGGTGGTGGCGATCATGCTGGGCTTCCCCACCGCCTTCACGCTGATGGGCATGGGCATGCTCTTCACCTTCCTGGCCTACGACCGCGACTGGCATCGCACGCTCGACCTGATGGTGCAGTCGGCCTACAAGACCATGGCCAACGACGTGCTGATCGCCGTGCCGCTGTTCGTCTTCATGGGCTACCTGGTCGAGCGCGCCAACCTGATCGAGTCGCTGTTCAAGAGCCTGCACCTCGCGCTCGCGCGGCTGCCGGGCGCGCTCGCGGTCGCCACGCTCGTGACCTGCACCATCTTCGCGACCGCCACCGGCATCGTCGGCGCGGTGGTCACGCTGATGGGCCTGCTGGCGCTGCCCGCGATGCTGCGCGGCGGCTACAGCGTGCCGCTGGCCGCGGGCGCGATCACCGCGGGCGGCTGCCTGGGCATCCTGCTGCCGCCCTCGGTGCTGCTGATCGTCTATGGCGCGACCGCCGGCGTGTCGGTGGTGCAGCTCTACGCGGGCGCCTTCTTCCCGGGCCTGATGCTGTCGGGCCTCTACGTGCTCTACGTGATCCTGATCGCGAAGCTCAAGCCGCAGTGGGCGCCGCCGCTGTCGGCCGCCGAACGCGTGGTGCCGCTGCCGCCTCTGACGCAGCGGCTCGCGAGCAGCCCGACCGCGCATGCGCTGGTCGGCCTGCTCAAGGGCAAGCGCAACGGCGACGTGCCGTTCTCGCACGTGCTCAAGCAGCTCGGCATCGTGGCGCTGCCCGCCGTCATCTACGCGCTGCTCGCGCTGTCGAGCTACAAGGCCGTGACCACGGTCGAGGCCGAGGCGCGCTACGACATCGAGGAGATCGGTGCCTCGCGCGGCAGCAGCAGCGGCAGCAGTTCGGGCGGCTTGCAGGAACCGCCGGCCGAAGGTGGCCTGCAGGAGCCGCCCAGCGAGGGCGGGTTGCAGGAACCGCCGAGCGAGGAGCCCGCGGCCGGCGCCGTCGCCGAACCGCCGGGCGCCGAAGCACCGCCGGCGGCGCCCGCCGCCACGGAGACCGCGCAGACCGCGCAGACCGCACCGGCCGGCGCCAGCACCAGGCCGCCGCCCACCTGGTGGGTCGCGACCTTCTCGGTGCTCGGCGCGCTCACGGCGCTGTTCTACCTGTTCCTGAGCTTCGCGCGGCTCGAGATCTTCAAGATGCTGCTGGCCTCCTTCTTCCCGCTGCTGCTTCTGATCCTCTCGGTGCTGGGCTCGATCGTGCTGGGCCTCGCCACGCCCACCGAGGCCGCGGCCATGGGCGCGCTCGGCGGCATGCTGCTGGCGGCGGCCTACCGGCGGCTCAACTTCACGGTGCTCAAGGAGTCGGTGTTCCTCACCGCCAAGACCTCGGCGATGGTGTGCTGGCTGTTCGTCGGCTCGGCCATCTTCTCGGCTGCCTTCGCGCTGCTCGGCGGCCAGGCGCTGGTCGAGGAATGGGTGCTGGGCATGAACCTCACGAAGGTGCAGTTCCTGCTGCTGAGCCAGGTGATCATCTTCCTGCTCGGCTGGCCGCTCGAGTGGACCGAGATCATCGTGATCTTCATGCCGATCTTCATCCCGCTGCTCGACAACTTCGGCGTCGATCCGCTGTTCTTCGGCCTGCTTGTGGCGCTGAACCTGCAGACCGCCTTCCTGTCGCCGCCGGTGGCGATGGCGGCCTTCTACCTCAAGGGCGTGAGCCCGCCGCATGTCACGCTGAACCAGATCTTCCTCGGCATGCTGCCCTTCATGGGCATCCAGGTCCTCGCGATCTTCCTGCTCTACATGTGGCCGCAGATCGGCCTGTGGCTGCCGCAGCTGCTCTACAAGTAGCGAGAACGACGGCGGAGGGGAAACGCATGGCGGCGGCCGACCACCGACCGCCGCCATGCGCGCGGTCTCACTCGCCTTCGATCTTCGCGGCCTCGACCACCTTGCCCCAGCGCACGTATTCGGCCTTGCTGTAGTCGGCCAGCTTCTGCGGGTTCATGTAGTCGGCCGTGGCGCCGAGCTCGGCGGCCTTCTGCTGGAAGGCCGGCGTGGCCACCACCTTGGCGATCTCGGCACTGAGCCTGTCGATCACGGGCTGCGGCGTCTTGGCGGGCGCGAACACCGCGAACCACGAAGTCGCGTCGAGGTTCGGCAGCCCGACCTCGGCCGCGGTCGGCACGCTCGGCAGCGAGGCCACGCGCGCCTTGCCGGTGACGGCCACCGCGCGCAGCTTGCCCGACTGGATGAAGGGCATGAACGGCGGCGGCGTGCCGAAGGTCATGTCGACCTGCGCGCCCAGCAGGTCCTGCAGCGCCGGGCCGGTGCCCTTGTAGGGGATGTGCGTGAGCTGGATGCCGGCCTGCTGCTCGAGCATGGCGCCGGTCACGTGCTGCAGCGAACCCGGGCCCGAGGAGGCATAGGTCAGCTTGCCCGGGTTGGCCTTGGCATAGGCGATCAGCTCGGCCATGTTCTTCACCGGCAGGCCCTCGCGCACCACCACCACCTGCGGCGCGCTCAGCACGTTGGCCACGGCGCGGAAGTCCTCGGGCACCCACTGGGCCTTCTGCTTCGTGACGTGGGGCGAGATCACGTGGTAGCCCGAGTACTGCATCAGCAGCGTGTGGCCGTCGGCCTCGGCGCGCTTGACCGCCACCGCCGCGATCACGCCGCTGGCGCCGCCGCGGTTGTCGACCACAACCGGCTGGCCCAGCGCCTTGCCCAGCGGGTCGGCGAGCATCCGCCCCGCGATATCGGTGGTGCCGCCGGCGGCCGTGGGCACCAGCATCGTGATCGGCTTGGAGGGATAGGTCTGGGCCAGGGCCGGGCCGGCGAGCAGCGCGGCCGCGGCCAGCGCGGCGATGAAGCGAAGGGGTTGCATTCGAATGTCTCCTGGTCTTGTGGGATGAAAGGGAAGCGAAGCGGTCTCAGTGCGCGCGCGCGGCCTCGCGCGCCAGCGCGCGTTCGCGCGTGGCCTCGAAGTCCGCGGGCGGCGCATGCAGGTCGAGCCGGCGGCCGGCCTTGACGATCTGGCTCGGGATGTCGTGGCCGATCAGCGCCGGCAGCCGGCGCGCGGCATCGATCACGCGCGCGAGGTCGACGCCGGTGTCCCAGCCCGAGAGCTCGAGCGCATGCACGATCTCCTCGCTGCAGACGTTGCCGGTGGCGCCCGGCGCATAGGGACAGCCGCCGATGCCGCCGATCGACGCGTCGAAGCGGCGCGCGCCGGCGTCGATGCCGGCCAGCACGTTGGCCAGGCCCATGCCGCGCGTGTTGTGGAAGTGCAGCGTGAGCTCGGTGCCGGGCCAGCGCTGCAGAAAAGCGCGCGTAAGCGCATGCACCTGGCCGGGCCAGGCCATGCCCGTGGTGTCGCACAGCGTGACGCCGCCGGCGCCGAGTTCCTCGACGAAGCGCTCGCACCAGCCGAGCACGCCGGCCTCGGGCACGTCGCCCTCGATCGGGCAGCCGAAGCTGCACGACAGCGAGACGTTGACCGCCACGCCGGCCTGGCGCGCGAGCGCCGCCACCTCGGCCAGCGCGCGGAACGACTGCTCGCGCATCATGCGCAGGTTGGCGAGGTTGTGGCTCTCGCTGGCCGACATCACGAGGTTCATCTCGTCCACGCGCGCATCGATGGCGCGCTCGGCGCCGCGCACGTTGGGCACCAGCGCGGTGTAGGCCACGCCGTCCACGCGCTCGATCTCGCGCAGCACCACCTCGGCGTCGCGCAGCGCGGGAATGGCCTGCGGCGAGACGAAGGCCGAGACCTCGATCTTCGCCATGCCGGCGCGCGAGAGCGCGTTGCACAGCGCGATCTTGTCCTCGGTCGGCACGAAGGCCGCCTCGACCTGCAGGCCGTCGCGCAGGCCCACCTCGCACATCCGCACGCGGCGATCGCCGTCGAATGTTCTTCCGTTCCAGACCGCGTCGTTCATGCAACCACCTTCCTGCCGCGCAAGGCGGCGATGTCTTCCGATGTGAATCCGATCTCGCCGAGCACCGCGTCGGTGTCGTCGCCCAGCCGCGGCGCCGAGGAGCGCACCGTGCCCGGCGTGCCCATGAGCTTGGGCACCACGCCAGGCACCTCGATCTCGTGGCCGTCGCGCGTGGGCTGGCGCAGCAGCATCTCGCGCGCGCGGTAGTGCGGGTCCTCGGCGATGTCCTTCGCGGTGTAGACCTTGCCCGCGGGCACGCGCGCCGCGCCGAGGACTTCGAGCACCGTCGCCACCGATTGCGGCAGCGTCCAGGCCTCGATCGCCTGGTCGATCTCGGCCACGCGCGCCACGCGGCCCGCGTTGTTCGCGAGCGCGGGATCGGCGCCGAGGTCGTCGCGGCCGATGCTCTGCATGAGCCGGCGGAAGATGCTGTCGCCGTTGCCCGCGATCAGCACGTAGCCGTCGGCGCAGCGGTAGGCGTTCGAGGGCGCGATGCCCGGCAGCGCGCTGCCCGCGGCCTCGCGCACCGCGCCGAAGGCGCTGTACTCGGGCACCAGGCTCTCCATCACGTTGAACACCGCCTCGTTGAGCGCCACGTCGATGACCTGGCCCTGGCCGCCGTTGACCTTGCGGTGGTAGAGCGCGGTCAGCACGCCGATGGTGCCGTGCAGCGCGGCCAGCGTGTCGCCGATCGAGATGCCGCAGCGCACCGGCACCCGGCCCGGCTCGCCCGTGAGGTGGCGCAGCCCGCCCATGGCCTCGCCGATGGCGCCGAAGCCCGGCAGGTCGCGGTAGGGGCCGGTCTGGCCATAGCCCGAGATGCGCAGCATCACCAGGCCCGGGTTGCGCTCGCGCAGCACCTCGTAGCCCATGCCCCAGCCCTCGAGCGTGCCGGGGCGGAAGTTCTCGATCAGCACGTCGGCCTCGGCGATCAGCCGGCGCGCGATCTGCTGGCCCTCCTCGCTGCGCAGGTCGAGCGCCAGCGAGCGCTTGTTGCGCGACTGCACCTGCCACCAGACCGAGGTGCCGTCCTGCAGCAGGCGCCAGTTGCGCAGCGGGTCGCCGCTGCCGGGCGGCTCGATCTTGATCACGTCGGCGCCGAACTCGCCGAGCGTCTTGCCGGCGAAGGGGCCGGCGATCAGCTGGCCCATCTCGATGACGCGCAGGCCTTGCAGCGCGCCGGGACTCAGGGGAAGGTTCATGGCTTGGGGGCTTTCTCGGCGAAGGCGACGGCGGACGCATGCAGCGCGCCGCTCGCGGGGGAACGTGGAGCGGCCGACGGACGCGGCTCGCGCCGGCGCAGCGATTCGGGCAGCGCGAAGGCCAGCAGCGCGGCGCACAGCAGCGCCAGCGCGCCGATGACGTAGAGCGCGGGGGTGGTGCTACCGCTCAGGTCCTTGATGCGGCCCACCATCACCGGGCTCACGATGCCGCCGAGCTGGCCCAGCGTGTTGATCAGCGCGATGCCGCCGGCCGCGGCCGCGCCGCTCACCAGCTTGGGTGGCAGCGCCCAGAAGGCCGGGATCGAGGCGATCACGCCCGCGCCCATCACGGCCAGCGCGAGCACCAGCAGGTCGGTGTGGTGGTCGAACAGGCCGGCCGCGAAGAAGCCGATGGCCGCGAGCAGCAGCAGCGCGATCACGAAGCGGCGGCGCTCGCCGCTGCGGTCCGACAGCCGCCCGACCACCACCATCGCGATCGCGCCGCACAGGTAGGGCACGGCCGTCAGCAGGCCGATCGCCGTGGGATCGGTGCTGCCCGAGGCGCGGATCAGGTGCGGAGCCCAGAAGTTGAGGCCATAGGACGCGACCTGGATCAGGAAATAGATCAGCCCGAGCATGAGGAAGCCCGGCGTCTTCAGCGCGTCGAGCAGCGAGCCGTGGGCACCGGCAGTGCCACCCTGCTCGGCGATGCGCTGCGAGAGGCGTGTGCGCTCGTCGGGCGTGAGCCAGTGCGCGTCGGCGATGCGGTCGTCGAGCCGCACGAACACCAGCAGGCCGAGCGCGATGCACGGCAGCCCGCCGACCAGGAACAGCCAGTGCCAGCCGGCGATGCCGAGCAGGCCGTCGAAGTGCGCGAGCACCAGGCCCGCGGCGGGCGCGCCGAACAGGCCCGCGAAGGCCGAGGCCAGGAACAGCATCGAGGTGACGCGGCCGCGGTGCGCGGCGGGGAACCACAGCGTGAGGTAGAACAGCACGCCGGGCGCGAAGCCCGCTTCCATCGCGCCGATCACGAAGCGCAGCGCATAGAACTGCCACTCGGTCTGCACGAACATCATGAGCGCGGTGGCCACGCCCCACGAGACCATGATGCGCGCGATCCAGCGCCGCGCGCCGACCTTGTAGAGCATCAGGTTGCTCGGCACCTCGAACAGCACGTAGCCGACCACGAACAGGCCGGCGCCGAAGCCGTAGGCGGTGTCGCTCAGGCCCAGGTCGCTCTGCAGCGCGAACTTGGCGAAGCTGATGTTGATGCGGTCGAAGAAGGCGAAGAGATAGCACACCATGATGAGCGGCATGATTCGCCACGCGACCTTGCGCACGATGGCGCCGTCGTCGTCGAGGAGGGAAGTGGGGGTAGCCATGGGAGCCTTTGTCTGAGCGGCTCGCCAGCACGACGCCGCATTCGTTGCCCGGATTCTGGGCAGCGCGGCCGCGCGGGAGAACGACAAAGGCGAGCACGCAGCTTTCGCGGAACGCGAAAGCGCCCGAGGGTTAACCCTGGCAGAGGTGGTCGATCAGGGTGCGCACGTGGCGCGGCACCACGCCGGCGTCGCGCAGGCCGATCAGCAGCCGGCGCTCGGCCCAGGCGTCGTCGAGCGCGATCTCGCGCAGGCCCATCGAGCGCAGGTGCGGCTGGATCGCCGCGTGCGGCAGCACGGCCACGCCCATGCCGGCCGCCACCATCTGGCACACGGCATCGAAGCTGCGCACCTGGATGCGCAGCCGCAGCCGCCGGCCCAGCGCCTCGGCCGCGGCCTGCAGCCGCTGCGCGAGCGAGGTCTCGGCCGGCAGGCTCACGAAGTCGTACTCGGTCGCTTCCTCGAGCCGCACGCTGCGCCGGCGCGCCAGCGGATGGCCGCGCGGCACCACCATCACCAGCCGGTCGACGCGGTAGTTGACGAGGTGCAGCCCGAGGCTCGGCGTGCCCTCCGCGAAGATGCCCGCGTCGGCGCGGCCGTCGAGCACCGCGAGCACGATCTCGCTGCTGTTGCGTTCCTCGAGCTCGATGCGGATGCCGGGATTGGCCGCCACGAAGCCCGACAGCCCGCGCGGCAGGAACTGCGTGACGGCCGAGGTGTTGACCCACAGCCGCACCACGCCGAGCACGCCCGAGGCGTAGTCGGACAGGTCGGCCGCGAGCTGGTCGACGTCGTCGAGGATGCGCTGCGCATGGCGGTGCAGCGCATCGCCCGCGACCGTGAGCGTGACGCCGCGCGAATGGCGCTCGAGCAGCGGCGTGCCCACGGCCGCCTCGAGGTCGGAGATGCGCTTGCTGGCCGCGCCCACCGCGAGGTGCGCGAGCTCGGCGCCCTTGCTGATACTGCCGGTGCGCACCACCAGGTTGAACAGCGACAGCGAGACCAGGTCGAGGCGGTGCAGGTTCATGGCGCCGGTCCTTGCCTCAGCGGCGGCGCTCGACGTAGGGCCGCGCCTGCAGCAGCACGATGCGCTCGCCCACGGTGGCCCATTCGATGTCCTGGTCGACGCCGCCGAAGCCGCGCTTGACCGCCGCGCCCACGTTCGCGAGCCGCACCACGAGCTCGTCGGTCAGCACGCCGCGGCCGGCCTCCAGCGGCACCTCCTTCACGCCGCCGTCCTTGTCGAGCTGCAGCGCGCTGTCCTCGGCCGAGCGGCTCAGCACCTGGATCGCCTTCGACCAGCTCGAGTACATGAGCTGCTCGGCCACGCGCCGGCCCTCGACCACGCGGATGCCGATGCCGCGCTTGGCCGAGATGTAGGTGACGTGCGGATGGCCCGCGTCGAAGGGGTCGCGCGTGATCATCACGCCCGCGCTGGTGGCGTCGATCGCTGTCTGCACGAACACGCCCATCAGCACCGACTCGGCACCGAAGCCCGCGGCGCCGCGCGCCTCCCAGGCTTCGGCATTGAAGACCGAGGCCCAGACCTTCTTCACCGCGAGCTCGAGCGCATCGCCGCTCTTCACGTTGGGCACGGTGGTGTAGAGGCCGGCGCCGCTGAAGCCCGGCAGGTCCTCGGAGTTGGACGAGCTGCGCACGAACACGCCGCCGCCGCCGAGCTGCGACTGCCAGGCCGCGCGCCACGCGGCCGCAGTGGCGGGATCGACCGGCCACTGCACGATCTCGGCGCGCAGCGCCTCGAGCGCGCGCTGGCGCACCAGCGGGTCGGCCGCGAAGCCCGGCGCCTGCTGCATGCGCGCGAGGCGCTCGGCCAAGCCGTGGGCGCGCATGAAGCGGTCGTAGTGCGCGAACGGAATGCAGAAGCCGTCGGGCACGCTGGTCGACGGTATGCGCGCGGCCTGCAGCGCGCCGAGATTGGCCGCCTTCACGCCGCACTGCGCGCTGTGGCGCGCGCGCAGCGAAGCCAGCGGCAGCAGCCGCGCCTCGCGCAGGTCGGGCCGCACGGCCGCGGCGCCGCCCGGCGCGGCGGCACCGCGGCCCATGGCGGCCGTGCGCGCGGCGCGCGTGGGCAACGCCGCGATCTCCTCGGGCGTGAGCGGACGCACCTGGTAGCCCGAGGCCGCGACCTTGAGCGCCACCCACTGGCCCGCATGCGCGCGCAGCGCTTCGGCCGCGTCGCGCACGTAGGCGTTGGGAATGCCCCAGCCCTTGGCCAGCAGGTTGACGTGCGACAGCGCCGTGGACGGCCGCTCGGTCAGCACGCCCGCCACCGGCGGCAGCGCGATCGGCACCTGGCGCAGCACCGCGATGTCCTCGGGCAGCAGCGCGTTGACGGCGCCCTCGTCCTCGACGATGCGCACCCGGCCGCTGGCCGTGCCGAGGTTCATCGGCAGGTAGGGCTGCTCGCGGATCAGCGCCTCCTGCGTCACGAAGTCGACGCCGGCCTCGCGCGCCACGCGCTCGTGCAGCGTCGAGTTGGTCTTGAACTTCAAGGGCGCGAAGAAGCTGGCCTTCACCGCGCGGTCGGCCTCGCGCAGCAGTGGCGCTGTGAGGCGGTCGCCTTCCCAGAATTCATAGCCGAAGCCCGCGACGTTCTGCTGCCAGCTCAGCGTGCCGAACAGGAAGCGGCGGTCGGGCACGAGGTAGTTGCGGTCGATCTCGCGCTTGCCCGCGTGGGGCGCCAGGCCGGTGTCGCGCACGAAGCGCACATGCAGCTGCCAGCGCGGCGTGTCGAGGTAGTAGATGCGCGGCGCCGGCTTCGCGCGCCGGTCGATCACGAACAGCACATGCGGCAGCGCCATCGGCGTGCCGGCGTCGTAGGTGCGCGCGAGCGCGTCGAAGTCGGCGCGGCTGGCGAGCGCGGGCAGCGACGAGGCGCCGCCGGCGGGGCGCACGGGCGAGGCCGGCGCCTCATCGCGCTTTTGCGCGTCATAGAACGAGGGCTTGCGCGCGAGCTGCGCATCGGCGGGCAGGGGCGCGAGAACCGACAGGCACGCCACGAGCAGCGCCAGCCGGCGCGCGACCGCGCCGCGTGGAAGGTGCCTGGGGGCGTTGTTCTTCATGCGGATGTCTCTGTCCTTCTTTGCCGACGAGCGCGGATTCTCGCTCGACCGCCGTCGGCGCGCGCGGGCCCCAAGCCCCGTGCCGGGCAGCGGTCATCGACGCGGGCTACAGTGCGCTCGCAAAGGAGAGCCTTGTTCCATGTCCACCCCCTACGACTTCGATCTCTTCGTCATCGGCGGCGGCAGCGGCGGCGTGCGCGCCGCGCGCATGGCCGCGCAGACCGGTGCCCGCGTCGGCCTGGCCGAGGCCGCCGAACTCGGCGGCACCTGCGTCAACGTCGGCTGCATTCCCAAGAAGCTCTACAGCTACGCGGCCGGCTATGCCGAGTCCTTCGAGGAAGCCGCGGGCTACGGCTGGCAACTGCCGGGCGAACCGGTGTTCGACTGGTCGCACCTGAAGTCGCAGCGCGCCACGGAGATCTCGCGGCTCAACGGCATCTACGCCTCGCTGCTCAAGAACGCGGGCGTCACGCTGGTCACGGGCTGGGCCCAGCTCGCCGATGCGCACACGGTGGAGGTCGACGGCAAGCGCCACACCGCGCGCCACCTGCTGGTGGCCACCGGCGGCACGCCCTTCGTGCCCGAGATCCCGGGCCGCGAGCACATCGTGACCTCCGATGCGATGTTCGACCTCGACCCGTTCCCGCGCCGCCTGCTGGTGGTGGGCGGCGGCTACATCGCCTGCGAGTTCGCCTCGATCTTCAACGGGCTCGACGCGAAGGTCACGCTGCTGCACCGCCGCGCACACCTCTTGACCGGCTTCGACGACGACGTGCGGCAGTTCCTCGCCAGCGAGATGGGCAAGGCCGGCGTCGACGTGCGGCTGAACTGCGAGGTGGCCTCGGTCACGCGCACCGCCGACGGCCTGGTGGCCACGCTCGCGCGCGGCCAGCAGATCGAGGCCGACACGGTGCTGTTCGCCACCGGCCGCGTGCCCAACACGCAGGGCCTGGGCCTCGAGGCCGCGGGCGTGGCGCTCGACGAGCGCGGCGCGATCGCGGTCGATGCGCACTACCGCAGCTCGGTGCCCTCGATCTACGCGGTGGGCGACGTCTCCACGCGCGTGCAGCTCACGCCGGTGGCGCTGGCCGAGGCGATGGTGGTGGTCGACGAACTGTTCGGAAAGGGCAAGCGCCGGCTCGACTACGAGTTCATTCCCACGGCCGTGTTCACGCACCCGAACATCGGCACCTGCGGCTACGGCGAGCTCGAGGCGCGCGCGAAGTTCGGCCAGGTCACGGTGTTCTCGAGCGAGTTCAAGTCGCTGCGCCACACGCTCTCGGGCCGCAGCGAGCGCACCTTCATGAAGCTGGTGGTCGACACCAAGAGCGACCGCGTGGTGGGCCTGCACATGGTGGGGGCCGACGCGGGCGAGGTGGTGCAGGGCTTCGCGGTCGCGATGCGCGCGGGCGCCACCAAGGCGATGTTCGACAGCACGGTGGGCATCCACCCGACCGCGGCCGAGGAGTTCGTGACGATGCGCGAGCCGATGCCGGGCTGAGGTCGATCGGGCACCATCGGTTCGGGCTGCGCCTTGGTCTGCCGGGACGGTGGCCCCCATCCGTTCGGGCTGAGCCTGTCGAAGCCTCGCGCAGCGCTTCGACAAGCTCAGCGTGAACGGTCTGGGCCGAACCGACAGGGGTCTGGCTTCACCCCTTCTCCGACGCTCCCGACGCCTTGTCCTCGAGCAGCCGCACCAGCGTCCACAGCAGCCGGTTGGCGGGCACCGGCACGCCCAGCGCCTCGCCGCGGCGCAGCACGAAGCCGTTGAGATGGTCGATCTCGCTGCGCTTGCCGCGCGCGAGGTCCTGCGCGGTCGAGGAGAACTGCGCGGGCATGGTGCGCGCGATGCCCGCCACCGCGGCATCGATGTCGCCCGGGATCGTCACGCCCTCGGCCCGCGCGACCGCGAGGCATTCGGCCACCACGTCGCGCAGCACGCCGGGCACGCCCTCGTTCTGAACCAGCACGCCGTAGGGCAGCTGCGTGATCGCCGACAGCGCGTTGTAGGCGCAGTTGAGCACCAGCTTGGCCCACAGCGCACCGCGCACGTTGTCGGAGATCTCGGTCGGCACGCCGGCCGCGCGCAGCGCCTGCGCCACTTCCTCGCCACGGGCCGAGGGCGCGATCACGAGTTCGCCGCGGCCGTTGTGCTTGACGTGGCCCGGGCCCGCCATGCCGGTCGCGACATAGACCACGGCCGCGGCCACTTCATGGGACCGCAGCACGGAGCGCGCGCGCTCGTCGTTGTCCACGCCGTTCTGCAGCGTGAGCACCAGCGCGCCGGGCGCGAGGTGCGGCGCGATCTGCGCGGCGGCGGCCTCGGTGTCGGTCGACTTGACGCAGAACAGCACGAGGTCGGCGCCCCGCACGGCATCGGGCTCGGTGCTCGCGGCCATCGGCACGTGCTCGTCGAAGCTCTGGGCCTCGAGGCGCAGGCCGCGCGCCCGCACGGCTTCCACGTGCGCGGGCCGGCCGATCAGCACCAGCTCGTGGCCCGCGCGCGCCAGCATGGCGCCGTAATAGCAGCCGACCGCGCCGGCGCCCATGACTGCGACTTTCATCGATGCATCGTCCTTGTCGTGAAGAGGGATGGCGAGCGTAACCACTCGCGCGCTTTCATGCCTCGGCCTCCACGCCGCGCGACTTCTGGCCCTCGTCGAGCAGCCAGGCGCGAAAGGCCGCGAAGGCCGGCAGGTCGAGCCGGTCGGGCCGGTAGCAGAGGTAGTGGCCCTGGTTCACGCCGACCGGCGTGCCGCAGGGACTGAGCAGCGAGCCCTCGGCGAACTCCTCCTGCACCAGCAGCTTCGGCACCAGGCCGATGCCGAGCCCGTTGAGCGCGGCCTGGATCAGCGCCGAGTACTGCGCGAAGCGCGGGCCGGCCACGGTCTGCACCTCGGGCACGCCGTGCTGCGCGGCCCACTGGCGCCAGGCGGTGGGCGCGCCCTCGTGGTGCAGCAGCGTGTGGCCGAGGATGTCGGCCGGCTGCGCGATGCGGTGCCGCCCCTCGACCAGCGAGCGCGCGACGATCAGCACGAACTCGCGGCCCGCGATGTATTCGGACACCACGCCGGGCCAGCCATCGGGCCCGTAGCGGATCGCCGCGTCGACCCCGGCCGGGATGCCGTCGCTGGGCTCGAGATGGCGGCTGAAGCTCAGCATGACGTGGCGGCTCTTCTGGCTGAACGCGGGCAGCCGCGGGATCAGCCACTTGGTGAGGAAGGTGGGCACACTCGCGAGCGTGAGCAGGCCGGCGCCGGCATCGCCCGAGCGCGCCTCGAAGGTGGCGGTCTCGATCGCGCGCAGGCCGCCGGCGATCTTCTGCCAGTAGACGCGGCCCTGCGGCGTGAGCTGCACGCCGCGCCCGTTCTTCTGCAGCAGGGCGCGGCCGAGGAAGGCCTCGAGCCCCGCGATCTGCTTGCTGACCGCGCTCACGGTGATGCACAGGGCGCCGGCCGCGAGCGTCAGGCTCTCGTGGCGCGCCACCGCGTCGAAGGCCAGCAGCTCCTGGATGGTGGGGCAGTCGCGCTTCATGCATGGCTCCGGTTGATGAAAGTTCGGTGAAAAACAGTTGCCAAGCACTCAAGTGTCGTCATCCAACTTTCACCCATGAATACGCAGGCGCTTCCTAGAATTCAGTCCGATGCGGCGGAAGACCGGCGCAGACAGTAGCGCATCCGGAAAGTATGCCGGCCGCGCGTGACACGGAGACAAACCCTTGGTTCGCGGCATCTCGCTCCTCTACGGCCTGTACCTGCTGCTGCCCATCGCCCTGCTGCTGGTCGGCAGCGTGGGCGGCAACTGGACCAACACGCTGCTGCCCACGGGCCTCACCGGGCAGTGGTATGTGGACCTCTGGCTCGACACCTCGTTTCGCAAGGCCTTCGTGAGCAGCCTGGTGGTGGCGCTCTCGGCCTGCGCGATCAACACCGTGCTGGCGCTGCCGCTGGCCTATGCGCTCTATCACGGCGCGCGGCGCGGCGGCAGCCTGGCGGCGCGCATCGTGAGCGCCACGCCGGTGGCGGTGCCGGCGATCACGCTGGCCTTCGGCTACATGATCGTGTTCAACACCGACCTCGCGCCCTGGCTGGGCTCGATGCCGCTGTTGATCGCGGCGCACGCGATCCTCACGCTGCCCTACCTCACGAACACGCTGCTGACCGACCTGCGCCACCTCGACCTGGACCGGCTCGAGCAGGCCGCGGCCACGCTCGGCGCCTCGGGCTGGCAGCAGTTCAGCGGCATCGTGCTGCCGAGCCTGCGCCAGAGCCTGATCAGCGGGCTGGTGATGGTGGCGGCGATCTCGGTCGGCGAGTTCGGCGTGTCGAACCTGCTCACCAGCTTCCAGAACCGCACCTACCCGGTGGTGCTGCTGCAGGCCTTCTACGGCGCCACCGGCTTCGCCTGCGCGGCCACGGTCATCCTCCTGGTGCTGGCGAGCGCGTCGGCGCTTCTTTCCTCCTCCCTGGTGAAGCAACGCGCCGTCACGCCATGAGCCTCCTCCTCGACACGGTCAGCTACAACTACCCCGGCAGCACGCACGGCCTGCACGAGGTCTCGCTCGACGTGCGCACCGGCGAGCTGGTCGCGGTGATCGGGCCCAGCGGCTCGGGCAAGTCCACGCTGCTCAAGCTGGTGTCGGGCCTCGAGACCGGCCACACGGGCCGCATCGCGCTCGACGGCGAGGACATGTCGCGCACGCCGGTGCACCGGCGCCACATCGGCATGGTGTTCCAGAGCTATGCGCTGTTCCCGCACCTGAGCGTGCTCGACAACGTGGCCTACGGCCTCAAGCTGCGCAAGGTGGCGACCGCCGAGCGCCGCCAGCGCGCGCAGGCCTTGCTCGACACCGTGGGCCTGGGCGAGTACGCGCAGCGCGCCGTCGCGCAGCTCTCGGGCGGGCAGCAGCAGCGCGTGGCGCTGGCGCGCGCGCTCGCGATCGACCCGCGCGCGCTGCTGCTCGACGAGCCGCTGTCGGCGCTCGACGCCAGCGTGCGCGGCCACCTGCGCGACCAGATCCGCGCGATCCAGCAGCGCTTCGGCGCCACCACGCTGCTGGTCACGCACGACCAGGAAGAGGCGCTCGCCATGGCCGACCGCGTGGCGATGCTCAAGGACGGCCGGCTGCTGCAGATCGCCACGCCGCGCGAGATCTACGAAGAGCCCGCGAGCCGCGCGGTGGCCGAGTTCGTCGGGCTCTCGACGATCCTGCCGGCCAAGGTGGCGGGCCTCAACAAGCTCGACCTGGGTTTCGCCCAGCTCGCGGCGCCCACCGGCATGCGCGCGCCCGGCACCGCGCTGCACGTGCTGGTGCGGCCCGAGCACATGGCGCCCGATCCCGCGCCCGGCACGCCGAACCGCATCGCGGGCCGCTGCGGCGCGCAGCGCTACCTCGGCGCGCTGACGCGCTACGACTTCGAGGTGCCGGGCGCGTCCAAGCCCTTCCTCGCCGAATCGGCGCGGCCGGCCACCGAGGCCATCGCGATCGCGCCCGAACACCTCCGCCTGCTCGACCACTGACATCCCTTCCTCCCCAGGAGCCACTTCCATGCAACGCAGACATCTGATCCAGGCCGCCGGCGCCCTGCCCGTGCTGGCGCTCGCGCGCACCGCCTTCGCCTTCGACGGCCCCGAACTCTACGCGGGCGAGAAGGCGCTCTACGCCGAGGCGCAGAAGGAAGGCCTGTGCGTCTCCTTCGACACCGGCCCCGAATGGGCCAACTGGAAGTCGCTGTTCCGCGACTTCAAGAAGCGCTATCCCGAGATCGAGCTGACCTACAACGACATCGGCTCGGCCGCCACCGTGGTCGCGCTGGAGAAGACCAAGCGCCGCCCGCAGGCCGACACCGCCTACTACTTCGCGGCCTCGGCCGTCGATGCCGCGAAGAAGGACGTGGTCGCGCCGTTCAAGCCCGTCAACTTCGACAAGCTGCCGGCCGTGTTCCGCGAGGCCGAGGGCCGCTGGTTCACCATCCACACGCTCAACATCGCCTTCCTCGTGAACAGGAAGCTGGTGAAGAACGTGCCCACCGGCTGGGCCGACCTGCTCAAGCCCGAGTTCAAGAGCACGGTGGTCTATCTCGACCCGCGCTCCACCGGCATCGGCCAGGTGCTGACCTTCGCCGCGGCCTATGCCAACGGCGGCGGCGTCGACAACGTGCAGCCCGGCACCGACTACCTCGGCAAGCTGCACGCGGCCGGCAACGTGCTGCGCGTGGAAGGCACCACGCCCTACGCCAAGTTCCTCAAGGGCGAGATCCCGGTGTGGATCAGCTACGAGAACGACGGCCTCAAGGCCAAGCATGTCGACGGCATGGGCGACGCGGTCGAGGTCGTGATCCCGAAGGAGGCCAGCGTGGCCGCGCCCTATGCGATCAGCCTGGTGAAGAACGGCCCGAACCCGAACGCCGGCAAGCTGTGGCTCAACTTCATCATGAGCGAGGCCGGCCAGTCGCTGTTCGCGCAGGGCTTCGTGCGGCCCGCGGTGCCGGGCACGCCGCTGTCCGCCGACGTCGCGGCCAAGATGCCGGCCGCGCCGCAGATCAAGCCGCTCGACGTGGTGAAGGCCTCGGAGCGCAAGGCCGAGCTCGACCGGCTCTGGGCCCAGGCGGCGCTGGGGAAGTAGGCGCTTCGTGACGAGACGCTTCGGTGCCTGGCCCGCCTGGGCCTTCATGGCGCTGTTCTTCGCGGTGCCGCTGGCGGCGCTGCTGCCCGAGGCCTTCGCCGAGCGCGGCAGCGCCTTCGGCCGGCTGGTGGGCAACACGCTGTTCTTCGGCGCGCTGCGCAACACGCTGGCGCTCGGGCTGGCGGCGGGCGCGGTGTCGGCGCTGGTCGGCACCTGCATTGCGATCGAGCTCGCGCGCCAGCCGGCTGCGCGGCGCCAGTGGCTGATGACCCTGCTGGGCCTGCCGCTGGCGTTCTCGGGGCTGGTGATCGCCTACGGCTTCATCCTGGCCTTCGGCCGCGCGGGCTTCGTGACCCAGCTCATGGCCGGGCTCGGCGCCGACCCGGCCGTGCTCGGCAGCTGGATCTACAGCGTGTCGGGCCTGGGCTTCGCCTATGCCTACTACCTGATCCCGCGCGTGGCGCTGTCGCTGTACCCGGTGTTCGCCAACCTCGACCCGCGCCCGGCGCAGGCCGCGCGCACGCTCGGCGCCTCGCGCGCGAGGGCCTTCTGGGACACGGTGCTGCCCGAGGTCGCGCCCTCGGTGCTGTCGAACGCCTGCATGGTGGCCGCGATCGCGATGGGCACCTACGGCACGGCGCTGGCGCTGGTGGGCACGCAGCTCAACATCCTGCCGCTGATGCTGCTGGCGCAGGTGGGCGACGGCGGTTCCGATTTCGCGGTGGCGGCGGCCCTGTCGCTGGTGCTGATGGTGGCGTGTGTGATCGTGATGGGAGTGGGCGATGTGCTTGCGCGAAGGCGGGAACGCGGTGCGGTCGGCGCCGGTCATTGAGGCGCTCGCGCGCCTCGCGCAGCGGCAGCGCGGGCCCGATCGCCATCGCCAGCCGGTGGCGATCATCGGCCCGGGCGATGGCGGGCCCGCCGAGTGCGAGGCCGCCTACGCGGTAGCCCATGCGCTGGCCGGCGCGGGCATGGCGGTGGTGTGCGGCGGGCGCGGCGGCGTGATGGCCGCGGCCTCGCGCGGCGCCGCCGAGGCCGGCGGCATCGCCGTGGGCATCCTGCCCGAGGACGACGACCGCAACGCCAACGAATGGCTCGGCGTGGCCATCCCCACCGGCATGGGCGAGCTGCGCAACGGCATCGTCGCGCGCAGCGGCCTGTGCCTGGTCGCCATCGGCGGCAACATGGGCACGCTGTCGGAGATGGCGATGGGCCTGAAGTGGGGCAAGCCGGTGTTCGTGATGCACGGCGACATCGCGCTGCCGGGCGCGGTGCCGGTGGCGGATGTGGACGACATGCTCGCGAAGGTGCTGGGCTGTCTCTTGGCCTGAGGTTCCAGCCCGCGGGCGGTCACGACGGCATTGCACAATGCCGCCATGCCCTACATGCCCCCCTTCGTCGCACCCGCCCGCTTCACCGACGCCGCCGCCGCGCTCGACCAGGTGAAGGCCATCTACCAGGGCGGCCTCGCCCATCTGCGCGCCTCGATGCTGCGCTTCGTGGACGGCGAGGAGCTGCCGGGCCGCGTGCGCGCCTGCTATCCCTTCGTGCGGGTCCACACCCACACGGTGGCGCGCCACACGCCGCCGGCCAATGCCGGCCTGAGCTACGGCTTCGTGGCCGGACCCGGGCGCTACGAGACCACGCTGACGCGGCCCGACCTCTATGCGCGCTACTACCTCGACCAGTTCCGGCTGCTGCTCGAGAACCACCAGGTCGAGCTCGAGGTGGGCACCAGCACGCAGCCGATCCCGATCCATTTCTCGTTCGCCGAGAACGATCACATCGAGGGCACGATGAGCCCCGAGCGGCGCGCGCTGATGCGCGACGTGTTCGACCTGCCCGACCTGGGCGCGATGGACGACGGCATCGCCAACGGCACCTTCGAGGCGCTGCCCGGCGAGGCGCAGCCGCTGGCGCTGTTCACCGGCGCGCGCGTCGACTACTCGCTGCACCGGCTGCGCCACTACACGGGCACCCTGCCCGACTGGTTCCAGAACTTCGTGCTGTTCACCAACTACCAGTTCTACATCGACGAGTTCGTGCGCCTGGGCCACGAGGCGATGGCCGACGAGAACAGCGAGTACATCGCCTTCATCGAGCCCGGCAACGTGGTGACGCGCCGGCGCGGGCTCTCGGCCGGCGCCAGCGCCACCTTCGGCCACCTGCTCGACGGCAGCCAGGGCACGGCGCCGCCGCGGCTGCCGCAGATGCCGGCCTACCACCTGGTGCGCGAGGACTACAGCGGCATCACCATGGTCAATATCGGCGTCGGCCCGGCCAACGCCAAGACCATCACCGACCACATCGCGGTGCTGCGCCCGCATGCCTGGATGATGCTGGGCCACTGCGCGGGCCTGCGCAACACGCAGCAGCTCGGCGATTACGTGCTGGCCCACGCCTACGTGCGCGAGGACCACGTGCTCGACGAGGAGCTGCCGCTGTGGGTGCCGATCCCGGCGCTGTCGGAGATCCAGCTCGCGCTCGAGCAGGCGGTGGCCGACGTCACGAAGTGCGAGGGCCCCGAGCTCAAGAAGATCATGCGCACCGGCACCGTGGCGAGCACCGACAACCGCAACTGGGAACTGCTGCCCGGCAACCAGCCGCAGCGCCGCTTCAGCCAGAGCCGCGCGGTGGCGCTCGACATGGAGAGCGCGACCATCGCGGCCAACGGCTTCCGCTTCCGCGTGCCCTACGGCACCCTGCTGTGCGTCAGCGACAAGCCGCTGCACGGCGAGATCAAGCTGCCCGGCATGGCCAACCACTTCTACCGCGAGCGCGTCGAGCAGCACCTGCGCATCGGCATGCGGGCGATCGAAATCCTGCGCCAGGAAGGCTCGACCCGGCTGCACAGCCGCAAGCTGCGCAGCTTCGCGGAAGTGGCGTTCCAGTGAGATCCGACCTGCCAAAAGCGTGACTTAGTTCCGTATTTGGCGAGACTGGAGGCCCATTCCCAGGGTTTTCCCCTGGGCGTCTGTCACCGGCACGACAGGCGCTGTGCGTCATCATTTGTTTACCTTTTTAGACAATCGGAAACAAACATGCCGCACCCGACCGCCCTGCCGCCTTCGCCCGGACGCCGGCGCTTCCATGCCTGGCTGGGCGCGCTGGCCGTGCTGGGAACGGGGGCGGTGCGCGCGGCCGAGCCGCAGCTCACCGCGAAGCTTCGCATCGTGATCCCCGCCAACGAGGGCGGCGGCTGGGACCAGACCGGCCGCGCGCTCGGCGCCGCGATGCTGGCCTCGGGCGCGGTGGGCGAGGTGGTGTACGAGAACATCGGCGGCAAGGGCGGCACCATCGGCCTGGCGAAGTACGTCGAGAAATACGACGCCGACCCCGACGCGACCCTGATGAGCGGCATGGTGATGGTCGGCGCGGTGGCGCTGCAGAAGCCGGCCGTGACGCTGGCCCAGGTGGCGCCGGTGGCGCGCCTCACGAGCGACTACGAGGTGGTCGCGGTGCGCGCCGATTCGCCGATCAGGACGCCCAAGGACCTGATCGCCCAGCTGCGCGCCGACGCCGCGAAGACCGTGATCGCAGGCGGTTCGGCCGGCGGCGTGGACCACATGTACGCCGGCATGCTCGCGCGCGTGGCGGGCAACACCGCGGCGCTGGTCTACCAGCCGCACCCGGGCGGCGCGCAGGTGGTGGAGTCGCTCGAGTCGGGCAAGTCGGCGGCCGGCATCTCGGGGTACAGCGAATTCAGCGAGGCCCTCGCGAGCGGCAAGCTGCGCGCCATCGGCGTGTCGGCCAGGCGGCCCTTCCTCGGCATCCCCTCGGTGCGCGAACAGGGCGTGGACGCCGACCTCGCCAACTGGCGCGGCGTGCTCACCGGCAAGAAGGTGACGCCCGAGCGGCGCGCCGTGCTGCTCGAGGCGGTGCGCCGCGCCACCGTGGCCGACCTCTGGCAGAAGACCATCCGGAAGAACAACTGGGACGCCTACTGGATGGCGGGCAAGGACTTCGAGGGCTTCCTCGAGCTCGACACCGCGATGGCGGGCCCGCTGATCTACCTGCTCAAGCTCAAGGCCTGATTCGAGGCGATCAGGCACCGGCGAACAGCTCGGGCATCTCGCGCACGGCCTTTGGCGTGAGCGCGAGCGCGCGGCCGTCGAGCTCCTGGCGCACCCAGCCGCGCTTCAGCGAGAGCTGCAGCCAGGCGGCGCCGAGCGCGCCGCCCAGGTGCGGGCGGCGCTCGCTCCAGTCGAGGCAGGCGCAGGCGAAGCGGCGGCGCGAACGCCGCACCGCGTCGACCTCCACGCCCAGGCTCTCGAGCGCGACCGCGCCCTCGGTCGTGAGTTCGTAGGAGCCGCTCGCGAGGCCGCTGAGCCAGCCCTGCGCATGCAGCCGGTCGTGCAGCGCGACGCCCGCCGTGCCCGCCATGTGGTCGTAGCAGGTGCGCGCGCTGCGCAGCCGACTCGGCGTGCTGGGCTTGAACCCGGCCACGCGCGGCGCGCCGGCCACCACCATCAGGCCTTCGAGCGCGGCCGCCACGTCGTCGTCGGCGAGCCGGAAGTAGCGGTGCTTGCCCTGCACCAGCAGCGCGACCAGCCGCTCTTCCCTGAGCCGCGCGAGGTGCGCGCTCGCGGTCGAGGGCGCGACCTCGGCCACGGTCGCGAGCTCGGTGGCGGTGCGCGCATGGCCGTCCATCAGGCAGCTGAGCATGCGGGCGCGCGCGGGCTCGGCGATGGCGCCGGCGAGGCGGGCGAGCTGGAGGTCCGGGTTCGCGGAGGCGGCGGTGTTCATGCGGCGATCCTAAGGCGCCATGCCATCCCACACTTCGGCCGCGAGCGAAGTGTGACGGACACGCGCGGCGCAGACTTCGGCCATGAGCACGCCGCACCCCACCCTCGAGACGACGGCCCCGACCGACCCCGTCAAGGCCGTCGTGCATCCCGATCCCTATCCCTTCTACGCCACCCTGCGCGACGGCCCGCCGCTGGTCTGGAACGCCACGCTGCGCCTGTGGGTCGCGAGCCGCGCCGAGGTCATCGAGACGCTGCTGCAGGCCCACGGCGCGCTGCGCGTGCGCCCGGCCGCCGAGCCGGTGCCACGCGCCATCGTCGGCCAGCCCGCGGGCGAGGTCTTCGGCCACCTGGTGCGCATGAACGAGGGCGCGGCGCACCAGGCGCACCGGCCCGCGCTGCAGCGCGCGCTCGCGGGCCTCGACCTGCAGGGCGCGCATGCCGTCGCGCTCGAAGCGGCCGCGCTCACGCGCGCGCTGCCGCTGTCGGACGCGCTGTTCTCGATCCCGCTGCGCGCGGTGGCGCGGCTGCTGGGCTTCGGCGATGCGGCGCTGCCGCGGGTCGACGGGTGGATGCGCGACTTCGTGGCCTGCCTGTCGCCGCTGTCGAGCGAAGCGCAGCAGCGTGCGGCGAGCGTTGCGGCGGCTGCGCTGATGACGCGCTTCGAAGCCCTGGTGGCCGACGCACCGGCCGCGCGCGGCACGCTGCTCGCGGCGGTGCGCGAGGCCGAACCCGCGGACACGCCGGCCTCGCGCGCGCTGCTCGCGAACCTCGTCGGCCTGCTGTCGCAGACCTGCGATGCAACGGCCGGCCTGCTCGGCAATAGCCTGATCGCCTGGCGGCGCGAACCGGCCGCGCGCGAGGCAGCGGCCACGCGCGACGGCCTGCAGAAGGTGGTGCAGGAGACCGCGCGCCACGACCCTTCCGTGCACAACACGCGGCGCTTCGTGGCCGAGCCGGTGGACATCGCGGGCACGCCGTTGGCCGCGGGCGATGCGGTGCTGCTGGTGCTGGCGGCGGCGAACCGCGATCCGGGCTTCAATCCCGAGCCCGATCGCTTCCAGCCGCTGCGCGCGCGGCGCCGCATGCTGGGCTTCGGGCATGGGCTGCATGCGTGCCCGGGGCAGGCGCTGGCCTGCACGCTCGCGGCGGCCGGGCTCGAGGCCCTGCTGGGCGAGCGCCGGGCGGAGATGGAGCGCGTGCTCGAACGCGGGTGGCGCTATCGGCCCTCGGTCAACGGGCGCATTCCCTCGTTCGATTGAGACCCCACCGTTCGCGCCGAGCTCGTCGAAGCGTCGCGCGAGGCTTCGACAAGCTCAGCCCGAACGGTGGGAGGACTCCGCCCACTGCCCCATGCGCGCCAGGAACGGCGACAGCTGCGCCGCGCCCCAGCGCAGCGGCAGCGCGCCGGGCCGGCGCAGCACCTGCTGCACGCGCAGCCGCAGCAGCCGCTCGGCGCCCTCGAAGGACGCGAGCTCGGGCCCGTCGATCACGATCTCGGCCGTGGCCGCGACATGCAGCATCTCGCCGCTGTCGAAGTCGACGAACAACAGGCCCGCGCGCTGATAGGCCAGCAGGTTGCCGAAGGTGTTGAAGAAGCGGTTGCCCGTGAAGTCGGGCACCGTCAGCACCCCGCCGCCGATATCGTCCACGCGCACGAAGCCGGGCCGGCCGCCGCGGTGCGAGACGTCGACGCCGCGCGCGCTGGCATCGACCTCGTCGCCCTCGATCGCCGCGCTCGCGGGATGGGCGCTGGCGATGAACAGCGTGTCGGCGCGCTGGATCAGCGCGCGCGCCGCGTCGTCGAGGCCGTCGAGCCATTGCACCGCCGCGGGCGCCGAGGCCGGCGGCCGGTAGGCGGGCTCGCGCGCCTGGATGTACTTCGGGCAGTTGCCGAAGCTCTGCTGCACCTCGAGCGTGAAGCCCGCCGCGTCGAGCGCCTCGACCGTGCCGTTCATGCGGTTGCGCCGCCGCGTGTGCGGCTGGATGCCGAGCAGCCCGAGCGTCGCGCCGTCGCGCAGCGAGGCCGCGAGCGGATCGCCGGCAGCGGGCAGCGCATCGATGCGCAGGTGCGTCGGGTCGGGCGAATGCGCGAAGCCGGCCGGCGCGGCCAGCATGCTGGCCCAGGGCTGGCCCTGCGCGTCGATGCTGCCGGTGACCAGGAAGGGCAGCAGCGCGAAGAAGTCGCGGTGCTGGTCGGGCATGAAGTCGCGGATCACGCGCGAGCCGGCTGCGGCCATCACCTCGCGCGAGCCGGCCTGCAGCTGCATCGCGCGTTCGCCGGCGTGGAAGGGAACATCGATCATGGCGGACCTCCGCGAGTTTCTTCGGTGAGCGTGGAGGCGATCAGGCGGCCAGCGCGACGGGCGAACGCACCATCGGCACGAAGCCCGGCAGCGCCTCGACGCGCGCGAGCCACTGCCGCACGTGGGGATAGGGATCGAGCGACACGCCGCCCTCGGGCGCATGGGCCACGTAGGCGTAGTTCGCGATGTCGGCCAGCGTGGCCGACTCGCCCACCAGGAAGGGCCGGGTTGCGAGGTGCTGCTCCATCACCTCGAACAGCGCATGGGCGCGCTTGCGCACCTCGCTCGGATCGTCGGGCCGGCCGAACAGCGCGAACACGCGCGCGGCCGCCGGCCCGAAGGCGAGCTGGCCCGCCGCCACCGAGAACCAGCGCTGCACCTGCGCCGCGCCGAAGGCATCGCGCGGCATCCAGCGGCCGGGATCGGGCGCATAGCGCTCGTTGAGGTAGACCAGGATCGCGTTCGAATCGGCGAGCGTGAGTTCGCCGTCCTCGATCACCGGCACCTGGCCGAAGGCATTGAGCGCGAGGAACTCGGGCGTGCGGTTGGCGCGCGCGCGCATGTCGATGTCGATGGCCTCGAAGGGCAGGCCCAGCAGCGACAGGAACAGCCGCACGCGGTGCACGTGGCCCGAGATCGGCGTGCCGTGGAGCTTGATGAACTGGGCCGGTTGGCGCGAAGCGGTCATGGTCGGAATCCTCGAAGTGGTGGCGTCGGAATGGATTCTTCTCTCTTGCGTCGATCGAAGGAATACACGTCATCGGATTTGACTGCTGCGTTTTTCGGATGAATCCGATCTAATCGCCCGATGGATCGCTTCAAGGCCATGCAGACCTTCGTGCAGATTGCCGACCAGGGCAGCCTGACCCGCGCCGCCGAGGCGCTCGGCAGCTCGCTGCCCGCGGTGGTGCGCGCGCTCGCCGCGCTCGAGGCGCACCTCGGCGTGCGGCTGTTCCACCGCACCACGCGGCGGCTGTCGCTGACCGAGGAGGGCCGCCACTACCTGCCCGCCGTGCGCGAGGTGCTGCTGGCGGCCGACGCCGCCGACCTCGCGCTGCAGGCCGAGGCGCGCGAGCCCGAAGGCCGGCTCACGATCACCGCGCCGGTGCTGTTCGGCCACATGTACGTGGCGCCCGCGATCACGCGCTTCATGCAGCGCCACGCGCACGTGCGCTGCAGCGTGCTGCTGTACGACCGCACGGTGAACCTGCTCGAGGAAGGCATCGACGTGGGCATCCGCATCGGCAGCCTCGAAGACTCCTCGCTGGTCGCGCAGACGCTCGGCAGCATCCGCCGCGTGGTGGCCGTGAGCCCCGCCTACCTGAAGCGCCACGGCACGCCGCGCCATCCGCGCGACCTGGCCGGCGCGCCCGCGGTGCGCGGCCGGCTCGATGCGCCGGCGCAATGGAGCTTTCACGAAGGCAGCCGCACGATCCATGTGGCGACCGTCACGCGGCTCGAGTTCAACCACCTCGCGCCGGCCGTCGAGGCCTGCGCCGCGGGCATGGGCTTCGGCACCTTCTTCTCCTACCAGGTGCTGCCGCTGGTGGCGCAGGGCCGGCTCGCGCTGGTGCTCGAGGACTTCGAGCCGCCGCCGCGGCCGGTCAGCGTGATCTATCCGAACGCGCGGCTGCTGCCGGCGCGCACGCGTGCCTTCATCGACTGGATGAAGGACGAGTTCACCGGGCTGCGGATGTAGCCCGGAGGCTCAGGGCGCCTCGGGCGGCAGCGGCCGGCCGTCGCACAGCCGCTCGGCGTCGTTGACCATGCCGCGCACCGCTTCCTCGAGGCCGAGGTTCAGCACCGCCATGAACTCGCCGTTGGCGCTGGCCCAGTTGGCGCGCGTGCCCATGCCGTGGTACTGGCGCGAGACGGTGGCGCCGCCCGGCAGCCGGTAGTCGACCTTGATCGCCACGTGCGACACCAGGTTGAGGTCGACCGACCAGGCATGCGCGAGCCGCAGCGAGACCTCGGCGCCGAGCTGGCGGCGCGCCAGGCCCGCGGCCGGCGGCGCCTCCGCGAGCGCGTCGAAGCCGTAGCGGCGCGTGGCCAGCAACGCATCGCGCACCCAGGGCACGGCATCGCCGCCGCGCAGCGACTCCACGCGGCGCGGCGTGGCATGCACCGTCGGCAGCATGCGCGTGAGGTTGCCCATGTGGCTCTTGTTGCGGCGGATGTCGTCGACGCGCGCGAGGAACAAGGTGCAGCGCTGCGCGATGCGGAAGGCCAGCACCGGTGCCTCGTCGGGCCGCTGCCCGGGCTCGGGCGAGGACTCGAAGACCATGCTCAGCGGCTCGTTCTCGTCGACCGCGTGCGCCAACGGCGTCAGCGCGCCGGCCAGCAGCACGAGTACGGCAGCGCGATGAAAGCGAAGGCGCGTCATGGCACGGTGCTCCGGATCGAATACAGCGCCTTGTCCTCGTCGCGGAACAGCACGCGCGGCGGACCGGCCTGCGTGTCCTCGATGCCCTGGCCGCCGATCACGACCCATGTGCCGTTGACGTTGAAGCGCCCGGTCTTCACCGGGCCCGCGCGCGCGCCCGCGATGTCGAGCGCGAACAGGCGCATCGTCTGCGCCACCGAGTCGCGCATCACGGCGCGCAGCGCCTGCCCATCGTTGGCGACCAGCCGCCGCACCACCGTGGGCCGCGTGCCGCCGCCGATCGGCGACTGGTAGATCGCGCCCGCACGGTAGACCGGCTCGCTGCCGCCGTCCTGCCACAGCAGCGCGGTGGTGCGCGTGGTGAAGGCGCCGAGCCCCGGCTCGAGCGCGTACTGCAGCAGCAGCACGAGATAGGCGGGCCCGTTGCGCGTGGCCGCGATGCGTGCCTCGTGCTGTGCCTTGGGCGGCATCGCGGGCAGCACCTGCGCCGAGGCGATGCGCAGCGGCGGATAGAGGCCGGTGGCACCGATCTCGCCGAGCGCGATGCCGGCCTCGGTGCGGTAGTCGTAGTCGAGCAGCGGCCCGACCGTGGCGCCGACCTCGGCGCTCATCTCCTTCTGCCGCGCCTGCTGCACCGAGGAGTCGATCAGCGCGCCGATCATGCCGCCGCCGAGCGCCGCGGCCGCGCCGGGCGGCTGGGCCGAGAACATGAAGCTCTCCTGCGCGACCACCACGCGCACGTCGACCTCGGGCAGCTTCGCGCGCTCCGCCGCGCCGATCGACCGATGGAAGGGCGCGCAGGCCGCGAGCAGCGCGCTGCACAGCACGAGCAGCAGCGCGGGCCACGGCCGCGACGAGGTCGATGCCCTCATCGGCCGCGGCCCCGGAAGAAGAAGGAAGTGCACGGCCTGTGGCTTGTCGGCATGGAAGGTCGGACGAAAGAATGCGTGAACGGACTACGGCCGGGGCCGGCGAAGCCGCGATTGTGTATCGCTTGCACGCGCCGTGGGCTCGCGGTGAACCCTGGTCCCCGACGGACGGCGCCGCACGCGGGCCTGCGTCAGAATCGTCGCGTTCCGCGGTCCTCCTCATCTCCCTTCTTCCGGTCCCGCCCGTGTACACCTCCGCCTCCCAAGCTGCCTCCGCTCCCTCGCCGGCCACCGCGCCCGCCGCGCCGCTCTTTCGCGTGGCGAACCTGCGCAAGCGCTACGGCGACACCACGGTGGTCGACGATCTCTCGTTCGACATCGCGCCCGGCGAGTGCCTCGGCGTGATCGGCCCGAACGGCGCCGGCAAGACCACCACCATCCGCATGTGCCTGGGTCTCACCGCGCCCGACGGCGGCAGCATCGAGGCGCTGGGCCTGCAGATGCCGCGCGACGCGCTGGCGATCAAGGCGCAGCTCGGCGTGGTGTCGCAGTTCGACACCCTCGACCCCGACTTCAGCTGCGCCGAGAACCTCGTGGTCTACGGCCGCTACTTCGGCTTCGCGAAGAAGCAGGTGCGCGAGCGCGTGCCGCAGTTGCTGGAGTTCGCGGCGCTCTCGCACAAGGCCGATGCCAAGCCCGGCGAGCTCTCGGGCGGCATGCGGCGCCGGCTCTCGCTGGCGCGCGCGCTGGTCAACGACCCCAAGCTGCTGCTGCTCGACGAGCCCACCACCGGCCTCGACCCGCAGGCGCGCCACCTGATGTGGGAGCGCCTGCAGGTGCTGCTGCAGCAGGGCAAGTCGATCCTGCTGACCACCCACTTCATGGACGAGGCCGAGCGCCTGTGCTCGCGCCTCTTGGTGCTCGACCACGGCCGCAAGATCGCCGAGGGCCGCCCGCGCGACCTGATCGCCGAGCACCTCGAGCCCGACGTGGTCGAGGTCTATGGCAACGGTGCGCTCGCGCTGGCGAACGTCGACGCACTGCGGGCCCTGGCCGCGCGCGTGGAGGTCAGCGGCGAGACGGTGTTCTTCTACACGCAGGATGCGCGCCGCCTGCTCGAGGCGCTGTCGCAGCACCCGGGCTTGCGCACCTTCCACCGGCCCGCGAACCTCGAGGATCTGTTCCTCAAGCTCACGGGGCGGCAGATTCGCGAGGACGGCTGACGCCTGTGACGCGCCACGCCACGAGAACATCAGAGACACCCACCGAGCGCATCGCATGACCACCCCGACCCTCGCCACCGAGCCCTCCTCCTCTTCTTCGCCACCCTCGCCTTCCGCGTGGCGGCCGCCGCAGCTGTCGATGCGCTGGTGGCCCGTGTTCCTGCGCAACCTGCTGGTGTGGCGCAAGCTCGCGATCCCGAGCCTGATCGGCAACATCGCCGAGCCGCTGATCTGGCTCGTGGCCTTCGGCTACGGCATGGGCGCGCTGGTGGGGCAGGTGAGCGTGGGCGAGACGAAGGTGCCCTACATCCTGTTCCTGGCGAGCGGCTCGATCTGCATGAGCGCGATGAACGCGGCCTCGTTCGAGGCGCTGTATTCGGCGTTCTCGCGCATGCACGTGCAGAAGACCTGGGACGGGATCATGAACGCGCCGGTGGGGCTGGACGACATCGTGCTGGCGGAGATGCTGTGGGCGGCGTTCAAGTCGATCTTCACGGTGACGGCGATCCTGTTCGTGATGCTGGGGCTGGGGATCAGTCACAGTCCGAAGCTGTTCGTGGCCTGGCTGGTGCTGGCGGGGGCGGGGGTCACGTTTTCATCGATCGCGCTGATCTTCAATGCGCTGGCGAAGGGGTATGACTTCTTCACCTACTACTTCACCTTGTTCATGACGCCGATGATGTTCTTGAGCGGGGTGTTCTTTCCGCTTGAGCAGCTGCCTGGGGCTGTGCAGGTGGTGGCTGGGTGGTTGCCGTTGGCCAATGCTGTGGCGTTGGTTCGGCCCTTGTTCATGGATCAGTGGCCTGTGGGGTGGGGGCGGCATGCTGGGGTGCTGGTTGTGTATGCGGGGGTGGCGTTTTGGGTGGCGTTGGCTTTGACTCGGAATCGGTTCAGGGCTTGATGTTTTTTGAGGGTGCGCTTTTTGGTTGGGCCGTTGGCCGGGTCTCGCCCCGGCGGGCGACTCACTTTTCTTGTCTCGCCAAGAAAAGTAAGCAAAAGAAGGCGACCCCACTGTCTGTGTCCCTCCGCTTCGCTGCGGGCAACCTGCGGTGCTCGGGGAAAGCGGGGGTCCGCAGAACTCGCTGCACTTCGTTCCGCTCAGACAGCTGCGGCCCTGATCCCGCTTTCCCCTGCGCTCCTCGGCACAGCCAGAGGGGGGTGATTCGGGCCTTTGCTTCGCTCGGCCTGGCATGCCCAACGGGCCTTCGCTGCGCTCGGCCGCGGGCACCTAACAGGCCATCGCTTCGCTCGGCATTGGTATTGCCCCCTCTCCCTCTGGGAGAGGGCTGGGGTGAGGGCTCCGGGCGGTGGATACCGTCAGACCCTTGGTGAGGCCCAGTGCCCTCACCCTAACCCTCTCCCAGAGGGAGAGGGGACAAGACAAACACAAGGCCGAGCGAAGCGATGGCCCGAACAGCATTGCAAGGCCGAGCGCAGCAAAGGCCCGCCCCACCCCCTCTGGCTGCGCCGAGGAGCGCAGCGTTTCGCGGATCAGGGCTCGCAGCTGTTTGAGCGAAGCGAGTTCTGCGAGACCCCGCGAAACGCGAGCACCGCAGGTTGCCCCGGAGCGAAGCGGAGGGGTCGCAGACAGTGGGTCGCCTTTTCTTTGGTTGGCGGTTTCAAAGACCAAGTGCAACGGTCGGGACAAGGCCTGCTTTGTCCATATAAACGTTGTCGAAGAACACCTCGGCAGGACTGCGCCAGCCGAGTGTCTTGCGAGGCCTCATGTTGAGTTCCCAAGCCATGCCGTCGAGCTCCCGCTGGGAGTGCACGCTCAAGTCGGTGCCCTTGGGCAGGTATTGCCGCAGCAAACCGTTGGTGTGTTCGTTGATGCCTCGCTGCCATGGACTGTGCGGGTCGCAGAAGTAGATCTTCAAGCCCGTGTTTTCGGCGAGCTTCTTGTGCAGCGCCATTTCCTTGCCTTGGTCGTAGGTCAGCGTCTGGCGTATTTCCGGGGGCAATGCCGAGAAGGCCAGTGTGAAGCCATTGAGCGCGTCCAGTGCGGTGCTGCCATCGAGTTTGACCAGCATGGCGAACAACGATCTGCGGCATACCAGCTTGCCCACGGCCGAGGCATTTGCCTTGCCCTTGATAAGGTCGCCTTCCCTCGTACTGGCCAGGCCGCACGACGCACCCGCCGCGCTCGCTGGCCAGCTCGGCTCGCGTCGTAGCCTCCAGCGACTCGCGGCCGGCCCATCACACACTGCTCGGACTCGTTTTGGTAACCATTGCGGCGCAGCTCTCGAGTGATGGTGCTCGGCGACCTGCCCAGCACTGCGGCAATGGATCGAGCGCTGTAGCCCTGCACTTTCATGGCCATCACCACTCCACGCTCTTCCGCACTCAACTGCTGATAGGTATTCGCCATGCAACTCCTCTGAATTTGAAGTGTTGCACTTGGTCTTTGAAACCGCCGTTACTTTCTTTTGGCGAAGCAAAAGAAAGTGACTCGCCCGCCGGGGCGAGACCCGGCCAACGGCCTAACCAAGACACAAGCACCTTAAGAAAACCCAAACCCCTGTCTCACCAGCGACCAATTCCCCCTCCACATTCCCTAGACTCCCCCGCGCGTCCCAAAAAAAGGCCGAACAAAGAGAAGAGAGAAGGAGACCCCGTGCCCATCCCCCCGCTGTTCCGTCACCTGGCCATCGCCGTAGCCGCCCTGCTCGCAGCCTGCAGCACGACAACAACCACAACGAGCCAACCGTCAACGCCCCCAGCAGTCGCACAGACACCAGAGCCAACACCCGCAGCGGCCACCGCTCTCGTCACCACAAGACCCACAGCCTGGCACCCCCCAGAGCCCCTGGTCCAACCTTCGTCCTTCTCCGGCGTCCACGGCCTCGCCATCGACCAAAAAGGCCGCCTGCTCGCAGGCTCGGTCCTGGGCAACACCCTCTGGGAAGTCGACAGAAAAACCGGTGCAGCAAAGATCCTGATCGACGCCCCCGAAGGCCAATCCGACGACATCGCCATCGGCCCCCAAGGCGAGATGGCCTGGACCAACTACCTCATGGGCATGCTGCGCTACCGCGAGCACGACAGCGCCCCCATGCGCGTCCTCGCCAAGGACCTGCCCGGCCTCAACTCCCTGGCCTTCGACCCGCGCAACGGCAAGCTCTACGCCTCGCAGGTGTTCCTCGGCGATGCGCTGTGGGAGATCGACCGCGCGGGCCAGAAGCCGCCGCGGCTGATCCGCAAGGACATGGGCGGCTTCAACGGCTTCGAGGTCGGGCCCGACGGCATGCTCTACGGGCCGCTGTGGTTCAAGAACCAGGTGGTGAAGATCGATCCGGCCGACGGGCGCATCACGCCGATCGCCGACGGCTTCCAGATCCCGGCCGCGGCCAACCTCGACGGCAAGGGCAACCTCTGGGTGGTCGACGCGCGCAGCGGCGAGCTCGTGAAGGTCGAACTCGCCACCGGCCGCAAGACGGTCGCGAAGCAGCTCAAGGCCTCGCTCGACAACCTCGCGATCGCGCCCGAAGGCACGATCTACATCTCGAACATGGCCGACAACGAGGTCATGGCCTTCGAGCCCGCCACCGGCGAACTGCGCACGCTCACCGGCGGCAAGCTCGCGGTGCCGGCCGGCATGAAGCTCGACGGCAACGACCTCTGGGTCGCCGACGTGTTCGGCTTCCGGCGGGTGGACGTGCGCAACGGCGAGGTGCGCGACGTGTTCCGCATGCAGCGCGAACCCGAGCTCGAGTACCCGTTCGCGGTCGGGCTCTCGGCGCGGCTGTTCGCGCTGAGCTCGTGGTTCACGGGCACGGTGCAGCTGGTCGACCGGCAGACGCTGAAGACGGTGGAGACGATCCACGGCCTGAAGGCGCCGTTCGATGCGATTCCGATGCCCGACGGCAGCGTGATCTACGCCGAGATCGCCACCGGCAGCATCACGCGCGCGAGCGGCGCGAAGTTCGCCGAGCGGCAGGTGATCGCGAGCGGGCTAAACGGGCCGGTGCAGATGGTGATCGGCCGCGACGGCGCGCTCTACGTCACCGAGGCGGCCGGCAAGCTGCTGCGCATTCCGCTCGACGCCAGCGCGCCGCTGCGCACCATCGCCGACAAGCTTGCGCTGCCCGAGGGCCTGGCGCAGACGCCCTGGGGCAGCTTCGTGGTGGCCGAGAGCGCGGCGCGGCGGCTGGTGGAGATCGACCCGGCCGATGGCTCGCGCCGCACCATCGCCGAGAACCTGCCGATCGGGCTGGCGCCCGGGCCGGGACTGCCGCCACCCTACGTGGTGACCGGCGTGGCGGTCGGGCCCGACGGCACGGTCTACATGGCGGCGGACCGGAACAACGCGATATACCGGATCCGGCCTCAGCGCTGAAAAATTAAGAAAAAAGTAATCTAAACAGAACTGTAAAACACCAGTTTACTTTTAAAAACAAACATTACAAACTCGCCCGGAACGGTCCGGTACCACCGATTCCCGGGGGCGAGCGGTGCCGTCTTGCTGTCGAAAGGACATCCCATGACACCGCTCGTCGCAGGCCAGCTGCTGTCGCCCGAATACTCGTTGGGGCTGGTGGCACTGTCGTACTTCATCTCCTTCGCCGGCTCGCTGACCGCGCTGATCTGCGCCGGACGCATGGTCGGCCCCGATGGCCGCCCGAACCTCGCGGCCGTGGCCTGCGCCGCGGTGGCGCTCGGCGGCATCGGCATCTGGTCGATGCACTTCATCGGCATGCTGGCGTACCGGCTGCCGATCTCGATCGCCTACAACATGCCGCTGACCGTGGTTTCGCTGGTGGCGGCGATCCTGATCTCGGGCATCGCGCTCTACCTCGCGGGCGGACGCCGCAGGTTCAGCCGCGCGGGCTGGCTCGCGGGCAGCCTGCTGGCCGGCCTGGGCGTGTGCGTGATGCACTACATGGGCATGTTCGCGATGAACAAGCGCGCGTCGATGCAGTTCGATCCAATGGCAGTCGGGCTGTCGGTGCTGATCGCCATCAGCGCCGCCGCCGCCGCGCTGTGGCTGGCCTTCAACGTGCGCAAGCTCAGTCTGCAGATCGGCGCCGCGGCCGTGATGGGCCTGGCGGTGTGCACCATGCACTACGTGGGCATGAGCGCGGCCACCATGGTCTGCACCGCCGCCGCCCCGGTCGACGCGCTCGCCATCGGCGGCAGCTACATGGGCCTCACGGTGTTCGGCACGGCCGGCGCGGTGCTGATCTTCATCTACTGGGTGCTCACCGGCAACAGCATCGAGTCGCCGATCTCGGCCGCCTCGAACGCGCGGCCGGCGCCGGCCACGGCGCGCCGCGCGCGCACCAGCTAGTTGGCGCAAGCCCCGAGACCGGGGCGCGCCTAGAGTGGCCTGCGATCGGGGCCGGGAGTGCCCCGCCCGTACGGACAGCATGCACTACACGCACGAACACCTCGAGATCCAGAAGACCCTGCGCCGCTTCATCGACGAGGAGATCAATCCGCACGTCGACGCGTGGGAGGCGGCCGAGGCCTTCCCCGCGCACGCGGTCTTCAAGAAGCTCGGCAACCTCGGCCTGCTGGGCCTCAACAAGCCCGAGGCCTACGGCGGCGCCGGCCTCGACTACTCGTACGCGATGGCGCTGGCCGAGGCGCTCGGCCACGTGAGCTGCGGCGGCGTGCCGATGGCGATCGGCGTGCAGACCGACATGTGCACCCCCGCGCTCGCGCGCTTCGGCAGCGACGAACTGCGCCGCGAATTCCTCGCGCCGGCGATCGCGGGCGACACCGTGGGCTGCATCGGCGTGTCCGAGCCGGGCGCGGGCAGCGACGTGGCGGGGCTCAAGAGCCATGCGCGCAAGGATGGGGACGACTACCTCATCAGCGGCCAGAAGATGTGGATCACCAACAGCCTGCAGGCCGACTGGATGTGCATGCTGGTCAACACCGGCGACGGCCCGGTGCACCGCAACAAGTCGCTGGTGATCGTGCCGATGGACAGCCCCGGCATCGAGAAGGCGAAGAAGATCCGCAAGATCGGCATGCATTCGAGCGACACCGGCCTGATCCATTTCGACGAGGTGCGCGTGCCGCAGCGCTACCGCATCGGCGGGGAAGGCCAGGGCTTCGTCTACCAGATGCAGCAGTTCCAGGAAGAGCGGCTGTGGTGCGCGGCCAGCTCGCTCGAGCCGATGGACGACTGCATCGCGCAGACCATCGAATGGGCCCAGCAGCGCAAGATGTTCGGAGGCACGCTGGCCGACCAGCAGTGGGTGCAGTTCAAGCTGGCCGAGCTCAAGACCGAGGTCGAGGCGCTGCGCGCGCTGACCTACCGCGCCTGCGACCTCCATGTGCAGGGCCAGGACGTGACCGAGCTGGCCTCGATGGCCAAGCTCAAGACCGGCCGGCTCACGCGCGAGGTGGCCGACACCTGCCTGCAGTTCTGGGGCGGCATGGGCTTCACGCTCGAGAACCGCGTCTCGCGGCTGTACCGTGACGGCCGGCTGGGCTCGATCGGCGGCGGCGCCGACGAGGTGATGCTCGGCATCCTCGCGAAGACCATGGGCATCGCGAAGCGGCCGCCGCGCGGCTGAGCCCGCCGTCCGCGGAAAACTGTTCTCCAGCGGCGACGCGGTCTTTCGTGCCGCGCCTGCATACCATCGTCCGCACGCCGCGGGCCCCTTCCCTGCCCCGCGGCAGCTGGAGGCCTCGCGTGATCTTCGTCTTTCATCCCCCCGCGCCATGTTCAAGCACATCGTGATGTGGGACCTGCGCGCCGACACGCCCGAGGAGAAGGCGCGCGTCACCCGGTTCGTGAAGCAGCAGTTCGAATCGCTGCGCGGCCAGGTCCCGGGCCTGCTGCGCATCGAGGTCGGCATCGATTCGAGCCGCGTCGCGTATGCCTGCGACGTGGTGCTCTATTCGGAGTTCGACAGCCAGGCCGCGCTCGACGGCTATGCCACGCATCCGGCGCACCTGCGCGTGCGCGAGGCGCTGGGCGATCTGCGGATCGCGCGGCACCAGGTGGATTTCGCGGCCGAATAGGCTCGCGAGATCCGTACCGTCAATCCTGGGCCGGCGGCTTGCCGGCCTTCGCCGCTTCCGCTGCCTGCGCCGCGCGCAGCTTGTCCTTCTTGCTCGGCCGCGTGCCCTTGATCCCGCCCGTGCCGCTCGCATCGACCAAGGGCGGCGCGACCTCGGTGGGCTCGAAACCCTCGATGCGCTCGCGCGGCACGCGCCGGTCCTGGCGCTTCTCGATCAGGCGGAAATGCGCCTCGGAGGCCGGCGTCACGAAGCTGATCGCCAGGCCGCTCTCGCCCGCGCGGCCGGTACGGCCGATGCGGTGCACATAGTCGGTGGGCGAGCGCGGCAGGTCGTAGTTGACGACCACCGGCAGCCGCGCGATGTCGAGGCCGCGCGCGGCCAGGTCGGTGGCCACCACCACGTCCCAGCGGCTCTGCTTGAACTGGTCGAGGATGTCGGTGCGCGCGCCCTGCGAGATGTCGCCGTGGAAGGGCACGGCATAGATGCCGTGGCGGTAGAGCTTCTCGGCCACGGTCTGGGCGGCATGCTGGGTCGCGACGAAGACCAGCACGCGGCCCCAGGCCTCGCCGTGCTGCTCGAGCAGGTGGCGCAGCAGCTGGGTGCGGCGGGTGCTGTCGACCTCGATCGCGCGCTGCACGATGTCGGGCGCGGTGCCGGGCTCGCCCTGCACGTCGATCGTTTCGGGGTCGCGCAGCATGCGGTCGGCCAGCGCCTGGATGGCCTGGGGAAAGGTCGCCGAGAACAGCAGGTTCTGCCGCTTCGCCGGCAGTTGGGCGAGGATGCGGCCCAGCTCCTCGGCGAAGCCCAGGTCGAACAGGCGGTCGGCCTCGTCGAGCACCAGCGTGGCGATGCCGTCGAGCCGCAGCGCGTTGTGCTCGACCAGGTCGAGCAGCCGGCCCGGCGTGGCGACGATCAGGTCGGCGCCGCCGCGCAGGCCCATGAGCTGCGGATTGATCGACACGCCGCCGAACACCACGGCGATGCGCAAGCGGTCGGGCAGTGCGCGCGCCAGGTCGCGCAGGGTCTCGCCGACCTGGGCCGCGAGCTCGCGCGTGGGCACCAGCACCAGCGCGCGAAGCCGGCGCTCACCCCCGGCGGAGTCGGCAGCCAGCCGGTGCAGCAGCGGCAGCGAGAATGCCGCGGTCTTGCCCGAGCCGGTCTGGGCCGAGCCGCGCAGGTCGCGTCCCTGCAGAATCGCGGGAATGGCCGCGGCCTGGATCGCGGTCGGCGCGTCGTAGCCGCGTTCGCCGGCGGCGCGCACGAGCGCCGGGGCCAGCCCCAGCGATTCGAAGGACGGGGTGGGCGCAGCGGTCAAGCGGCGGTCTCCACTCGGAAGAAGGCGGGCGGCAGGTGCATCGGAAAGGCTCGTCTGGGCTGGTGGAAAAGAAATCGGGAACGAAGAGAACGCAAGAACATGGCAACCCACAAGGACAACCCGGCGGCCACCCGTCTGGTGTATTCGACCGAGGCCGGCGGCCGCATGTGCCCCGATTGCGGCGAACCGCTGGCGCAATGCCGCTGCAAGGACCTCGCCGAGCAGGCGCGGCTGCGCGCCGCCGATGGCATTGTGCGTGTGTCGCACGAGACCGCGGGCAGAAAAGGCAAGGGCGTGACCGTGGTGAAGGGCGTGGCGCTCGATGCGGCGGGCCTGCTTTCGCTCGGCAAGCAGCTCAAGGCGGCCTGCGGCACCGGCGGCACGGTGAAGGACGGCACGATCGAGATCCAGGGCGACCACCGCGAACAGGTGATCGCCACGCTCACGAAGCTGGGCCACACGGTCAAGCGCGCGGGAGGCCGCTGATGAAGCCCGAGGACCTCGAGCGCCTGGTCACGCTGGCGATGCCGTTCGGCAAATACAAGGGAACGCTGATCGCCGACCTGCCGGGCAACTACCTGACCTGGTTCGCGCGCGAGGGTTTTCCCGCGGGAGAGATCGGCCGCTTGCTCGCCCTGATGCATGAAATAGACCACAACGGGCTCTCCGGTCTGCTCAAACCGTTGCGAAACCGCCCGTCGGGATCAGAGGTTTCCCGATGAATGTGCAATTAAAAGCTTGATTTCCCGGCCAAACCGGGATAATCGCCGCTACGTGTCAGTGAGCCATCGGCTCCCGTGCACGTTATCCGGTGATCGGTCAGTTTCGCGCACAGCGCCTTTGTTTGTTGTGATTCTGGGACTCCATCGCTTTTTCTGTTATTTGGTTTTTTTGAGTTGAGGAGTCCCTTTCATGGGCAAGAAACTTTACGTGGGCAATCTCGCCTACTCGATCCGTGACAACGACCTGGAGCAAGCTTTCGGCGCCTACGGTGCCATCGTCAGCGCCAAGGTCATGATGGAACGTGACACCGGCCGCTCCAAGGGCTTCGGCTTCGTGGAAATGGGTACCGACGCCGAGGCGCAAGCTGCGATCGCCGGCCTGAACGGCCAGCCGGTCCAGGGCCGCGCCCTGACCGTGAACGAAGCCCGTCCGATGGAAGCCCGCCCGCCCCGTAGCGGTGGCGGCGGCTACGGCGGTGGTGGCGGCGGTTACGGCGGTGGTGGCGGCGGCGGCGGTTACGGCGGCGGCGGCGGTGGTCGCAGCGGCGGTGGCGGCGGCTACGGCGGCGGCGGCGGTGGCCGCAGCGGCGGTGGCTACGGCGGCGGCGGTGGCAGCGACGACGGCTACGGCCGCGGCGGCTACTAAGCTCTCGCAGCACCCACCCATCGAATGGCGGCCCGGCCGCCTTTCACTGAAAAGCTCCTTCGGGAGCTTTTTTCGTTTCTGCGCCACCCGTGCACCGGGGCCGCGCGGGCTTACCCGTAGTAAGCGCTACGCATTAGTCCCTACCGGTCAGGTCAGCCAGCGGTCAGTCGCCGGAAACGACCCTCATCCCTCCAAAACAGAGGGTCGAGAGACATGAAAATCAAGAGCCAGGCCGACTTCTTTTCAGGAGTCATGTTCACGGCCGTGGGCGGCGCCTTCGCCATCGGCGCCACCGCATACAACATCGGCGACGGGGCCCGCATGGGTCCCGGTTACTTCCCGCTCATGCTGGGCATCCTGCTCGCGCTGCTCGGGCTGGGGATCATGTTCCAGGCCATGGTGGTCGAGACCACCGACGGCGATCCGATCGGCAAATGGGCCTGGAAGCCGCTGGCCTACGTGCTGGGCGCCAACCTCGCGTTCGGCGTGCTGCTCGGCGGCCTGCCGAGCATCGGCCTGCCGGCCATGGGAATGATCATCGCGATCTACGCGCTCACCATCATCTCGAGCATGGCGGGCGAACACTTCAACCTGCGCGACGTGCTGGTGCTCGCCACCATCCTCGCGGCGGGCAGCTACGTGGCCTTCATCTGGGCGCTCAAGCTCCAGATCCAGGTCTGGCCCACCTTCATCGCCGGTTGAGGAGCACACCGCCATGGAACTGTTCCACAACCTCGCGACCGGCTTCGGCGTCGCCTTCACCTTCACCAACCTGCTGTACTGCCTGGTCGGCTGCATTCTGGGCACGCTGATCGGCGTGCTGCCGGGCATCGGCCCGGTCGCGACCATCGCGATGCTGCTGCCCGCGACCTACGCACTGCCGCCGGTCTCGGCCCTGATCATGCTGGCCGGCATCTACTACGGCGCGCAGTACGGCGGATCGACCACCGCCATCCTGGTCAACCTGCCCGGGGAGTCGTCCTCGGTCGTGACCTGCATCGACGGCTACCAGATGGCAAGGCAGGGCCGCGCGGGCCCGGCGCTCGCGGCCGCGGGCCTGGGCTCGTTCTTCGCGGGCTGCGTCGGCACGCTGATCCTGGCCGCCTTCGCGCCGCCGCTGACCGAGCTGGCCTTCAAGTTCGGCCCGGCCGAGTACTTCTCGCTGATGGTGCTGGGCCTGATCGGCGCGGTGGTGCTGGCCTCGGGCTCGCTGCTCAAGGCGGTGGCGATGATCGTGCTGGGCCTGCTGCTGGGCATCGTCGGCACCGACGTGAATTCGGGCGTGGCGCGCTTCAGCTTCGACATCCCCGAACTGACCGACGGCATCGGCTTCGTGGTGATCGCCATGGGCGTGTTCGGCTACGGCGAGATCATCGGCAATCTCTCGCAGCCCGACGACGAGCGCGAGGTCTTCACGCACAAGGTCAAGGGCCTGTGGCCCACCAAGGACGACTTCAAGCGCATGACGCCCGCGGTGCTGCGCGGCACGGCCCTCGGCTCGGCCCTGGGCATCCTGCCCGGCGGCGGCGCGCTGCTGGCGGCCTTCGCGGCCTATGCGCTCGAGAAGAAGATCAAGATGCGCCCGGGCGAAGTGCCCTTCGGCAAGGGCAACATCCGCGGCGTGGCCTCGCCCGAGTCGGCCAACAACGCCGGCGCGCAGACCTCCTTCATTCCGCTGCTGACGCTGGGCATCCCGCCCAACGCCGTGATGGCGCTGATGGTGGGCGCGATGACGATCCACAACATCCAGCCGGGTCCGCAGGTGATGACCAGCAACCCCGAGCTGTTCTGGGGCCTGATCGCCTCGATGTGGATCGGCAACGCGATGCTGATCATCCTGAACCTGCCGCTGATCGGCATGTGGATCAAGCTGCTGACGGTGCCCTACAAGTTCCTGTTCCCGGCGATCGTGCTGTTCTGCGCCATCGGCGTGTACTCGACCAACAACAACACCTTCGACGTCTGGATGGTCGCGATCTTCGGCTTCGTCGGCTACCTGTTCCTCAAGCTGCGCACCGAACCGGCTCCGCTGCTGCTGGGCTTCATCCTCGGGCCGATGATGGAAGAGAACCTGCGGCGCGCGCTGCTGCTGTCGCGCGGTGCCTGGAGCGTGTTCGTCACGCGGCCGCTGTCGGCCGGCCTGCTGGTGGCCGCGGCGCTGCTGCTGGGCATCGTGCTGCTGCCGGCCGTGAAGTCGAAGCGCGAGGAAGCCTTCGTCGAGGATTGAGCGCCCCGCGCATCCCATGAAAGAAAAGGCCCCGGTTTGTCCCGGGGCCTTTTCTATTGGAGGAAGGCGTCGTACGCGGTCTTGAGGATCAGCACGCTGACCACGACCATGAACACGATCCGCACGAAGCCCGCGCCGTGCCTGAGCGCCACGCGCGTGCCGATCAGGCTGCCGGCCACGTTGGCGACCGCCATCGCCAGCCCGTAGTGCCACCAGACGTGGCCCTTGAGCGCGAGCAGCAGCAGCGCCGCGCCGTTGGTGAGCACGTTGATGACCTTGGCCGAGGCCGAGGCGTTGAGGAAGTCGTAGCCCATCCAGCGCACGAACAGGAACACCAGGAAGCTGCCCGTTCCGGGACCGAAGAAGCCGTCATAGACGCCGATGCCCAGCCCGATGCTGCAGGCCGCAAACGTCTCGGCGCGGCCGGTGAAGCGCGGTGCGTGGTGGCGCCCCATGTCCTTGCGCGCCAGGGTGTAGAGCAGCACCGCCAGCAGGATCGCGGGCAGCGCGCGGCGCAGGAAATCGCCCGGGAACTGGGTGACGCCCCAGGCGCCGGCCAGCGCGCCGCAGAAACCGGCCAGCGCGGCCGGCCAGAGCGCGCCCCAGCGCATCCGCACGCGCTGGCTGAACTGCGCCGCCGAAGCGGCCGTGCCCCAGATCGACGCACTCTTGTTGGTGCCCAGCAACGTGGCCGGCGGCGCGCCGGGAAAGGCGGCGAACAGCGCCGGCACCAGGATCAGTCCACCCCCACCCACGATCGCATCCACGAACCCCGCGAGCAGCGAGGCCGCGGTCATCAGCCACATTTCCATGGCCACGATTGTCGCACCGGGATCGCTATCGAAAGAGTAGCTACAGACGGCGGCGCAGCCGACTCTCTGGCCGCTTTTCAAGGCAAGGAATCGGGGCGCCGATGCGACAGCGACAGGCAAAAAAAAGCGCCGACCAGCGGCGCTTCTGAATTTTTCAACCCGGCTCTCGGATGTAGCCTTTTGGATGATTGTTCTTGTCGATCGGGAATTTGTCTCCTCGGCCCTCGGCAGCACGAGCAGGGCCCGTTCGCGAGTGGCTGGACTTTAGGGGGTGCACCGCCGCAGTGCATTGGGAATTACCCGCTTTGCCTTACTTTCGCGCACGGCGTAGCAAACCAAAGTGTTTCACGCAGTTAACGATGTGGCACGACTTGTGCACAGAGCCAGGACCATCACTCCAAGAAGAGACCGCCGCCATGGCCCTGGTACCGCAAGCCTCCATCAGCGCCGCGGACACCGCGTGGATGATGACCTCCACGGTGCTGGTGCTGCTGATGACGCTGCCGGGCATCGCGCTCTTCTACGCCGGCATGGTGCGGCGCAAGAACGTGCTCGCCACCATGGCCTGCGTGGTCGCCATCGCCGCGGTGGTGTCGCTGACCTGGTTCGCGCTCGGCTACTCGCTGGCCTTCACGCCCGGCTGGCCCTGGCTCGGCGGCACCGGGCGCTTCTGGTTCGCGGGCTTCGACTACCTGAAGGATGCCGGCACGCTGGCCGTGAGCCACGTGGCGCCCAACGTGCCCGAGACGGTCTACGCGATGTTCCAGCTGAGCTTCGCGATCATCACCACCGCGCTGGTGCTCGGCGCCTTCGTCGAGCGCATGCGCTTCTCGGCCGTGCTGTGGTTCGCGCTGCTGTGGAGCGTGCTGGTCTATGCGCCGATCGCGCACTGGGTCTGGGAACCCGGCGGCTGGCTCGCGCAGATGGGCGCTCTCGACTTCGCGGGCGGCTCGGTGGTGCACGTCAACGCGGGCGTGGCGGGGCTGGTCTGCGCCTATGCGCTGGGCCGGCGCCGCGGCTATGGCCGCGAGCCCTTCGAGCCCTACAACCTGGCCTTCACCATGGCCGGCGCCAGCCTGCTGTGGGTGGGCTGGTTCGGCTTCAATGCGGGCTCGGCCGTGGCGGCCGACGGGCGCGCGGGCCTCGCGATGCTGGTCACGCACGTGGCGGCGGCCGCCGGTGCCGCGAGCTGGATGATCGCCGAGTGGACGGTGCGCCGCAGCCCCTCGCTGCTGGGCCTGTGCTCGGGCCTGGTCGCGGGGCTGGTGGCGATCACGCCGGCCGCGGGCTTCGTCACGCCGCCCTCGGCGCTGGCCATCGGCGCCATCGCCGGCCTGGCCTGCTACTGGGGTGCCACCGGCCTCAAGCGCCTGCTGGGCGCGGACGATTCGCTCGACGTGTTCGGCGTGCACGGCATCGGCGGCATCGTGGGCGCGCTGCTCACGGGCGTGTTCGCCGACAAGGCCATCTCGGGCGCCAGCGGCAACGTGCTGACGCAGGCGATCGCGGTCGGCGGCGTGGCGGTCTACAGCGCGGCCGGCACCGCGATCGTGCTGTTCCTGGTGCGCGCGCTGGTGGGGCTGCGCGTCGATCCCGACAGCGAGGTGCAGGGGCTCGACCTGGCCCAGCACCGCGAACACATCGGAGGCTGAACCGAGATGGATGGCCACGTCATGTCCGAGAGCGAGCGCATCGCGCTCGCGGCACGCCTGCACGTGGCCCTGCGCCGCAAGCACGGCCGCGTGACCGACACCGAGTGGATGGCCGTCAATGCCGAGTACGCCACCGAGATGGTGCGCTTCGCGCGCGCGCACGCGGCAGAAACCCACGACGACGAGCTCGCGGCCATCGCGTTGCGGCTCGAGCAGGCGATGGAGCCGCTGGCACGCGCCGCGCGGCTCGAGGCCGCGGCGCGGCTGCCCGACGGCAGCGGGCGGCAGCCGCCGCCGAAGTACATCGGCGGCCTGCGTTAGACCGTCTTCGCGAGCGCCGTGTCGCGGATCGCCTGCAGCGTGGTCGACGGCGTGATCGCCTCCGGATCGAGCACGCAGTGCAGGATCGCGGGCTTGCCGCTGGCCCGCGCACGCGCCAGCGCGGGGCCGAACTCGGCGGTGCTCGTCACGCGCTCGCCGTGGCCGCCGAACACCTCGGCATAGCCGCGGAAGTCGGGGTTCTTCAGCTGCGTGGCGCTGACGCGGCCCGGGTAGTGGCGCTCCTGGTGCATGCGGATGGTGCCGTACATGGCGTTGTCGAGCAGCACCACGAGGATCGGCAGCCCGTACTGCACCGCGGTCGCGAACTCCTGGCCGTGCATCAGGAAGTCGCCGTCGCCCGCGAACACCACCACCTCGCGCTGCGGCCACAGCCGCTTCGCGCCGACGCCGGCCGGCAGGCCGTAGCCCATCGAGCCGCTGGTGGGCGCGAGCTGGCTCGCGAAGGCGCGGAACGGCCAGAAGCGGTGCACCCAGGTCGCGAAGTTGCCCGCGCCGTTGCAGAAGATGGTGTCGTGCGGCAGCACCTCGCGCAGATGCTGCATCACCTCGCCCATCTGCAGCGGACCCGGCACGCGGATCGGCGCCGGATCGCTCCAGTGCAGGAACTCCTCGCGCGCCTCGGCCGTGCGCGACTTCCAGGCCGGCGCCTGCGCCGGCTTGAGCCCGGCCACCGCCTCGGCGAAGGCACGCGGCGTGGCATGGATGCCCAGCGCGGGCCGGTAGAGCCGGCCGAGCTCGTCGGCATCGGCATGCACGTGCACCAGCGCCTGCGCGGGCTGCGGAATGGCCAGCAGCTCGTAGCCCTGCGACGGCACCTCCGACAGCCGGCCGCCGACCAGCAGCACCAGGTCGGCCTCGCGGATGCGCTGCAGCATGCGCGGATTGGCGCCCAGCCCCAGGTCGCCCGCGTAGCAGGGATGCTCGGCCGACAGCAGCATCTGGCGCCGGAACGAGCAGTACACGGGCAGCGAGAAGTCCTCGGCGAATTGCGCGAACTGCCGCGTGGCCTCGGCCGACCAGCGGCCGCCGCCGAGCACCACCACCGGCCGCTCGGCCTGCGCGAGGCGCTGCTGCAGCTCGGCGAGCTGCGCCGCGCCCGGATGGGTTTCGGTCACGGCATAGGGCAGCGCGTCGGCCACCGCGGCGGCCTCGGTCAGCATGTCCTCGGGCAGCGCGATCACCACCGGACCGGGCCGGCCCGAGGTCGCCACGTGGAAGGCGCGCGACACCAGCTCGGGCACGCGCGCGGGGTCGTCGATCTGCACCACCCACTTGGCCATGGTGCCGAACACCGCGCCGTAGTCGAGCTCCTGGAAGGCCTCGCGCCCCAGGGCCTCGCGCGCCACCTGGCCCACGAACAGCAGCAGCGGCGTCGAGTCCTGGTGCGCGATGTGCACGCCGGCCGAGGCATTGGTCGCGCCCGGTCCGCGCGTGACGAAGCACACGCCGGGCCGGCCGGTGAGCTTGCCCTGCGCTTCGGCCATCATGGTGGCGCCTCCCTCCTGGCGGCAGACCGTGACGGCGATCGATGCGTCATGCAGCGCGTCGAGCACCGCGAGGAAGCTTTCGCCGGGAACGCAGAACAGCTGCTCGACGCCGTGCAGGACGAGCTGGTCGACCAGGAGCTGGCCGCCGGTGCGGGGGGAGTGATTCAAGTGCTTTCTCCAAGGAAGGGTTTTGCTCCTTCCCCCGCTGGGGGAAGGCCGGGATGGGGGCACCGGGCGATGGATGCGCCGCGAGCCCCCACCCCGGCCCTCCCCCAGCGGAGGAGGGAGACATGCGAAGTCATTCGAGCGCCGCGCAGGCCGCCGCGATGCGCGCGCAGGCCTCCTCGAGCTGCGCCATCGAGGTCGCGTACGAGATGCGGAAATAGGGCGCGAGCCCGAACACGCTGCCCGGCACCACCGCCACCTCGAAGTCCTCGAGCAGGTAGCGGCAGAAGTCCGCGTCGCTGGCCAGCAGCGCGCCGCGGCGCGTGCGCCGTCCCAGCAGGCCCTCGCAGCGCGCGAAGGTATAGAACGCGCCCTCGGGCCGCGGGCAATGCAGGCCGTCGATGCGGTTGAGCGCGGCCACCACGAAGTCGCGCCGGCGCTGGAAGTCGTCGCGCCGCTCGGCCACGATGCCCTGCGGCCCGGTCAGCGCCTCGATCGCCGCGGCCTGGCTCACCGACGAGGGGCACGAGGTGGTCTGGCTCTGCACCACGGCCATCGCCGCGATCAGCGCGCGCGGCCCGGCGCCGTAGCCCACGCGCCAGCCGGTCATCGCATAGGCCTTCGACACGCCGTTGATCGTCAGCGTGCGCTCGCGCAGCCGCGGCTCCACCGCCGCCGGCGTGGCGAAAGCGAGGCCGTCGTAGAGGATGTGCTCGTAGATGTCGTCGGCCAGCACCCACACGCGCGGATGCCGCAGCAGCACCTCGCACAGCGGCTTCAGCTGGTCGGCACCGTAGGCCGCGCCGCTCGGGTTCGAGGGCGAGTTGAGGAACAGCCAGCGCGTGCGCGGCGTGATCGCCGCCTCGAGCTGCGCGGCCTCGAGCCGGAAGCCCTGCGCGTCGCCGCAGGGCACGCCGACCGGCACGCCGCCGCAGATGCGCACGATGTCGGCGTACGAGGTCCAGTAGGGCGCGGGCAGGATCACCTCGTCGCCCGGATCCAGGCTCGCCATCAGCGCATTGAAGATCACCTGCTTGGCGCCCGCGCTCACGCTGATCTCGTCGAGGCCGAAGTCCAGCGCGTTGTCGCGCCTGAACTTGAGCTGCACCGCCGCCTTCATCGCCGGGCTGCCGTCGAGCACCGTGTAGCGCGTGTCGCCGCGCCCGATGGCGCGCACCGCGGCCTCGCGCACGTTGTCGGGCGTGTCGAAGTCGGGCTCGCCCGCGCCCAGCACGATCACCGGGCGGCCCGCGCGCTTGAGCGCATTGGCATGGTCGGTGATGCGCAGGATCTCCGACACGCCGAGCGCGCGCACGCGCTGCGCCGGCACGAAGTCCGAGGAAGAAGAGGCGGCGGTAGCGGGACTCACTTGGCGTAGCTCTCCAGCGGCTTGTCGTTGGGCTCGAGCACCAGCTGCTTGAGCACCGCGCTCATCGGCAGGTTCAGGCTGGTGTTCTTCGGCGGAATCGGCGCCACGAACCACTTGGTGTAGATGCGCTCGAGCTCGCCGCTCTTCATGAGGCGGCGCAGCGCGCCGTCGACCGCCGCCTTGAAGGCCGGGTCGTCCTTGCGGAACAGCAGCGCGATCGGCTCCGAGCCCAGCGGCTCGCCGGCGATGCGGTAGGCCGTCGGGTTCTTCGAGTTCGCGATGATCCCGGCCAGCAGGTTGTCGTCGAGCACGAAGGCATCGGCGCGGCCCGACTCCATCAGCAGGAAGCTCTCGAGGTGGTCCTTGCCGAGCATGGTGTTGATGCTCACGTTGTTGGTGCGCTCGCGCTTGCGCAGCAGCTGCACCGCCGTCGTGCCGGTCGAGGCCGACACGGTGCGGCCCGCGAGCTGGTCGAGCGTGGTGATGCCCGAGTCGACGCGCGTGGCCATGCGCACCTCGCTCACGTAGGTGGTGAGCGCGAAGGCCACCTGTTGCTGGCGCGCGAGGTTGTTGGTGGTGGGGCCGCAGCCGATGTCGAGCGTGCCGTTCTGCACCAGCGGGATGGTGTTCTGCGCGGTGACCGCCATGTACTCGAGCTTCGCGGCCGGCACGATGTCCTTGAGCACGCGCTCGCACAGCTCCACGTGGTAGCCCACGTACTTCTCGCCCGCGCCCAGCATGTAGGCCATGGGCGGCGAGGCCTCGCGCACGCCGAGCACCGCCTTGCCGCTGGCGGCGATCTTCTCGAGCGTGCCCGCGGGCGCAGGTTGCTGCGCGCCGGCCGTGGCGGCCAGGGCCAGCAGCAGCGTGGCGGCCGCGGCCTTGAGCGGGTGCAGGGATGGGATGAAGGTCATGTCGTCGTCTCCTCGTCGTTGTGGTGATGGGTCTGGCGCTCGCGCAGGCATCCGCCCGCGGCGACGCTCATGCGCCGCCGCGGCCAAAGCCTGCGCCGCGGGAAATCAGTCGCCGATGTCGAAGGTCACGCCTTGAGCGAGAGGCAGTGCCGTCGAGTAGTTGATGGTGTTCGTCGCCCGGCGCATGTAGGCCTTCCAGCTGTCGGAGCCGGCCTCGCGGCCGCCGCCGGTTTCCTTCTCGCCGCCGAAAGCCCCGCCGATCTCGGCGCCGCTCGGGCCGATGTTGACGTTGGCGATGCCGCAGTCGGAACCGGCGCACGAGAGGAAGCGCTCGGCCTCGCGCATGTCGAGCGTGAAGATCGACGACGACAGGCCCGCGCCCACCGCGTTGTGCTGCTCGATCGCCTCGTCGAGCGAGGCATAGCGCACCACGTAGAGGATCGGCGCGAAGGTCTCGCGCAGCACCGCGCCGGCATGGGCCTTGAGTTCGACCAGGGCCGGGCGCGCGTAGTAGGCCTCGGCGCCGCCGATGCCCTCGACGCGGCCGCCGCCATGCACGACGGCGCCGGCATCGCGGCTCTCGTCGAGCGCCTTCTGCATGCCCTCGAAGGCCGCGCGGTCGATCAGCGGACCGACCAGCGTGCCGGCCTCGCGCGGATCGCCGACCTTCACGCCGCCATACACCTTGACGAGGCGCGGCACCAGCTTGTCGTACACGCTCTCGTGCACGAACAGCCGGCGCAGCGTGGTGCAGCGCTGGCCCGCCGTGCCCATGGCCGCGAAGGCGATCGCGCGCAAGGTGAGGTCGAGGTCGGCCGAGGGCGTGACGATGGCCGCGTTGTTGCCGCCGAGCTCGAGGATGGCGCGCGCGAAGCGGGCCGCGAGCTTGGGGCCGACCTGGCGGCCCATGGCGGTGGAACCGGTGGCCGACAGCACCGCCACGCGATGGTCGTCGACCAGCAGCTCGCCGATGTCGCGCTGGCCCAGCAGCAGGCCGAGCAGGCCCTCGGGTGCGTCGGCGCCGAAGCGCTCGATGGCGCGCGCGGCGATCGCATGCACCGCGAGCGCGGTCAGCGGCGTCTTCTCGGACGGCTTCCACACCACCGGATCGCCGCACACCAGCGCCAGCGCCGCGTTCCACGACCACACCGCGACCGGGAAGTTGAAGGCCGAGATCACGCCGCACACGCCCAGCGGATGCCAGGTTTCCATCATCCGGTGCTCGGCGCGCTCGGTGGCCAGCGTGAGGCCGTAGAGCTGGCGCGACAGGCCGACCGCGAAGTCGCAGATGTCGATCATTTCCTGCACCTCGCCCGCGCCCTCGGACGGCACCTTGCCGGCCTCGAGCGTGACCAGCCGGCCGAGGTCGCGCTTGGCCGCGCGCAGTTCCTCGCCGAGCAGCCGCACCAGTTCGCCGCGCCGCGGCGCCGGCACCGCGCGCCAGGCCTTGAAGGCGGCATGCGCGCGCGCAATGGTCTCGGTGGCCGCGGCCGGCGCGGTCTGCGCGACCTGCGCGATCACCTCGCCCGTGAGCGGCGAGCGCACCGTCAGCGCGCCGCCGACATGGGACTCGCGCGGCACGCCCAGGCGCTGGAGCAGTTGTTCGACTTCGGAAGGGAGGGAGACGGAGGTGTGGACTTCGGACATGGCGCGCTCCGCGGGGGAGTCGGGAAGAAGGAAGAAGGAAGGCGACCGGGGTCGGGGGAACCGCGCCAATATCTGCGAAGTGGGCGGGGTTGGCTAGTGAAAATATGGAAGGACCTGATGCGTTTGGCGAAGGAACTCGGCCGCCGAAGCGCGCGTCCGCATGACCCGCCGCGCGCGTTCCTCGAAACGGCTCGCGCGCCTACGCACCGATCCGCGCCCGGCGCCGACGATGCGGCACCCTCACTTCGCCGCCCCTGCCATGAAGCTGATCCACACCCTCTATGCCGCGGTCCATGCGCTGATGGCGCTCGCCTTCGCCATCGCGTCGCTGGTTCTGATCGTGATCGCGGCACGCGCCGGCTGGGGCGCGGTCGTGCACGACCTCGACCTGCCGGCCGCCGAAGCGATCATCGAGGCGGTGGGCCTGCTCGCGGCCGCCGTGGTGGCGCTGCAGATCTCGCAGACGGTGGTGGAGGAAGAGGTGGTGCGCGACGCCCACATCGGCGCGCCGACGCGGGTGCGCCGCTTCCTCTCGCGCTTCATGGTGGTGATCGTGGTGGCGGTCGCGGTCGAAGGACTGGTCGCGACCTTCAAGGCGCGCGAGGCGCCGGAGCTGATGCTGCATGCGGCCGCCATGCTGGGCGCGGTCGGGCTGATGATGGCCGGCTGGGGCCTCTTCATCCGGCTCAACCGCTATGCCGAGGAACTGGAGCCCGAGGCGATGCAGGAAGCGAAGAACGAGGACCGCAAGCTCAAGCAGTGATCCTCTGCCCCGCCGGCGACCCCGCCAGGCTCTGCGCGGGCCGGCGCAGCGAGGCATCGAAGGGATTGATCCTCGGCCCGATCGCCAGCGCCTCGCGCTGCAGCAGGTCGACCACGGTCGGCAGCCGGTCGGCGTTGAGGCGGTCGGCGATGGTGCCCACGCTCAGCGCGGCCACGGCGCGGCCCTCACGGTCGAGGATGGGCACGGCCACGCCGGCCATGCCTTCGAGCAGGCCGGTGTTGCGGCCCGCGAAGCCGCTCTGGCGCACGCGCTCGATCTCGGTGCGCAGGTAGACCTCGTCGTACACGCCGTACTCGCGCACGCGCGAGAGGTTGAAGCGGATCACCTCCTCGCGCTCGCCCTCGGGCAGGAAGGCCAGGATCGCGAGCGCGCCCTGCCCCACGCCGAGCGCGATGCGCCCGCCGATGTCGCCGGTGAACGAGCGGATCGGGAACGGGCCCTCGCTGCGGTCGAGGCACACGGCGTCGAAGCCGCTGCGCACCAGCAGGAAGATGCTGTCGCCCAGGCTCGCGCACAGGCGCAGCAGCGCGGGCCGGCACAGGGTGCGCAGGTCGCCGGGATTGCCGGCGTTGGCCGCGAGCGCGAAGAACTCGATGCTCAGCCGGTACAGCTTGCTGCGCTCGTCCTGCTCGACCACGCCCTCGGCCATCAGCGACTGCAGCAGGCGGTGCGTGGTGGCCTGCGTGAGGCCGACGGCGCGCGCGATCTGGGTGACGCGGCCGCCCTCGGCCTGCACCACGCCGAGCGCCCGGATCACCGAAAAGATGCGCGGCACGCCGCCGCTGGCCGCGGTTGTGGTTTCCATGTCCCGTTTCCTTGGAATACGTCGATCTTGCTCGGGCCATCATATTCCATTGAACGGAATAAATTAAAGAAATATTCTGATTAATGGAATACCCGTGGCGGTCTGGCGCGATCGTTGCAATAGAGTGAACCGAAAGCACTCACGCATTCACGGCCCCGGCGCCCGCGCGCCGGCCGTGGATTCCGACCCCCGACGAAAGGCGTTTCCATGTCATTCCTGCGGCTCAGCGACGTGTCCAAGTCCTATGGCGGCACCCGCGCGGTGACGGCCATGAACCTCACTGTCGAGAAGGGCGAGTTCGTCTCGCTGCTCGGCCCCTCGGGCTGCGGCAAGACCACCACGCTGCAGATGATCGCGGGCTTCGAGGCCGTGACCAGCGGCCGCATCGAGCTCGCGGGCCAGGACATCACGCATGCCAAGGCCAACACGCGCGGCCTGGGCATCGTGTTCCAGAGCTATGCGCTGTTTCCGCACATGACGGTGGCCGACAACGTGAGCTTCGGCCTCGAGATGCGCAAGATGCAGAAGGCCGAGCGCCGCGAGCGCGTGCAGCAGGCGCTGGCGCTGGTGCACCTCGAGGCACATGCCACGCGCTATCCGCGCGAGCTCTCGGGCGGCCAGCGGCAGCGCGTGGCGCTGGCGCGCGCGCTGGTGATCGAGCCGCCGGTGCTGCTGCTCGACGAGCCGCTGTCGAACCTCGACGCCAAGCTGCGCGAGGAGATGCAGTTCGAGCTGCGCCAGATCCAGCGCAAGGTCGGCACCACCACGGTCATGGTCACGCACGACCAGAGCGAGGCGATGTCGATCAGCGACCGCGTGGTGGTGATGGAAGCCGGCCGCGCGACGCAGATCGACCATCCGTACCGCGTCTACGAGCATCCGAGCACGCGCTTCATCTCCACCTTCGTGGGCAAGGCCAACCTGCTGCCGGGCCGGGTCACGGCCTGCGGCACGGGCAGCTGCAACGTGGCGGTCGGACCGCTCGCGGTCGAGGTGGACGAAGGTGGCTACGACAGCGGCGCCGCCGTGCTGATGAGCGTGCGCCCCGAGAAGCTGCAGCTGGTGCCCGCGGGCACCGGCCGGCTCGACGGCACGGTGCAAGAGCGCTTCTTCCTCGGCAGCCAGTGGCTCTACCGGCTCGCCACGCCGGCCGGTGAGCTGATGGTGCTGAGCCCCAACGACGGCCGCGCCGCGCTCGACGAAGGCGACGCGGCCGGCATCGACTGGCCCGCGCACTGCACGCGCCTGTTGCGCGACGACGCGGCGGTGGCGGCATGAGCGGAACTTCTCGCAAGGCCACGCCCTGGTGGCTCTCCGGTCCCGCGCTGGTGCTGTTCATTGCGCTGCTCGTGGTGCCGCTGCTGCTCACGGCCGTGCTGTCCTTCAACGTCTACGACCCGGCCAGCGGCCCGCGCGCCGGCGAGTTCACGCTCGCGCACTACGCGCAGGTGTTCGGCGACGACTACTACCACGGCATCTTCTGGCGCACCTTCTGGATCTCGGCGCTGGTCACGCTGATCTGCGTGCTGATCGGTGCGCCCGAGGCCTATGTGCTGAGCCGCATGCGCAACCCCTGGCGCTCGGTGCTGCTGCTGGTGGTGCTGGCGCCGCTTTTGGTGTCGGTGGTGGTGCGCGCCTTCGGCTGGAGCATGCTGCTGGGCCCCGAGGGCGCGGTCAACGCGCTGCTGCAGCTGGTGGGCATCGGCCCGGTGAAGATCCTCTACACCAGCGCGGCCGTGGTGATCGCGCTGGTGCACGTGATGCTGCCGTTCATGGTGATCCCGGTCTGGACCTCGCTGCAGAAGCTCGATCCCGGCGTGGAGAACGCGGCGCTCTCGCTCAATGCCACGCCCTTCACCACGCTGCGCCGCATCGTGCTGCCGCAGGTGATGCCCGGCATCCTCTCGGGCAGCCTGATCGTGTTCGGCCTCGCGGCAAGCTCGTTCGCGATCCCCGGCCTGCTCGGCGGACGCCGCCTCAAGATGGTCGCGACCGTGGTCTACGACGAGTACCTGAGCGAGCTCAACTGGCCGCTCGGCGCGGCGGTGGCGCTCACGCTGCTGGTGGCCAACCTCGTGGTGATGCTGAGCTACAACCGGCTCGTGGAAGGCCGCTACAAGAAGGCGCTGGGGTGAGGCCATGAGCAAGAACGGCCCCATCGCCCTCGCGTTCAACGCGCTCGTCATCACCTTCATGCTGGCCCCGCTGCTGGTGGTCTGCATCGTCGCGTTCACGCCCGAGAACACGCTGACCATCCCGACCACGCACTTCTCGCTGCGCTGGTTCGAGGCGGTGTTCGCGCATCCCGACTTCATGCAGTCGTTCTGGAACAGCCTGTGGCTCGCGCTGAGCGCGGCCACCATCGCGACGCTGCTCGCGGTGCCGGCCGGCATGGCGATCACGCGCTACGACTTCCCGGGCCGCGATTTCCTCAACGGCCTGTTCCTGTCGCCGCTGATCATTCCGCACCTGGTGCTCGGCGTCGCGCTGCTGCGGCTGTTCGCGCTGGTGGGCGGCACGGGCAGCTTCGGCTGGCTGGTGATGGCGCATGCGCTGATCGTCACGCCCTACACGCTGCGGCTGGTGGTGGCGGCGCTCGTCGGCTTCGACCGCAGCGCCGAGCAGGCCGCGCTCTCGCTGGGCGCGAGCCAGGCCACCGTGTTCCGCCGCATCACGCTGCCGATGATCCTGCCGGGCGTCACCGGCGGCTGGATGCTGGCCTTCATCAACAGCTTCGACGAAGTGACGATGTCGATCTTCGTCACCTCGCCGAGCACGGTGACGCTGCCGGTGCGCATGTACATGTACGCCACCGAATCGATCGACCCGCTGATGGCCGCGGTGTCGGCGCTGATGGTGGCCGTGACCGCCATCGCGATGGTGGTGCTCGACCGGCTCTATGGCCTGGACCGCGTGCTGGTGGGGCGCAAGTAGATGGCGACCCATGCACTGCTGCACCGCGTGGCCGAGACCGGCCGCGCCACGGTGCCCTTCACGCTCGACGGCGCGCCCGCGTCGGCGCTGGCCGGCGACACGGTGCTGACCGCCGTGCTCACGCAGGCCGCCCAGCTGCGCCGCAACGAGTTCAGCGACGCGCCGCGCGCGGGCTTCTGCATGATGGGCGCCTGCCAGGACTGCTGGATCTCGACCGCCGAGGGCGAACGGCTGCGCGCCTGCTCCACCTTCATCGCGCCGGGCATGGCGCTGGTCACCGGGCGGAGCGAGGCATGACGACGACGGCCCATCCTCCCGTGATCGTCGGCGCCGGCCCGGCCGGCGTGCGCGCCGCGCAGGCGCTGGTCGCGCATGGCCTGCGGCCGATCGTCATCGACGAGGCCGCGCGCGCCGGCGGACAGATCTACCGCCGCCCGCCCGCCAACTTCGTCGAACGCGCGGCGGCCACGCTCTACGGCTTCGAGGCCGGGCGCGCGAACGCGGTGCACGCGGCCTTCGACGGCCTGCGCGATCGCATCGATTACCGGCCCGACAGCCTGGTATGGAACGCGCAGGGCGGCGTGCTCGACGTGCTGCACGGCCCGACGCGCAGCACCGCGCGCGTGCCGCATGGCCCGCTGATCGTGGCCACCGGCGCCACCGACCGCGTGCTGCCGCTGCCGGGCTGGACCCTGCCCGGCGTCTACACGCTCGGCGGCGCGCAGGTGGCGCTCAAGTTCCAGGGCTGCGCCATCGGGCAGCGCGTGGTGTTCATGGGCACGGGGCCGCTGCTCTATCTGGTGGCCTACCAGTATGCGAAGGCCGGCGCGCGGGTCGCGGCCGTGCTCGACACCGCGCGCCTCGCGGACCAGGTCGCGGCGACGCCCGCGATGCTGCGGCAGCCCGCGGTGCTCGCGAAGGGCGTCTACTTCGTTGCCTGGCTGCGCGCGCATGGCGTGCCGCTGCATGGCGGCGTGCGGCCGCTGCGCGTGCTCGGCGACGATGCCGCGAGCCGCGTCACCGGCGTCGCCTGGCACGACGGCCGCGAGGAGCGCCGCATCGATTGCGATGCCGTCGGCTTCGGCTATGCGCTGCGCTCCGAGACCCAGCTCGCCGACCTGCTGGGCTGCCGCTTCGAGTTCGCGCCGATGCACCGCGCCCACCTGCCGGTGCGCGACGCGGCAGGCCGCTCGAGCGTGGCGGGCGTGTACCTCGCGGGCGATGGCGCCGGCATCATGGGCGCCGACGCGGCCGAGTGGGCCGGCGAGCGCGCGGCGCTCGCGCTGCTCGCGGACCAGGGCGTGGCCGTCGATGGCGCGCGCGCCGCGCTGCTCGAACGCAAGCTCGACACGCTGGCGGGCTTTCGCCGCGGACTCGAACGCGCGTTTCCGCTGCCGCAGGACTGGGCCGCCCACGCACCCGACGAGCTCGTCGTCTGCCGCTGCGAGAACGTCACGGCCGGCACGCTGCGCCAGACGGTCGCGGTCAACGGCGCCGACGAACTCAATCGCCTCAAGGCGCTGTCGCGCGTGGGCATGGGCCGCTGCCAGGGCCGCATGTGCGGCGTGGCCGCGGCCGAGATCCTCGCGCATGCAACCGGCCAGCCACTCGCGCAGGTCGGCCGGCTGCGCGGGCAGGCGCCGGTCAAGCCGATACCGATCCGGCTCGTCACGCAGGCCCCCGCCGATGGAGTCAGCGCATGAGCACCACCCGCACCCTGCGCACTGACGTAGCGATCGTCGGCGGCGGCATCGTGGGTTCGTCGGCCGCGCTCGCGCTGCGGCGCATGGGCCTGGACGTGGTGCTGCTCGAGCGCGACCTCTGCGGCTCGCGCTCCAGCGGCGTCAACTACGGCGGCGTGCGGCGCCAGGGCCGGCCCTTGAGCCAGCTGCCGCTGGCGCAGCGCGCACACCGCATCTGGGGGCGGCTCGGCGAGCTGATCGGCACCGAGGGCGAGTACCAGCGCTCGGGTCATTTCAAGATCGGCCGCAGCGAGGACGACATGGCCGCGCTCGAGCGCTACCGCGCGAGCGTGCGCGACGCCGGCTTCGACCTCGGGCTCGAGCTGGTGACGGGCGCGCGGCTGCGCGAGCACTGCCCCTGGCTCGGCGCGCGCGCGCTCGGCGGCTCGTTGTGCATCGAGGACGGGCAGGCCAATCCGCGTCTGGTGTCGCCGGCCTTCGCGCTCGCGGCGCAGCGTGCGGGCGCGCGGGTGTTCGAGCGCCATCGCGTCGACGAGGTCGCGCACGACGGCACGCTGTTCCGGCTGTGCGCCACGCATGCCGAGGGCACGCTCGAGGTGCGCTCGCCGGTGCTGCTGAACTGCGCGGGCGCCTGGTCGGGCCCGATCGCCACGCACTTCGGCGAGGCCGTGCCGCTGCAGTCGGGCCATCCCGCGATGGCGGTGACCGAGCCCCTGCCCTTCTTCATGGACTGGAGCCTCGGCGTCGAGGGCGGCGGCATCTACTGCCGCCAGGTCGCGCGCGGCAACCTCGTGCTCGGCGGCGGCGCCGGCATCGGCCTCGATGCCGAGCGCGCGCGTTCCGAGCGCGACGCCATCGCCACGCTGTCGACGCAGGCGATCGAGCTGCTGCCGCGGCTCGCGCATGCGCATTTCATCCGCACCTGGAGCGGCACCGAGGGCTACCTGCCCGACCGCCAGCCGGTGCTGGGGCCGAGCCGCACCACGCCCGGCCTGTTCCACGGCTTCGGCTTCGCGGGCGCGGGCTTCCAGATCGGCCCGGCCGCGGGCGAGGTGCTGGCCGAACTGGCGCGCGACGGCCGCAGCACCACGCCGATCGAGGCCTTCGCGATCGAGCGCTTCTTTCCCGACACGCGGGCCGAGCGGCCCGCCGAAGCCGCCGCATCGGCCTCGCACTGAACCCGACAAGAGCAACCCACCGCAACCGCAGATCCACCCTCGACACTGAACGGAGAGTCCCACCATGGCACGACGCGAACGCACTTCCTTTTTCCTCACCTTCGCCGCCACCGCGGTGGCCGCCCTCGCGGGCTTCGGCGGCGCGGTCCACGCGCAGACGAAGACGCTCTACATCGGCATGAACGGCGGCACGATGGAGAAGGCGTACACGCAGTACGTCTTCCCGGCCTTCGAGAAGCTCTACAACGCGAAGGTGGTGGTGGTGCCCGGCACCTCCTCCGACATCCTCGCCAAGGCGCAGGCCAACAAGGACCGGCCGCAGATGCACGTGATGTTCCTCGACGACGGCATCATGGTGCGCGCCATCGGCATGGGCCTGTGCCAGAAGCAGAAGCCCAATCCCTCGCTGGCCGAGATCTACCCGGCCGCGCGCTTCAAGGACGACATGGCCAGCGGCGTGAGCCTGGGCATGACCGGCCTGGCCTACAACGCCAAGATGTTCAAGGAGAAGGGCTGGGCCGCGCCCACCTCGTGGATGGACCTGGCCGATCCGAAGTTCAAGGGCAAGGTGGTGTTCCAGTCGATGTCGTCCTCGTCCTTCGGGCTGCACGGCTTCCTGATGTTCAACCGCATCCAGGGCGGCAACGACAAGAACGTGGAGCCCGGCTTCAAGGCCTGGCCGACCACCATCGGCCCGAACGTGCTCGAGTACATCCCGAGCTCGGCCAAGCTCTCGGAGATGGTGCAGACCGGCGAGGCCGCGATCTTCCCGCTCACGCCGACGGCCGTGGCCGCGCTCAAGGTCAAGGGCATTCCGGTGGAATATGCGCCGCCCAAGGAAGGCGCGGTGGTGCTGATGGTGGGCCAGTGCGTGATCGCCAACAACAGCGAGCCCGAGCTGTCGCAGAAGCTCGCCGAGTTCCTGCTGAGCCCGCTGGCGCAGGCCAACGTGCTGCAGTACGGCGCGCAGATCCCGACCAATCCCAAGGCCCCGGCCGTGGGCGAGGGCGCGACGCAGGTGGCCGAGATCAACCAGTGGATGAAGACCGCGATCACCATCGACTGGGAGAGCATCAACGCCAACCGGCCGGCCTGGAACGCGCGCTGGAACAAGACGATCGAGAAGTGACCGCGCTGCCGGCGGAGCGGCTCAGCGCGTGCGGCGCAGCAGCACCGGCAGGCACAGCAGGTAGAGCGAAGCGCCCGCGAGCCACACGATGCCCGGAAAGCGCGTGCGGAACGCGAAGTACAGCGGGCTGATCAGGAGCGGCCCGAACACCGCGGCCAGGCTGGTGATGCTCGCGAGCACGCCCTGCAGCCGCCCCTGCTGCGCCTCGCCCACGCGCGCCGACAGCGTGGCCTGCAGCGCGGGCGCGCAGACGCCGCCCATGCACAGCAGCGGCAGCAGCGCGATGGCCATCCAGCCCTGGGAGGCGAAGGCGATCAGCGCATAGCCGGTGCCGTCGGCGATGGTGCCGACGGCGATCGCCGCGCGCTCGCCCCAGCGCTCGACCAGCGGGCCGGCCGCGAAGCCCTGCACCAGCGCATGCAGCAGGCCGAAGACCGCGAGCGAGAAGCCGACCATGGTGCCGTTCCAGGCATAGCGGTCCTGGCCGTAGAGCACCCAGGTCGTGCCCGCGACCTCGCCCACCAGCACCAGCAGCAGGAACACGCCGAGCAGCGGCAGCAGCGCCGGAAAGCTCGTGGCCCAGCGCAGCGGCGCGAGCGGATGCAGCACGCCGCGGTCGAAGGGCTGCGCGGCGAGCGCCGGCGGCCGCGATTCGCGCAGCACCAGCAGGCCGACCAGGAAGGTCAGGCCGTTGAGCGCGGCCGCCGCGATGAAGGGCAGGCGCACCCCGTGGTCGCCGAGCACGCCGCCGAGCGCCGGCCCGGCGATGAAGCCCAGCCCGAAGCAGGCGCCCATGCGGCCGAACCAGCGCGCGCGCTGGTGCTCGGGCGTGAGGTCGGCGATGGCGGCCGAGGCCACGGCCATGCTCGCGCCGGTCATGCCGGCGATCGCGCGGCCCACGAACAGCAGCCACAGTGACGGCGCGAAGGCCATGAACAGCGCGTCGATCGCGGCGCCCAGCACCGAGATCAGCAGCACCGGCCGGCGGCCGAAGCGGTCGCTGAGCGCGCCGAGCACGGGCGCGCAGAGGAACTGCATCAGCGCGTAGAGCGAGAGGAAGGCGCCGAAGTGCCAGCCGAGCTCGCCGCTGTGGCCGACCTCGCGCAGCAGGCTCGGCACGATCGGCATCACGAGGCTGATGCCGATGGCGTCGAGCGTGACGATCGCCAGGATCACCGCCTGCGCGTGGCGGCCTCCGGCGAATGGAATGGAAGGAGAAGACATGTTGGAATTTATCGTTGATAAGGAATTATCAGCGATAAATTTTGGACTGTGAAGTACCCTCCCGGATCGACACCCGGCAAGCACATCTGAATGAAACTGGACCGCGAAGCGATCCTCGAGGCGGCACTCTCGCTGCTCGACGAGGTCGGCATGGACAAGCTCAGCACCCGGCTGCTGGCCGAGCGGCTGGGCGTGCAGCAGCCCGCCCTCTACTGGCACTTCAAGAACAAGCGCGCGCTGCTCGACGCGATGAACGGCGAGATCCTGCGCCGCAGCCATCACCGCAAGCTGCCGCTGCCCGACGAATCGTGGGAGAGCTTCCTGCGCGAGAACGCGCGCAGCTTCCGGCGCGCGCTGCTGGCGCGGCGCGACGGCGCGCGCCTGCACGCGGGCTCCGAGCCCGACCCGGGCGACCTCGACATGGTGGAGGCCCAGCTCGCGGCCGTGGTGCGCCTGGGCGTGCCGCCCGCGCAGGCGATGACCCTGCTGATCGCGCTGGGCCGCTACACCGTGGGCTGCGTGCTCGAGCAGCAGGCGACGCCGGCCGACGCGGCGATGCAGCAGCAGACGCTCGATGCCGCCGCGGCCTCGCGGCCGCTGCTGGCCGAAGCCTTCGCCACTTACCGCGCGGCGGGGCCCGATGCGTTGTTCGAGATCGGCGTGGACCTGATGCTCGAAGGCGCGAAGGTGCGCCTGGCGGCCCAGGCCCCGCAGGCGAAACGGCGCGGTCCGGCGCCGCGGCGCTGAGGCTCTTTCAGCGCGCCTCGGCGCGAATCCAGCCCGCCGCCTTCTCCGCCATCATCAAGGTCGGACTGTTGGTGTTGCCGCTCGTGATCGTCGGCATCGCGCCCGCATCGACCACGCGCAGCCCCTGCACGCCGCGCACGCGCAGCCGCGCGTCGAGCACCGCCATCGGATCGTTGTCGGCGCCCATCCTGGTGGTGCCCACCGGATGGAAGATGGTCGTCGCGATGTCGCCGGCCAGGCGCGCGAGGTCCTCGTCGCTCTGGTACTGCACGCCGGGCTTCCATTCCTGCGGCTTGTACCTGGCGAGCGCGGGCTGCGCGGCGATGCGCCGCGTCACGCGCAGCGAGTCGGCCGCCACCTTGCGGTCGGCGTCGGTGCTCAGGTAGTTGGGCGCGATCGCCGGCGCGTCCGCGAAGCGATTCGAGCGGATGCGCACCGTGCCGCGGCTGGTCGGGTTGAGGTTGCACACGCTCGCGGTGAAGGCCGGGAACGCGTGCAGCGGCTCGCCGAAGGCATCGAGCGACAGCGGCTGCACGTGGTACTGGATGTTGGGCCACTCGCGGTCGGGCGAGCTGCGCGTGAAGGCGCCGAGCTGCGAGGGCGCCATGCTCATCGGGCCGCTGCGGCTGAGCAGGTACTCGAGGCCGATGCGCGCCTTGCCGACCATCGACGAGGCCAGCACGTTGAGCGTGGGCGCGCCGTCGATCTTGTAGACCGCGCGGATCTGCAGGTGGTCCTGCAGGTTGGCGCCGACGCCGGGCGCGTCGACCGCCACCTCGATGCCGTGCTGGCGCAGCAGTTCGGCCGGGCCGATGCCCGAGAGCTGCAGGATCTGCGGCGAGCCGATGCTGCCCGCGCTCAGGATCACCTCGCGCGTGGCGTGCGCCGTCACCATCTCGTGGCCGTTCCAGATCCGGGCGCCGGTGCAGCGCTGCGTGCCGTCGGCCTGCCGCTCGATCACCAGCTGCGAGACCTGCGCGCCGGTCCAGAGCTCGAAGTTGGGCCGGCCGTAGCAGGTGGGCCGCAGGAAGGCCTTGGCCGTGTTCCAGCGCCAGCCGTTCTTCTGGTTGACCTGGAAGTAGCCCACGCCCTCGTTGCTGCCGCGGTTGAAGTCGGTGGTGTGCGGCACGCCGGCCTCGACCGCGGCGGCCGCGAAGGCGTCGAGGATGTCCCAGCGCAGCCGCTGCTTCTCGACCCGCCATTCGCCGCCCGCGCCGTGCATCTCGTCGGCGCCGAGGTAGAAGTCCTCGTGCTTCTTGAAGGCCGGCAGCACGTTCTGCCAACGCCAGTCCTCGTCGCCGGTGAGCGATGCCCACTGCTCGTAGTCGCGCGACTGGCCGCGCATGTAGATCATGCCGTTGATGCTCGAGCAGCCGCCCAGTGTCTTGCCGCGCGGATAGCGCAGCACGCGGCCGTTGAGGCCGGCGTCGGGCTCGGTGCTGTAGAGCCAGTCGGTGCGCGGGTTGCCGATGCAGTAGAGGTAGCCGACCGGGATGTGGATCCAGTGGTAGTCGTCCTTGCGGCCGGCCTCGACCAGCAGCACGCGCTTGTCCTTGTCGGCGCTGAGCCGGTTCGCGAGCAGCGCGCCGGCGGTGCCCGCGCCGATGACGATGTAGTCGAAGGTGGTGTCGTTGCTCAAGGGGCTTGTCTCCGTCATCGATATTTCCCGTACTCATGGATCGGCCGTGAGCCGCTGCGCCTGATTTGGCCCAATCCACGCCAGGAATGCCAATGAAATCGAATCAGATGGCGTATAAATCCGATTTATATGACTGCCGCCGCCGCGATGGACCTGCAAATTCTGCGCGCCTTCGTGCTGGCCGCGCGCGAAGGCAGCGTCTCGCGCGCCGCCGCCCGGCTCCACCTCACGCAGCCGGCCGTGAGCCTGCAGCTCAAGCGCCTGGCGGAAGACACCGGCCTGCAGCTGTTCACGCGCACGCCGCACGGGCTGGCGCTCACGGCCGACGGCGCGGCGCTGCTGCCGCAGGCCGAGCGCGTGCTGGCCGCGGTGGGCGACCTGCAGCAGGCGGCGCGCAACCTGCAGTCGACGGTGCGTGGCGCGCTGCGCATCGGCACCATCCTCGATCCCGAATTCACGCGCCTGGGCATGTTCCTGCGCGAGCTGGTCGAGTCGGCGCCGCAGATCGAGACCGAGCTGCGCCACGGCATGAGCGGCACGGTGCTGGCGCAGGTGCTGCGCGGCGAGCTCGACGTGGGCTTCCACCTCGATGCGGACGGCGATGCGGACGCGGCCGGCGGCGATCCGGCGCTGGCCGCGCGCACCCTCACGCGCTTCACCTACCGCGTGGTGGCGCCGGCCGGCTGGGGGCCGCAGGTGACGGGGCGCGACTGGAAGGCGCTGGCCGCGCTGCCCTGGCTCGGGACGCCGCCCGAGTCGGCGCACCACCGGCTGCTCGAACGCGTGTTCGGACCGCTGGGGCTGGCGCCGCGCCGCGTGGCGCTGGTCGACCAGGAGGCCTCGATGCTCGACCTGTTGAAGTCGGGCGTGGGCCTGAGCCTGCTGCGCGACTCGATCGCGATCCGCGAGAGCCAGGCCCACGGGCTGGTGCTGGCCGACCGGGTGCAGCTCGACTGCGCGCTGCGCTTCGTGTCGCTGGCGGCGCGGCGCAACGAGCCGGTGATCGCGAGTGCCTGGGATGCGCTGACCCGCGCCTGGAGCTGAGAAGGCATGGATGACCCGCTGCGCGCCCCGATCGGTCTCACGAAAAGTTAAGAAAGGCCTCAGGAAAAACGGCGTGCTTCCCTACGTAATCCAGGGTTCGGTCGCACATGGCGCCCCGGGGCCTACGGTTACGATGCGCGCTGCATTTTGAAACCTTTGGTTCGTCCCGCGCCTCCTTCCTCCTCCTCTTCCCACCCGCTCCCCCGGACCATGCCCTCCACCACGCCGCCTGCCGACAGCCCCGCTGCAGCCGACGTCGGCGCGAGCCCCCGCATCGAGTCGCGCGAGCAGGACGGCAAGCGCTGGATCGTGGCGAGCGGCCGCTGGACCACGCTGGCGATGTCCTCGCCCTCCGACTGGCAGGCGCTCGCGAAGAGCCTGGACGCGCTGCCCAGGCAGGACGACGCGGCCTGGGACCTGCGCCCGATCGCGCAGCTCGACCACATCGGCGCGCAGCTGCTGTGGGAGCGCTGGCACCACGACTGGCCGGCCACGCTCGAGCTGGCGCCGCAGCACAAGGCGGTGCTCGACCAGGTGGCGCAGTACACCGTCGGCACGCCCGAGGAACCGCCCAAGACACTGGTCGAACGGCTGCGCGACTTCTCGCACAACGGCCCGCGCGCGATGGGCGTCACGCGCGACTTCGTCGGCCTGATCGGCCAGCTCACGATCGACGTCGGCCGGCTGCTGGCGGCGCCGCACCGCGGGCCCTGGCGCGACTTCTCGGGCCACCTCTACCAGTTCGGCGCGACGGCGCTGCACATCACGGCGCTGGTCGGCCTGCTGATCGGCGTGGTGCTGGCCTACCTGATCTCGCAGCAGCTGCGCCAGTACGGCGCCGAGACCTTCGTGGTCAACATCCTCGGCCTGTCGCTGGTGCGCGAGCTCGGGCCGGTGCTCGCGGCGGTGCTGATCGCGGGCCGCTCGGGCTCGGCGATCACGGCGCAAATCGGCGTGATGCGCGTGACCGAGGAGCTCGACGCGATGCGCGTGATGGGCATCCCGCACGGCTTCCGGCTGGTGATGCCGCGCGTGCTGGCGCTCGCCATCGCGATGCCGCTGATCAGCCTGTGGACCTCGATGGCGGCGCTCTTGGGCGGCATGCTCGCGGCCGACGCGGCGCTCGACATCTCGCCGGCCTATTTCCTCTCGGCGCTGCCGCGCGCGGTGCCGATCGCCAACCTCTGGCTGGCCACCGCCAAGTCGGCGGTGTTCGGCATCCTGATCGCGCTGATCGGCTGCTACTTCGGCATGAAGGTCAAGCCCAACACCGAGAGCCTGGGGCGCGGCACCACCTCGTCGGTCGTGACCTCGATCACCGCGGTGATCCTGGTCGATGCGCTGTTCGCCGTGCTGTTCAAGGGCATCGGGTTCCGCGGATGAACACGCAGGCCACGCCCTCTTCCGCCGCGTCCGAGACCGTGGTCGACATCCGTCGCCTGTGGACGGTGTTCAAGAACACCGACGGCGAGCAGGTGGTGCACCGCGACCTCGACCTGCGCATCGAGCGCGGCGAGGTGCTGTCGCTGGTCGGCGGCTCGGGCACCGGCAAGACGGTGCTGCTGCGCCAGATCCTCGGGCTCGAGAAGCCCTCGAAGGGCACGGTCGAGGTGCTGGGCCAGGCGCCCGGCGAGCTCAGCGCCGCGGGCGCGGCCAACGTCGGCATGCTGTTCCAGCACGGCGCGCTGTTCTCGGCCTTCAGCGTGCTCGAGAACATCGCCTTTCCGCTGCGCGAGCTCAAGCTGCTGCCCGACGAGCTGATCCGCAACGCGGCGCTGGTCAAGCTGCAGATGGTGGGCCTGGAGCCGCGCCATGCGAACCGCAGCCCGGCCGACCTGTCGGGCGGCATGATCAAGCGCGTGGCGCTGGCGCGCGCGCTGATCATGGACCCGCCGCTGCTGCTGCTCGACGAACCCACCGCCGGCCTCGATCCCGAGGCCTCCGACAGCTTCTGCGACCTGCTGCGCGGGCTGCACCGCGAGCTCGGCCTCACGGTGGTGATGGTCACGCACGACCTCGACACGCTGTTCGACCTGAGCACCCGCATCGCGGTGCTGGCCGACCAGAAGGTCATCGCCAGCGGCACCGCGCGCGAGGTGATCGCCTACCCGCATCCCTTCATCCACGAGTACTTTCTCGGAGGGCGCGGCCAGCGCGCCCTGGAGGCGCTGCACGACCGACCCGCCCCCGAACGACATGCGCCGCGGCCCGAGGCCGGCGGCGCCGAAAGGTAGTCCATGGAAAACAAGGCCCATGCCCTCGCCGCCGGAGCCTTCGTGCTCGGCCTGCTCGCCGTGCTCGTGGGGCTGGTGATCTGGTTCACGCGCGACAACACCGTGCGCAACATCTACGAGCTCTCCACGCGCGACGCGGTCAGCGGCCTGCAGCCGCAGGCGATGGTGCGCTACCGCGGCATCGCGGTCGGCAAGGTCACGCTGATCGACTTCGACCCCAAGGTGAAGGGCAACGTGCGCGTGCGCATCACGGTCGACGAACGCGTGCCGCTGACCACCTCGAGCTTCGCCACCCTGAGCTACCAGGGCGTGACCGGCCTGGCCTTCATCGCGCTGGACGACAAGGGCGAATCGAACGTGGCGCTCAAGCCCGACAACGGCGATCCGCCGCGCATCCCGCTCAAGCCCTCGATGCTGGCCCAGCTGCAGGACCGCGGCGAGGCGATCATCAACCAGGTCGAGGAGGTGACCAAGCGCGCCAACCGCCTGCTCAACGACGACAACCAGAAGCGCGTGGCCGACGCGCTCGAGAACATCGCGGCCGCGACCTCCAGCGCCAACCAGCTGATGCTGCGCCTCGACGGCACCGTGAAGACCGGCGTCGCGCCCGTGCTGCAGCGGCTGCCCGACACGCTCGACTCGGTGAAGAAGGCCGCGGGCGACGTCTCGCGCGTGGCCAACAACTTCAACGGCACCGTGACCCGGCTCAACGCGCCCGACGGTCCGGTGCAGCGGCTGGGCGACGGCACCAAGGCGCTGGCGCAGGCGGTCGACTCCTTCAACGCCGCCACGCTGCCGCGCGTGAACCGCGTGGCCGACGACACCTCGCACGCGGTGCGCCGGCTCGGCCGCGCGGCCGACAGCATCAACGACAACCCGCAATCGCTGCTGTTCGGCAACGGCGGCGCGGCGGCCGGACCGGGCGAGCCGGGCTTCTCGCCGCCGGCCGCGAGCGGCAACGGCGCCAGGCCCTGAGGCCGCGGCATCCACGATGGCAGGACAACGACCATGAAGAACGCCACGCATCCTCTTTCCGCCCTCGCGCTCGGCCTCGCGCTGCTGCTGGCCGGCTGCGGCGCGCTGCCCGACAAGCCCCAGCGCGCCACGCTCTACGACTTCGGTCCCGGACCGATGGCCGCGCAGCAGGCGAGCAGCGCGCCGACGCCGCAGGCCATGATCGCGCTGCCCGAGATCGAGGCCAGTCCGCGGCTCGACGGCACGCAGATCCTCTACCGGCTCGGCTATGCCGACGCCAACGAACTCAAGCCTTATGGCCAGTCGCGCTGGAGCCTGTCGCCCGCGCAACTGCTGCGCCAGCGGCTGCGCGACACGCTGGCCGAGCGCCGCACCGTGCTCGGCCCCGAGGAGAGCGCGACCATCGCACGCAGCGAGGGCCGCGTGCCCGACACGCTGCGCCTGTCGCTCGACGAGTTCAGCCACTACTTCGAATCGCCCGCGGCCAGCGTGGGCCTGGTGCGGCTGCGCGCCACGCTCGTGCGCGGCGGCACCGGCGGCGACCGCGTGCTGGGCCAGAAGCTGATCACCGTGCGCCGGCCCGCGCCGAGCGCCGATGCGCCCGGCGGCGTGAAGGCACTGGCCGCGGCCAGCGACGCGGCGATCGCCGAGCTCGTGCAGTGGGTGGACCAGCAGCAGCAACAGCAGCCGCGGTAGTAAGCTGCCGCCAGCCGCGGCACCCCGCATCGGCCCACGGACGGAGGAAACGCACATGAACGCCACCCGCATCGTCGGCATCATCCTGATCGTCGCCGGCATCGCCGGGCTGGGCCTCGGCGGCTTCAGCTTCACGCGCGAGACGCACCAGGCCAAGCTCGGGCCGATCGAGCTGTCGGTGAAGGAGAAGCAGACCGTGAACTTCCCGGCCTGGGCCGGCGTCGCGGCGATCGTGGTGGGCGGGGTGCTGGTGCTGTTCGGCGGCCGCAAGGGCTGAGCGGCTCGAGCGGCCTCACAAGGTGTGAAGAAACCGTAGCGAGCGCCCCGAGGTCGCGCCGAGGACCGGAGCCGTACCTTGTACGGTGAGGACCGCAGGTGCGAGATCGGGGCGCGTAGTAGGTTTATTCATACCTTGTCAGCCACCGCCGCGCGGCACGGCCAGCTTCTCCTTCACCGCCTCCACCATGCGGTCGCCCAGCGCCAGTTGCCCATGCATCGAGAAGTGGGTGTCGTTGGGCATGTAGAAGTCGCGGATCGCGGTCTTCTGACGCTGGGCGAAGGCGAACAGATCGGGGCCGAGCCCGGCTTCGTTGAAGGCCTTCACGAAGGCCTGCGAATGCGTGGGATCGAGGTAGGTGGTGGTCTTGTCGGGCACCACCATCCACAGGATGGTCACCCCGTCCCGGGCCTTGGCGAAGGCCTGCAGCTGCGCCGCGTGCTCCGCCGTGAGTTCGCGGCCGGTCGCGTCGACGGACAGGAACAGCGCCATCCCGCACCGCCGGTTGCTGAACAGCGCGCAGCCGTCGGGCACGGCCGCCGCGCGCACCTGCGGGTCGCAGCCGCTGCGCTCCTCGCCGGCGATCGCGGCGCGGGTGCAGCGCGCCGTGAGAAAGCCCGCGTAGAACTGCCCGTCCCAGTTGAGCGCGAAGCCCGGCACCTTGTCGAGCGGCGGCAACGGCACCTCGCGCTCGGTGACCATCGGCTTCCTCATCTCCACGCAGCCCTGCGAGCGCTCGAGACGCGCATCGACGAGCCGCTCCACGCTCTCGATGATCACCAGCTTGCCGTGGAAGCCGCCGTCCGTGAGCCAGCGATCGAAGTCGTCGCACAGCGATTCGCCGACCTCCAGCCAGGACGTGGAGGCCACGCCCCAGCCTTCCTGGACCAGCCGCGACTGCCAGCGGCGCGTGAGCGAGAAGCTGTCGCCGATGACCAGGATGTCGGCCTGCTCGATCGGCGTGCCGCGCAGCAGCGCCGCATCGACGCGCGGCGGATCGATGCGCCAGCCGAAGTCGTGTTCGGAGATGCGCCCGAGGCGCGAGAGGTCGCCATAGGGCACGGGCGTGAAGAGCGTCTGCATCACGAGGCCGAACAGCACCGCATAGCCGACGCCGAAGATCCCGAGCCACAGCCTGGCGAAGGGGGGTTTCACTGTCATGGCGCCTCCGCGCGCAGTTCGGCCTGGAAGCCATAGGAGTTGGAAAAGACGAGGTCGATGCCCTCGGTGCCATCGTCGCGCAGCCGCAGCAGGTAGCGGGTGCGCAGCGGTTCGCCGAGGATGCGCGCCTCCACGTCGAAGCTGCGCGCGTCGCTCCAGCGGCCCCGGGTGGCGACCACCGGCATCGGGCCGCCCGCGGGGCTGGTGCGGAACAGGCCGTCGAGGCCGATCGGCGCGGTGAAGCGCTCGTCGGCGCCGCCGGGTCCGCGCGCGGCGGTCACGACCTCGTAGTGCGGGTTCGCGGGATCGAGCTCGAGCCGCAGGCTGCGCAGCCCGATGGGGTTGCTGGCGAAGCGCCAGGTGCGGCCCGCGAGGCGTTGCCGCGCCGCCTCGGGCACCGGGCCGACCTCGGAGGGCTTCTCGGCCGTGGCCCTGGCCACCGAGGCCTCGAGCGCGGCCTGGGCCGCGGCATCGTCGGCAACGGCGCCGCCGGCCTTGACGGAGCGCAGGATGCGTTCGATCAAGAGCGGCACCGGCGCCGCGCGCGTGCTCGTGAACACCGCCACCGCGTCCGCCTCGGGCAGCACCACGATGCCCTGGCCGTTGTGGCCCATGGCCATGTAGATGCGGCGCGCGGGCAGGGTCCACCAGCCGTTGGCGTAGAAGAAGCCCGGCGTGCCGAGGTCCTTCATCTCGACCGTGGCCGCGAGGTTCTTCGCGACCCAGGCGGCCGGCACGAGCTGGCGGTCTTCCCAGCGGCCGCCGCGCAGGTAGAGCTGGCCGATCTTCGCCATGTCGCGCGGCTGCAGCGCCAGGCCGAAGCCGCCCACGGGCACGCCCTGCGGGTCCTGGCGCCAGCGCAGGTCGGCGATGCCCAGCGGCTTGAACAGGCGCTCGGTGGCATAGGCCCGCAGATCGCCGCCGGTGCGCCGCGCGAGCAGGGCCGACAGCAGCTGCGAGTTGCCGCTGTTGTAGTTGAAGCCGGCGCCGGGCGCCTGTGCCATCGGGCGGCCGCGCACGTAGGCGGCCCAGTCGCGCGAACGCTCCATCTCGATCAGCGAGACCGGCTTGCCGCGGTCGTTGAGCGGCTCGGTCCAGTCGATGCCCGAGGTCATGTCGAGCAGGTGCGCGACCGTGACCGCGGCGCGCCGGGGATCGGTGGCGTCGTCGAACACCCGGTCGTCGAGGCGCAGCTTGCCTTCCTCGATCGCGATGCCGGCGAGCGTGCCCATCACGGCCTTGGTGACCGAGTTGACCGCGTGGCGCAGGCCGGGGCGAAACGGCGCGTAGTAGGCCTCCACCACGATGCGGCCGTGGCGCACCACCAGCAGGCTGTCGAGCTGGTGGGTGGCGCCGAGCTCGACCAGCCGCGCGAGCTCGGCCGGGTCCATGCCCTGCGAGGCGGGCGTGGCGACGGTCCAGCCGGCGGTGGGCCAGGGGCCCTCGTCGGCCGCGGCGGCAGCACCGGCGAAAGCGAGCGACACCGACAGCGAAAGGGCCTGGAGGCCCGCGGCCACGGTCTGCGACGCCTTCATCGGCGGCTCGCCCCCAGCCGCTGCGACACCGCGTCCGCGCAGCCCTTGAGCGCGGTGCCGATGGCGCCGTCCCAGGCGGTGTCGAAGATGCCGGCCGGGCCGATGGCCGTGATCGCGAGCACGATCGCGCCCGTGTGGTCGAACACCGGCGCGGCCATGGCGCTCACGCCCTCGATCACCTCGCCGTCGGAACGGCTGATGCCGTGCGCGCGCACCTCCTGCAGCTGGCGCTCGAAATCGGCCCACGACGGCAGCGGCTGCACCGGCGGCATGCCGGCCGGCGGCGCGGGCTCGGCCTTGCGCTGCTTCTGGCGCTGGCGCTCGGCCTCGAGCAGGTCGCGCACGCGCCCGGCGTCGAGGTAGGCCGCGAACACCCGGCCCGAGGCCGTGTTGGTCAGCGAGAACACCGTGCCGTGGCGCATGTTGACGTGCACCGGCGAGGGCGACTCGGCCGTGCGCACGATGGTCGCGCCGCGCGCGCCCCAGACCGCCAGCGCGATGGTGTGGCCGGTCTGCTGCGCGAGCTGGGCGATGGCCGGCGTGGCGATGTGCACCGGGTCGGCCTGCTGCAGGCTGATCAGGCCCAGTTGCAGTGCCAGCGGGCCGAGCAGATAGTGGCCGCTCGCGCGGTCCTGCTCGATCAGCCCCAGCCGGCCGAAGCTCACCATGTAGGGATGGGCCTTGGCGGGCGTCATGTCGGCCTCGCGGGCCAGGTCCTTGAGCGCCATCGGCCGGCCGTGGTGCACCAGCGCGCGCAGCAGCTGGCCGCCGACCTCGATGCTCTGGATGCCGCGCTGGGCGCGGTCGGCGTCGGGTTGTGCTTCGTTCATGGAGTGGGGATTAGACATGAAGCGATTCGAGGCTTACACTCGCGGAAATTCGTTAACTGCAAATTCGTTCGCCCTAAACGAATTTCATCCCCCCAACACTCCACGGAGACACACGATGAGCCAAGCCAAGAAATTCGCCAGCCAGGCCGACATGGAAGAGAAGAAGGTCACCTTCAGCCAGATCTCGGAACACGCGTGGGCCTACACCGCCGAGGGCGACCCGAACACCGGCATCGTGATCGGCGACGACTGCGTGCTGGTGGCCGACACCCAGGCCACGCCCGCGATGGCGGCCGACGTGGTGCGCCGCATCCGCGAAGTGACCGACAAGCCGATCAAGTACGTGGTGCTCACCCACTACCACGCGGTGCGCGTGCTGGGCGCGGCCGGCTACGGCGCCGAGCACATCCTGGCGAGCCAGGACACGCGCGACCTGATCGTCGAGCGCGGCGAGCAGGACAAGGCCAGCGAGATCGGCCGCTTCCCGCGCCTGTTCCAGAACGTCGAGACGGTGCCGCCGGGCCTGACCTGGCCCACCATGACCTTCACCGGCAAGATGACCCTGTGGCTCGGCAAGCTCGAGGTGCAGCTGCTGCAGCTCGGCCGCGGCCACACCAAGGGCGACACCGTGGTCTGGCTGCCGCAGGAACGCGCGCTGCTCTCGGGCGACCTGGTCGAGTTCGGCGCCACGCCGTACGCGGGCGACGCCTATTTCAAGGACTGGCCGCAGACGCTCGACAACGTCGCCGCCCTCAAGCCCGCCGCGCTGGTGCCGGGCCGCGGCGCCGCGCTGACCACGCCCGAGGCCGTGGCCGAGGGCCTCACGGGCACGCGCGACTTCATCGCCGACGTCTACGCCAGCGTGCAGGAAGGCGTGAAGGCCGGGCGCGACCTCAACGCGGTCTACAAGGACACCTACGAGAAGCTCAAGCCCAAGTACAGCCAGTGGGTGATCTTCGACCACTGCATGCCCTTCGACGTGAGCCGCGCCTACGACGAGGCCTCGGGCCATGTCGACCCGCGCGTGTGGACCGCCGAGCGCGACGTGGAGATGTGGAAGGCGCTCGAAGGCTGAGATGAATGCCTCCCTCCCCCTCTGGGGGAGGGCCGGGGTGGGGGCACGCGGCAACCGCACGATGCGCGACCGGCCCCCATCCCCGCCGTCCCCCGGAGGGGGAAGGCGCAAGACAAGAGAGACGAAGACGGCACAGAGACGGAGACAACGGACGTGAACGCACTCGCCACCGAAGCCGCGCAGGTCGACTACCAGAGCCTGCGCTTCGACTACCGCCGCCACCCCGACCAGGACGCGGCCCCGCCCGCTCGCCACCCGGTGGTGGTGGTCGGCGCCGGCCCCGTGGGCCTGGCGCTGGCCATCGACCTCGCGCTGCGCCAGGTGCCGGTGGTGCTGCTCGACAACGACAACACCCTGTCGACCGGATCGCGCGCGATCTGCTTCGCCAAGCGCACGCTCGAGGTCTTCGACCGGCTGGGCTGCGGCGACCGCATGGTCGACAAGGGCGTGTCGTGGAACATCGGCAAGGTCTATTTCCACGACGAGCAGGTCTACCGCTTCGACCTGCTGCCCGAGCCCGGCCACGAGCGCCCGGCCTTCATCAACCTGCAGCAGTACTACGTCGAGGGCTACCTGGCCGAGCGCGCGGCCCAGCTGCCGCTGATCGACATCCGCTGGAACAACAAGGTCACCGGCATCGCGCAGGACGCCGAGGGCGCGACGCTGACCGTGGAAACGCCCGAGGGCGAGTACCGCCTGGCCGCCGACTACGTGAGCGCCTGCGACGGCTCGCGCTCGAACCTGCGCCAGCTGCTGGGCCAGGAATCGAAGGGCCGCGTGTTCCGCGACCGCTTCCTGATCGCCGACATCACGATGGACGCGCAGCTGCCGACCGAGCGCCGCTTCTGGTTCGACCCGCCCTTCCATCCGGGCCAGAGCGTGCTGCTGCACAAGCAGGCCGACGGCATGTGGCGCATCGACTTCCAGCTCGGCTGGGAGGCCGATCCGGTGGAGGAACGCAAGCCCGAGCGCATCGTGCCGCGCGTGCGCGCGCTGCTCGACAGCATCGGCCACGCGGGCGTGCAGTTCGAGATCGGCTGGGCCAGCGTCTACACCTTCGCCTGCCAGCGCATGGACAGCTTCCGCCACGGCCGCGTGCTGTTCGCGGGCGACTCGGCGCACGGCGTGTCGCCGTTCGGGGCGCGCGGCGCCAACTCGGGCGTGCAGGACGCCGACAACCTGGCCTGGAAGCTGGCCGCCGTGGTGCGCGGCGAGGCGCCCGACGCGCTGCTCGACAGCTACGCGGGCGAACGCGAGTACGCGGCCGACGAGAACATCCGCAACTCCACGCGCGCGACCGACTTCATCACGCCCAAGAGCGAGGTCAGCCGGCTGTTCCGCGACGCGGTGCTGGCGCTGACGCGGCGGCACGCCTTCGCGCGCACGCTGGTCAACAGCGGCCGGCTGTCGGTGCCCTCGGTGCTGCGCGGCTCGCCGCTCAACACGCCCGACGCACACGGCGACGGCTTCGCGGGCGCGATGGTGCCGGGCGCGGCCGCGGCCGACGCGCCGGTGGCGCTCGCCGACGGCGGCAGCGGCTGGCTGCTGCGCGAGCTCGGCCGCGCGCACGGCTTCACGGCGCTGGTGTTCGGCGATGCCGACGACGCGGCCGTGACGCGGAGCCTGCGCGCCATCGAGGCCGCGGCGCTGCCGCTGCGCACCGTGCGCGTGCCCGCGGGCGCGGCGAGCGAACTGGCCGTGCGGCGCTACGATGCGCACCCCGGCACGGTCTACCTGCTGCGCCCCGACCAGCATGTGAGCGCGCGCTGGCGCGCGCCATCGTCCGCGCAGATCCGCGCGGCCTTCGACCGCGCGCTCGGCAAGGCCTGAGACGACACGCAGCGAGACATTGCCCATGACCGCATCCACCCCCACGCTGATCACCGACGCGCACCTCGAGGCGCCCGACGATTTCTACGAAGCGCTGATCGAGGCGCACCAGGGCCTGAGCACCGAGGAGAGCCATGCGTACAACGCGCGCCTCGTGCTGCTGCTGGCCAACCACATCGGCTCGCTGCCCGTGCTGCGCGAAGCGCTGGCGGCCGCGAAATGAACACCATCCAGTGAGGACACCATGACCGCCGCAACTCCCGCCACCGAGCGCCGCTACCAGAGCGGCTTCGGCAACGAATACGCGTCCGAGGCCGTGCCCGGCGCGCTGCCGCAGGGCCGCAACAACCCGCAGCGCGGGCCCTTCGACCTCTACACCGAGCTGCTCTCGGGCACCGCCTTCACCGCGCCGCGCCACGAGAACCGCCGCACCTGGCTCTACCGCCGCCAGCCCTCGGTGGTGTCGGGCCGCTACCAGCCCTATGCGCAGGCGCACTGGAGCACCGGCGCCGACCGCGAGATCGCGCTGCCGCCCGAGCCGATGCGCTGGCATCCGCAGCCGCTGGACGGCGCGGGGGAGCACGACTTCGTCGACGGCATGCACACCATCGCGGCCAACGGCGATGCCGAGTCGCAGGTCGGCATCGGCTCGCTGATGTACCTGGCGGGCCGCTCGATGGACAAGCGCGCCTTCGTCAACGCCGACGGCGAGATGCTGGTGGTGCCGCAGCAGGGCCGGCTGGTCATCACCACCGAGCTCGGCGTGCTCGAGGTGAAGCCCGGCGAGATCGCGCTGCTGCCGCGCGGCATGGCCTTCAAGGTGGCGCTGCCCGACGGACTTTCGCGCGGCTACGTCTGCGAGAACTACGGCGCGCACTTCCGCCTGCCCGAACTCGGCCCGATCGGCTCGAACGGCCTGGCCAACGCGCGCGACTTCCAGGCGCCGGTGGCGGCCTTCGAGGCGGAAGAAGGCGGCTACGAGATCGTCAAGAAGTTCGGCGGCCGCTTCTGGCACGCGCCGATGAAGCAGACGCCCTTCAACGTGGTCGCCTGGCACGGCAACCTCGCGCCCGTGAAGTACGACACCGCGCACTTCATGGTGATCGGCTCGATCAGCTTCGACCATCCCGATCCCTCGATCTTCACCGTGCTGACTTCGCCCAGCGACACGCCCGGCACGGCCAACTGCGACTTCGTGATCTTCCCGCCGCGCTGGATGGTGATGGAGAACACCTTCCGTCCGCCGTGGTTCCACCGCAACCTGATGAGCGAGTTCATGGGCCTGGTGCTCGGCGAGTACGACGCCAAGCCGGGCGGCTTCAAGCCCGGCGGCGCGAGCCTGCACAACAGCATGGTGCCGCACGGCCCCGACGAGGAAGCCTTCGACAAGGCCACCCACGCCGACCTCAAGCCGCACAAGCTCGACAACACGCTGGCCTTCATGTTCGAGAGCCGCTACCGCTTCATCCCGACCAATTTCGCGCTGCAGAGCAAGGCGCTCGACACCGACTACGCCGACTGCTGGGCCGGCCTCAAGGATCAGTTCAAGCCATGAACCCCGTCTTCGCACTGACGCGCCGCGCCGCGGTCCTCGCGCTGCTCGCCGCGCCCCTGTTCTCGCAGGCCGCGGACTTCCCCGCCAAGCCGATCCGTTTCATCGTGCCCTACACCCCGGGCGGCACCACCGACCTGGTGGCGCGCACCGTGGGCCAGAAGGTGTCGGAGAAGCTGGGCCAGCCGGTGCTGATCGACAACCGCGGCGGCGCGGGCGGCAACATCGGCATGGACGCCGTGGCCAAGGCCGCGCCCGACGGCTACACCATCGGCTTCGGCGCCATCTCGACCAATGCGCTGAACCCGCACATCTACAAGTCGATGGCCTTCGATCCGCGCAAGGACTTCACCGCCATCAGCCTGCTGGGCACCTCGACCATCGTGCTCGAAGTGCCGGCGGCCTCGCCGATCAAGTCGGTGGCCGACCTGATCGCGGCCGCGAAGAAGACCCCCGGCATGCCCTACGCCACCGCGGGCGCGGGCACCTCGATGAACCTGGCCGGCGTGATGTTCGCGCAGATGACCGGCACCGAGCTGACCCACGTGGCCTACAAGGGCAGCGGCCCGGCCATCACCGACATGCTGGGCAACAACATCGGCCTGATGTTCGACAACCTGCCGGCCTCGCTGCCGCACATCCAGGCCGGCAAGCTGCGCGCGCTGGCCGTCGCCGGTCCCACGCGCTCGCCCTCGCTGCCCGAGGTGCCGACCATCGCCGAGGCCGGCCTCAAGGGCTATGCGCTCGAGCCCTGGTTCGGCGTCTACGGCCCCGCCAACCTGCCGGCGCCGATCGTGAAGGCGCTCAACGAGGCCTTCGTGGAGGCGCTCGCGCAGCCCGACGTGAAGGCCAAGCTGGCGCAGGCCGGCTTCTCGCCGCGCGGCTCGAGCGCGCAGGAACTGGCCACGCTCACGCAGACCGAGTACCAGCGGCTCGGCGAGGTGGCGAAGAAGGCCGGGATGACGGCCGAGTGAGCGCCCGATGAACACCCTGGTCCGTTCACGCTGAGCCTGTCGAAGCGCCGCGCGCGGCTTCGACAAGCTCAGCCCGAACGGTCCGGGACGATAGAACCGAATACAGAACCGAAGGACATCCATGACCACCGCACTGAACGCCACCCACGACCCGAAGCTGCGCAGCTGGGTCGCCTCGGCCAATGAAGCCGGCAGCGACTTCCCGATCCAGAACCTGCCCTTCGGCCGCTTCCGCGCCGCCGGCAGCACCGAGGCCTTCCGCATCGGCGTCGCCATCGGCGACCAGGTGCTCGACCTGCGCGCCGCGGGCCTCGTCGACAGCGACGACATGAACGCGCTGATGGCCGTCGGTACCCAGGAGCGCCAGGCGCTGCGCGCCGCGCTCTCCGCCGGCCTCGCCGAAGGCAGCGACAAGCAGGCCGCCTGGTCGAAGGCGCTCATCGCGCAGGCCCAGGCCGAGATGACCGTGCCCTGCCGCATCGGCGACTACACCGACTTCTACACCGGCATCCACCACGCGACCACGATCGGCAAGCTGTTCCGTCCCGACCAGCCGCTGATGCCCAACTACAAGTGGGTGCCGATCGGCTACCACGGCCGCGCCTCGTCGATCGGCGTGAGCGGCCAGGTCTTCAAGCGCCCGCAGGGCCAGACCAAGGCACCCGATGCCGCCGAGCCCAGCTTCGGCCCGTCCAAGCGCCTCGACTACGAACTCGAGCTCGGCTTCCTCATCGGCCGCGGCAATGCGCTCGGCGAGCCGATCGCCATCGGCGAGGCCGAGGAGCACCTGTTCGGCGTGACCCTGCTCAACGACTGGTCGGCACGCGACCTGCAGGCCTGGGAGTACCAGCCGCTCGGCCCCTTCCTCTCGAAGAACTTCGCGAGCACGCTGTCGCCGTGGATCGTGACCATGGAAGCGCTCGCGCCCTTCCGCGCGAAGTTCGAGCGGCCCGAGGGCGATCCGCAACCGCTGCCCTATCTCGATGCCCCCTCGAACCGCGAAGCCGGTGCGCTCGACATCACGCTCGAGGTGCTGCTGCAGACCGCGAAGATGCGCGAAGCCGGCGAAGCGCCGGTGCGCCTCACGCTCGGCAACACCACCGAGGCCGCCTACTGGACCGCGGCGCAGCTGGTGACGCACCACACGGTGAACGGCTGCAACCTGCAACCCGGCGACCTGCTGGGCTCGGGCACGCTCTCGGGCCCGAAGCCCGACCAGGCCGGTTCGCTGATCGAGCTCACGCTCGGCGGCAAGCAGGCCGTGACCTTGCCCAACGGCGAGAAGCGCGTCTTCCTCGAGAACGGCGACACGCTGGTGATCCGCGGCTGGTGCGAGCGCGCGGGCGCGGTGCGTATCGGGCTCGGCGAGGTCCGCGGCACGGTGGTCTGACGCCACCGGCGTTGCGCATGCGCAAGGGCGTGGCCCTCAACGCACCCTGAACACGGCCTGGTCGGCCTGCAGGCTATAGGGCGCGACGCGCGCCTTGTACGCCAGCAGGCTCTGGATCACGCGGCGCGCATCGGCATCGGCGCGCGCGCTGGCATCGAGCTCCACGCGCGTGGCCTCGCGCAGGGCCTCGACGACGGCCGGCGGCAGCGCCTCGATGCGCGTGCCGCGCGCCTCGAGTTCGCGCATCGCCACCGCGTTGCGGTCGTTGGCGCGCGCGATCGAGCGCAGCGCCGCGGCCTGCGCCGACTGCCGCACGATCTGCTGCAGGTCGGCCGGCAGCGCGAGGAACTTCGCGCGGCCGATGAACAGGTGCATCGCCACGTCGGGCTCGTGCCAGGGCGCGACATAGTGCGGCGCATAGCGCGCGAGCGGCAGCGTCGCGTCGATCGCGGGGCCGACCACGTCGGCCGCGTCGATGCGGCCCTCGGCGAAGGCCGGCACGATCTGCCCCAGCGGCAGGTTCACCGGCACCGCGCCCACGCGCGCCAGCACGCGGCCCGGAAAGCCCGCGATGCGCACGCGCACGCCGCGCAGGTCCTCGGGCGTGCGCAACGGCTTCGCGAACCAGCCGCCCATCTGGATGCCGGTGTGGCCCGCCATCAGCGGCAGCACGTCCAGCGGCGCCAGCACCGCCTCGAACAGCGCCTGGCCACCGCCCTCGTTGAGCCAGCCCTCCTGCTCGACCGGCAAGAGGCCGAAGGGCACGGCGGTGAAGAAGTCGATCGCGGGCACCTCGGCGGCGTAGTACTGCGCGGTCGTGTGCACGAGGTCGAACTCGCCGCCGCGCAGCGCCTGCAGCAGGCCCGCGGGCTTGCCATGGCGCGCGGGGTCGATGGTCTCGATGCGCAGGCGCCCGCCCGAGGCGGCGTTCACGGTGTCGGCGAAGTCGAGCGCGGCTTCGTGCAGCAGCGGCAGGCTGGTGGGCCACGAGGTGCCCATGCGCCACACGATGGGCTGCGTGCCCGGTGGCGCGGCGGCGGGTGCGGCGCAGCCGGCGAGCGATAGGGCGAACACGAACGGCAGCAGGAGCGCGGCCAGGCCGCGGCGCAGGAGAGCGAAGTTCCCGGGCATGGCCGTCACTCCGCCACGATGTGCTTGTCCGCGGCCAGCTTGCTCCAGCGCGCGATCTCGGCCTTCAGGTAGTCCTGCGCCTGGGCCGGCGTGCCGCCCGCGACGTCGGTGCCCAGCGCCGCGAGCTTGTCGCGCACCTCGGGCGACTGCAGCGTGCGGTTCATCGCATCGGCGAGCGCATCGACCACCGGCTTGGGCAGTCCGGCCGGGCCCATCAGCATGTACCAGGCGCCGATCTCGTAGTCGGGCACGCCGGCCTCGATCACCGTCGGTACCTCGGGCAGGCTGGCCGCGCGCTGGCGAGAGGTGACCGCGAGCGCGCGCAGCTTGCCGGCCTTCACCTGCTGCAGCACGGTGGGCACGGTGTCGAAGTTCACGTCGACCTGGCCCGCGATCAGGTCGGCCAGCGCCGCGCCGCTGCCCTTGTAGGGCACGTGCGTCATGGTGGTCCGCGTGGCCTGCTGGAACAGCTCGGCCGCGAAGTGCTGCTGCGTGCCCGCGCCCGAGGAGGCGTAGTTGACGCCACCCGGCTTGGTCTTCGCGAAGGCGATGAATTCCTGCAGCGTCTTCACGGGCAGGCTCGCGGGCACGGTCACCACCTGCGGCACGCTGCCGATCAGCGTGATGGCGGTGAAGTCGCGCGCCGCCGCGTAGGGCAGCTTCGGCATGATCGCCGGCACCATCGCGTTCGAGCTCACGTGGCCCAGCAGCAGCGTGTAGCCGTCGGGCCGCGCGCGCGCCGCGGCGGCGGTCGCGATGGTGCCGCTGGCGCCGGCGCGGTTCTCGACGATCACCGGCTGCTTCAGCAGCTCGGACAAGCGCGGCGCGACCTGGCGCGCGATCAGGTCGGTGCCGCCGCCGGGCGCGAAGCCCACCAGCAGCGTGACCGGCTTGGCCGGCCAGTGCTCCTGGGCCGCCGCGGGCAGCGGCCCGAGCAGCGCCCAGGCAGCGAGCGCGGCGCAGGCCGCGCGCATGCGTTGTCTCGTCGTCATGCTTGTCTCCTTCGTTCTGTGCGTCTGTGCGCGCGCGCCGGACTCAGTGGAATTCCGTCAGGCTGCCGAAGCCCGGGAACTGGTCTTTGATGCCCATCCTGCGCAGCGCCGACCAATAGATCACCGGGCCCGAGGCGAAGACCGGCTTCCTGAGCCACTTCTCGGCATCGTTGGCCACGCGCGCATAGGCCAGGTTGGTGCCCAGCTGCAGGATCGCGTCGGGCTTGGCGGCCTCGCAGCGCAGGGTGGCCTCGGCGAGCTGCTCGTAGGTCTGCGAGGCGACGTGGATGATGCTCTTGCACTTGAGCCCCTCGACGTGCACCACCTCGAAGCCGCGCGACGTGAAATAGCTGATGGCGTTGGTCTCGATCACCGGGTAGTAGGGCGTGAGCAGCGCGATGCGCTTCGCGCCGCAGAGCTTGAAGGCCTGCTCGGCCGACTGCGCGCCCATGGTCACCGGCACGCCCGAGAGCTTCTCGAGGTGCTCGAGCAGCGCGAAGCTGCCCTTCTCGCCGCCCATGTAGCTCTGCGAGGACATGCCGAGCACGAGGTGGTCGATCAGCGCTTCCTTGAGGCGGCGCACCGAGTCGTCGAGGTTGGCCGTGACGTTGCGCATGATCACCGACCAGTCCTCGTCCTGCGCGATCTTCTGGTTCGGCACGTAGTAGCGGTCGATGGCGTTGATCACGCCGCGCGGGCGCATGTCCATCATCTCGTTCTCGACGTTCACGTTCGGTCCCGGCGTCATCACGCCGATCACGCCGCGCGGGCCGAGGGCGTTGGTGTAGCGGTCGGTGTCGTGGGTCGAGCCTGCGATTTCGACGATGCCTTGCTGGAATGCATTCATAAATTGCCTTTTGAAGCTGGATTGGGGGAGTTTCGGGGGTTCAAGTGCTGCAAATGAATGCGTTCAATGTAGCGGAGGCCAGCCGACTCGGTCAACACTTTGAATTCAAATACTCGGAATTTCTCGCCTCCGAGGGCTTCAACCGGCCATTTCATCGAAAAATGAATTCATAATTGCCCATGGCCAAAGAATTCGTTCACAACGACCTGCTCGGAAACCTGCGCGAGGTGTTCGTGCAGGGCGAGTTCCCGCCGGGCAGCAAGGTGCCCGAAGCCCTGCTGTGCGAGCGCTTCGGCATCTCGCGCACGCCGCTGCGCGAGGCGCTCAAGGTGCTGGCCGCCGAGGGCCACGTCGAGCTGCTGCCCAACCGCGGCGCGCGCGTGCGCGAGCTGTCGCTCGAGGAGGTGGAGGGGCTGTTCGCGGTGGCCGGCGCGCTCGAGGCGCTGGCCGGCGAGCAGGCGGCCGCGCGCGTCACCGACGCGCAGCTCGCGGAGATCACCGCGCTGCACGAGCGCATGCGCGGTGCCTTCGCCGCGCGCGACATGGCGAGCTACTACGCGCTGAACCGCGGCATCCACGAGACCATCGTGCAGGCCACGCGCAACCCGGTGCTGCTCGACCAGTACGCGCTGATCAACGCGCGCATCCGGCGCATCCGCTTCAACTCGCCGATGACGCCCGAGATCTGGTCGCGCGCGATGGCGGAACACGAGGGCATGCTGAACGCGCTGGCGCGGCGCGACGCGGCCTCGCTGTCGGGCATCCTCAAGACCCACCTGAAGCACAAGTGCGAGGCGATCCTCGAGGGGATGAAGGCCACGGCCGATGCGGCCGCGGCGCAGGCCACGGGCTCGCAGCGGCGCAAGGCGGGCTGAGCGGGGCGCTACGGTCATTCCATCCAGGGCATCGCGAGACGCACAGGAAAAGGTCTCGCGATCTCGGGTCAGGCGGCCGATTCACGACGACGAGTTCGACTCATTGCTCCTATCGAGTGCCCAGCGCGAAGACTCGATACGCAATTCCATCTATTTCGATTCGCATCCCTGAGACCTCAGTGGATATTTTTCGAGTCTTGATTTCACACCACCGAGGGCACAAACTGCGTCGGCCAATGGGAATTGTTCTCATTGGGAAATCAAGGGGGTTTGCAATGAAATTATTAAAGATTCTTGCTGTATTTTTTGCCTTCTCAGGGATTTCGGCCAATTCTCAGGCCGCCTGCTTTTCATCTCTCGACGGGCCTTGCGGTCCCTGCATCGCCGGCGAACCTTCCGCGCGCAGGGATGGCCGAATCGCATGTTTTACTTGCGGAGGGGTTTGCATCCTGGTTCGGATGGCGACCGATCAAGTGATGCAGAACCCACGCCTCGACCCCTCCACGACGCGAACCGAGGGTGAGGTGGCCTATGTCGAATACAAGGAAAAAACAAGGATCGACCAAGGAATGCCATTCACTGATCGAAGCCACATTTATGCAATTGGCCAAGTCAACCCTCACGCCGCAATTGTCGTGGCCAACTTTCTTCCCGAATTTTCCAGGGAAACCCCTTTCATCAAAGGCGAAGCCTATTTCAACAGGATAGCGCTCGCCGGCGCGGTACACGCCTACCTCGAGCGAGACGTCGCCGACGAGAAATGGGATCAGGTTTCTCGACCCACGGCCGAGGGACAGTACGCGAAGACGGATTGGCGCGTTGAAAAAGATTCATCGGGAAGAATCAAAAACCTGCGAATCAAGACCTATCTCCAGGATAAAGCAGGAGCCACATTTGGCAGCATTTATCCCGACATCGTCATCGACGTGACGCCAGACAAGCCCTACAGGCTGGTTCGATGGAAGAGCGAACAGCAATGATCCGGCGAACTATTTTGGGTGTCTTGGGAGTTGCGGCCTTTTCAAGGCCCTCGATTTCCTCAATATCGCAACCATACGAGGGCGCAAGAGAAGTGGCGCAGAGATATTCAACCCACTTCATGAGACGCGACATTTCAACGATGGATGCTTCAATGAATCCAGTTTTTCGAGAGCTTCTAGCCGCAAAGGGATTGACCGGGCGCGAGTACCTCGAACGGCGCGACTCGGTCTATTTTTCGGAAGAAACCACCACCATTTCGGAAGACATCAGAGAAGTCGAATTGCTGGCATCCCCGAATTTGATCATCGCAATCGCTCCTCGAATTCGCCACATCGATTACGGGGTGCACGTTTCCGAAAGAAAAGGCATTTACCTGCTGATGAGCGAAGACGGCGCTCGACGATGGACCGTGTACGACAACGATTGCTCGCACGACGCCTTCCTGGAGCTGCTGCGCCCCGACGTTGACTGGGCTCCCGTGGTGACGAAGTACACGGAGCTTCCGTAGACGGTCGCGCCTTTCAGGCTGGGCACTTTCCGAGTTCGGCGTCCTTGGGACCCGCTTGCTCGCGGAGAACGCATCCCCGGGGACCGCGGTCCCCGGGGAAAGCCCCCTGCCCCCAGTCCGTCACGCTTGATACGATTTTTCCGCAAACGCCCATTCCACAGGCGTCGGAGACAAGATGGACCTGGACATCCCCAGCGGCGCCGCCGAGGCGCTGTACCGCACCATGGTGCGCATCCGCGCGTTCGAGAACGCGGCCGAGACGGCCAGCCAGGGCGGCGTGAGCGCCTATGGGCAGCAGGCCGGCGGCGCGGCCAAGGTGCGCGGGCCGCTGCACCTGTCGACCGGGCAGGAGGCGGTGCCGGCCGGCGTCTGCGCGCACCTGCGCACGAGCGACTACCTCACGTCCACCCACCGCGGCCACGGCCACACGCTGGCCAAGGGCGCCGACCTCGCACGCATGATGTGCGAGCTGTTCGGCAAGGCCACGGGCTTCAACGGCGGCAAGGGCGGCTCGATGCACATCGCCGATTTCTCGGTCGGCATGCTGGGCGCCAACGGCGTGGTGGCGGCCGGGCTGCCGATCGCGGTGGGCGCGGCGCATGCGCAGAAGGTGCTGGGCCAGGGCGACGCGCTCACGGTCTGCTTCTTCGGCGACGGCGCGATCAACCGCGGCCCCTTCCTCGAGGCGCTGAACTGGGCCCGCGTGTACGAGCTGCCGGTGCTGTTCGTCTGCGAGGACAACCGCTGGAGCGCGACCACCGCGAGCGGCCCGATGACCGCGGGCGAAGGTGCCTCGGCGCGTGCCGAAGCGCTGGGCATCGCGGCCACGCAGGTCGACGGCAACGACGTGTTCGCGGTGCACGCGGCCGCGGCGCGGCTGGTGGCCGAGGTGCGCGGCGGCGGCGGACCGCGGCTGCTGCATGCGCTGACCTACCGCGTGAAGGGCCACGTGTCGGTCGACCTCGCGGCCTACCGCGATCCGGCCGAGCTGGCGGCGGCGCTCGAGACCGATCCGCTGGCCCGCGCGCGCGGCCGGCTGCTGGAAGCCGGGCTCGAGGCGGCGGCGCTCGACGCGATCGAGAACGCGGCCACGGCCGAGGTCGAAGCCGCCCTGGCCACCGCCGACGCGGCGCCCTGGCCCGAGGCCGGCGCGGCCTTCACCGACGTGCAGACCACGGGAGCCGGGCAATGGCACTGAATGCAGCGAACACCGTGGAAGAACTCAGCTATGCCGAAGCCGCCGTGCGCGCCATCGCGCGCGAGATGGAAGCCGATGCGCGCGTGGTCGTGCTCGGCGAGGACGTGGGCCGCGGCGGCATCTTCGGCCAGTACAAGGGGCTGCAGCAGCGCTTCGGCGAGCGGCGCGTGATCGACACGCCGATCAGCGAGGCCGCGATCATGGGCGCGGGCGTGGGCATGGCGCTCGCGGGTCTGCGGCCGGTGGTCGAGATGCGCGTGGTCGACTTCGCGCTGTGCGGCATGGACGAGCTGGTGAACCAGGCCGCCAAGAACCGCTTCATGTTCGGTGGCCAGGGCCGCGTGCCGCTGGTGGCGCGCATGCCGGGCGGCATCTGGGACGCCTCGGCGGCGCAGCATTCGCAGTCGCTCGAGGCCTGGTTCGCGCACCTGCCGGGCGTGGTGGTGGTGAGCCCGTCGACGCCGCAGGACAACCATTCGCTGCTGCGCGCGGCGCTGCAGTGCGGCGACCCGGTGGTCTACATCGAGCACAAGACGCTGTGGGGCGCGCGCGGCCCGGTCGACGAGACGCTGGCGGTGCCGCTGGGCAAGGCGGCGCGCCTGCGTCAGGGCGACGCGCTCACGCTCGTGAGCTGGAGCCGGCAGGCGCAGGTCTGCGCCGAGGCCTGCGAGCGGCTCGCGGCCGAGGGCATCGCGGTCGACCTGATCGACCTGCGCACGCTCTGGCCCTGGGACCGCGAGACGGTGTTCGAATCGTGCGCGCGCACCGGCCGGCTGCTGGTGGCGCACGAGGCGGTGCAGGCCGCGGGCTTCGGCGCCGAGATCGCGGCCAGCGCGGCCGAGGCCACCGGCTGCCGCATCGCGCGGCTCGGCGCGCCGCGCATCCCGGTCGGCTATGCGCCGGTGCTCGAGGCGCAGTCGCGCGTGGGCGTGGACGCCATCGTCGCGGCGGCGAAGAAGCTGGCGGGCTGACACGCGCCCCGCGCACCGATGGACCCGCTGTTCTTCAAGCTGGTGCGCGTGGTCAACCTCACGGCGCGGCCCTTCCACGAACGCGTGGGCCGCGAGCACCAGCTCACGCTCAACGAGTGGCGCACGATGGCGGTGCTGGGCGCGCAGCCCGGGCTCACCGCCTCGCAGGTGGCCGACCAGACCGGCCTCGACAAGATGGCGGTGAGCCGCGCGCTGGCCGGCCTCAAGCGCCACCGGCGCGTGCAATGCCGCGAGGATCCGACAGACCAGCGCAGGAGCCGGCTGCACCTCACGGCCGCTGGCAAGGCGCTGCACGCAACGGTGAGCGAACTGGGCCGCGAGCGCGAGGCCGCGCTGTTCGCGGGCGTGAGCGCCGACGAGCTCGCGCGGCTGGGCACCACGCTCGACCGGCTGATCGCCTCGGTGGGCGGCGATGCCGAAATTCAGGCCCAGGCTCATGCGCCGGCGGTCGCGCGCAGCCGCTCGAGCACCGGCAGCAGCTCCGAGGGATCGGGCCGCTGCGTGTAGTCGGGATTGACCTCGGCATAGACGATGGTGCCGTCGCGCGCGATCACGTAGCGCGCCGGCATCGGCAGGGTCCAGCTCGGCTCGCCATTGACCACCGCGAGGTCGTTCCTGAACACGTCGCGGTAGAGGTCCCGCAGGTAGCCCGGAAGCTCGAAGCGCAGGCCGAAGGCGGCGGCCACGGCATTGCCGGTGTCCGACAGGATCGGAAAGGCGAGCTTGTTGTCGCGCGCCGACTTGCGGCTGTTCGAGGGCGTCTGCGGCGACACCGCCACCAGTTGCGCGCCGAGCGCCTGCAGGCCCGGCAGCGCTTCCTGCAGCGCCTGCAGGTCCAGGTTGCAGTACGGGCACCAGACGCCGCGGTAGAAGGTCAGCACCAGCGGGCCGCGGGCCAGCAGCTCCTGCGACGACCAGGCGCGGCCGTCGGCGTCGTGCAGCGTGAAGGCCGGGGCGCGATCGCCGGCGCGCAGCGCGCGGTCGGCGGCGCCCGAGGCGATCAGCTCGTCGGTGGCGCGGTGCATGGGTTCGTGGATGAAGGCGGGCGCGTTCCACGGCGGGCCGCCGGCTTCGAAGTTGGCGCGGAAGGCGGCGAGTTTCTCGGGCAGTGACATGGCGATTTCTCCAGGGTGGTTTGCGGGGGTTGGGGCACCGGCGGTGCCGTGCCGTCACTGTCTTTGATTCGCCGATCGGCCGGTAGCCGGCGCGCACGACTAAGATCCATTCGCCATGCAAATCAATCAGGAACGATGAGCGACCGGCTGCTCGCCCTGCGGCTGTTCACGCGCGTCGCGCACGCGGGCAGCTTCTCGCGCGCGGGGCGCGAGTTCGGGCTCTCGCAGCCCTCGGCCTCGCGCGTGATCGCGACGCTCGAGAAGGAGGTCGGCGCGGCGCTGCTGACGCGCACCACGCGCGCCGTGACGCTGACCGAGGCCGGCGCCGACTACCTCGCGCGCATCGAGCCGATCCTGGCCGCGCTCGAGGAGGCCGACCATGCGGCGCGCGGCACCGGCGAGTTGCGCGGCGTGCTGCGCGTGGCGCTGTCCTCGAGCTTCGCGGTGCGCGAGGCGATCCCCGCGCTGCCGCCGTTCACGGCGCGGCATCCGGCGCTGCGCATCAAGCTGCTGATGCACGACCAGCTGCAGGACCTGGTGAGCGAGGGCGCGGACCTCGCGTTCCGCTTCGGCGCGCTGCCCGATTCCAGCGCCACCGCGCGCAGCCTGGGCCTGTTCGAGACCCTGCTGGTGGCCGCGCCCGGCTACCTGCACCGCGCCGGCACGCCGGCGCTGCCGGCCGACCTCGCGGCGCACGCGGTGGTGGCCGGCCCGAGCGGCGGTGCGTCATGGTCCTTCGAGCGCGGCGGCCGCCAGGTGTCGGTGCGCATCGCGGGCGCGCTGCTCAGCAGCACGATGAACGAGGGCTCGATCGCCGCGGCCGTGGCGGGCCTGGGCATCACGCACACCAGCGAGCTGGGCTGCGGCGCCGAGCTGGCGAGCGGCGCGCTGGTGCGGGTGCTCGCGGACTGGCGCATGGCGCCGGTGGAGCTGCATGCGGTGTTTCCGGCCGGGCGCGCCGCGAAGCCGTCGGCGCGCGCGCTGGCCGAGCACGTGGCCGCGGCGCTGGCGGCGCGGGCGGTGCCCGGCCGCTGAACCGCGCGCTGAATCGCGCGCTCAGGCCGCGAAGCCGCCGTCGATGTTGAGCCCGGCGCCGGTCACGAACGCGGCCTCGGGGCTCGCGAGGTAGGCCACCATGCCCGCGATCTCGTCGGCGTGGCCGTGGCGGTCGAGCGCCATGAAGCTGTGCATGGTCGCGGCCATGGGGCCGTTGGCCGGGTTCATGTCGGTGTCGACCGGGCCGGGCTGCACGTTGTTGACCGTGATGCCGCGCGGGCCGAGGTCGCGCGCCAGGCCCTGCACCAGGCCCGTGAGCGCCGACTTGCTCATGGCGTAGATGCTGCCGCCCGCGAAGGGCATGCGCTCGGCGTTGGTGCTGCCGATGTTGACGATGCGCCCGCCGCTGCCCATGTGCGCCAGCGCGGCCTGGATGGCGACGAACACGGCGCGCACGTTGACGGCGATGGTGCGGTCGAAATCGGCCAGCGTGAGCTGGTCGACCGGGCCCAGGTGCAGCACGCCGGCGCTGTTGACCAGGATGTCGATGCGGCCGCCGAAGTGGCGCGCCGCCTGGTCGATGCCGGCCTTGAGCGCCTCGGCATCGGCGCTGTCGATCTTCAGCGCGAGCGCGCGGCCGCCTTCGGCCTCGAGGCTGCGCGCGAGTTCCTCGGCGACGGCCTGCGAGCTGCTGTAGCTGAAGGCCACGGCGGCGCCGTCGCGCGCCAGGCGGCGCACGATGGCCGCGCCGATGCCGCGCGAGCCGCCGGTGACGAAGGCGACCTTGCCGGCGAGGACGGGGGTCGGGGAGGAGGAGGAGGTGGTGGTGGTCATGGTTTTTCCTGGGTGAGTGGGTTGGAAGGCCTCCAGTCTCTGCCTTCGATTGCCTTTGCGGTAGCCATCAATCGGTCCCATCAAATTCAACCGTTGGTTGAAAATAGAACGATGGAACCGCTCAACCATCTCGCGTCCTTCGTGCAGAGCGCCGAGGGCGGCAGCTTCTCGGCCGCCGCGCGCCGCCTCGGGCTCACGCCGGCCGCGGTCAGCAAGAACGTGGCGCGGCTGGAGGCGCGGCTCGGCGTGCGGCTGTTCCAGCGCAGCACGCGCCGGCTCACGCTGACCGAGGGCGGCGAGCGTTTCCTGGCGCAGATCGGCGGCGCGCTCGCGACCCTGCAGGACGCGGTGGCCGGCATCGACAAGGACGACGGCCAGCCCTCGGGCACGCTCAAGGTCAGCATGGGCCAGGCCTTCGGCCGCACCCACGTGCTGCCGATGATGGGCGACTTCCTCGCGCGCTATCCGGCGATCGTGCCGGACTGGCATTTCGACAACCTGCAGGCCGACCTCGTCGGCGAGGGCTTCGACGCGGCGATCGGCGGCGGCTTCGAGCTGTCGGCCGGGCTGGTGGCGCGCGAACTGGCGCGCATCCACGTGGTGGCGGTGGCAGCGCCGGCCTACATGGCGCAGCGCGCGATGCCGCGCAATCCGTCGGAGCTGGCGGCGCTCGACGCGCTGGTGCGCCGCTCCTCGCCCACGGGCCGGCTGCGCAGTTGGACCTTGCGGCATGCGCGAGGCGCGGCGAAGGAAGCGGAGGTCACGGTCGAGCTGCCGCGCCCGCGCGCGATCTTCAACGACCCCGAGGCCATCGCGCAGGCCGCGCTGATGGGACTGGGCGTGGCGATGCTGCCGATGCCCTTCGTGGAACAAGGACTGCGCGACGGCAGCCTGCTGCGGCTGCTGCCCGAATGGCACCACGACGCGGGCGCGGTCTGGCTCTACTACCCGAGCAAGAAGCTGCTGCCGCCGAAGACGCGGGCCTTCGTCGACTTCGTGCTCGAGCGCTTCCGCGAGGAGCGGTTCGCGCAGCGCATGCAGGTGGGCTGAGCGCCGCGCCGGGCCGCCCCAAGCAAGCTCGCACCGCAGTGCGGAGCACGAAGGTGCTCCAATGAACCACGCCCGGGGTTTTCACCCGCGACGGCCGCGGCACGCGCCTGTACAAAGGCGCGCATGACTTCTTCCCCTCTCCACTTCCCGTCCCGGCGCGCGCTGCTCGCCGCCTCGGTCGCCGCCGCCGCAACGCTGCTCGCCGCCCCCTCGTGGGCACAGGGCACCTGGCCCACCAAGCCGGTGCGCATCGTCGTGCCCTTCGCCGCGGGCGGCACCACCGACATCCTCGCGCGCGCGGTCGCGCCCGAACTCTCGAAGGCCTTCGGCCAGCAGTTCATCGTCGACAACCGCGCGGGCGCCGGCGGCAACGTGGGCGCGGAGATCGTCGCGCGCGCGCCGAACGACGGCTACACGCTGCTGATGGGCACGGTGGGCACGCACGGCATCAACCGCGCGCTCTATCCGAAGCTGCCCTTCGATCCGATCAAGGACTTCGCGCCGATCACCATGGTGGCCGCGGTGCCGAACGTGATGGAGATGAACGCCGAGAAGGCCAAGACGCTCGGCATCCACAACGTGCAGGACTTCATCAAGTACAGCAAGGCCAACCCCGGCAAGTTCAACATGGCCTCGAGCGGCAGCGGCACCTCGATCCATCTCGCGGGCGAGCTGTTCAAGAGCATGACGGGCACTTTCATGGCCCACATCCCCTACAAGGGCTCGGGCCCGGCCCTGCTCGACATGGTGGCCGGCAACGCCGACGTGATGTTCGACAACCTGCCCTCGTCGATGGCGCAGATCAAGGCCGGCAAGCTCACGGCACTGGCCGTGACCAGCGCGCAGCGTTCGCCCGCGCTGCCCGACGTGCCGACGGTGGAAGAGGCCGGCGGCCCGACGCTCAAGGGCTTCGAGGCCAGCTCGTGGTTCGGTCTGCTGGCGCCGGCGGGCACCTCGCCCGAGATCGTCAACCGCATCCAGCAGGAAGTCGCCAAGTCGCTCGGCACGGCGGCGATCAAGGAGAAGATGCTGGCGCAGGGCGCGATCCCGAGCGGCAACACGCCGGCCGACTTCACGAAGCTCATCGCGAGCGAGCACGTGAAGTGGGCGAAGGTGGTGAAGGAGTCGGGCGCGAAGGTGGACTGAGGGAGTCCGGCCCGAGTGAAGATTCAGCGCCCGTCCGTCGCGGACTGGCGCCGGACACCGGCCGCCGCGCGGCCGGTTGTCCGACCCGGACTCAGGTGGTCCAGGTCACGTCCTTGTTTTCGGCCAGCGATTCCTTGAGCATGTGCAGCAGCGGCGTAGCGCGCTGGTGCAGCGCCACATGCTGTTTTTCGGCGTCGTGGTTGTGGTCCTCGACGGCGAATTCGTCATGGTTGTGGGTGTTGGCTTTTTCGCGTGCGAGCGCGGCCTCGATGGCCGAGATCGCCCCGGGAATCTGCTCGACCGTGATGATTCCTTGCGCGGAAGGCGACTTGCCGACGATGTCGAACAACTGGCGCGCGTGCGTCTCGAGCATCACGAAATCCGACGAGGCCCTGGACTGGAAACGATAGAGCATGGGGGTGTCCCTTTCACTTGTAGAGATGATCACGCGTGAAAGGGTACACCGATTGCGCACCGCGCAAGTTGCCGTGATCGACCTTGCCGTCGGGCTTGGTCGAGACCATCTGGTACAGGCCGATCCAGCCCTGCTCGAAGCTCATGGCCGAGCCCGCGAGGTAGAGCCGGTAGGCGCGCAGGATGCGCTCGGCGTTGGCGTGCTGGCGCTCGCTGCCGCCGTTGCGCAGCACGGCGCGCGCGGTCTCGAGCTGCGCCTCGAGCGCGTCGGACCAGGCCCACAAGGTGCGGGCATAGTGCGGCCGCAGGCTCTCGACGTCGACGATCTCCAGGCCGGCCGCCGCGGTCTCGCGCAGCACGTGCGTGACGTGCAGCAGCTCGCCGCCCGGGAAGATGTACTTCTCAATGAAGTCGCCCATGCCGTTGCCGAGCTGGCGGTAGTTGAGCTGGCCCGAGGTGATGCCGTGGTTCATCAGCAGGCCGCCGGGCGCCAGCAATGAATGGATCTTGGCGAAGTAGGTCGGCATGTTGGCCGCGCCCACGTGCTCGAACATGCCCACCGAGGAGATCTTGTCGAACGGCCGCTCCACCGACAGCTCGCGGTAGTCGCGCAGCTCGACGCGCACGCGGCCCGTGAGGCCCTTCTCCTCGATCAGCCGCTGCACGTGCGCATGCTGGTTGCGCGACAGCGTGATGCCGGTGGCGTCGACGCCGTAGTGCTCGGCGGCCCACAGCAGCAGGCCGCCCCAGCCCGAGCCGACGTCGAGGTAGCGCTCGCCGGGCTTGAGCATCAGCTTGCGGCAGATGTGGTCGAGCTTGGCTTCCTGCGCCTGCGCCAGCGTGAGGTCGGGCGTCGCGTAGTAGGCGCACGAGTAGACGCGGCGCGGGTCGAGCCACAGTGCGTAGAAGTCGTCGGAGACGTCGTAGTGGAACTCGATCTGGGCGGCGTCCTTGCGCAGCGAGTGCGAGCCGCGGGACTTGGCCAGGTGCTGCAGGCGGCTCCACCATCCGGTGTCGGTCTCGGCCGGGTTGCCGGGCAGCAGGCCGACGGCGGCATCGATCAGGTCGCGCATGGCGCCCTCGATCTGCACCTTGCCCTCCACGTAGGCCTCGCCGATCGCGCCCACCTGTCGGGCCGCGAGCTTGGCCAGTGCCGACCACTCCGAAAAAGCCAGCGTGACACGCGAACCGGCTGCGGCAACCCGTCGCCCATCGGGCAGTTCCAGTGCCACGGGCACGGGTAGCGAAGCCAGCTGCGACTCGATCTTGGGTATCAAGCTTTGCATGGGCCGCATGGTATTGATTTTTCGATCTTCTTGCATGCCGTTGCATCGAGCGGCCCGGATCGCGTCGCGGGGACGGCGGCCGGCGCCGGCAGCGGTCGGCCCGATGTGCTGCGGGTAAATCCGTTTGACACCAGATTGTTTATGTCTAAACTATTCAACCATGAACAGCATCGCCCACGCCCCGTCCATGGACCTCCAACGCATCCTGTGCATCGGCGGCGGGCCCGCCGGCCTGTATTTCGCGCTGCTGATGAAGGCGCGCAACCCGGCCCTCAAGATCACGGTGGTGGAGCGCAACCGGCCCTTCGACACCTTCGGCTGGGGCGTGGTGCTCAGCGACCAGACGCTCGCCAACCTGCGCGCGGCCGACCCCGAATCGGCCGCGCTGATCGGCGACGACTTCCACCACTGGGACGACATCCAGGTCTTCTTCAAGGGCCGCCAGGTGCGCTCGGGCGGCCATGGCTTCTGCGGCATCGGCCGCAAGCGGCTGCTCAACATCCTGCAGGAGCGCTGCCTCGCGCTCGGCGTGGAGCTGGTGTTCGAGACCGACGTGACCGACGACCAGGCGCTGGCCGCGAAGTACGAGGCCGACCTGGTGATCGCGAGCGACGGCCTCAACAGCCGCATCCGCCAGCGCTATGCCGACGTGTTCCAGCCCGACATCGACCTGCGCCAGTGCCGCTTCGTCTGGCTCGGCACGCACCAGACCTTCGACGCCTTCACCTTCGCCTTCGAACAGACCGAGCACGGCTGGTTCCAGGCCCACGCCTACCAGTTCGACAAGGACACCTCGACCTTCATCGTCGAGACGCCCGAAGCCGTGTGGCAGGCCCATGGCCTCGACAAGATGGAGCAGCCCGAGGCGATCGCCTTCTGCGAGAAGCTGTTCGCCAAGTACCTCGACGGCCACACGCTGATCAGCAACGCCACGCACCTGCGCGGCTCGGCCAACTGGATCCGCTTCCCGCGCGTGGTGTGCGAGCACTGGACGCACCGCGTCGACGTCGGCGGCCGCTCGGTGCCCGTGGTGCTGATGGGCGACGCCGCGCACACGGCGCACTTCTCGATCGGCTCGGGCACCAAGCTCGCGCTCGAGGACGCGATCGACCTGGCCAACGAATTCGCCGCCGGTGGCAGCACCGACCAGGTGCTCGAGCAGTACGAGGCGCGCCGCAGCGTCGAGGTGCTCAAGATCCAGAACGCCGCGCGCAACTCCACCGAATGGTTCGAGAACGTGCCGCGCTACACCGGCATGGAGATCGAGCAGTTCGCCTATTCGCTGCTCACGCGCTCGCAGCGCATCAGCCACGAGAACCTGCGGCTGCGCGACACCAAGTGGCTCGGCGGCTACGAGCAGTGGCTGGCCGGCGGCAAGGCCGTCGCGCCGATGCTGATGCCGCTCAAGGTGCGCGGCCTCGAGCTCAAGAACCGCATCCTGGTGTCGCCGATGGCGACCTACAGCGCGGTCGACGGCGTGCCGCAGGACTTCCTGCTGGTGCACCTGGGCGCGCGCGCGCTCGGCGGCGCGGCGATGGTGTTCGTCGAGATGACCAGCCCCACGCCCGAAGGCCGCATCACGCCCGGCTGCACCGGCCTCTACAACGACGAGCAGCAGGCCGCGTTCAAGCGCATCGTCGACTTCGTGCACGCGCAGTCGAGCGCGAAGATCGCGATGCAGCTCGGCCACAGCGGTCCCAAGGGCTCGACGCAGGTGGGCTGGGAAGGCACCGACGAGCCGCTGCCCAGCGGCAACTGGCCGCTGCTGGCCGCCAGCGCGCTGCCCTACGGCGAGCAGAACCAGCTGCCCGCCGCGATCACGCGCGCCGAGATGGACACGCTGCGCGATCAGTTCGTGGCATCGACGCGCCGCACGGCCGAGGCCGGCTTCGACTGGCTCGAGCTGCACTGCGCGCACGGCTACCTGCTGTCGGCCTTCATCAGCCCGCTGACCAACCTGCGCGAGGACGAGTACGGCGGCAGCCTCGAGAACCGCTGCCGCTATCCACTCGAGGTGTTCCGCGCGATGCGCGCCGCCTGGCCGGCCGACAGGCCGATGAGCGTGCGCATCTCGGCCCACGACTGGGCACCGGGCGGCAACACCGATGCCGACGCGGTGGCGATCGCGCGCTTCTTCAAGGACGCGGGCGCCGACTTCATCGACGTGTCCTCGGGCCAGACCACGCGCGCCGCCAAGCCGGTCTACGGCCGCATGTACCAGACGCCGTTCGCCGACCGCATCCGCAACGAGGTCGGCATCTCGACCATCGCGGTGGGCGCGATCACCGAGGCCGACCAGGCCAACAGCATCATCGCGGCCGGTCGCGCCGACCTCTGCGCGATCGCGCGGCCGCACCTGGCCGACCCGGCCTGGACGCTGCACGAGGCCGCCAAGCTGCAGAGCCGCGCCGTCGAATGGCCGAAGCAGTACCTGAGCGGGCGCGACCAGATGTACCGCGAGATCGCCAAGCAGCAGCAGATGGCGGCAGCAGCCACCGCGGCGATGGCCGCGGCGCAGAGCGAAGAAACGCACTGATCGCCGGCGGCACCCCATGGACCTCGAAGCCCGCGCCCACGCCGAGCATCCCGAAGCGCTGCGGCTGTGGCTGCGCCTGCTGACCTGCACGCAGCTGATCGAGAAGGAAGTGCGCAACGGGCTGCGCGCGCAGTTCACCACCACGCTGCCGCGCTTCGACCTGATGTCGCAGCTCGAGCGCTCGCCCGAGGGGCTGAAGATGAACGAGCTGTCGCGCCGGATGATGGTGACCGGCGGCAACGTCACCGGCATCACCGACCAGCTCGTGACCGAGGGCCTGGTCGAGCGCGTCGACGTCGAGGGCGATCGCCGCGCCTGGCGCGTGCGGCTCACGCCGCGCGGCCGCAAGCTGTTCCACGAGATGGCGCAGCAGCACGAGGACTGGATCGTCGGGGCCTTCGCGGGCCTCACGGGCAAGGAGATCGCGCAGCTGCACAAGCTGCTCGGCAAGGTCAAGCAACACTCACAGAGCCAGACACTGGCGGAGGCCGAATGAAGCACTACATCGGCGCGGGCAATCCCATGCACGCGCAATTCGAAGCGAAGGCGGCCTATGCCGCGAAGCACTTCGCCTGGCACTACGACAACGGCGTGGGCACCATCACGCTGAACCGCCCCGAGCGCAAGAACCCGCTGACCTTCGACTCGTACGCCGAGCTGCGCGACCTGTTCCGCGCGCTCAACTACGCGAGCGACGTGAAGGTGATCGTGGTCACGGGCGCGGGCGGCAACTTCTGCTCGGGCGGCGACGTGCACGAGATCATCGGCCCGCTGACCGGCATGCGCATGCCCGAGCTGCTCGAGTTCACGCGCATGACCGGCGACCTGGTGAAGGCGATCCGCGCCTGCCCGCAGCCGATCGTCGGCGCCATCGACGGCGTGTGCGCCGGCGCCGGCGCGATGATCGCGCTGGCCTGCGACCTGCGCTACGGCTCGCCCGCCACGCGCACCGCCTTCCTGTTCACGCGCGTCGGCCTGGCCGGCGCGGACATGGGCGCCTGCGCGCTGCTGCCGCGCGTGATCGGCCAGGGCCGTGCTTCCGAGCTGCTGTTCACGGGCCGCGCGATGACCGCGCAGGAAGGCCATGCCTGGGGCTTCTTCAACGCGCTGCACGAGAGCGACGCGCTGCTCGAGGCCGCGACCAAGATGGCACGCGAGCTGGCCGAGGGCCCGAGCTTCGCGCACGGCATGACCAAGACCATGCTGGCGCAGGAATGGTCGATGACCATCGACCAGGCGATCGAGGCCGAGGCGCAGGCGCAGGCGATCTGCATGCAGACCGAGGACTTCCGCCGCGCCTACGAGGCCTTCGCGGCCAAGCGCAAGCCGGTGTTCGGCGGGGACTGAGGCCATGGCGAAGATCCCGGCTCCTCCTTCCACCGCGCACCTGGCGCTGCCTTTCTTCGACGAGGCGCACCGCACGCTCGCGAGCGACCTGCTGCCCTGGTGCGCCGCGCAGGAGGTCGACGAACGCGACGACCGCGCGGCCTGCCGCGAATGGGTGCGCCGCCTCGGCGACGGCGGCTGGCTGCGCTACGCGGTGCCCGGCAGCGCCGGCGGCGCGCTCGAGCGCCTCGATTCGCGCGCGCTGGTGCTGCTGCGCGAAACCCTCGGCTACCACTCGCCGCTGGCCGATTTCGCCTTCGCGATGCAGGGCCTGGGCAGCGGCGCGATCACGCTCGCGGGCACGCCCGAGCAGCAGTCGCGCTACCTCGGCGCGGTCGGCAAGGGCGAGAAGATCGCGGCCTTCGCGCTGAGCGAGCCCGAGGCAGGCTCGGACGTGGCCGCCATGGCCATGCGCGCCGAGCCCACGGCCGACGGCTGGCGCCTCGATGGCAGCAAGACCTGGATCAGCAACGGCGGCATCGCCGACTTCTACTGCGTGTTCGCCAAGACCGATCCCGCGGGCGGCACGCGCGGCATCACGGTGTTCATCGTCGATGCGAGCACGCCCGGCCTCGACACCTCCGAGCACATCGACGTGATGGCGCCGCATCCGCTGGCCACCCTGCGCTTCGACGACTGCGTGGTGCCGCGGGACGCGCAGCTCGGCGAACTCAACGGCGGCTTCAAGCTCGCGATGCGCACGCTCGACATCTTCCGCGCCTCGGTGGCCGGTGCCGCGCTCGGCATGGGCCGGCGCGCGCTGGCCGAGGCGATCTCGCATGCGAAGAACCGCCGCATGTTCGGCCAGACGCTGGCCGACTTCCAGCTCACGCAGGCCAAGCTCGGCGAGATGGCGGCGCTGATCGACGGCGCGGCGCTGCTGACCTACCGCGCGGCCTGGATGCGCGACGAGGCCGAGCAGCGCGGCGGCGCGCCGGTGGGCGACGTGTCGGCCGCGGCCGCGATGGCCAAGATGGCCGCGACCGAGAACGCCAGCCGCGTGATCGACATGGCGCTGCAGATGCATGGCGGCCTCGGCGTCAAGGTCGGCACCAAGATCGAGGCCCTCTACCGCGACATCCGTTCGCTGCGCATCTACGAGGGCGCGACGGAAGTGCAGCAACTGATCATCGGCAAATCCGTACTGCGGGGATGAACACCGTGACCGCTCCATCCGCCCAAGTCGACCGCTTCGTGCACGACCGGCTGCCGCCCGCGGCGCAGCTGCCGGTCTTTCGCTACGACCGGCCCGAACTGCAACTGCCCGACCGGCTCAACCTGGTCGAGGAACTGCTCGACAAGGCGCCCGCCAAGGGCTTCGGCGACCGGCCGCTGCTGCGCTCGCCGCAGGGCACGCTCAGCTATTCGCAGGCCGCCATCGAGGTCAACCGCATCGCACAGGTGCTGACCGAGGACCTGGGCCTGGTGCCCGGCAACCGCGTGCTGCTGCGCGGCGGCAACTCGGTGGCGATGGCGCTGGCCTGGCTCGCGGTGGTGAAGGCGGGACTGATCGCCGTCGCAACCATGCCGCTGCTGCGCGCCAAGGAGCTCGGCGACATCATCGAGAAGTCGCAGCCGGTGGCCGCGCTGTGCGACGGCCGCCTGCTCGACGAGCTGGTGGCCGCGCAGCAGGCGCACCCGGTGCTCGCCGACATCGTCGCCTTCAACCGGCCCGATGCGCCCGATTCGCTGTCGACACGTGCGGCCGCCAAGAGCGGCATCTTCGAGGCCTGCCCCACGGCGGCCGACGACATCGCGCTCTTGGCCTTCACCTCGGGCACCACGGGCAAGCCGAAGGCGCCCGTGACCACGCATCGCGACGTGCTCGCGATGTGCGAGACCTGGCCGCGCCACGTGCTGCGGGCGCGGCCCGACGACGTGGTGGTGGGCTCGCCGCCGCTGGCCTTCACCTTCGGGCTCGGCGGGCTGCTGGTGTTCCCGATGTACGCGGGCGCCTCGATCTACTTCCCCGACGCGCCCTTCACGCCCGAGGGCCTGGTGAAGCTGATCAACGAGGTCGGCGCGACCATCTGCTACACCGCGCCGACGTTCTACCGCCAGATGGCGCCGTTCGTGAAGCAGCACGGCGCGCCCACGCTGCGCATCAGCGTGAGCGCGGGCGAGGCCCTGCCCGATGCCACGCGCCAGCTCTGGAAGGAGGCCACCGGCCTCGAGATGCTCGACGGCATCGGCGGCACCGAGGTGTTCCACATCTACATCTCGGCCGCGGGCGACGAGGTGCGCCGCGGCGCCGTCGGCAAGGCCGTGCCGGGCTTCATCGCCAAGGTGGTCGATGCCGAGGGCAACGAGGTGCCGCGCGGCACGGTCGGCAAGCTGGCGCTGCAGGGCCCGGTGGGCTGCCGCTACCTCGACGACGCGCGGCAGGCCGACTACGTGAAGAACGGCTGGAACTATCCGGGCGATTCCTTCGTCCAGGACGACGACGGCTATTTCTTCTACCAGGCGCGCGCCGACGACATGATCATCACCGCCGGCTACAACGTCGGCGGCCCCGAGGTCGAGGATGCGCTGCTCAAGCATCCGGCCGTGGCCGAGTGCGGCGTGATCGGCAAGCCCGATGCCGACCGCGGCATGATCGTCAAGGCCTTCTGCGTGCTGAAGCCCGGACAGACCGGCGATGCCGGCCTCGTGAAGGCGCTGCAGGACCACGTGAAGGCCACGATCGCGCCGTTCAAGTACCCGCGCGAGATCGAGTTCGTGTCCGTGCTGCCACGCACCGAAACCGGCAAGCTGCAACGCTTCAAACTGAGACAAACCGAAGACAACAGGTCCACCACATCATGATCAAACTCTTGCAGCCTCCGGGCTGGTTGCCCCCCAAGGGCTATGCGAATGGCGTCGCCGCGCGCGGCACCATGGTGTTCGTCGGCGGACAGATCGGCTGGAATGCCCAGCAGCAGTTCGAGTCGGACGATTTCATCGACCAGTGCGGCCTGGCGCTGCGCAACATCGTCGAGGTGCTGCGCGAGGCCGGTGCCGGCCCCGAGCACATGGTGCGCATGACTTGGTACGTGGTCGACCGCGACGAGTACAGCCGCCGGCTCGCCGAGCTCGGCCCGGTGTACCGCGATGCGATGGGCCGCAACTTCCCGGCCATGACCTGCGTGCAGGTCGCGGCGCTGGTGGAGCCGCGCGCGAAGATCGAGATCGAGGTCACGGCGGTCGTGCCGGACTGACGAAGGCCCTTCGCCCCATCAACGACAAAGCCCTCTCGCGAGGGCTTTTTTTTGGGGCGCGCGCTTTGCGTTGTTGCAACGCGCTTGCGAATCCACGGCGGGAAAAGAAAAAGGGTCTTTCGTTTCCGAAAGACCCTTATCAATTTGGTTGCGCGAGCAAGATTTGAACTTGCGACCTTTGGGTTATGAGCCCAACGAGCTACCAGGCTGCTCCATCGCGCGGCAAGAGATAAATTATAGCACTTATTCCGCGGCGTTCTGCTCGGTGGCAGAAACTTCGCTCACTTCAGGGCGATCGACGAGTTCGACCAGCGCCATCGGCGCGTTGTCGCCCACGCGGAAACCCATCTTGAGGATGCGGGTGTAGCCACCGGGACGCGCGGCGAAGCGCGGGCCCAGTTCGCCGAACAGCTTGACGACGGAGTCGCGGCTGCGCAGGCGGTCGAAGGCCAGGCGCTTGTTGGCGACGGTGGGCTTCTTGGCGAGCGTGATCATCGGCTCGATGACGCGGCGCAGTTCCTTGGCCTTGGGGACCGTGGTCTTGATGACTTCGTGCTCGATGAGCGAGTTCATCATGTTCTGCAGCATCGCGAGGCGGTGCGAGCTGGTGCGGTTGAGTTTGCGGAGTCCGTGTCCGTGACGCATGGTGCTTTCCTTTGCTTTTTGAAGAACGGGCAGCCGTGTCAGGTACTGCCCGGTGCACTGGCCCTTTTCAGAGGGCCGTTAAAAAAATCAACGCTTGTCGAGGCCGGCCGGCGGCCAGCTTTCGAGCTTCATACCCAGGGTCAGGCCGCGCGAGGCGAGCACTTCCTTGATTTCGTTGAGCGACTTGCGCCCCAGGTTCGGGGTCTTGAGCAGCTCGTTCTCGGTACGCTGGATCAGGTCGCCGATGTAGTAGATGTTTTCGGCCTTCAGGCAGTTGGCCGAACGCACGGTGAGCTCGAGCTCGTCGACCGGGCGCAGCAGGATCGGGTCGAACTGCTGTGCGCTGCGCGGTGCCGGGGCATCGAACGCGGCCAGTTCGCCACCTTCGAGCTGCGCGAACACGGCGAGTTGCTCGACCAGGATCTTGGCCGAGGCGCGCACGGCGTCTTCGGCGGTGATCGCGCCGTTGGTCTCGATTTCGACCAGCAGCTTGTCGAGGTCGGTGCGCTGCTCGACGCGGGCGCTTTCGACGGTGTAGCTCACGCGCTTCACGGGCGAGAACGAAGCATCGAGAACGATGCGGCCGATCGACTTGGTCGGCTCGTCGGCATAGCGGCGCATCGTGCCGGGCACGTAGCCGCGGCCCTTCTCGACCTTGATCTGCATGTCGAGCTTGCCGCCTTGCGACAGGTGCGCGATCACGTGGTCGGGATTGATGATCTCGACGTCGTGCGGGGTCTGGATGTCCGATGCCAGGACCGGGCCTTCGCCGTCCTTGCGCAGGCTCAGCGTGACTTCATCGCGGTTGTGGAGCTTGAACACCACGCCCTTGAGGTTCAGCAGGATGTTGACGACGTCTTCCTGCACGCCATCGATCGACGAGTACTCGTGCAGAACGCCGGCGATCGTGACTTCGGTGGCCGAATAACCGACCATGGACGACAGCAGCACGCGACGCAGCGCGTTGCCGAGCGTGTGGCCGTAGCCGCGCTCGAAAGGCTCGAGCGTCACCTTGGCCTTGTTGGCCGCGAGTTGCTCGACCTGGATGGTCTTGGGTTTCAGCAGGGTGGTTTGCATGCAGACTTCCTCTCAATACCCCCGGCTCGTTACACCGGTAAGGCTGGTGAAGCGCCTGGCCCGCAGCGCGAGTGCGGCACGAACCAGGAACGTGAACAACAAAAACAGGACTCCCGCCGCCGCTTGCGCGGTGCGGGAGTGGAAATCAACGCGAATACAGTTCGACGATCAGCGATTCGTTGATGTCCGCAGCGAACTCGTCGCGATCCGGGACCTTCTTGAAGGTGCCTTCGGCCTTGTCGGCATTCACGTCGACCCAGCCGGGGATACCGACTTGCTGGGCGAGTTGCAGCGCTTCGACGATGCGGTTCTGCTTCTTCGACTTCTCGCGCACGGCGATCACGTCGCCGGTCTTGACCAGGTACGACGGGATGTTGACCGACTGGCCGTTCACCGTGATCGCCTTGTGCGACACGAGCTGACGCGCTTCGGCGCGGGTCGAGCCGAAGCCCATGCGGTAGACGACGTTGTCCAGGCGCGATTCGAGCAGGAACAGCAGGTTGGCGCCGGTGTTGCCACGGCGGCGATCGGCTTCCTCGAAGTAGCGGCGGAACTGCTTCTCGAGCACGCCGTACATGCGCTTGACCTTCTGCTTCTCACGCAGCTGCAGACCGTAGTCCGAGGTGCGCTGACCCGAGGTGCGGCCGTGCTGGCCGGGCTTGGAGTCGAACTTGGCCTTGTCCTGGATCGAGCGGCGGGCGCTCTTCAGGAACAGGTCGGTGCCTTCGCGGCGGGAAAGTTTGGCCTTGGGGCCGAGGTAGCGTGCCACGTCTTTTCCTTTGTTTGCTGCCGCAGTCGCCTGCGGGAGCCATCGACAAGATATTGCCGATGGCGGTGGGCTTAGTTAAAAAACAAATGCGCAGCCGCTTTGAAACGGCTGCGCCTGAGGGGGCTGACGATCAGATGCGACGACGCTTCTGGGGGCGGCAGCCGTTGTGCGGAACGGGCGTCACGTCGGCAATGGAATTGATCCGGATGCCGAGCGCAGCCAGTGCGCGCACCGACGATTCGCGACCGGGGCCGGGGCCCTTGATCTCGACGTCGAGGTTCTTGATGCCTTGTTCGACAGCAGCACGGCCGGCCACTTCCGAAGCGACCTGCGCAGCGAACGGGGTCGACTTGCGCGAGCCCTTGAAGCCCTGGCCACCCGACGAAGCCCACGACAGGGCGTTGCCCTGGCGATCGGTGATCGTGATGATGGTGTTGTTGAACGAGGCGTGCACGTGGGCGATGCCGTCCGCAACGTTCTTGCGAACCTTCTTGCGAACGCGCTGTGCGGCGTTGTTGGCAGGAGCTTTAGCCATGCTGTTTCAATCCTTACTTCTTCAGGGACTGCGCAGCCTTGCGCGGACCCTTGCGGGTGCGGGCATTGGTGCGCGTGCGCTGGCCGCGCATCGGCAGGCCGCGACGATGACGGAAGCCGCGGTAGCAGCCGATGTCCATCAAGCGCTTGATGTTCATCGTCGTCTCGCGGCGCAGGTCGCCTTCGATCGTGAACAAGGCGATCTGGTCGCGGATCTTCTCGAGATCGGCGTCGGTCAGATCCTTGATCTTCTTCGAATATTCGATGCCGCTCGCTTCGCAGATTTGACGGGCGCGGGTGCGACCGATACCGAAGATGGCGGTCAGGCCGATCTCAGCGTGCTTGTGCGGCGGAATGTTGATGCCAGCAATACGTGCCATGTGCGTCCTCTAATACTCTTTGATCAACCCTGGCGCTGCTTGTGGCGCGGGTCGGTACAGATCACGCGCACCACACCCTTGCGGCGGATGATCTTGCAATTACGGCAGATGGTTTTGACCGAAGCCGAAACTCTCATTTCACTCTCCTAAATCTCTGTTCAACCGGCGGGGGGACGGTGCCCTGTGCCTTACGAAGTCTTGAAATTGGCCTTCTTCAGCAGCGACTCGTACTGCTGGGACATCATGTAGTTCTGCACCTGGGCCATGAAGTCCATCGTGACGACCACGATGATCAACAGGGAGGTACCACCGAAGTAGAACGGGACGTTGTACTTCAGGATCAGGAACTCGGGCAGCAGACAGACGAAGGTGATGTACACCGCGCCGGCCAACGTCAGGCGAACCAGGATCTTGTCGATGTAGCGTGCCGTCTGGTCACCCGGGCGGATGCCCGGAATGAACGCACCGCTCTTCTTCAGGTTGTCGGCGGTCTCGCGGCTGTTGAACACGAGGGCCGTATAGAAGAAGCAGAAGAACACGATCGCGGCGGCATACAGCAGCACGTAGATCGGCTCGCCCGGGCGCAGAGCGCTCGCCACGTCCTTGATCCAGCGGAACCCGCCTTCGCCGGTGCTGAACCAGCCCACCACCGTTGCCGGCAGCAGAATGATCGAGGACGCGAAGATCGGCGGAATCACACCGGCCATGTTCAGCTTCAGCGGCAGGTGCGACGACTGGCCGCCATACACCTTGTTGCCGACCTGGCGCCGCGCATAGTTCACGAGGATCTTGCGTTGGCCGCGTTCGACGAACACCACGAAGTAGGTGACCAGCACCACCACCGCGACGATGAACAGCGCGATGATCACGTTCATGGCGCCGGTACGCACCAGCTCCAGCAGACCGCCGATGGCGTTCGGCAGACCGGCGGCGATACCCGCGAAGATCAGGATCGAGATGCCGTTGCCCAGGCCGCGTTCGGTGATCTGCTCGCCGAGCCACATCAGGAACATCGAACCTGCCGTCAGGCTCACCATGGCGGTGATGCGGAAGCCGAAGCCGGGCGAGATCACCAGGCCGGCCGACGACTCGAGCGCCACCGCGATGCTGAACGACTGGAACAGCGCCAGACCCAGTGCACCGTAACGGGTGTACTGCGTGATCTTGCGACGGCCCGCCTCGCCTTCCTTCTTCAATTGCTCGAAGCTCGGAAGCACGTAGGTCATCAGCTGCATGATGATCGACGCCGAGATGTACGGCATGATCCCCAGCGCAAACACCGTGAAACGCGACAGCGCGCCACCCGAGAACATGTTGAACAGGCTCAGGATGCCGCCCTGCTGCCCCTGGAACAACGCCGCGAGCTGGTCGGGGTTGATGCCGGGCACGGGAATGTGCGCGCCGATCCGGTAGACCACGAGCGCGAGCAGCAAGAAGACCAGCCGGCGACGCAGGTCGCCGAACTTGCCCGTCTTTGCGATCGTTGCCGCGTTAGTTGCCACGAGGAGCTTCTTTCAGTCCGAAGGTCTGTCGATCAGGCGACGCTGCCGCCGGCCGCTTCGATCGCGGCCTTGGCACCAGCGGTGGCGCCGACGCCCGTCAGCTTGACGGCCTTGGTGAGTTCGCCGGTCTTGATGATCTTCACCACCTTGGCGAGCTGGCCCACGAGGCCGGCTTGCTTCAGGGCGAGCACATCGACTTCGGCCAGGCCGAGCTGCTCGAGAGCAGCCAGCGTGACTTCGGCGTTGAACTTGAGCGTCTGCGACTTGAAGCCACGCTTCGGCAGGCGACGCTGCAGCGGCATTTGACCGCCTTCGAAGCCGACCTTGTGGAAACCGCCTGCGCGCGACTTCTGGCCCTTGTGACCGCGACCCGCGGTCTTGCCGATGCCGGAGCCGATACCGCGGCCAACGCGGCGCTTGGCGTGCTTGGCGCCATCCGCCGGCTTGATGCCATTGAGTTCCATATCAGTCTCTCTTACAGAACTTTGACCAGATAACTGATCTTGTTGATCATGCCGCGCACCGCGGGGGTGTCCTGCAGTTCGCTCACGCTGTTGAGCTTGCGCAGGCCCAGGCCACGAACGGTGGCACGGTGCGATTCCTTGGTGCCGATCGGGCTCTTGACCAATTGCACCTTCAGGGTTTGTTGTTGCGTCGTCATTTGAATGCTTCCTTCAGCCTTGCAAGAGCTCGCGCTCAGGCGAAGATTTCTTCGACGGTGAGGCCACGCTTGGCAGCCACTGCGGACGCGGTCGTCGAGTTCTTCAACCCGTCGAGCGTGGCGCGAACCATGTTGTAGGGGTTCGACGAACCATGGCTCTTGGCCACGATGTCGGTGATGCCCATGACTTCGAACACGGCGCGCATCGGGCCGCCGGCGATGATGCCGGTACCCTTGGGGGCCGGGTACATCACGACGGTGGAGGCACCGTGGTGGCCTTGCACCTGATGGTGCAGCGTGCCGTTCTTGATCGGAGCCTTGAACAGGTTGCGACGGGCTTCTTCCATCGCCTTCTGCACGGCAGCGGGCACTTCCTTCGACTTGCCCTTGCCCATGCCGACGCGGCCATCGCCGTCACCGACCACGGTGAGTGCTGCGAAACCGAGGATACGACCACCCTTCACCACCTTGGTGACGCGGTTGATCGCGATCATCTTCTCGCGCAGACCGTCCTCGGGGCCTTCGTTCTGCGTTCTTGCCTGAATCTTTGCCATTTTGAATCTCGTGTCCGGTTAGAACTGCAGGCCGGCTTCGCGGGCGGCATCGGCCAGCGCCTTGACGCGGCCGTGGTACGCGAAACCTGCGCGGTCGAAGGCAACCTTCTCGACGCCGGCGGCCTTCGCCTTTTCGGCGATGCGCTTGCCGATGGCGGTGGCTGCAGCGGTGTTGCCACCCTTGCCCGAGCCGCCGAGCGCGGTACGCACTTCGGCTTCGGCGGTGGAGGCCGTGGCCAGCACCTTCGAGCCGTCGCCGGAGATGACGGTCGCGTAGATGTGCAGGTTGGTGCGGTTCACCGTGAGGCGAGCCACGCCCTGCGTCGCGATGCGGATGCGGGTCTGGCGCGAACGGCGGAGACGCTGTGCTTTTTTGGTCAACATCATTTTGCTGCCCCTTACTTCTTCTTGGTCTCTTTGATCACGATCTTCTCGTCCGCATAACGGATACCCTTGCCCTTGTAGGGCTCGGGCGGACGAACGGCACGGATCTCAGCGGCCACTTGGCCGACGCGCTGGCGATCGGCACCCTTGATCACGATTTCGGTCGGGGTCGCGGTGGCCACCGTGATGCCTTGCGGCATGTCGATGTTGACCGGGTGCGAGTAACCGACTTGCAGGTTCAACTTGGCACCTTGGGCGGCGGCCTTGTAGCCCACGCCGACCAGGTTGAGCTTCTTCTCGAAGCCCTTGGTCACACCGACCACCATGTTGTTCACGAGCTGACGAATCGTGCCGCTCATCGCGTTGGCTTCACGCGAGTCGTTGGCCGGCTCGAAGCTCAGCTTGCCGTCCTTGCTGACGACGTTGACCAGTGCGTTGCGCGCGAGGCTGAGCGAACCGCCCGTGCCCTTGACGCTAATCTGGTCTTCCTTGATCTGCACATCCACGCCTTGGGGGATGGCGACCGGCGATTTTCCTACTCGGGACATTTCAGTGTTCTCCTCGATGTCTCGGTCAGGCGACGTAGCACAGCACTTCGCCACCGACACCGGAGGCGCGTGCCTTGCGGTCGGTCATCACGCCCTGGGGGGTCGTGACGATCGCAACGCCGAGGCCGTTCTGGACTTGCGGAATGGCAGTGCTGGACTTGTAGACGCGCAGGCCGGGGCGGCTCACGCGCTCGATGCGCTCGATGACCGGGCGACCAGCGTAGTACTTCAGCGAAATTTCGAGTTCGCTCTTGCCGGCTTCGGTCTTGACCTGGAAGCCGTCGATGTAGCCCTCGTCCTTCAGGACTTGTGCGATCGCGATCTTCACCTTGGAAGACGGGACCGACACGGTGGGCTTCGCCACCATCTGCGCGTTGCGGATACGCGTCAGCAGGTCGGCAATGGGATCACTCATGCTCATGTTGTTTGCTCCTGCCTGGCTTACCAGCTGGCCTTGATGACACCGGGGATGTCACCGTTGAAGGCCAGTTCGCGGATCTTGGCGCGGGCCAGACCGAATTGACGGAAGGTGCCGCGCGGACGACCGGTGATTTCGCAACGGTTGCGTTGACGCGTGGGGTTCGCGTTGCGCGGGAGCTTTTGCAGTGCCAGGCGGGCGGCTGCGCGCTCTTCTTCGGTCTTCTTGAGGTCGTTCGAGGCGGCCTTCAGTTCGGCGTGCTTGGCGGCGAACTTGGCAACCAGCTTGTCGCGCTTGAGTTCGCGCTGGATCAAAGATGCTTTAGCCACGGATCACCTCAGTTCTTGAACGGGAAACGGAAGCCGGCGAGCAGCGCCTTGGCTTCTTCATCGGTCTTGGCCGTCGTCGTGATGCTGATGTTCAGACCACGCAGGGCGTCGACCTTGTCGTACTCGATCTCGGGGAAGATGATCTGCTCTTTCACGCCGATGTTGTAGTTGCCGCGACCGTCGAAGGCACGACCCGAGATACCGCGGAAGTCGCGAACGCGGGGCAGAGCCACCGTCACGAAGCGGTCCAGGAATTCGTACATCTGGACGCCGCGCAGCGTGACCATGCAGCCGATGGGTTGGTTCTCGCGGATCTTGAAACCGGCGATGGCCTTCTTCGACTTGGTGACCACGGGCTTCTGGCCGGCAATCTTGGTCAGGTCGGCGACGGCGTTGTCGAGGACCTTCTTGTCGGCGACGGCTTCACCCACGCCCATGTTGAGCGTGATCTTGGTGAGGCGCGGGACCTGCATCGGCGAGACATAACCGAACTTCTCGGTCAGGTCCTTGGCGATCTTTTCGCGATAGTGTTGTTGGAGACGTGCCATCTGAGTACCTCTTAGGCGATCTTGATTTCTTCGCCGCTGGACTTGAAGACACGCACTGCGACGCGCTTGCCTTCGGCATCCTGGCTCACCTTGATGCCCACGCGATCGGCCTTGCCGGTCGCGGCATTGAAGATCGCCACGTTGGATTGGTGAATCGGCATGGCCTTCTCGACGATGCCACCGGTCGTACCCTTGAGCGGGTTCGGCTTGGTGTGCTTCTTGACGAGGTTGATGCCTTCGACGAGCACGTGCGAGTCGTCCTTGCGCAGCGTGACGACGCCACGCTTGCCCTTGTCGCGGCCGGCCAACACGATGACCTGGTCGCCTTTGCGAATCTTGTTCATGGCGTTGTTGTCCTTAGAGAACTTCGGGTGCCAGCGACACGATCTTCATGAACTTCTCGGTGCGCAGTTCGCGCGTCACCGGTCCGAAGATGCGGGTGCCGATCGGCTCCAGCTTGGCGTTGAGCAGCACGGCGGCATTGCCGTCGAACTTGACGAGCGAGCCGTCGGCGCGACGGATGCCCTTGGCGGTGCGCACGACCACAGCGCTGTAGATCTCGCCCTTCTTGACGCGACCACGCGGAGCGGCTTCCTTGATGCTGACCTTGATGACGTCGCCCACGCTGGCATAACGCCGCTTGGAGCCACCGAGCACCTTGATACACAGGACGGACTTCGCGCCTGTGTTGTCGGCCACTTCGAGCCGGGATTCAGTTTGGATCATTTCTTGATATTCCCAACTTGTACCAATGCGCGGCCCGGAGGGATTCGCGTGTCTCGCATCGGTCAGTCTTGGGCCCGCCGTCCGCGCTTCGAACCACTCGAAGCGCTTCCCGTTTGGGCTGAAATCTTCGCCTTTTTGAAGCGAAGCCCGCGATTGTGGCATCCGCCTGCTTCGATGTCAACTGCCTTCTTTGCGCCACCCGCCAAGACACTAGACTCTGGCCCGTGCGCCCTCCCGCCCCTCCTCCCTCGTTCTCGACCACCCGCCGCCTCGTGCTGGGCGGCCTCGCGGGGGCCGCTGGCGCCCTGGCGCTGGGCGTCGCCGGCTGCGGCGCCCCGGCGGCCGCGCCCGGTTCGCCGGCGTCCGGCCGGCTGCGTCGCCTCGCGGAAGCACGCTGGCCGCACCGGTTCTCCATCGGCGGCACGCCGGCGGGCGGACTCTCGGGCATCGACTTCGACGCCCGCGCGGGTGAGTACCTGCTCCTGAGCGACGACCGGTCGGACCTGGCGCCCGTGCGCTTCTATAGGGCGCGCTGGCCCGCGCCCTGGAACGCCGCGCCCGAACCCACCGGTGTCGTCGAACTGCAACGCCCGGGCGGCGGCCCCTGGCCTTCGCGCCGCCAGGCCATTGCCGGCCTGCCGGTGCCCGACCCCGAATCGCTGCGCCTGCGCCCCGACACCGGCACCCTGCTGTGGAGCAGCGAGGGCGACCTCGCGCGCGGCTTCGGCCCCGCGCTCTACGAATCGGCGCGCGACGGCCGCTTCCTGCGCGAATTCGCGCTGCCCGCGATGTTCCAGCCCGATCCGGCCCAGCGCCGCGGCCCGCGCGACAACCTCGCCTTCGAGGGCCTCGCGCTGGTGCCCGACGGCCGCACGGCCTGGCTGGCGATGGAGAACGCGCTGATCCAGGACGGTCCCGTGCCCACGGTCGACGCCGCCGGCGGCCCCTGCCGCTTCACGCGCATCGACCTGGCCAGCGGCCGCGCGACCGGCCAGATCGCCTATGTGCCCGACGCGATTCCGCTGCGCCCCCTGGTGCCGGGCACCTATGCCGACAACGGCGTGAGCGAGGTGCTGATGATCGACGCGCACCGCATGCTGGTGCTCGAGCGCGCCTACGCCGCCGGCACCGGGAATTCGCTGCGCCTCTATGAGATAGACACCCGCGGCGGCAGCGACGTGCTGGGCCTGGAGGCGCTGGCCCCTGGCAACCACCGGCCGGTCGCCAAGACCCTGGTCGCCGATTTCTCCCGGCTCGGGCCCGGCAACGGCCTCTCGCGCCTCGACAACAGCGAGGGCATGTGCTGGGGACCGCCGCTGCCCGGTGGCGGGCGGACGCTGATGATCGTCAGCGACGACAATTTCAACCCGCTGCAGATCACGCAGTTCGCCGCCTTCGAATTCCTCGACCGACCATGACCATCGCCGCCACCTTCCTGCCCCGCAACGCCCCCGCGCCGCTGCCGCCCATCGCCTTCATCGGCGGCGGCAACATGGCCAGCGCCATCATCGGCGGGCTGATCCAGCAAGGCACGCCGGCCACCTCCTTCGAGGTGGTCGAGCCCTTCGAGGAGGCGCGCGCCAGGCTGTCCAACACCTTCGGCATCGCGGCCCAGCCGGAGGCCGGCGCGGCGCTGTCGCGCTGCGCGGTGGTGGTCTGGGCGGTCAAGCCCCAGACCTTCGCCGAGGCCACGCGCCCGGTGCGCCCGTTCGCCGAAAACGCCCTGCACCTGAGCGTGGCCGCGGGCATCCCGTCCGACAGCATCGCCCGCTGGCTGGCCACCGAACGCGTGGTGCGGGCCATGCCGAACACGCCGGCGCTGGTCGGCCAGGGCATGACGGGCCTGTTCGCGCGCGCCGGTGCCGACGGCGCCGACCGCGCGCTGGTCGGCCAGCTGCTGACGCCCACCGGCGAGCTGATCTGGGTCGACGAGGAACCGGCGCTCGACGCGGTGACCGCGATGTCGGGCTCGGGCCCGGCCTACGTGTTCTATTTCATCGAGGCCATGACCGAGGCCGGCATCGAGATGAACCTCACGCCCGACCAGGCGCAGCGCCTGGCGATCGGCACCTTCACCGGCGCCTCGGCGCTGGCCGACAGCGCGCACGAACCGCCCGCGGTGCTGCGCGAGCGCGTGACCTCCAAGGGCGGCACCACCTACGCGGCGATCAGCGCGCTGCAGCAGGCCGACGTCAAGGGACAGTTCAAGACCGCGATCCGTGCGGCGCAGAAGCGCGCGGCCGAGCTCGGCGAGGAATTCGGCCGCGGCTGAGGGCCCTCAGGCCGGCGGCGCGTCGAAGGTGCCCGCCAGCGCGCGCGGGCCGAGGAAGAACAGCCAGTCGGCCGCCAGCGTGACGGTGCCGTCCTCCAGCTCGAGCTGCAGCGCTTCCTTCAGCAGGAAGCTGTCGCCGGGCTTGGGCGTGACCTCCGCGATGCGCACGCGCGCCCGGAAGCGCGCGCCCACCGGCATCGGCCGCACGAAGCGCAGGCGGTCGAAGCCGTAGTTCAGCGCATGGTTGGTGTCGAAGGGCAGCAGGCTGCGCATCGCCTCGCCGCTGAGCTTGATCAGGTGCGAGACCTGGAAGAAGCCCTGCACGATGGCACCGCCGTAGCCGGCCTCGCGCGCGGCGCGCTCCGGATCGAGATGGATCCATTCGCCCTCGCCGTCTCCCGACAGCTCGGCGTAGCGCGCCACCATGTCCTGGGTGATGCGGTGCCATTCCGAATGGGCCTCGCGGCCGATCCGGGCGCGCAGATTCTCCAGCGTGGCCTCGGCGTCGGGCGTGGGCTGCATTCGGTCTCGTTTCCGTTGCCGGCCGTGGATCAGCGCAGGCCGTAGCCGGCCACCACGCCGGCGAAGACCGCGAAGCCCAGCCAGTGGTTAAGCCGGAAGGCCTGGAAGCAGCCTTCGCGCGTGCGATCGCGGATCAGCCGCCAGTGCCAGGCCGCTTGCCCCGCCGCGATCGCGATCGCGAGGTAGAACGCGATGCCGAGCCCGCGGCTCGCGCCGGCCCAGGTCCACACGGCGAGGAAGACCGCATAGCTCGCCATTACCGCCGCCACGTCGAAGCGGCCGAAGGTGATGGCCGAGGTCTTCATGCCGATCTTGAGGTCGTCGTCGCGGTCGACCATCGCGTACTCGGTGTCGTAGGCCAGCACCCAGAACAGGTTGCCCGCCAGCAGCCACCACGCGAAGGCCGGCACGGTGGCCTGCACGGCCGCGAAGGCCATCGGAATGCCGAAGCTGAACGCGATGCCGAGCACCGCCTGCGGGATCGACACGAAGCGCTTCGCATAGGGGTAGACCAGCGTGACCGCGAGCGCGGCGAACGACCAGTACACCGTGACCCGGTTGGTCGTGAGCACCAGCCCGAAGGCCACCAGCGCGAGCACCGCGCCGAACAGCAGCGCCTCGCGCACCGAAATCTCGCCGCTGGTCACGGGCCGCTGCGCGGTGCGCTTCACGTGGCGGTCGAAGTCGCGGTCGGCCACGTCGTTGATGCAGCAGCCCGCGCTGCGCATCAGGATCGTGCCGAGCACGAACACCGCGACCAGGTGCCAGCCCGGCCAGCCGTCGGCCGCGAACCAGAGCGCGCCGAGGCTGGGCCACAGCAGCAGCAGCCAGCCCGCGGGACGGTTCCAGCGGATCAGGTCGAGGTACACGGCAAAACGCCCGCGGCGTGACGCGGGCGTGAGGCCGTGGGGGGCGGGATGGGAGGTCAATCCTCGAGCAGCGAACGCAGCATCCAGGCGGTCTGGTCATGCACCGTGCAGCGCGCAGTCAGCATGTCGGCCGTCGGATCGTCGCCGGCTTCCTCGGCCACGGGGATGAATTCGCGCGCGATGCGCGACACGGTCTCGTGGCCCTTCACCAGGATGCGCACCATCTCCATCGCCTTGGGCGGGTCCTGCGGCACGTCGGGCACGGTGGCGATCTTGCTGAACTCGGCGTACGAGCCCGGCGCGTAGTGGCCCAGCGCGCGGATGCGCTCGGCGATCACGTCGGTCGAGTTCCACAGCTCGGTGTACTGCGCCATGAACATCGCGTGCAGCGAGTTGAAGTGCGGACCCGTCACGTTCCAGTGGAAGTTGTGCGTGGTGAGGTAGAGCGTGTAGGTGTCGGCGAGCACGCGGCTCAGGCCTTCGGCGATGGCCGCGCGGTCCTGGCGCTCGATGCCGATGTTGATGATCGGCGCATTGCGGCTGCCGGACTCCTGCGCAACCACGGTGCCGCCCTTCTTGGGCACCTTGCCGGCGGAGGAAGCGGGAGAGGGCTTGGTTTTCTTGGGAGCTTTGGCCATGGCAAAAGATCTTTCTTCAAGTTGGGAGTGACACCGGAATTCTCGAAGCCGGCGCGCGGCTTCGCAACAGCGTCACTCTATCGCAGCGTTCGATATTCCAGGCTTGCGGCGGCGTAGGCCGAGGTCGCGAATTCGCCTGCCCTGGCTCAGGAGAGCCGCTTCACGCCCGGCAGCTCGCAGGCATAGATCGCATTGCGCAGCGCCGCGATGGCCTCGTAGCGCGTGAAGGTGCGCCGCCATGCGAGCACCACGCGGCGCGTGGGCGGATCGCGGTCCTGCGCATCGCGCACCGGCAGGTAGCGCACCATCTGCTCCGATTCCTTGCGGCCCTTGCCCCGGGGCTTGAGCGCCTCGGCCGGCACCGACAGCCGCGGCACCAGCGTCACGCCCATGCCCGAGGCCACCATGTGCTTGATGGTCTCGAGCGACGAGCCCTCGAAGCTCTTGCGGATGCCCTCGGCATTGCTCGAGAAGCGTGCGAACTCGGGGCAGACCTCGAGCACGTGGTCGCGAAAGCAGTGGCCCGTGCCCAGCAGCAGCATGGTCTCGCTCTGCAGCTCTTCGGAGGTGATCGATTCGCGGTCGGCGAACTTGTGCTTGACCGGCAGCGCCGCCACGAAGGGCTCGTCGTACAGCGGCGCCATCGCGAGGCCGGTATCGGGAAAGGGCTCGGCCATGATCGCGCAGTCGATCTCGCCGGCGCGCAGCATCTCGAGCAGCTTGACGGTGAAGTTCTCCTGCAGCACCAGCGGCATCTGCGGCGTGCGCGCGATCACCTGGCGCACGAGGTCGGGCAGCAGGTAGGGCCCGATGGTGTAGATCACGCCGAGGTTCAGCGGCCCGGCCAGCGGGTCCTTGCCGCGCTTGGCGATCTCCTTGATGCTGGCCGCCTGGTCGAGCACGCTCTGGGCCTGCTGCACGATCTGCTCGCCGAGCGGCGTGACCGTGACTTCGCCGGCGCTGCGCTCGAAGAGCTTGACTTCGAGTTCGTCCTCGAGCTTCTTGATGGCCACCGAGAGCGTGGGCTGGGACACGTAGCAGGCTTCGGCCGCCTTGCCGAAATGGCGCTCCCTGGCCACGGCAACGATGTATTTGAGTTCGGTGAGGGTCATAGCTTGCGTCAATTATGCGCAAGGCACCGTGACCGCTCGCCGCCAGGGGTCGGGCGCCACCGAAGCGGCACGCGTCAGGACTCGCCGGGCGTCCAGTCCGGGCTGTAGCCGCCGAGCGTGGGGTGGTACATCTCGTCGCCCGTGTGCTGGGTGAACTCGACGTTGAGCCGATCCTCGCGCAGGCCCAGCAGCTCGATGCAGTGGGCGCACAGCGCCTTGGCGAGCGCCATGCGCAGCTCGGGCGGCCGGCCGTGGCGGATGTCCAGCATCATCAGCGCGACCGGCACCGGCGGGCCCTCCGGATCGGGAATGCGCCAGAGCCCGCCCTCGCCGAGCTCGCGCACCGCGACGCTGATGCGGCGGATGTCCACCGACATCATCTCGGCGTAGGTGCGGCTCATGCGTTCGGCCAGGCGCTGCTTGAGCTCGCTCGGGTAGTTGTCGTTGACGTCCAGCTGGAGGTACGGCATGCGGGGCTCCTGAAAAGAAGAAGAAAGGAGGACTCAGCGCGCCAGACCATAGCGCGCGGCCGGGATGGTGCTGGCCGATTCCTTCTGCGGGGCCCGATCGAGGTGATCGCGCGCGAAACCGGGTTCGGCGACCGCGAGCGCATGCGGCAGGCCTTCCTGCGCGCCTTCGGACAGCCGCCGCAGGCGATCCAGCGCATCTCGGCCAACGCCGAGCTGGCGCAGCCGGTGGCCTCAGCGCCGGTACGGCCGGATCACCTCGAGGTCCGACGCGATCACCGCGCGCACCTGGTCCGCGAAGGCGCTCACCAGCCGCGAATCCGGCGCATCGGGCGGCAGCAGCAGCGCGAGCCGCACCGGGATCGCGGGCACGAAGGCGCGCACCGCGAGCTCGAGGTTGCGCCGCTCCTCGAGCGCCGCCAGCGGGTTGAGCACGCTGACGCCCAGGCCCGCGGCGACCAGCGCGCAGACGGAAGCACCGAGATCCGACTCCAGCACCGTGCGCGTGCGGGCGCCCGCGGCCGCCAGCACGCGGTCGATGCGTTCGCGCGGCGCGCTGCCCAGCGGGAACGAGACGAAGGCCTCGCCCTCGAGGTCGGCGGCCGCGACCTGCTTGCGCTTCGCGAGCCGGTGCCCGATCGGCAGCACGGCCACGCAGTCCATGGTCAGCAGGGTCTGGACCTGCATGCCCGGCACGTCGTCGCCGTAGAGGATCGCCAGCCCGAGCTCGCACAGGCCCGAGCTGACCCAGGTGTTGACGGTGGCGGCCGCGCCCGAGTGGATGGTGAGCAGGGTCTCGGGATGCTCGGCCTTGAACTGCGCGACGGCCTTGCTCAGCAGCCCGCCCGCGATCCGCGGCATGGCGGCCACCGCGAGCCGGTCGCCGCCGAAGGAGCGGATGTTCGAGGCCGCGCCCTCCAGGCCCTCGAGCCCGACGAAGGCCTTCTCCACGTCCTGGAAGAAGCGCTTGCCGTCGAGCGAGGGCAGAAGGCGCGTGCCGCGGCGCTCGAACAGCAGGAAGCCGACGATGGCCTCGAGCTGCGACACCAGCCGGCTGACCTGGGGCTGCGAGGTGTGGAGCCGGCGCGCGGCCTCGGTCATCGAGCCCGTCTGCATGACGATGCGGAAGGCCTCGATGTGCTTGAGGGTCATGCGGCGGGTCGTCATATCAAAATTGTATGACGCACCCTCTACAAGGAATTTTGCGTATCCGGGCGGCGCGCGAATACTCGCCGCCATGACAGGCACCGATACGAACGCACCCTCCGATCCTCCCGGCGTGGACCTGCGCAGCGACACCGTCACGCGGCCCACGCCCGCGATGTACGAACGCATGCGCAGCGCGCCGCTGGGCGACGACGGCCTCGACGGCGACCCGACCGCGCGCGAACTCGAGGCGCTGGTGGCGCGCACGCTCGACAAGGAGGCCGGCCTCTACGTGCCCACGGCCACCATGGGCAACCTGCTGGCCGTGCTCGCGCAGACCGAGCGCCAGGGCCAGGTGCTGCTCGAGGCCACGGCCCACATGTTCCTGACCGAGCGCGGCGGCGCCACGCTCGCGGGCCTGGCCTACCTCGGCATCGCGGGCACGGCCGGCGCCATGGACCTCGACGAGCTGGAACACACGCTGCGCCGCCCCGGCGGCCTGCGCACCGAACTCGTCGGCATGGAGACCTCGCACGCGAACGCGGGCGGCGCCGTGCCGCCGCTCGAGCACATGCGCGCGGTGATGGAGGCCGCGCGGGGCGCGGGCGCGCGCGTGCACCTCGACGGCGCGCGGCTGTTCAACGCGGCGGTCGCGCTCGAGCTGGCGCCCGCCGCCATCGCGCGCTGCGCCGACAGCGTGTCCGTCTGCCTCTCGAAGGGCCTGAGCGCGCCGGCCGGCGCGGTGCTGGTCGGCACCGCCGCGACGATCGAACGCGCGCGCCGGCTGCGCAAGATGCTCGGCGGCACGCAGCGTCAGATCGGCGTGGTCGCGGCGGCCGGGCTCGAGGCCATCGAGACCATGGTCGGCCGGCTCGCCGACGACCACCGCCAGGCGCGGCGGCTGGCCGAGGGCCTGGCCGACATCCGGCCCGGCGCGCTGCGCACCAACGCGCCCGCCACCAACATCGTGCTCGCCGACCTGCCCGCGAACGGCCCCGACAGCGCGGCCTGGACCCGCGCGCTGCGCGAGCACGGCGTGCTGGTGCGCGCCTGGGGCGGCCACCGGCTGCGCCTCGTGACGCACCGCCACATCGACACCGCCGGCGTCGACACCGCCATCGCCGCCTTCCGCCGCGCCGCCGACGCCCTACTCCGCTGAGCCGCCCCCTTCCAGGAGATCCACCATGCCCACCCTGTCCCGCCGCGACTTCGTCGCCACCTCCCTCTCGGCCGCGGCCCTGTCGCTCAGCCGCCCCGCCTTCGCCAATGACTACCCGAGCCGCCCGATCCGCTTGGTCGTGCCCTATGCGCCCGGTGGCGGCTCCGACGTGGTCGGGCGTCTGGTGGCGCAGAAGCTGACCGAGTCCAGCGGCTGGAACGTCATCGTCGACAACAAGGCCGGCGCCTCCGCCATGATCGGCACCGACGCCGTGGCCAAGAGCGCGGCCGACGGCTACACGCTGCTGATCGCCGATGCCGCGCACGCCACCAACGCGGCGGTGCAGCCGCGGCTGCCCTTCGATTCGACCCGGGACTTCGCGCCGCTCACGCTGATCGGCTCCTCGCCGCAATTGCTGGTGGCGCACCCGTCGCTTCCCGCCAACTCGCTCAAGGAACTGCTGGCGCTGCCGCGCGAGCAGGTGCGCCAGTACGGCGTCGGCACGCCGGGCCAGGGCTCGGCGCCGCACCTGCTCTACGAGCTGCTCAAGCTCAAGACCGGGATGGAGCTGGTGCACGTGCCGTACAAGGGCGGCGCGCTCGCGCTGACCGACGCCATCGGCGGCCAGGTGCCGATGGTGATCAACTCGGTGCCGGCCTGCATGCCGCACATCGAGGCGAAGCGGCTCAAGGTGCTCGCCATCGCGAGCACGGCGCGCGATCCCAAGCTGCCGCAGGTGCAGACCTTCGCGGAGAGCGCGCCCGGCATCGTCGGCAGCGTCTGGTACGGCCTCATGGTGCCCGCGAAGACGCCCGCCGACGTGCAGCAGCGCCTCAATGCCGCGCTCGCCAAGGTGCTCGACCTGCCCGAGGTCAAGACCCGGCTGGCCGATGCCTTCATCGATCCGATGCCGCGCGGCAGCCAGGCCTTCGCGAAGCACCTGAACGACGAGATCGCGCGCTGGCAGGCGGTGGTGAAGCAGACGGGGTTCACGCTCAACAGCTAGCAGCGTGCAACGTACTGTGCGGCTTGCGTCCCGCGGATACACAGGCATACGCAGCACGCGCGGCAGCGGTGGCGGGCGTCGAAGAATCGCCGCATCGATTCTTCCACCGCCTCTTTCTCACCCGAAGGAACCGCCATGCGCATCCCCGCCGCACCGCTCGCCATCGCCGCCGCCATCGCCGCCTCGGTGGCTTTCGTCACCCTCGCCGCGCCACCCGGCGGCGGCGACATCCCCGCCGCGCAGGCCGCGCCCGCGCCGGCCTTCACCAACATCGACACCTGGCTCAACTCGCCGCCGCTGGACATGGCCGCGCTGCGCGGCAAGGTGGTGCTGGTCGACTTCTGGACCTACACCTGCATCAACTGCCTGAACCACCTGCCCTACGTCAAGGACTGGGACGCGAAGTACAAGGACCAGGGGCTGGTCGTGGTCGGCGTGCACACGCCCGAGTTCGCCTACGAGAAGTCGACGCAGAACGTGAAGGACGCGATCCAGCGCCTGCAGATCCGTCATGCGGTGGCGCAGGACAACGGCTATGGCACCTGGAAGGCCTTCCGCAACCAGTACTGGCCGGCCGTCTACCTGATCGACAAGCAGGGCCGCATCGTCTATTCGCACTTCGGCGAGGGCAGCTACGGAGCTACCGAGAAGAAGATCCAGGCACTGCTGGCCGAACCCGCGCCGGCGTCCTGAGATGAAGAAGCTCTGGTTCGCCCTGCTGTTCCTCGCGGGCGGCTTCGCGCACGAAGTCCGCCAGCCGACGAACTGCCAATGCATCTCGACCCGTTCGGCGACGGGTCCCTCGAAGCGAAAAGGCGCCTAGTCGCGCGCCTCGACCGCCGCGGCCAGCACGTAGCCTTCGCTGCGCACCGTCTTCAGGTAGCGCGGCTCGCGCGCATCGTCGCGCAGGCGCTGGCGCAGCCGGCTCACCAGCAGGTCGATCGAGCGCTCGAACAGCTCGGCCTCGCGGCCCTGGGTCAGGCTCAGCAGCTGGTCGCGGCTCAGCACCTTCTGCGGATGGTCGAGGAACACGCGCAGCAGCCGGTACTCGGCGCCGCTGAGCGCGACCATGGTGCCGCTCTCGTCGAGCAGGTGGCGCTCCACCGTGTCGACCTGCCATTCGCCGAACACCAGCTTGCGCGCGGCCTCGGCCGAGCCCATGTTGGGCGGCAGCATGCGGGTGCGGCGCATCACCGAGCGGATGCGCGCGAGCAGCTCGCGCGCCGAGAAGGGCTTGGCCAGGTAGTCGTCGGCGCCCATCTCCAAGCCGAGGATGCGGTCGGCCTCCTCGCTGCGCGCGGTCAGCATCAGGATCGGCGTGGCCTTGTACTTGCCGGTGCGCAGGTCGCGGCACAGGGTCAGGCCGTCCTCGCCCGGCAGCATCAGGTCGAGGATGATCAGGTCGAAGGGCCCCGAGTCCTCGAGCGCCGCGCGCATGTGGCGCCCGGTCGGCACCGCCACCACGCGCAGGCCGTTCTTCACCAGGTAGGTGCTCAGCAGTTCGCGGATCTCCCGGTCGTCGTCGACGATGAGGATGTGGTCGGAAGGCCTGGTGTTCATGGCGCGGTCTCTGGGTTGTCGTGCAGCGCAATGTAGCCGCCGGCCGGCGCGCGAGAGCGGCTTTTGTATGCCCAAGTATCCGGCGCGGCGAAGCGCCACATGCCGTTGCACTCGGGGCTGGCCGCCCCCGGGGACGTGAAACGTACTGTGTGCGTTTTTCGCGCGGATACACAGGCATACGCAAGGCGCGCCGCGGGGGTGGCCGCGGCCCAAGAATCCGTTCCGTTCGACGAACAACCCCTTCTTCATCCATCCAAGGAACCACCATGAGCCAGATCGACAAGGTCCTCTACACCGGCAAGACCCACACCACCTCCGGCGGCCGCGACGGCAGCGCGCGCAGCAGCGACGGCCGGCTCGACATCCAGCTGTCCTCGCCCGGCTCCGCCGGCCAGGGCACCAATCCCGAGCAGCTGTTCGCGGCCGGCTGGTCGGCCTGCTTCATCGGCGCGATGGGCCTGGCCGCCGTCAAACAGAAGATCGCGCTGCCGGCCGACCTGAGCGTGAACGCCGAGGTCGACCTCGGCAGCGGCACGGGCGGCTACTTCCTGCAGGCCCGGCTCGACGTGAGCATCCCGGGCCTGGACCGCGAGGTGGCCCAGGGCCTGGTCGACGCGGCGCACCAGACCTGCCCGTACTCGAAGGCCACGCGCGGCAACATCGACGTGACGCTGCGCCTGGTCTGAGCCGCAACGCGCCGGCCGATGCCGGCGCCTTCCTCCACCCGTCTATAAAGGCGTCCATGTCCACCCCCGCCAGCCCCGCCGCCAGCCAGGCCGCCCCCGTCCGCCGCGGGCTGCGCCGGCTGGTCCCGCGCTCGCTGTTCGCGCGCGTCACGCTGATCATCGTGGTCGGCCTCGCGATCGCGCAGGCCCTGACCTTCGGCGCGATCAACTACGAGCGCGGCCTCGCGATGCGCGAGCTGATGATGATCGGCATCGAGCGCGACATCGCGAGCTCGGTGGCGCTCCTCGACCGCCTGCCGGCCGGCGAGCGCGCGGACTGGCTCGCGCGGCTGGAGCGGCGCAACTACCACTTCACGCTCGGCGGCGAGGCCGGTGGCAAGGCGCCGGCCTCGGCCTCGCTGCGCCAGTTCGGCGAGGCCATCATGGACGCGATGCGCCCGTTCGAGATCGTGAAGATCGGCGAGGTCGGCAACCCCGTCGGCGGCCTGGAGATCCAGGTGCGGCTGCACGACGGCTCGGCGCTGATCGTGCATGCGCGCCGGGTCGACATGCCGATGTCGCCCTGGCTGGTGTGGGGCCTCGCGGTGCAGCTGCTGGTGCTGGCGCTGTGCGCCTGGGCCGCGGTGCGGCTGGTCACGCGGCCGCTGGCGCAGCTGGCGAGCGCGGCCGACGAGCTCGGGCCCGACCTCAAGGGCCGGCCGCTCGATGAGCACGGCCCGAGCGAGGTGGCCCATGCCGCGCGCGCCTTCAATGCGATGCAGCAGCGCATCTCGGGCTACATGTCGGAGCGCGTCGAGATCCTGGCCGCGATCTCGCACGACCTGCAGACGCCGATCACGCGCATGCGGCTGCGCACCGAGCTGATGGACGCCACACCCGACCGCGACAAGTTCCGCCAGGACCTCGACGCGATGAAGTCGCTGGTGCGCGAGGGCGTGACCTATGCGCGCACGCTGCACGGCGCGACCGAGCCGCCGCTGCGCGTGGATGCCGATGCGCTGGTGCAGAGCATGCTGGCCGACTACGAGGACGCGGGCCAGCCGGTGCGGCTCGAGGGCCGCGCCGGCACGCCGATCGTGACCCGGCCCAACGCGCTGCGCCGCATCCTCGCCAACCTGATCGACAACGCGCTCAAGTTCGGCACCGAGGTCAGCGTGCGCGTGCAGCCCGAGGCCGCCGGCGGCCAGCTGCGCATCGCGGTGGTCGACAACGGCCCGGGCATCCCGGCCGACGAGCTCGACGCGGTGCTCAAGCCCTTCTACCGCGTCGAGAGCTCGCGCAACCGCGACACCGGCGGCACCGGCCTCGGCCTCGCGATCGCGCAGCAGCTCGCGACCGCGATGGGCGCGCAGCTGCGGCTGGCCAACCGGCCCGAGGGCGGGCTCGAGGCCAGCCTGCTGCTGGGCACGCGGCCCGCGCCGGGCGACTGAGCGCACACAACCCACCACGGCGACATCCGACGGCGGCCGCGCGACGCGAGGCCGCGGGGGATGCGCACGCCCCTTCCCCACCGATCCACCCACGACCCAACCAGGAGCGCCACCATGCTCGTTCTCATCGTTGCCTACCTCGGCGGGGTGCTCACCATCCTGAGCCCCTGCATCCTGCCGGTGCTGCCCTTCGTGTTCGCGCGCGCCGACCGCCCGTTCCGCTCGCACGGTCTGCCGATGCTCGCGGGCATGGCGCTGGCCTTCGCGGCCGTCGCCACCCTCGCGGCCGTGGGCGGCGGCTGGGTGGTGGCGCTCAACGAGTGGGGGCGCTACGCGGCGATCGCGCTGCTCGCGCTGTTCGGCCTCACGCTGCTGCTGCCCGCGCTGGCCGACCGGCTGAGCCGGCCGCTGGTGGCGCTCGGGCTGCGGCTGGCCGATGCGCCCACCGGCGGCTCGGCGTTCACGCCGCTGCTGCTGGGCGTGGGCACGGGCCTGCTGTGGGCGCCCTGCGCGGGCCCGATCCTGGGCCTGATCCTGACCGGCGCCGCGCTCAATGGCGCCAGCGCCGGCACCTCGCTGCTGCTCTTGGCCTACGCGGCCGGTGCCTGCACCTCGCTGGCGGCCGCGCTGCTGTTCGGCAACCGGATGTTCGCGCGCATGAAGGCCTCGCTGCGCACCGGCGAATGGCTGCGCCGCGCGGCCGGCGCCGCGGTGCTCGCGGGCGTGGGCGCGATCGCGCTCGGGCTGGACACCGGCCTGCTGAGCCAGCTCTCGGGCGGCAGCACCAACGCGCTCGAACAGGCGCTGCTCGATCGCCTCGGGCCGCCGAAGCCCGCCGCACCGCAAGCCATGCCGCAGTCCGCGCGCGAGGACCAGGGCGGCCTGATGCGCGTCAGCGCCGAAGCACCCGCCCCCGCCTTCACGCCGCGCCCCCTGCGCGACCAGGGCCCGTTCCCCGCGCTGGCCGGCGCCACCGAGTGGATCAACTCGCCGCCGCTCACGCCCGAGGCGCTGCGCGGCAAGGTGGTGCTGGTCGACTTCTGGACCTACTCCTGCATCAACTGCCTGCGCACCCTGCCCTACCTGCGCGCCTGGGCCGAGAAGTACAGGGACGCCGGCCTCGTGGTGGTGGGCGTGCACACGCCCGAGTTCGCGTTCGAGAAGCGCCCGGCCAACGTGCGCCGCGCGGTCAAGGACCTCGATATCGGCTTCCCGGTCGCGGTCGACAGCGACTACGCGATCTGGCGCGCCTTCGGCAACCAGGCCTGGCCGGCCTTCTACTTCGTCGACGCGCAGGGGCGCATCCGCCACCAGCTGTTCGGCGAGGGCCAGTACGCGAAGTCCGAGCAGGTGATCCAGCAACTGCTGGCCGAGGCCGGGCCGTCGCGCGTGGCCGCGGGTCTGGTCGCGCCGCAGGGGCTGGGCACGCAGGCCGCGCCCGGCACCGAGCCCGTGCGCTCGGGCGAGACCTACATCGGCCAGGAACGCGCCGAGGGCTTCGCCTCGCCGGGCGGGCTGGTCGCGGGCCGCACCCATGCCTACCAGGTGCCGGCCGCGCTGCGCATCAACCAGTGGGCGCTGGCGGGCGACTGGGCGGTCGATGCCGAGCGCGCGGTGCTCGCGCGCCCGGGCGGACGCATCGCCTACCGCTTCCAGGCGCGCGACCTGCACCTGGTGCTCGGCCCCGCGGCCGACGGCAAGCCGGTGCGCTTCCGCGTGCGCATCGACGGCCAGCCGCCGCTGGCCGACCACGGCTTCGACACCGACGCGCAAGGGCTGGGCACGGTCGACGCGCAGCGGCTCTACCAGCTGGTGCGCCAGCAGCAGGGCGCGCGCGAGCGGCTGTTCGAGATCGAGTTCCTCGACCCCGGCGCGCAGGCCTATGCCTTCACCTTCGGCTGAAGCCGGCGGTCCGCGGCGCTGCGGATAATGGTCGCCTCCCCCGCCTCCCACCGCAGACGCCATGACCCTGTCCGCCTACCTGCTGTTCCTGCCGGCCTGCTTCGCCATCAACATGGCGTTCGGCCCCAACAACCTGCTCTCGGTGAGCAACGGCGCGCGCTACGGCATCGCGCAGGCCGTGACCGCCGCGGCCGGCCGCCTCGTCGCCTTCGCGCTGATGATCGCGATCGCCGGCCTGGGCATGGGCGCGGTGCTGGTCGCGTCCGAGCTGGCCTTCGACGTCGTCAAGTGGATCGGCGCCGCCTACCTCGTGTGGATCGGCATCCGGCTGCTGCGCGCGCCCGCGCCCGAACTGGCGCGGCAGGCGCGCGAGCTCGCGGGCCCGCCGCCGATGCGCGTGCTGGTGCGGCAGGAGTTCACCGTCGCCGCGGGCAACCCGAAGGCGATCCTGGTGTTCACCGCCTTCTTCCCGCAGTTCGTGGTGCCGGGCGCCTATGCCTCGAGCTACCTGCTGCTGGGCCTGACCTTCCTGGTCTTCGAGGTGGTGGCGATCGCGCTCTATGCGCTGCTCGGCGCGCGCATGCGCCGGCTGGCCGGCGGCAGCCGCGCGATGCGCTGGTTCAACCGCGTGAGCGGCAGCATGATGATCGGCTTCGGCTGCCTGCTGGCGTTGACGCGGCGGCCGAGTTGAGCGCTTCCACCCGTTCAGGCTGAGCCTGTCGAAGCCTCGCGCACGGCTTCGATCGTTCGACAGGCTCACGACAGGCCAAGCTCAGCCCGAACGGATCGTTGATCGCCTCAAGCCTTCAGATACTCGGCCTTGGTGCCGAGCCAGCGGTCGATGTGCCGCCGCGCCAGCTCGGGATGCTGCTCGAGCATGCGCGGCGCGAGCTCGCGTGCCCAGTCGAGCAGCAAGGTGTCGGTCGTGAGGTCGGCGAAGCGCAGCAGCGGCGCGCCCGACTGGCGCGCGCCGAGGAACTCGCCGGGTCCGCGGATCTCGAGGTCGCGGCGCGCGATCTCGAAGCCGTCGCCGGTCTCGGCCATCGCGCGCAGCCGCGCGCGCGCGGCCTCGCCGACGCGGCCGCTGTCGCCGGGCGCATAGAGCAGCACGCAGGCCGAGGCCGCCGCGCCGCGGCCCACGCGCCCGCGCAGCTGGTGCAGCTGCGACAGGCCGAAGCGCTCGGCATGCTCGATCACCATCAGCGAGGCATTGGGCACGTCCACGCCGACCTCGATCACCGTGGTGCTCACCAGCACGTGCATCTCATTGGCGGTGAAGGCCGCCATCACCGCCTGCTTCTCGGCCGTGGGCATGCGCGAATGCAGCAGCCCGACGTTGACCTGCGGCCCGAGCAGGTCGGCCAGCTCGTCGCGCGTGGCGGTGGCGTTGCGCAGGTCGACCGCCTCGCTCTCCTCGATCAGCGGGCAGACCCAGTAGACCTGCCGGCCCTGCTCGATCTGCGACTGGATGCGCGCGATCACCTCGTCGCGCCGATGCTCGGCCACCAGCCGGGTGACGATGGGCGTGCGGCCCGGCGGCAGCTCGTCGAGCGTGGAGACGTCGAGGTCGGCGTAGTAGCTCATCGCGAGCGTGCGCGGGATCGGCGTGGCGCTCATCATCAGCAGGTGCGGCTCGAGCTCGTCGCGCGCCTTGCCGCGCAGCGCCAGCCGCTGCGCCACGCCGAAGCGGTGCTGCTCGTCGATGATGGCCAGCGCGAGGTTGTGGAAGCGCACCTTCTCGGAGATCACGGCATGGGTGCCGATCACCAGCGCGGCCTCGCCGCTCTCGACCGCCGCGCCCATGGCGTCGCGCTCCTTCTTCTTCTGGCTGCCGGTGAGCCAGGCCACGCGCAGGCCGCGCTCGGCCAGCAGCGGATCGAGCCAGCCGACCAGCTTGCCGAAATGCTGGGCCGCGAGGATCTCGGTCGGCGCCATCAGCGCGCACTGGAAGCCCGCGTCGATGCAGCGCGCCGCCGCGAGCGCGGCCACCACTGTCTTGCCCGAGCCCACGTCGCCCTGCAGCAGCCGGTGCATCGGCAGCTCGCGCCCGAGGTCGCGCGCGATCTCCTCGCCCACGCGCGCCTGCGCGCCGGTCAGGCCGAAGGGCAGCACGGCCAGCAGCGCGTCGTGCAGCGAGCCCTTGCCGCCGACGGGCGCGGCCGCCATGTCGAGCATCGGCGCGCGCTGCGCCGCGCGCTCCATGCGCGCCTGCATCTGCGACAGCTGCTGCGCCAGCAACTCCTCGGCCTTGATGCGCTGCCAGGCCGGGTGGCTGTGGTCCTCGAGCGTGGCCATCGCCACGTCGGGTGTCGGATAGTGCAGGAAGCTCAGCGCGGCGCGCAGGTCCCAGGCGCCGCGCAGGCCGATCTGCACCGGGACGGTCTCGTCGAGCACCGCGCGCGCGAGGCCCGAGCGCACCTCGCGCCGCAGCACCGGCTGCGCGAGGCCGGCCACGGTCGGGTAGACCGGCGTGAGCGCCTCGGGCAGCGCGGTGCCCGCGGCCTTGACCGTGGGATGCATCATCTGCCGCCCGACGAAGCCGCCGCGCACCTCGCCGCGCACGCGCACCCGCGCGCCCACCGCGAGCTGCTTCTGCTGCGAGGGATAGAAGTTGAAGAAGCGCAGCTGGCAGGTCTCGCCGCCGTCGTCGATGGTGACGATGAGCTGGCGCCGCGGCCGGTAGGCCACCTCGGCCTCCGTCACCACGCCCTCGATCTGCGCGGTGTCGCCGTCGCGCGTGTCGGCCAGCCGCACCACGCGGGTCTCGTCCTCGTAGCGCATCGGCAGGTAGAGCGCGAAGTCGATGTCGCGCACCAGGCCGAGCTTGCGCAGCGCGCGCTGCACGACGCTGAGGCCGCTGCCCGGTGGGCCGGCCGGGGCGGCGGGCGCGGCGGGTGCGGCGGGTGCAGGCGTGGCGACGCCCGGTGCGCTCGGCGCGGCGGCAGGTGGGGAGGCTTTCTTCTTGGCGGGCACGGACAGGTCTTCTAGCGTGGACGGCAAAGGTCCGTCAAGGCGCCGCGCGCATCGGGGAACATGAACTGGAAGCCTTCGCGCAGCAGCCGCGCGGGCACCACGCGCTGGCCTTCGAGCAGCAGGTCGGCCTGCTCGCCGAGCAGCAGCTTCACGGGCGCCGCAGGCGTGGGCATCCAGCAGGGGCGATGCAGCACGCTGGCCGCGACGCGCGTGAAGTCGTGCTGGCTCAGCGCCTGCGGCGCGGTCACGTTGAAGGCGCGCGCGGCCGGCGTGCCGCCTTCGCGTTCGATCTGGCTCCAGGCATGCGCGAGCGCGCGCACCAGGTCGTGCACATGCACCCACGACAGCCACTGCCGCCCGCTGCCCAGCCGCCCGCCGACACCGAGCCGCACCGGCAGCAGCAGCTGCGGCAGCGAGCCCTGGTGGCCCAGCACGAAGCCGAAGCGCATGCAGGCCACCTGCACGCCCAGCGCGACCGCGGCCTGCGCCGCCTGTTCCCAGCGCTGGCACAGGCGCGACATGAAGATGTCCTGTGGCGGCGCGTCCTCGTCGAGCGCGGTGGCATCGCCCTGCGGCTGCACGCCGTAGTAGCCGATGGCCGAGCCCGAGAGCAGCAGCCAGGGCTTGCGCGGGCGCGCGGCCATCCATTCGACCAGCTGCCGCGTCAGGCCCTCGCGGCTGGCCAGCAACTGGCGCTGCCGCCGCTCGCTCCAGCGCGCGCCGAGGATGCGCGCGCCCGCGAGGTTGACGACCACCTCGATCTCCTCGGCCGCCGGCAGCTCGGCCAGCGACTGCACGCAGCGCACCGCGCCGCCGAAGTTCCAGGCCGCCGCGCGCGCGTCGCGCGTCCACACCGTGACCGCATGGCCGTCGGCCAGCAGATGGCGCACGAGGATCTGGCCGATGAAGCCGGTGCCGCCCGTGACCAGCACGCGCCGCGGCCGCGCGCCGAAGCGCACCGGCGCCTCGGTCTCGCGCAGCCGCGCCTGGCGCCGGCGCCGCACAGCGCGCGCGCCGCGAAGGCATCGCGCAGCCCCGACACGCCCACCCCCACGCCGCACAGCGCGAGGAAGGCGCCGAGCCAGCCCTGCGGCTGCCAGGCGAGCGCGGTCGGCTCGGCGGCCCAGCCGACGGCCGCCAGCGCCAGCAGCGCGATGAAGGCGCCCGCGTTGATCGCCAGCACCGTGTGCGTGACGCGCTCGGTGGCCGGCAGCAGGCGGCTGCGGTCCTCGACCACGAAGTCCCACAGCGTGAGCACGATCTCGACGCCGAACACCGCGAGCAGCACCCAGGCCCAGGCGCCATGCCAGGCCCAGAACGAGAGGCCGATGAACAGCAGGCAGTAGATCGACGAGCGCGTGGCGTGGATCGCGAGCTCGCGCCCGGCCGAGGCGCGCCGCGGCAGGGCCTCGGTGCCCTCGTGGTGGTAGAGCGTGTCGAAGGCGCCGAGCGCGCCCTGGGCCGCCATCAGCTGCAGCGCCAGCAGGTGCGTGTCGATCATGCGGGGGCGGACACTTCCTCGAACACGCCGACCTGGGTGAAGGTGGTGCCCATCAGCGGGTGGCGGATCTCGATGCGGATGTTGAAGCGCTCGGGCGTCTCGTTGTGGTGCCAGAGGAAGGTCTTGCCCGGCGTGAGCAGGCCCGGCAGGGGGAGGCGCCAGCCGAACAGCTGCCAGAAGTAGCCGTCGCTGCGGAAATGCAGGCTGCCGTTCTCCACGCTGAGCACCAGCTTCATGCCCAGGCCCATGCCGACGTACTCGAGCACCTCGCCGCGTTCGCTCTCGCGCATGAAGCTGGTGAACTGGATCGGCCGGCGCCCGTGCAGCCGGTAGATGCGCTGCTTGTAGATCGCGGGGTCGCCGGGCTTCGCGTAGACCTGGATCTCGACCGGGAAGTCGGCGTCGCTGTAGGGGATCAGCGCGCCCTGGATCAGCGGCTGCGTGAGGTGGCCCAGCAGCCGGCCGAAGCGCGAGCAGCGCAGTTCGCTGAGCCGGCCCCGGTAATGCAGCGCCTTGCCGGGCGAGGGGTTCTTGTCGAAGCGGCGGCGGATGTCGGCATGCAGGCCCTGCCAGGCGGCGCCGAGGATCTTCTTGAAGAGCTCGCCCTCGGAGGGTCCGGGCGCGGACCCGGCCTCCGGCGTGACGCGCGCTGCATGTGTATCGACCATGCGGCGATTCTGCCTCGCCGGCTCTGGCCCGACCCCGCGGCGGCGGACGGTTTTCGCGCCATGGGACAATCGCCGCCTCGCTCTCCGAACGGCCCCTCGCGGCCACCTTCTTGGAACGGGCCCGTCCGGCCCTCAAGCATCATGCGCGCCTTCACGCTCTCCGATTTCGATTTCGCCCTGCCGCCCGAGCTGGTGGCGCAACACCCGGCCACCGAACGCACCGCGTCCCGCCTGCTCGACGGCACCGGCCCCGCACCGTCCGACCGCATCTTTCGCGACCTGCCCTCGCTGCTGCGCGAGGGCGACCTGCTGGTCTTCAACGACACCCGCGTCGTCAAGGCGCGCCTGTTCGGCGAGAAGCCGACCGGCGGCAAGCTCGAGCTGCTGGTCGAGCGCGTGCTGCAGGGGCAGGAGGTGGTGGCCCACATGAAGGTCAGCAAGAAGCCGCCCGTGGGCACCACGCTGCAGATGGTCGGCGGCTTCCGCGCCACCCTGCTCGGCCGCTGGCCCGAGGAGGACGGCGCCCTGTTCCGCTTCGCCTTCGAGAGCGACACGGGCGAGAACCCCTACCTGCTGATGGAGCGCTGCGGCCACGTGCCGCTGCCGCCCTACATCACGCACGACGACTCGGCCGAGGACGAGCGCCGCTACCAGACCGTGTTCGCGCGCGTGCCCGGCGCCGTGGCCGCGCCCACCGCCGCGCTGCACTTCGACGAGGGCCTGCTGGCCGCGCTCGAGGCGCGCGGCGTGCAGCGCGCCAACGTCACGCTGCACGTGGGCGCCGGCACCTTCCAGCCGGTGAAGACCGAGAACATCGCCGAGCACACCATGCATGCCGAGCGCTACGAGGTGCCCGAGGCCACGCAGCGCGCCATCGCCGAATGCAAGGCGCGCGGCGGCCGCATCGTGGCCGTGGGCACGACCACCGTGCGCACGCTCGAGTCATGGGCCAGGAGCGGCGAGGCCGCGGGCGACACCCGCATCTTCATCACGCCGGGCTTCGCCTTCGCGCACGTCGACCTGCTGATCACCAACTTCCACCTGCCCAAGAGCACGCTGATGATGCTGGTCTCGGCCCTAGCGGGCTACGAGCGCGTGATGGCGCTCTATGCGCACGCCATCGCGCAGCGCTATCGCTTCTTCAGCTATGGCGATGCGATGCTGTTGGAGCGCGCTAGCTCCTACAGCAAGCGGTCAGAATAGATCGATTTTTTGATCCCACCTCTACCTTTGTCAGGCATCTCAGAACAGCTCCGGAGAATGAAATGCTCACTCGCCTAAAAGTTTCGGGATTTAAGAACTTACGTGATATCGACATCCAATTTGGGTTGTTCACCTGTATCGCAGGCGCAAACGGTGTGGGAAAGTCAAATCTTTTTGATGCCATCACGTTCTTGAGCGACTTGGCATCGATGCCAATCATCAAGGCCTGCAGCAACGTTCGGGGGACACATGGCCGAGCGTCAGACTTTGCCTCGCTCTTTTTTAGAGAAAAAGGATCTGATGCGCTACGCATGGAGTTTCTTGCCGAACTGATCATTCCCAATGAAGTCGTCGATGACTTCGATCGAAAAGCCAGACCCACTGCAACATTGGTGGAGTACACGCTCGTCCTCCGTTTGAACTCAGATGCGGTTTCGGGGCCATCAAAGGATCCGGTCTACATAGAGAAAGAAGAGCTTCGCGCAAAACCATCGAGCGATGCCCAGAAATTCCTTCAGTTCGAAGGAGGGGCGGAGCTCGCGAAAAACAAGAAAATCGTCTTCGGACCGGGTCCGCGGACGTCTCCATTCATCGAAACGGACAACACGGGGACCGACACGGCAATTCTCCTGAGAGGCGATGGAGGTGGAAGGGGCAACCCCCAGCGAATCTTCGCGCAGAAGAGCCCCCAAACCGTGCTATCCGGCGTCAATCTCTCATCCCACCCCACAGCGCTTGCAGTTCGAAGAGAGATGCAATCGTGGCGGATGCTGCAGTTGGAGCCAACCGCTCTTCGGGCGCCCGATGACATTTTTGGAGACTCGTCGCTGTCTCCTACTGGCGAGCATCTCCCGAACACTCTATTTCGACTCGGTCGCTATGGAGATATCGCAAATCGACTCGCTGACCTGATTCCCGGCGTCGAATCTCTAGATGTCGATACCGATCAGACGCGTCAACAGCGTACGCTCTCGGTGACCATGAGCGACAAGCGCCCATATTCTGCAAGCTCCTTGTCGGACGGCACGCTGCGGTTTTTGGCGCTCGCAGTGCTATCGAATGATCCGGATGCGAGTGGTCTTGTTTGTCTGGAAGAACCAGAGAATGGTATTCACCCACAGCGAATTCCGGAGATGCTCAAGTTAGTTCGCGAGTTGTCGGATGCAGATCTTTCTCCAGCCGAGCTTGCGAGTCAGCTTAATCTCCGACAAGTGATCATCAACACGCACTCTCCGCTTGTTGTAGCCGAGCTTCTTGATGATGAACTTCTTTTTGCCGAAACGGTTCGCCTGAAAGCTCAATCGTTCGCCAACTTCAAGCCTATCAATGGAACATGGAGAACGAAGTCCTCGACGACGCAGCAGCCGTCAAGCATCATTACCCGGGGAGAGTTGCACGCCTACTTGTCTGGAAACCGTCTTCCGTCGAAACCGAAGGGGGCTAACAAACTGGTGCGGGATCACCTTCCCGAAACCATCGACCTCTTTCAAGGACCCTGAAGCGTGGCGTGCCTGCAATGAGAACACTTACTGCAACATTGGTCACCGATGGCACCTCTGATCGAACGCTTCTTCCCGTAGTGCAGTTTTTGCTCGACGAATGGAGCCCGATTCCTCATCGTATTCTGTTCGCCGAAGGCTTGCATCGCGGTCCATTAACTGCGCGGCTTCCCCGCGTTCTGCAGCTTTATCCTTGCGATCTGTTGTTCATTCATCGAGATGCGGAAGCGGCCCCTCCTGCTACGAGACAGCAGGAGATCGAACAAGCTGCAAAGCAGGTGCGAATACCCACATCGCACATCTGTCTGATACCGGTCCGCATGACAGAAAGTTGGTTGCTGCTTGACTCAAAGGCAATTCGAGCGGCTGCGGGCAACCCGGATGGAAATTCTCCGCTGCAGTTGCCTCCTCCCAAGTCCATTGAGAAATTGACAGATCCCAAGGCCAAACTCTTCGAAGCACTGGTTTCGGCCTCGGATCGAACAGGTAGACGCAAACGACAGTTCAAACCCGAGGCAGCAAGACATCGTGTGGCAGAGCTGATGGACTTATCCAGTCTCCGCCTTATCCCATCGTTCGCGCACGCCGAAGCGCAGGTCAAACAGTTTTTTGAAATCTATGGAAAACGGGCTTAAGTTCCAGGTACTGCGTCAAGAGGGCCACGCGCGCCGCGCCACGCTCACGCTCAACCACGGCGTGGTGCAGACGCCGATCTTCATGCCCGTGGGCACCTACGGCACCGTCAAGGGCGTGATGCCGCGCAGCCTCGAGGAGATGGGTGCGCAGATCATCCTGGGCAACACCTTCCACCTGTGGATGCGCCCGGGCCTGGACGTGATGCAGAGCTTCGGCGGGCTGCACCCCTTCGAGAAGTGGAACAAGCCCATCCTCACCGACTCGGGCGGCTTCCAGGTCTGGTCGCTGGGCGCGATGCGCAAGATCAGCGAGGAGGGCGTGAAGTTCGCGTCGCCGGTCAACGGCGACAAGCTGTTCCTCACGCCCGAGGTCTCGATGCAGATCCAGACCGTCCTCAACAGCGACATCGTGATGCAGTTCGACGAGTGCACGCCCTACGACACCAAGGGCCACATCACGACCGAGGCCGAGGCGCGCATCTCGATGGAGCTGAGCCTGCGCTGGGCCAAGCGCTGCCAGACGGAATTCGAGCGCCTGTCGAACCCGAACGCGCTGTTCGGCATCGTGCAGGGCGGCATGTTCGAGAACCTGCGCGAGGAATCGCTGGCGGCGCTGGTCGAGCTGGACTTCCCCGGCTACGCCATCGGCGGCGTGAGCGTGGGCGAGCCCAAGGAGGAGATGCTGCACATCATGGGCCACACGCCGCACCGGCTGCCCGCGAACAAGCCGCGCTACCTGATGGGCGTGGGCACGCCCGAGGACCTGGTGCAGGGCGTGGCCGACGGCGTCGACATGTTCGACTGCGTGATGCCCACGCGCAATGCGCGCAACGGCACGCTGTTCACGCGCTTCGGCGACCTCAAGATGCGCAACGCGCGCCACAAGAGCGACCCGCAGCCCATCGATCCGAGCTGCACCTGCCACGCCTGCGCGGGCAGCTCGGGCGTGAGCTGGAACGACGGCGGGCGCGAGGGCTTCAGCCGCGCCTACCTGCATCACCTCGACCGCTGCGGCGAGATGCTCGGGCCGATGCTCACGACCATCCACAACCTGCACTACTACCTGAATCTGATGCGCGAGATCCGCGAGGCGCTCGACGCGGGAACGTTCACGGCATTCCGGGCGCGCTTCAAGTCCGAGCGCGCGCGCGGGGTCTGAGACGCGACGGGCGTTCCGCGCTAACCTCGCGGGCTTCCAGGCTGTCGTCTTCCACGCCATGAGCACCGCACCCTCGCCCTACACCGCGCGCTATCCCTCGCTCGCCCAGCGCACCGTCTTCATCTCGGGCGGTGCGAGCGGCATCGGCGAAGCGCTGGTGCGGGCCTTCCATGCGCAGGGCGCGAAGGTCGGCTTCTGCGACATCGACGCCGCCGCGGGCCAGGCGCTCGCGGGCCGGTTGCAGGGCGACCATCCCGCGCTGTTCCTGCCCTGCGACGTGACCGACACGGCCGCGCTGGGCGCCACCATCGATGCGGTGCGCTCGCGCTTCGGGCCGGTGGGCGTGCTGCTCAACAACGCGGCCAACGACCGCCGCCACGAGATGGCCGACGTCACCGACGAGGACTTCGACCGGCTGGTGGCCGTGAACCTCAAGCACCAGTTCTTCGCCGCGCAGGCGGTGGCGCCCGACATGCGCGCGCTGGGCGGCGGCTCGATCGTCAACTTCGGCTCGGTCAGCTGGATGATGAAGGGCCGCGGCTATCCGGTCTACCAGGCCTGCAAGGCGGCCGTGCGCGGCCTCACGCGCTCGCTGGCGCGCGACCTGGGCAAGCAGAACATCCGCGTCAACACGATCGTGCCGGGCTGGGTGATGACCGAGCGGCAGCTGCGGCTGTGGGTCAAGCCCGAGTCGGGCGCGGAGATCGACACGGCCCAGTGCCTGCCGGGCCGCGTGATGGGCGAGGACATCGCGGCGATGGCGCTGTTCCTGGCGGCCGACGATTCGCGCATGTGCACGGCGCAGGACTACGTGGTGGACGCGGGCTGGACCTGAAGCCTTCTTCGCGCCTCCAAAGCAAACAGCCCGGCAATGCCGGGCTGTTTGCATGGTGGAAACAGCGCGGATCAGTCGCGCAGTTCGGCCGGCACCTTGCCGCCATTGGCGGCCAGCTTGGTCATGACCTGGCGGTGCAGCCAGATGTTCATCTTGGCGCTGTCGCTGGTGTCGGCGCCGTAGCTCAGTTCGGCCGCGAGCTGCTTGCGCGCGTCGAGGCTGCTGTCCAGGCCCAGCAGCTTCATCAGGTCGACGATGGAGGTGCGCCAGTTGAGCTGCTTCGCGCCCGGCATGCCGTCGAGCAGGGCCTCGACGTCGACCACCGTGATGGCCGGCGGCGGTGCCGCGGCGGCCGGTGCGCCCGCGGGCGCCGGCGCGGCGGGGGGCAGGGTGCCGCGGCCGGCGGTTGCGCGGCCTGCGCGGACGGGAAGATCTTGGAAAGGATGCTGCCGAAGATGCTCATTGCGCGTACTCCTTCGAGGTGAGGCATGGAACGGACCGGGCTGCGGCCGCGAACGCGGCGCAGCGGGCGGTTGTAGCACGAGCGCGTGACCGCCCTTCTCAGGTCGCGGGTTGCGGCGGGGTCCGGGGCGTGAAGGATTTTGCGTCCGGTTCCGACGCCGCAGCCGAGGCACCGCAGGCATGGCAGAAGCGCGAGAAGGCACTCTTGCGCGTCTCGCAGACCTCGCAGTGGTCGTGCAGGCCGATGCCGCAGTGCGGGCAGAAGTCGATCGCGGTGTTCTTCAGGTCCACCGGCCGTTCGCAGCCGGGGCACACGCCCTTGTCGAGCCGCGCCAGCGCGGTGTCGTAGCTCAGCTCCTCGCGCCGCACCTGGTCGGGCTGCTGCTCGGCCAGCTTCTGGCGCGCCAGGTAGTTGTTGAGCGCGACGATCGCGTAGCGCCCCACCAGCACCGTGATCACGATGCCCACCGCGTAGCGCACGTAGCCGCCGTAGCTCGGCAGGTAGGGCACCAGCTCGACGAAGAAGGCGAACAGCGCGAACAGGATGAAGCCCCAGACGAAGGGCCACCAGGTGCTCTTGCGCTTCTTCACGAACAGCCAGCCCGCGACCACCAGGAGCGGCAGCGTGAGCGCGAGCCGGTAGGCGAACACGCGCAGTTCGATGCGGCGGTACTCGGCGTCGAGCTTGAGCTGCGCGTCGCGCTCCAGCTCGGCCAGCGCGGTGCGCGCGCGCTGCTCGGCCTGGCGCGCGTCGAGCATGCGCTGCTGCTGCGCATTGACCTGGCGCTGCACCGCCTCCTCCTTCTGCTTGATGGCATCGAGCGCCTTGGTGCGCGCGATCAGCTCGGGATCCTGGTCGGGCTGCGCGGTGGCGCGGCGCGTGGCGATCCAGTTGCCGAAGGTCTCGCGCGCATTGGCGCCGGCCTGCTGCGCCGCCTGCAGCTGCAGCCGGATCTGGTCGAGGTCGCGCGAGGCCTGCAGCTCGGCCCCCTCCGAGGCCTTGACGGTGGCGCGCAGCGGATCGGCCGCGCGGTGGTCGATGAAGTCCTCGATGGTGCGCACGCGCTCGACCTGCGGTAGGTCGCCCACGATGGTGCTGCCCAGCCCGATCAAAAAGCCCGCGAACACCAGCGCCACCAGCCAGAGGCCGCGGCGGAACCATTTCTCGGAGAGGCGCAGGGATTTGCTCATGTCGTCGTTCCTTCCATTCTTCTCGCGCGGGCCGCGCTCACAGCTTGAACCCCACCGGCGCCGCGCCCAGGCCCGCGCGCTGCAGCCATTCGAACACCGAATCGACGGTCACGGTCTCGATGCGGTCCGAGAAGCGCTTGTCGTTGGGGTGATCGTCGAAGGCGATGTTGGCCGAGCCGACACGCCCGCCCAGGCGGGTCAGCGGGCCGAGCTTCAAGGTGGTGGGCTCGTAGCCCTTGAACTGCAGCCAGGCCTGCGCCTGCGAGCGGTTGGCGATGGTGGCGGGTTCCATCGCGGCGGCCAGCGTCTCGAGCGCCCACTGGTTCGACTGCTGGTACTTCCGGCCCCAGGCATAGCTGACGACGCTGTAGGGCGCGGCATGCAGCCGCACCAGGCGCGGCGTCGGCTCCTGCAGCGCGGCCAGCAGCTGCGCCTGCACCTGCGGCGTGGGCACGACCCAGGCGGCCTCGTAGCGCCAGAGGTCGTCGAGGAAGAACTCGCCGAGCCCCTGCCGATAGACCGCCGCCACGGCCGTGCCGCACTGGTTGAGCTTGTGCACCACGCGCCACGGGCCGGCCTCGGTCTTGTAGGCGAGGCCGAAGTGCGAGTAGCGCAGGCCGTATTTGCTGAGGTCCTGGCCGGCACGCGCCAGCACGACGACGCGCGCGCCGCTGGCGTCGAGCTGCTGCGAGGTGCGCTCGGCCAGCTCCATGCCCTTGGCGATCAGCGCGGCGCCGGGCTTGACCTGCTCGCACGAGCGGCCGGCCTGCGCCTGCGTCGTCGCGGCGGCCACGACGAACGCGGCCAGCGCCAGGAAGGCGACGCGCTTCACGACAGCCTCTCGTTGGCCAGCAGCGCACGGCCGATGGCGTTGGGCACGAAGGCCAGCACCTCGCCCGCGGCCGAGAGCACGACGCCGGTGCCGATCACGCTGACGACGATGGCGGTGCCGACCGCGGTCGAGGCGCCCTGCGCCACGCGGCCCGCCACCTTGACGCTGGCGCGCGCGCCGTCGGCGGTGCGTTCGAGCACGTAGACCGTGCCGTCGGCCGAGGCCTCGACGGCGACCACGGTGAGGACCGAGCCTCCGACCGAGAGCGCGGCCGGCACTTCGCTGGCCCTGGCGGCCGAGGCGCCGGCGGCACCGACCGCGGAGGCGCCGACCAGCACCGAGGCCACGGGCAGCATCGACAGCGCGACGGAGGCGTCGCTCTGGGCGCGGGCCACGGGGGCCGCGAACGCGGCGAAGGCGGTGCAGGCGGCCACGAGGACGGTGGCCAGGGACTTGCGGGCGAAAGCGGTGTTCATGAGCGGGCTCCTTGCGTGCGGTTGCGGGCGGTTGCGGGCGGTCATTCGGCGGCCGGGGTCTGGGCGGCTTCGGCGCGGGCGGCGCGGCGGCCTTGCAGGCGGGCTTCGGCGAGGTCGGCCTCGTGGCGGTCGCGCAGGGTCTTGGCCAGCGTGAAGGCCGAGCTGATCAGGAACAGCCAGCTCACGCCGAGGAAGGCCTTGTAGGTGTCGTTGACCTCCATGCGCAGCAGGCCCCAGCCGGTCAGCAGCATGGCGACGAAGAAGCTGCCCCAGACGACCAGCTTCCACATCGGCAGGTCGCGGCCGGCGGCATGCTGGTTGTCGCGCACGAACTTCGACAGCACGAAGGCGGTGCTCAGGCAGAACACATAGCCCATCACCATGAAGGCCCGGTCCAGTGCCTCGCCCGGCAGCCAGCTCAGGCCGGTCGCGCAGAGGAAGACGGCGATCGCGAAGGACGCCCAGACCTGGAACTGCCAGGCCCGCGTGTCGCGCTGGACCGGGGCGTTGGTGATGGTGTTGGCTATGTGAGTTTGCATGAGTGCCTCGCGGCGTAGTGAAGGTGGGCGGATGATGGTCCGCCCCCGCGCCGCGGGACTCGAATGATTCGACCGGTTCAGCGTTTCGGCTCCGGCGGTATCTCCAACGGATACTTTTCGGGGTATCTCGCCCCTCAAGAGAAAGGCCGCCCGAAGGCGGCCTGTCCGTGCGTGCAGTCCCCGACTCAGGGACTCAGCAGCCCGCCCACGCGCTGCTGCAGCAGCTCGGGCCGCACCTCGGCCGGCGCCACCGGGGCGCCGACGTTGAGGCCCACGCGGCTGAAGAAGCCGCGGCGGAAGGGCTTGACCATCGCCACCGGTTCGCCGCCGCGCAGCTCGATGCGGCTGAAGAACGAGCCCCAGAGGTTGGTCAGCGCCATCGGGATCACGGGCGGCTCGATGCCCTCGGCGCGCGCGCTGTCCACGATCTTCATCACGCCGCCCCTGAAGGGCTGCAGCGCGCCGTCGCGCGTGATCGCGCCCTCGGGGAAGATGGCCAGCAGGTCGCCCTCGCGCAGCACGCCGAGCGCCTTGGCGAAGGCCGCCTCGTAGGCCGCCGGGTCCTCCTTCTGCGACGCGATCGGGATCGCCTTGGCGAGCTTGAACAGCCAGCCGAGCACCGGCACCTTGAAGATGCGGTGGTCCATGATGAAGCGGATCGGCCGCGGGCTCGCGGCCATCAGCAGCACCGCGTCGATGAAGCTCACGTGGTTGCACACCAGCACGGCCGGCCCCTCGACGGGGATGTGCTCGTCGCCCTGGATGTCGAAGCGGTAGACGAAGCGCGACAGCACCCAGGCCACGAAGCGCAGCAGGTACTCGGGCACCAGCATGAAGATGTAGAAGGCCACCACCGCGTTGGCGATGCCGGTGAACAGGAAGATCTGCGGGATGGTGAAGCCCGCGCCCAGCAGCGCGCCCGCGATGACCGAGCTGCCGATCATGAACAGGGCGTTGAGGATGTTGTTGGCCGCGATGATGCGCGCGCGGTGCGTGGGCTGGCTGCGCAGCTGGATCAGCGCGTACATCGGCACGCTGTAGAGGCCCGCGAACAGCGACAGCAGCGCCAGGTCGGCCATCACGCGCCAGTGCGCGGCCTGGCGCAGGAAGGCGCCGAGCCCCATCTCCGGCACCGCGGGCAGGCCGCGCGCGGCGAAGTACAGGTCGATCGCGAACACGCTCATGCCGATGGCGCCCAGCGGCACCAGACCGATCTCGACCTGGCGCCGGCTCAGCGTCTCGCACAGCAGCGAGCCGACGCCGATGCCGATCGAGAACACCACCAGCAGCAGCGAGGCGACCTGCTCGTTGCCGTGCAGCACCTCCTTGGCGAAGCTCGGGAACTGGCTCAGGAACACGGCGCCGAAGAACCACATCCACGAGATGCCCAGCAGCGAGCGGAACACCACGATGTTCTCGTGCGCGAGCTTGAGGTTGCGCCAGGTCTCGCTGACCGGGTTCCAGTTGACGACCAGGCTCGGGTCGGTGGCCGGCGCGGGCGGGATCGCCTGGGCCACTGCGCGCCCGGCCAGCGCCAGGGCCACGCAGGCGACGGCCACGCTCAGGTGGCCGATCTGCGGCACCGCCACCAGCAGGCCGCCGGCCACCTGGCCCAGCAGGATCGCGATGAAGGTGCCCATCTCGACCATGCCGTTGCCGCCCGTGAGCTCGCGCGCGTCGAGCACCTGCGGCAGGTAGGCGAACTTGACCGGGCCGAACAGGGTGGAGTGCAGGCCCATGAGGAACACGCAGCCCAGCAGGATCACCGCGTCGGCGCGCACGAAGCCCCAGGCCGCGATCAGCATGATCGCGATCTCGAGGTTCTTGACGAAGCGGATCATCTTCGTCTTGTCGAACTTGTCGGTGAGCTGGCCCGCGGTGGCCGAGAACAGCAGGAACGGCAGGATGAACAGCGCCCCGATCGCCAGCCCCGCCATGGAGGGCTGCATCCAGCTGAGCTGCAGCTGGTAGGTCACCATCACGGTGAAGGCGAACTTGAACAGGTTGTCGTTCGCCGCGCCCGCGAACTGGGTCCAGAAGAAGGGCGCGAAACGCCGCTGGCCGAGCAGCGCGAACTGGTTGGCATGGGCATTCGCCTCGGACGGGGCAGCAGCGGGCGTGGTCATTCGGAAGCTTCTCCTCTTGGCGGCTCCGCGCGGCCTGCGCGGGGAAGGCTCGCGGGGCCGGGGGCTGTCGTCAGGCCGTCAGGGCGGCCGCGCCGGGATTGTGCCGCAGGGCCACGGCGCGCCAGCCGCTGTCGAGCCGCTTGAGCGCGGCCAGCACCGGCAGCGCGGCCAGGGCGGCGCACAGGTGCTTGAGCGTGTGGCCCGAGATCACGCCGTGCGTGGCCTCGTAGATCGGCTGGTCGGCGAGTTCGAAGGCCTTGGCCAGCACGTAGGCCGCGATCACCCAGCCCAGGCGCAGGCCGACGGCGCCGGGCATCGGCCGCGACAGCGCCAGCGTGAGCACCAGCGCCATGCCGCCGAACTGCACCAGCGCCCAGGGCAGCACGTTGCCGGTCTCCTGCGCGATCTCGGCCGACAGCAGGCCGGTGGTGAGCACGAACCAGGCGGCCGGCCAGCCGGCGCGCTGGCTCACGCGCTCGCAGACCGCCACCCCGATCAGGCCGGCGAAGGCGACCGCCATGCCGGCGCGGTCGGCCGCCAGCCGCGGCGCGTCGGGCGCCAGGTGGTAGAAGGCCGAGCCGGCGGCGGTGGCGATCAGGCCGGCGAAGAACAGCCACGCGCAGTCGAGCGTGTTGTCGGGCGGATCGCTGGCCGGCGGCGCGAGCGGGAAGCCGGCCAGCGCCTCGTGGTGCGCGCGGTCGATGCGGTTGAGCCAGTACAGGCCCCAGCAGCCCATGAAGACGAAGGGCAGGTTGCTCAGCACGTCCATGGCGTTGGGCAGGCCGTGCCAGGCACGGGTGTCGGCGAACACCAGGGCGATCGCGACCTCGGCGGCCGGCAGCGCCGGGCCGACGATGCCGATCAGCAGCAGCAGGCCCAGGAAGAAGGCCAGGCCACGTTCGCGGCGTGTCAGGGAGTGGAGGAGCATGTCTGTTCTCGAAGTTGGGTGATGGCGGGATGGCCGATCGGTTGGCGGGCGGAATTTAGTTGCCAGCCTCTCCCCAGGCATCGAGAATCGATACGAGGCACTATTTCACACCCATCGGTATCTCCAACCGATACCCAACCGGAACCCCGCCACCTTCATGAGCACCACCGTCGACCTCGTCCAGGCCCTCAAGAACGAACTCAAGAGCGCCCGCATGACCTACGCCGACCTGGCGCGCTCGCTCGACATGGCCGAGTCCAGCGTCAAGCGGATGCTGGCCAAGAGCGACATGCCGCTGTCGCGCGTGGACGCCATCTGCCGCGCGCTGAAGATCGATTTCGCCGAGCTGGCGCGGCGCGTGGCCGACGCCCAGCCGCTGCTCAAGGAGCTGACGCACGAGCAGGAGAAGGCCGTGGTCAAGGACAAGAAGCTGCTGCTGGTTGCGATCAGCGTGCTGAGCCAGTGGACGCTGGAGCAGATCGTGACGGCCTACCGGATCAGCGAGGCCGAGTGCATCGGCTTCCTGGCCCAGCTCGACCGGATCGGGATCATCGAGCTGCGGCCGTTGAACCGCTATCGCCTGAAGCTCGCCAAGACCTTCCGCTGGCGCCCGCACGGGCCGGTGATGGAGTTCTTCCGCGAGAACGTGGTGCTCGACTACTACCGCGGCGGCTTCGACGGCCCGGCCGAGGGCCTGCTGCTGGTGCACGGCTCGATCAGCCGTTCGCTGGCGCCGGCCTTCCTCGAGCGGCTGCAGCGCGTGGCGCAGGACTTCGCGCAGCAGCACCAGACCGACCAGAAACTGTCGCCCAAGGACCGCGAGGGCTACACGCTGCTCCTGGGGATGCGCAACTGGGAGTTCGAGCTGTTCACGCGGCTGCGGCGGGCCTGAGAACGAGCGGAAGGACGCTCCCGCACCGTTCAGGCTGAGCCTGTCGAAGCCCTGCGCGGCGCTTCGACAGGCTCAGCGTGAACGGCTGGGGGTCTCAGGCCTTGGCGGCTTCGAGCGTGTCGCGCGTGGTCCGCGCCGCGGCGCGCGCGGCCTCGGCGAAATCGTCGCCCGACGAGGCATAGATGATCGCGCGCGAGGAGTTCACGACGATCGGCGCGTCGGCGCGCCAGCCGGCGCGCACCGTGGCGACCGCGTCGCCGCCCTGGGCGCCGACGCCCGGGATCAGCAGCGGCACCGTCGGCGCCAGCGCGCGCACGCGCTCGATCTCGGCCGGGTAGGTGGCGCCGACCACGAGGCCGAGCTGGCCGTTGAGGTTCCACGGGCCCTGCGCCAGCCGCGCCACGTGCTCGTAGAGGAAGGGCTGGCCTTCGACGCTCGCGAGCCGCTGGCCCTGCAGGTCGGAACCGCCGGGGTTGCTGGTGCGGCACAGCAGGAACGCGCCCTTGCCGTGGTGGCGCAGGTAGGGCTCGACCGAGTCGAAGCCCATGAAGGGCGAGAGCGTGACCGCGTCGGCGCCATAGCGTTCGAAGGCCTCGATGGCGTACTGCTCGGCGGTGGAGCCGATGTCGCCGCGCTTGGCGTCGAGGATGGTCGGCACCTGGGGCGCGTTGCGGCGCATGTGCTCCATGAGCTGCTCGAGCTGGTCCTCGGCGCGATGGGCCGCGAAGTAGGCGATCTGCGGCTTGAAGGCGATGGCGAGGTCGGCCGTGGCGTCGACGATGCGGGCGCAGAAGTCGTAGATGCGGCGCGCGTCGCCCTTGAACTGCCCCGGGAACTTCGCCGGCTCCGGATCGAGCCCCACGCAGAGCAACGAACCGTTTGTTTGCTGCGCGGCGGCAAGCTTGTCGAGGAAAGTCATGGGGGCGATTTTAAAGGGGGCCCCCGGCCCGGCTCAGCCCGCCTCGGGCTGCTGCGCGGCCGCCAGGCACAGGTCGGCCCAGGCGCGGCCCTTGTCGACCGGGTTGCGCAGCAGGTAGGCCGGGTGGTAGGTGGCGACCACCGGCACGCCCGCCAGCTGCGCCGCCTGGCCGACCCGGCCGCGCAGCTTGCCGAGCGGCTCGCCGCTTTGCATCAAGCCCTGCGCGGCCAGCGGACCCATGGCCAGCACCAGCCGGGGCGCGAGCGCCGCGGCGTGTTCGGCGAAGGCCTCGTCGAGCGCGCGCGGGCCGCCGGGCTGGCCCGAGGCCACGCCGCGGTGCAGGCGCATCAGGTGCACCGGCGTGCCGCCCTCGTGCAGCTTGAGCGCGCGCAGCATGTTGTCGAGCAGCCGGCCGGCATCGCCCGCGAAGGGCTCGCCGTGGCGGCCGTCGGCCTCGGGCGGCATGTCGGCCAGCACCAGCCAGCCGCCCTGCGGCGCGACGCCCTCGGCGGCGTCGGCATAGAGACGGCGCGGCGCCTCGACCAGCACGGCCGCGCCGTGGCCGGCCGGGACCGGCGCCGGGCGCGGCGGCGGCGCGGCCACGGGCGCGCGCGCGGCGGCCGGGCGCGCGGCGCGACCGGTTCGGGTTCGGGCGCGGGGTCGTCACGGGTGTCGTGGCGGGCGTCCGGCGGCGGCATGTCGACCGGCTCGGCCTCGTCCTCCACCACCGGCGCGGGCGCCACCGCCACGGGGACCTCGACCACCTCGGGCACCGGCCACCAGACCTTCACGCCCATCTCGTCGAGCATCGCGCGCTGGCGCGCATCGAGCCGCAGGGTCTGCACGGCGGCGTTCATCGCAACGCTCCCCAGGCACTGCCTGTTTCGTTGAGGCGCATGCTCATGACGATCGCGTCCTCGCGGCCGCCCTCGGCGCCCGGGTAGTAGCCCTTGCGCACGCCGACCGTGCGATAGCCCTGGCGCAGGTAGATGTCGAGCGCGCGCCGGTTGCTCTGGCGCACCTCGAGCCACAGCCACTGGGCGCCCTGGGCGCGCGACCAGCCGGTCAGCGCCTCGAGCATCAGCGGCGCCCAGCCCTGGCGCTGGAACGCTGGCGCCACGGTGATGTTGAGCAGGTGCACCTCGTCGACGCCCTTCATGGCCACGAAGTAGCCGATCAGCATCTCGCCGAGGCTGGTGACCGGAGAGAAGCGCGCCGCCTCGATGCCGGTGCCGGCGACCGGCGCCAGCAGGCACTGGCAGTGGTAGCCGACGGCGATCGAGTCGGTGAAGTTGGCGCGCGTCCAGGGATGGCTGTAGGCCGTCTGCTCGACGGCGCAGACGGCGTCGAGCCGCTCGATGGTGAGCGGCTCGAGGCGGGCTTCCACGGGTTGCGGGAGGGCGCTCATGCGGTCGCGGGCGGTGTGTTGTGGTGGGCGGCGGCCGCCTTGATGGCGGCACGTTCCTCGGTGGTTTGCGCCACTTTATCGCGAACGTAGAGCGGCCAGGCCTGCGCCGCGGGCACGGTGCGGCCTGCCGCCAACAGCGCGGGGGCCAGGCGCAGCAGGGCGGCGGCCGTGGGCAGCACGGCGTGGCGCGCGGCCGCGGCCGGCAGGCGCTCGCCGTAGGCGGCGAAGGCATTGCCGGCCAGCGCCCAGCCGGCGGGCACCGCGAGCGATTCGGGCGCCATCAGCAGCGGACCCTCGGCGCCGGCGGCGGGCTCGCCGAGCGGGCCATGGGCCTCGAAGTCGTAGCGCGCGGCGTAGATCTCCTCCATGCGCGCATCGAGCAGCGCCACCGTGCGCTGCGCGCCGAAGGCATGGCGCGCCTCCTCGGCCACGGCCAGCAGGGTGTCGACCGGCAGCAGCGGCACGCCCGAGCCGAGCGCCAGGCCCTGCGCCACCGCGCAGGCGGTGCGCAGCCCGGTGAACGAGCCCGGGCCGCGGCCGAAGGCGATGGCATCGAGCTGCGCGAGCGCGAGGCCGGCCTCGGCCAGCAGCTGCTGGATCAGCGGGATCAGCGTGGCCGAGGACTGGGCGCCGCCCGCGCCCTCGTGGGTCCACACGCGCTCGCCGCGGCGCACCGCGATCGACAGCTGCTCGGTGCTGGTGTCGAAGGCCAACACATCAGGCATCGCGACGCCCTCCCGCCACCGCGGCCACGGCCGGCACCAGGCCGGCGGCGCGCGCGGGCGCCGGCTTCTGCACGCCGAACAGGATGCCGGCGGTCACCAGCAGCAGGCCGGCGATCAGGTTCCAGTAGAGCGGCTCGTCGAGCCACAGCACCGCGCCCAGCGCCGACAGGCCGGGCACCAGCGCCGTGATCATGGTGGTGCGCACCGGACCGAAGTGCTGGACCATCTTCGTGAAGGTGATGCCCGACACCACGACCGAGCCGATGCCCTGGAACAGCATCTGGAACGCCAGCTCGCCCCAGGGCGCGCTGCCGATGCGGCTCGCGACCCAGCCGCCGGCCACCAGCAGGCTGTAGACCGGCACGTAGCTCAGCAGCGCGAACACGGTGATGGCGATGGTGGTGCGCACGGCGTCGAGGCCGTGGCGGCGCACCACGATGCTGTAGCAGGCCCAGCAGAAGGCCGCGCCCATGAACAGGAGGTCGCCCTTCCAGACCTCGCCGCCCTCGAAGGCATGCAGCAGGCTGCGCCCGCCCACCAGCAGGTCGCCCGCGACGATCAGCGCCAGCCCGAGCGCGCGCAGCGGCGTGATGCGGTCGCGCAGCACCAGCGCGGCCAGCAGGGTGGTCCACAGCGGCAGGCTGCCGGGCAGCAGCACCGCGGCATGGCTGGCCGGCGCGAAGAAGAAGCCGCAGTAGGCGCACACGGCATAGGCGACGCCGCCGGACACGCCGGCCATGGCCGTGACGCGCAGCGACAGCGGCGACAGGCCGAAGAAGGAGGCCGCCGTCGGCGCACCACCGGCGCGGGCGCGCATCACGAGCCACGCGCCCCACGGCACCAGCACCAGGCTGGCGCCGCAGATGCGCGCGAAGGCGATGTCGAACGGGGACAGCGAGCGGCCGGCCGAGGCGCGCGCGATGACGATGAAGGCGGTCCACACCAGCACGGTGATCGCGGCCGCACCGATGCCGACGGTGCGGGGGGAGAGACGGGCAGGGGGAGACATCGGGGGCGCGGCGGGCATCCCCGGGATTATCGAGGGGCCCCGCGGTCCCCGCCCGGCAGGGGCGAATCGTGGACCACGGTTCGGTCAGCCGGCCTCGGCGTCGCTGCGCACGATCGCCAGCCCGGCCCGGCGCAGCGGCGCCAGCGCCTTCTCGGGCGCCTCGGGCGACACCAGCAGCCGCGCGGCCGCGCGCACCGGGTTCACGCCCCAGGCCGAGGCCGCGCCCAGCTTCTCGGACGAGGCCAGCACCACGGTCTCGGCGGCCGCGGCCATCAACGCGCGCTTGATCTCGGCCTCCTCGCTGTCGCCGGTGGTCAGGCCGGCCTCGGCATGCACGCCGGTGACGCCCATGAAGTAGAGGTCGGCATGCACGCGCGAGATGGCGTCCATGGCGGCCGCGCCCACCGCCACCATCGAATGGCGGAACAGCCGCCCGCCGATCAAGAGCAGCTCGAGCCGCTCGTGGCCGGCCAGTTCGGCCGCCACCAGCGGGCTGTGGGTGACGACCGTGGCGCGCAGGTCCAGCGGCAGGTGGCGCGCGAGCTGCACGGCGGTGGTGCCGCCGTCGACGAACACCACCTGGCCCGGGCGCACCATGCGCGCGGCGGCGCGGCCGATCGCCACCTTCTCCCCGGGCGCGATGCGCTGGCGGCCCGCGAGGTCGGCCTCGGCCGGCGCCAGCGGCAGCGCGCCGCCGTGCACCCGCTGCAGCCGCCCCTCGGCCGCGAGCTCGCGCAGGTCGCGCCGGATCGTGTCTTCCGACAGGCCCAGCGCTTCGCTGAGCGGCTTGGCGACCACCTGGCCGTCGCGCGCCAGGACCGAGAGGATGTGTTGCTTGCGCTGGCGGGTGAGCATGGGCCGATGGTAGCGTCGGCTGCATAAGATTGCACGATTTTTCTTGTTATTGCACGAATTCGCGCCTATGCTCGCCGCCATGACCCTGCAAGACCGCGTCCGGGTGCACGAAGTCACCCTCCTGTCCGACAACTGGTACACGCTGAAGACCACGGCCTTCGACTGGCGCCGCAACGACGGCAGCTGGCAGCGCATGCACCGCGAGACCTACGACCGCGGCAACGGCGCCACCCTGCTGGCCTACAACCGCGCGCGGCGCACGGTGCTGCTGACGCGGCAGTTCCGCTACCCGGCCTTCGTCAACGGCTGGGACGACCTGCTGATCGAGGCCGCCGCCGGCCTGCTCGACAGCGCGGCGCCCGAGGAACGCATCCGCGCCGAGGTCGAGGAGGAGCTCGGCTACCGGCTGGGCGCGGTGCACAAGGTCTTCGAATGCTTCATGAGCCCGGGCTCGGTGACCGAGAAGCTGCACTTCTTCGTCGCCGAGTACGAGCCCTCGATGCGCGTGGGCGCGGGCGGCGGGCTGGCCGAGGAGGGCGAGGACATCGAGGTGCTCGAATTCGGCATCGACGAGGCGCTGGCGATGGTGGCCGACGGCCGCATCGCGGACGCGAAGACGATCCTGCTGCTGTACCACGCGCGGCTGCATCTTTTCGCGCCGGGATAATGGGCCGCATGCCCGCTGTCACCGTCGCACGCCTCCCCCTCCCCCGTCCCTCCCGTCCTTCCCGCGCGCTCTGCGCCATCGCGCTGTGCCTGGCGGCCGGCGCCCACGCCCAGCAGCCGCTGCCGGCCGAGGTCGATGCCGCGCTCACCCGCGCCAAGCTGCCGCGCGACGCCGTGACCATGCTGGTCGCCGATGCCGACGGCGTGCGGCCGCCGCGGCTGGCCTGGCGCACGCAGGTGCCGGTGAATCCCGCCTCGATCATGAAGCTGGTGACCACCTACGCCGCGCTCGACCTGCTGGGCGCTGCCTACACCTGGAACACGCCGGTCTACGTCGAGGGCAACATCGCCAACGGCGTGCTCAACGGCAACCTCTACATCAAGGGCCAGGGCGATCCCAAGCTGGTGATCGAGCGCATGTGGCTGCTGCTGCGCCACGTGCAGGGCCTGGGCATCACGAGCGTGAGCGGCGACATCGTGATCGACCGCAGCGCCTTCGAGAACACGGTCGAGAACGACCCGGCCGCCTTCGACGGCGAGCCGCTGCGCCCCTACAACGCCTCGCCCGACGCGCTGCTGCTGAACTTCAAGTCGGTCAACATGACCTTCGTTCCCGACCGCGGCGGCCAGTTCGCGCGCGTGAGCTACGAGCCGCCGCTCGCGGCCGTGGCGATGCCGCCGACGGTGCCGCTGTCGCCCGGCGAATGCGGCGACTGGCGCACGGCGCTGCGCGCCGACTACGGCGATCCGAACCGCATCCGCTTCAACGGCGGCTTTCCCGCCGCCTGCGGCGAGAAGAGCTGGGCCGTGGCCTATGCCGATCCGCGCAGCTACGCGCTGCGCGCCATCGGCGGCCTGTGGGCCGAGATGGGCGGGCGCGTGGGCGGCCAGATGCGCGAGGGCCGCGTGCCCGCGGGGCTCAAGCCGGCGTTCGAGTTCGCCTCGCCGCCGCTGCCCGAGGTGATCCGCGACATCAACAAGTACAGCAACAACGTGATGGCGCAGCAGGTGTTCCTGACCCTCGGCCTCACGCAGAAGAACCGCGGCACCTTCGAGGCCTCGCGCGGCGCGCTGGTCCAGTGGTGGCGCGACCGCATCGGCACCGGCGAGGCGCCGCCGGTGTTCGAGAACGGCTCGGGCCTGTCGCGCGACGAGCGCATCAGCGCGGCCGCGCTCGGCAAGATGCTGCAGGTGGCCTGGCGCTCGCCCGTGATGCCCGAGCTCGTGGGCTCGCTGCCCGCGCTCGGCGTGGACGGCACCCTGCGCAAGCGCACGCTGCGCTCGGGCGGCGCCGCGCACCTGAAGACCGGCACGCTGCGCGACGCCTCGGGCATCGCCGGCTACGTGCATGGCGCGAGCGGCCGGCGCTACGTGCTGGTGGCGATCGCCAACGCCGAGAACGCGGGCGCGGCGCGCGCGGCCTTCGACGCGCTGGTCGACTGGACCGCGCAGGACAACTGAAGGTTGAAGGCCGAGGCGCGCGGCCTGTACTGAAAACGTTGTGTAGGCCGCCACCGCTTGCGCGCCGCGGCGGCGCTGACAGAATCGAACGCCCGTTCGCCCGCCGCGCCGGGCCACGGTGCGCATCGCGCACCCCCATCGATCCAGGAGACAAAGACGTGCAAAGACCCGTGCCGCCCGCAAGGCCATCCGCTTCTTCCCGCCACCTGTTCGCCGTCGCCCTCGCGGGCGCGGCGCTGCTGCTCTCGGCCTGCGGAGGCGGAGGCGGTGGTGGCGGCATCGGCATCTTCCCGCCGACCACGCCGCCGCCCGAGGACACCGGCCGCGGCTCGGTGGTCACCAACCCGCCCGAGCGCGTGCTGAGCCTTTCGGCCGGCGACTTCCGCGCGCTGCTGCAGCTCGACGACAAGGGCAAGGCGCTGCTGCAGGTGTCGGGCCAGCCCAAGTGCGGCATCGACACGCGCTACCTCGAATACCGCACCGTCGGCGGCAAGGGCGAGGCCACCAACGCCACCGCCGCCATCATGGTGCCGCGCGGCGGCGACGCGGCCTGCAGCGGCCCGCGCCCGATCGTGCTGTACGCCCACGGCACCAATGCCGCGCGCGACTACAACATCGCCAAGTGGGCCGACGTGAACCAGGCCGCCGCCGGCGAAGGCGTGGTGATCGCGGCCATGCTGGCGGCGCAGGGCTTCATCGTGGTGGCGCCCAACTACGCGGGCTACGACAAGTCGACGCTGCCCTACCACCCCTACCTCAACGGCGACCAGCAGGGCAAGGACATGGTCGACGCGCTGACCGCCGCGCGCAAGACCTTCGCCAACATCGACGCCTCGGACGCGGGCTCGCTGTTCGTCACCGGCTATTCGCAGGGCGGCTACGTGGCGCTGGCCGCGCACCGCGAGCTGCAGGCCACGGGCAAGACGGTGACGGCCTCGGCGCCGCTGTCGGCGCCCTCGGCCATCAGCCTGCTGGTGGACTACAACTTCAAGGGCTGGCCGGCGCTCGGCAGCACGCTGTTCGTGCCGCTGCTGTCGACCAGCTGGCAGCAGCAGTTCGGCGACGTCTACGGCAGCACCAGCGACATCTACGAGGCGCAGTACGCGACCGGTATCGACACCCTGCTGCCGAGCCTCACGCCCACCAGCACGCTGATCGCGCAGGGCAAGCTGCCGCAGCTCGCGCTGTACCCGGCTGGTGCCACGCCCGGCCCGGTCGATCCCTCGCTGTCGATCTTCTACGGCGCCGGCAACCTGGTGCGCCAGAGCTACCTGACGCGCGCCTCCAGCGACATCGACGCCAACGGCTGCCCCGGCAACGCACTGAAGGCAACGCCGGCCTCGCTGAGCTCGGCCACGCCGCTCGACTGCGCGCCCACGCTGGGCTTCCGCAAGGCGGCGCGCGCCAACGACCTGCGCAACTGGGTGCCGGCCAAGCCGGTGCTGATGTGCGGCGGCGCGCAGGACCCGACCGTCAACTTCCTGAGCACGCGCGCCACCGCCGGCTACTTCCGCGCCAAGGGCATGCCGGCGCAGCAGCTGACCGTGGTCGACCTCGAGGACAGCGCGGCCACCGATGCCTACTCGGCCGCGCGCGCCGGCTTCGCGCAGGCCAAGGACGTGCTCAAGCAGGGCACCGAGGGCAGCGATGCCGACAAGGACCGCGCCGTGACGCTGGCCTACCACGGCACGCTGGCGCCGCCGTTCTGCCTGGCGGCGGCGCGCGGCTTCTTCCAGGGCGTGCTGGCGGCGGGGGGCTGAAGCTCGGAGGCTGCCGAAATCGGGCAGCCGAACGCAGAAGTCGCGAAGCTTTCGCAGAGGTCGCAGAAGGAACAGCCAAGATGGGATGTTCCTTCCGCGACCTCTGCGCGCTTTGGTCTTCCTTCTGCGTTCGGCTGCCCGATCCCGATGTCAGGCCGCGGCGGCCCGCTGCAGGCGGTCGCGCACGCCCTCCCACTCGGGCGTGTCGGGCGGCGTCTCGACCCAGATCAGCTTGACGCCCTGGGCGTCGAACTCGCGCAGCACCGCGAACAGCTGCTGCGCGCTGGCGGCGGCGTCGTCGGGCATGCGCCGCTGCACCACGCGCTGCGAACGGCTGCGCACCGTGCTGCGGGTCCAGATCGCGATATGGGCGGCATTGGCGCCGAGCACGTCGAGGCCGGTCTGGATCGCCTTGGCGTCCATCAGCCGCACCTTGGCGTCGGGCGCGTAGTGCGCCTCGAGCGTGCCCGAGGCGCGCGGATCGGGCATGGCCATGAGTTCGCGGTCGCGCAGGCGTTCGCCGCAGGCGGCCTCGATCTGCGCGCGCGTGATCAGCCCCGGCCGCAGCAGCACCGGCGCGCCGCGGCTGCAGTCGACGATGGTCGACTCGATGCCGACCTCGCAGGCGCCGCCGTCGATCACCGGCACGGTGTCGCCGAATTCGCCGAACACGTGCTGCGCGGTGGTCGGGCTCACGCGGCCGAAGCGGTTGGCGCTCGGGCCCGCGAGGCCGGGCACGCCCTGCTCGGCGCAGGCCTCGAGCAGCGTCTGCGCCACCGGGTGCGAGGGGCAGCGCAGGCCGATGGTGTCCTGCCCGCCGGCGGCGGCGGCGGCCACGCCGGGCTGGCGCGTGACGATCAGGGTCAGCGGTCCGGGCCAGAAGGCCTGCACCAGCTTCTGCGCGAACGGCGGCAGCGGCTGGGCGAAGCGCGACAGCGCCTCGGTGCCCTTGGTGCCCGCGGCCACGTGCACGATCAGCGGATGGTCGGCCGGCCGGCCCTTGGCCTGGAAGATGCCGGCCACGGCCGCGTCGTTGCTGGCGTCGGCGCCGAGGCCGTAGACGGTTTCGGTGGGAAAGGCCACCAGCCCGCCGGCGCGCAGGATGCGCGCCGCCTCGGCGATGGCTGCGGGCGATTGGCCGTCGAGGATCATGCGGCCTTCATGCCACCGGCGGCAGGCCGAGCAGCAGCGCGACCTGCGAGGCGATGGCGCGCACCTGGTCGGCGTCGGCGCCGGTGAAGGTCAGGTGGCCCATCTTGCGGCCGCGGCGCGGCTCGATCTTGCCGTACAGGTGCAGGTGGGCGCCGGGCAGCGCGAGCACCTCGCTCCAGCGCGGCGACACCGGCGTGTCGTCGCCGGCCGAGAACCACAGGTCGCCCAGCAGGTTCAGCATGACCGCCGGGCTGTGCTGGCGCGGCATGGCCAGCGGCAGGCCGGCCAGGGTGCGCACCTGCAGCTCGAACTGCGACACGTCGCAGGCCTCCATGGTGTAGTGGCCGCTGTTGTGCGGGCGCGGCGCCATTTCGTTGACCACCAGCGAGCCGTCGGCCAGCACGAAGAACTCGACGCACAGCACGCCCACGTAGCCGAGGCCGTTGGCGATGTTCTTCGCCCCGGTGATCGCGGCCTGGGCCACGGTCTTGGGCATGTTCTGCGGATGCACCTCGGTCACGGCCAGGATGCCATCGCGGTGCAGGTTGCGCTGGGGCGGGAAGTGCACCACCTGGCCGTCGCGGCCGCGCGCCACGATCACCGAGCATTCGAAGTCCAGCGGCAGCAGCTGTTCGAGCACGCAGGGCACGCAGCCCGTGGCCTGCCAGGCATCGACCAGCTCGGCGCGCGTGCGCACGCGCTGCTGGCCCTTGCCGTCGTAGCCCAGGCGCGCGGTCTTCAGGATGCCGGGCAGCAGACGATCTTCCACCGCCGCGAGCTGGGCCGCGGTCTCGATCGCCGCATAGGGCGCGCAGGCCACGCCGCAGCGGCCGAAATGGGCCTTCTCGGCGATCCGGTCCTGCGCGATCGCGATCGCCGGGGCGGCGGGCGCCACCGGCCGCGCCACCGCGAGGTGCTCGAGGGAGGGCGCGGGCACGTTCTCGAACTCGGTGGTCACGGCGTCGGCCAGGCCGGCCAGCCGCGCGAGGCCGTCGACGTCGCCGTAGTCGGTGTGGATGTGGTGGTGGCTGACCCGGCCGGCCGGACTGTCGGCGTCGGGGTCGAGCACCGCGGTGAAGTAGCCCATGCGCTGGGCGGCATGCACGAACATGCGGCCGAGCTGGCCGCCGCCGAGCACGCCGAGCGTGGCGCCCGGAAGGATCGGCAGGTCGCCGTTGTTGCTGCTCACAGGGCACCTCCGCCTTGCGGCGAGAAAGGAGAAACCGGGGCCGGTTCCACGGGCGGCAGCGCCATCGCCTCGGCCGCGGCGGTCTGGGCCGCGCGGAAGGCGTCGAGCTTCGCGCGCAGGCCGGGGTCGTTGACCGCCAGCATCGACACCGCGAACAGCGCCGCGTTGGCCGCGCCGGCGTTGCCGATGGCGAAGGTGGCGACCGGCACGCCCTTGGGCATCTGCACGATGCTGTAGAGGGAATCGACGCCCTGCAGGTGCCGGCTGGCGACCGGCACGCCGAGTACCGGCACCGTGGTCTTGGAGGCCAGCATGCCCGGCAGGTGGGCCGCGCCCCCCGCGCCGGCAATGATCGCCGCGAGGCCGCGCCCGGCGGCGCTTTCGGCGTACGCGAAGAGCGTATCGGGCATGCGGTGGGCGGACACCACCTTCGCTTCGTGACGGATGCCGAATTGCTGGAGAATCTCGACCGCGTTGCGCATCGTCTCCCAATCGGAGTTGGAGCCCATCACCACACCGACCTGAATGGTTTCGTTCATGGTTTCAATTTTACGTTTCACCCCCAGTTGTTCCCGATGATCGACATCACTCTCGAAAATTTCCAGGACGAGCTGATCGAAGCCTCCCTCGCCCGGCCGGTGCTGCTGGACATCTGGGCCGAATGGTGCGGCCCCTGCAAACAGCTCGGGCCGGTGCTCGAAAAGCTCGAGGTGGAATACGCCGGACGCTTCACGCTGGCCAAGCTCGACGCCGACAAGGTGCCGCAGATCTCCTCGCAGCTGTCCGAGATGTTCGGCGTGCGCAGCATCCCGTTCTGCGTGATGTTCAAGGACGGCCAGCCGGTCGACGGCTTCGTCGGCGCCATCCCCGCCGAGAAGATCCGCGAGTTCCTCGACAAGCACGTGCCGGGCGCCGACGAGGCCGAGGCGGCCGCCGAGGAAGAAGCGGCGCAGGAAGCGCTGGCCGAGGGCGACACCGAGGGTGCGCTCGAGAAGCTGCAGCACGCGGTGGCCACCGACCCGGCCAACGACGATGCCCGCTTCGACTACGTGAAGCTGCTGCTGCAGCTCGGTCGCGCCGACGATGCCAAGGTGGCGTTCGCGCCGGTGATCGCCAAGGCCGCGGCGGTGCGCCGCTTCGATGCGCTGCAGCGCTGGATGGACGCCATCGACTTCGCCGCCCCGCCCACGGGCGCCGCGCCCGCGGTGGCCGAGCTCGACGCGAAGATCGCGGCCAACAAGCGCGACTTCCAGGCCCGCTTCGACCGTGCTCGCCTGCTGGTCGCCGACCAGCAGTGGACCGCCGCGATGGACGAGCTGCTCGAGATCCTGATGCGCGACAAGGCCTGGAGCGAGGAGCTCGCGCGCAAGACCTACGTGGCGATCCTCGAACTGATCGAGCCCCCCAAGGTGAAGGTGGCCGACGGCCAGATCCCGCCCGACGATCCGACCGTGGCGACCTACCGGCGCCGGCTCAGCAGCGTGGTGCTGAGCTGAGGCAAATCACGAAAAAGCGCATTTAGATGCGCAATTTCATCGAAAAGCGACTTCAGGGTCGCTTTTTTATTTGCCGGATCCAACTCAGATAGCTACTATCAATACTCATTTTTATTGAAAAGATACTTCCAATGATCGAATTGATCCAGGAACTCGAGCAGGCCCGCAAGGCCGCCGGCCTGAGCCAGGATGCGCTGGCCAAGGCCGCCGGGCTGTCGCGCATGACGGTGCAGCGCATCGAGAGCGGCCAGATCGATCCGCGGCTGTCGACCCTGCTCGAGATGGCGCGCGTGCTGGGGCTCGGGCTGATGCCCGTGCCGGCAGCGCTGCGCCCCACGCTCGAGGACTTCGTGCGCGCGGGCGGCCGGCTGCTCGGCCAGCCGGCCGGCATCGAGGCGCCGCCCTCCATCGCCCAGAGCCTCGGGCGTTGAGCACCGGCGCCGCCTTCGGCACCAGCATCCGCTACCTGCGGATGTACCTGCACGCCCCGGGCGGCGATGCCTCGCGGCGGCGCGCCATCGGCTGGCTCTCGCAGTACGGCGACATCCTGCGCGTGTCCTTCGAGCCCGGCTACGTCGACGACCCGGCGCGCCCCACGCTGTCGCTGGCCTACCGCGGCGCCGACGAGGCCGCCACGCGCGCCATCCTGGGCTCGGCGCGCGATGCGCGGGTGTCGCGCGCTGACGGCCACTGGCCCGGCTATTTCCAGAACCTGCTGCCCGAGGGCCACAACCGCGAGCGCCTCGCGCAGCAGCGCGGCTGCCGCGCCGACGACGAGTTCGAACTGCTGGCCGCCGCCGGTCACGACCTGATGGGCGCGATCGAGGTCGAGCCGGTGCCGCCGGCCGAGGGCATTCCCGACACGGTGCGGCACTGGCACACCGCGCTCGGGCTCGACGTGCTCGAGCCCGGCTTCGTCGAGCTGCCGGTGGAGGACGCGGCCGCCATCCCCGGCGTGGTGACCAAGTTCTCGGCCGTGCAGGACGGCCGGCGCTACGTCGTGCGGCGTCACGGCGCGGCCGGCTCCTTCATCCTCAAGCTGCCGACCGTGCGCCACCCCGACCTGGTCGCCAACGAGATCGCCGGCTACCGCCTGTGCGGCGCGCTCGGCCTGGACTGCGCCGAGGCCAGCGTGATCGGCCGCACCGACGCCGACCTGCCCGAGCAGCTGCCGTTCGAGCAGATCCTCGCGGTGCGTCGCTTCGACCGCACGCCCGACGGCGGACGCATCCACATGGAGGAGTTCGCGCAGGTGCTGCAGTACGAGCCGCGCCAGAAATACGGCCGCGGCCTCGCGATCGACGGGCCCGCGATGCTGCGCGTGCTCGACCGGCTGTCGCCGAAGCCCGTGGCCGACGTGCGCGAATGCGTGCGGCGCATCGTCGCCTTCATCCTGCTGGGCAACAGCGACGCGCACCTGAAGAACTGGGCGCTGCGCTATCCCGACGGCGTGGCGCCGGTGCTCGCACCGCTCTACGACCCGGTCTGCGTGGCCGCCTTCTTCGAGCAGGTGCCCGGCGGCGACTACGCGGTCAACCGCGCCATCGACGCCAGGCTGCGCGGCTTCGGCTGGCCCGCGCTCGAGGCGCTGCTGCGCGAGGCGGGGCTGCTGCGTCCCGCGCGGCTGCTGGCGATCGCGCGCGACACGGTGCGCCAGGCGCGCGCCGAATGGCCGGCGCTGCTGGCCGACGACGCCATCCCGCCGGCCGTGCGGCGCTGCGTGCAGGCGCGGCTCGATGGCGGCGTGGCACTCGCGGCCGACCTGCCGCGCTGAGCGCACCGGGGCGAAAACCCCACGGCCCCCCGGCGTTGGCGAGCCACGCCGGCTCGCATACGATCACACCGATTTCACCTTGTTGCAGATTCGTCAAAAGGACCGACCGGCCATGCGCTTTCCCGCCCGCCCTGCCGCCCTGCGCGTGCTTCCCACCCTCGCCGCCACCGCGCTCGCCGCGCTGCTGACCGCCTGCGGCAGCGGCATCAACCTCGACGAGCCGATCGAAGGCCCGGTGTGGCGCCTGGCGCAGCTGGGCGAGGAGGCGATCGCGCCGGGCAGCGACGCGCAGCTGCAGTTCGACCGCGCCAATGCCCGCGTCACCGGCTCGGGCGGCTGCAACCGCATCACGGGTTCGTACACGCGCACCGGCAGCGCACTGCGCATCGGCCAGCTCGCCGCCACCCGCATGGCCTGCGCCGACCCCGTGCGCGGCGCGACCGAGGCGCAGTTCCTCGCGGTGCTGCAGGGCACGACCAGCTACCGGCTGGCGCCCGGACGGCTGATCCTGCTCGACGCGGGCGGGCGCACGGTGGCGACGCTGAGTTCGGGGCGCTGAGCCCCCGGAACGCGCGGCGGGCCTATCGGTCGTCGACCGTGAGCTGGATGTCCTCGGTGGCCGATGCCTGGTCGGACACCGCGATGTCCACCACGCCCTTCGCGTCCGGCCTGATGTTGACGCGCACGATGTACTGGTTCGGCCCGGGTCCGATCACGATCTCGTGGTCCGCGGGTCCCTTGAGCGCGATCTTCGGCACTGCGGTCACGCCGGTCACCGTGATCGGGTAGACATCGCCCGGCTTCACCTTCGCGTCTCCGGCGGACGACAGGTTCATCGCGCTGGCCCCGCCAAAGCAGGTGCTGTTTTTTCCCACGCTCTTGCGCGCCTCGTGGAAGGCGAGCAGGCGATGGCTCAGTGGTCGGCGGAATGCATAGAGATAAGACGTGGCGGTCGCCAGCTTTACCGCGATCTGGTTGTCTCGCTCGCTCACCGGCTTCTTGGCCGACAGTAGAGCGACTCGCTTCTCCAGCACTTCGATTTTTTTGGCGGCGGCATCGGAATCCTGCTGGTGAAGTCGCGCGATCTGCCGCAGCATGGGCTCCAGATCGGGATTGCTCGAAACCTTGGCCGTAGACGAACCCGTGGCGGCCGAGTTGAAGCTGCCCCCTCCGCTTCCCGCGGCAACGCTGGCCGCAGAGACACCCACTCCCTGGCTCTCGCTGGCCGGATCGATCTTCACGGCCCGGAAGCTACCGGCGATGCCCGTGGCCTGCGACAGCAGCGAATCCGGTTCGGACACGGATCGATGGGTCGTGTTGATGCGCGCCGCGACGCGCGCGAAGACCAGGTCGCCTTCGCGCATCATGACGACGCCGCTGTTGCGCAGTTGCTCTAGCAATTGGCCACTGGAAGCGAGCGTGCGGCGCGCCCGCCCCAGGGCATCGCGTGCCTCGATGCGAACCAGCGCGTGCGGCGAGGTATCGCCGGGCGGATAGCGCAGGACGGCCTCCTCCACGCGCAGCAACCTGTCGAGTTCGTTGATGGCGCCGGACAAATGTTCGCGCTCGTCCCTCATCGCGCGGAAATCCTCCTCGCTCATACGCAGCGGCTCGATGTTCAGCATCGCGCATGTCAGGTCGCGGATGCCGTCCACATAGGCCTGCTCCTGAGCCGGGTTGATGAACCAGGTGCTGCCCGTGTACGCAGCGAGTCCGACGCCCCCCGCCAGCGCAAGGCGCGACCGGTCGCCGTTGCTGGTCACGCCGGACTTCAGCCCGCCATAGAACGCCGCGGCGGTCAGGCCGATCAGTCCCAGTTGCGTGATGGCACGCATCCTGGCCTGCGTCGACAGCGATTCGTACCACTCGCGTCGCTGATCCTTGAGCACCACGAGCGCACCGTGCAGGTCGCCGGCCAGCAGTTCGGTGTCGCCGTAGCGTTCCGCCGCCTCCTTGCCGAGTTGGCGAACAGGCGTATCCACCCGCTGGCTGCGCTGGTAGGGATCGAAGCTGCTGCAGCCGGCCAGCGAAACGGCCAGGCAGACGGTTAGGCAGACGGCCGCGCGGCGCTGCCAGCGCACCCGCGCATGATGTCGATGGTTCATCCTCGCTCCTCTGCGGCGCCTGTCAGGGCAGGCGTCCGGGCCGGATCATGGAACCGGCCGGAAGCGGGCGCATCATCTATTCAGATGACTGGAAACCGGTGGAACGTGCGCGCCATCGCCCCGAAACAGGCCGGCGCGCGAATGCCGGCGGCGCCGGCGACAGCGGCGGGAACTCGGCCCGCTCAGGCCGTCAACCGCTCCAGCGCCTCGCGGTACTTGGCGGCGGTCTTCTCGATCACCTCGGCCGGCAGGCGCGGCGCCGGCGGCGTCTTGTCCCAGGGCTTGCCGTTGATCTTGGTGGCCTCGAGCCAGTCGCGCACGAACTGCTTGTCGTAGCTCGGCGGGTTGGTGCCGGCGGCCAGCGCGGCCTCGTAGCCCTCGACCGGCCAGTAGCGCGAGCTGTCGGGCGTGAGCACCTCGTCCATCAGCACCAGCGTGCCGGCCTCGTCGAGGCCGAACTCGAACTTGGTGTCGGCAATGATCATGCCCTTGGCCAGCGCGATCTGGGCCGCGGTCTCGTAGATCGCGATGCTGGTCTCGCGGATCTGCTGCGCGAGCTTGGGGCCGACGATCTCGACCACGCGGTCGTAGCTGATGTTCTCGTCGTGCTCGCCGGCCGCGGCCTTGGCCGCGGGCGTGAAGATCGGGCGCGGCAGCTTGCTCGCGTTGGTCAGGCCCTCGGGCAGCGGCACGCCGCAGACCGCGCGCGACTCCTGGTACTCCTTCCAGCCGCTGCCGGCCAGGTAGCCGCGCACCACGGCCTCGACCGGGATCGGCTTCAGGCGCTTGACCAGCATCGAGCGGCCGGTGACCTGGGCGACTTCCTCGGGCTTGACCACGCTCTCGGGCGCGTCGCCGGTCAGGTGGTTGGGACAGAGCTGGCCGAGCCGCTCGAACCACCACAGCGCCATCTGCGTGAGGATCTCGCCCTTGCCGGGGATCGGCTCGCCCATGATCACGTCGAAGGCGCTGAGCCGGTCGCTCGCGACCATCAGGATGCGGTCCTCGCCGACCGCGTAGTTGTCGCGCACCTTCCCGCGCGCAAGCAGGGGCAGGCTCTGGATGGAGGAGGTGTGGACGGTGGTCATGGGCAGGGACAACGGACGGTGAAAAACGGGGGGACGGTGAAGCGGATTGTGCGCGCAGAAAAAAGCCACCGCGAGCGGTGGCCGGGTATTCACGGCAAGCGGCTCAGACCACTTCTTGCGCGAGCTCGCCCTTGGTGTACTTGGCGGCGACGATCTGCAGCGATTCGCCCTTGATCTTGGGCGCCTGGCCTTCGCAGCCGAACTCGATGTAGCGCTGCTTGCAGATCTGCTTGGCGGCTTCGCGCGCGGGCTTGAGCCATTCACGGGCGTCGAACTTCTCGGGGTTCTCGGCCAGGAACTTGCGCACCGCGCCGGTCATCGCGAGGCGGATGTCGGTGTCGATGTTGATCTTGCGCACGCCGTACTTGATGGCTTCCTGGATCTCCTCGACCGGCACGCCGTAGGTTTCCTTCATGTTGCCGCCGTACTTGCGAATGATCTCGAGCAGATCCTGCGGCACCGACGACGAGCCGTGCATCACCAGGTGGGTGTTGGGCAGGCGGGCGTGGATTTCCTTCACGCGCGAGATCGACAGGATGTCGCCGGTGGGCTTGCGGGTGAACTTGTAGGCGCCGTGGCTGGTGCCGATGGCGATGGCCAGCGCGTCGAGCTGCGTGGCCTTGACGAACTGGGCGGCTTCCTCGGGGTCGGTCAGCAGGGCCGAGTGGTCGAGCACGCCCTCGGCGCCGATGCCGTCTTCCTCGCCGGCCATGCCGGTCTCGAGCGAGCCCAGGCAGCCCAGCTCGCCCTCGACGGTGACGCCGACCTTGTGGGCCAGCTGCACCACCCTGCGGGTCACGTCGACGTTGTAGTCGAACGAAGCCGGCGTCTTGCCGTCTTCATGCAGCGAGCCGTCCATCATCACGGACGAGAAGCCGAGGTCGATGGCGCCCTGGCAGATGGCCGGGCTCTGGCCGTGGTCCTGGTGCATCACCAGCGGAATCTGCGGATAGGCCTCGATGGCGGCCTGGATCAGGTGCTTGATGAAGGCTTCGCCGGCGTACTTGCGGGCGCCGGCGCTGGCCTGGAGGATCACGGGCGCGCCGACTTCCTTGGCGGCTTCCATCACGGCCTGCACCTGTTCGAGGTTATTGACGTTGAAGGCCGGAATGCCGTAGCCGTTGGCGGCTGCATGGTCCAGCAGTTCGCGCATCGAGACGAGTGCCATGGGGAAATACCTCGCGGGAAATAGGGTGAGAAGACGGGGAAAAGACGAGAGAAAACTGCCGCGATTCTACCGAGGGCCCTTGTGGGACGGGACTGACGGCAACCCGAGGAACTCGACGACCGGCGGCAGCACCGGCCCGCCGAGCCACTGGATGGGCTTGCCGAAGGCGCCCATCAGCGTGACGTGGCTCAGGTTGTCGAAGAGGCGCACCTCCACCGGCACGCCCGCGGCGCGCAGCGCGGCGGCCATCGGCAGGGTGTTGCGCTCGGGGTAGACCAGGTTGTCCTTGGCCGCGGCCATCAGCAGCGTGCGCGGCGCGCCGGACGTGACGTGCGCGAGCGGCTGCGAATCGGCCGGCGTGCGGGGCCAGTCGAAGGCGACGCGGGTCTGCGGATCGCCGATGGGCAGGAAGTCGTAGGGCCCGGCCAGCCCGATCCAGCCCGCGAGCTGGCGCGGACTGGCGCCGAGTTCGCCGAGCCAGCGGCCGTCGAGCGCGACCATGGCCGCGTTGTAGCCGCCCGAGCTGTGGCCCATCACGTAGACCTGCTTCGGGTCGGCCCCGAGCTGGGCCGCGTTGTCGAGCGCCCATTTCACCACCAGCGCGCTGTCGCGCACGAACACCGGGTAGGTGTGGCGCGGCGACAGGCCGTAGTCGGGCACCACCACCACCGCGCCGCGCGCGGCCAGCGCCTCGCCGAGGAAGCGGTAGCTCTCGCGGTCGCCGGTGGTCCAGGTGCCGCCGAAGAAGAACACCACCAGCGGCCGCCGGCCGCGCGCGGGCGCCGTGGCCGGCAGCGGCTGGTAGACGTCGAGCTGCTGGCGCGGCGCCGGCCCGTAGGCGATGTCGCCCTGGAACTGGTAGGTGTCGGTGGGCACCAGGCCGTTGAGCAGCTTGATCGGCGAGCAGGCCGCGAGCACGGTGGCCGCGGCGACGCCCAGGGCGGTGGACAGGGCACGGCGCCGCCGGCGAAGCGACGCAAGAACGGGAAAGATCATCGAAGGGGTACGCGCGGGAAGGGGCGCCGGTTTCGCGGCGCAACGAAGCGCCGATTGCAACGCATGGCGCGCGCGCCGCGTGTCAGAGAGGCCGCTGTGTCGTCGACAGCACCTGCTCGGGCATGACGAAGGTCCGGATCTGGCGCACGCCCGGCGGGTCGCGCGGGCACGCCTGGGCGGCGTGCGCGCCCTCGATGCCTACAGCTTCCTGTTGCGCAACGCCCGCACTCAGCTCGCGCGGCAGATCTTCAGCATGTTGGTGCCGCCCGGCGCGCCCATCGGCTCGCCGCAGGTGATCGCGTAGACGTCGCCGCTCTGCACGATGCCGCGCTTCTTCAGATGCGCCTCGGCCTGCTCGAGCGCGGTGTCGCGGTCGCTTTCCGAATCCATCAGCAGCGGGCGCACGTTGCGGTAGAGCGCCATCTTGCGCTGAGTGGCCAGGCGCGAGGTCAGCGCGTACATCGGGATGTGGGCGCGGTGGCGGCTCATCCACAGCGGGGTCGAGCCCGACTCGGTCAGCGCGACGATGGCCTTGGCGCCCAGGTGGTGCGCGGTGAACAGCGCGCCCATGGCGATCGACTGGTCGATGCGCGCATAGGACTGGCCGCTGAAGTCGGCGTCGAGCTGCTTGTCTTCGGCTGCCTCGGCGGCTTCGCAGATGCGGCTCATCTCCTGCACGGTCTCGAGTGGGTAGCGGCCCGAGGCGGTCTCGGCCGAGAGCATCACGGCGTCGGTGCCGTCGAGCACCGCGTTCGCCACGTCGCTGACCTCGGCGCGCGTGGGCACGGGGTTGGTGATCATCGACTCCATCATCTGGGTCGCGGTGATCGCCACCTTGTCCATCTCGCGCGCCATGCGGATCATCCTCTTCTGCAGTGCCGGCACCGCGGCATTGCCGACCTCGACCGCGAGGTCGCCGCGCGCGACCATGATGCCGTCGCTGGCGCGCAGGATCTCCTCGAGCCGCGGGATCGCCTCGGCGCGCTCGATCTTCGCGATGAGCCCGGGCTTGTGGCCGTATTCGGCGGCCGCCACGTTGCACAGCTGGCGCGCCATTTCCATGTCGGTCGCGTTCTTCGGGAAGCTCACGGCCACGTAGTCGGCCTGGAAGCTCATGGCGGTCTTGATGTCCTCCATGTCCTTGGCCGTGAGCGCGGGTGCCGTGAGGCCGCCGCCCTGCTTGTTGATGCCCTTGTTGTTCGAGAGCTCGCCGCCGAGCTTGACGGTGGTGTGCACCGCCTCGCCGCGCACGGCGTCGACCACCAGCACGATCAGGCCGTCGTTGAGCAGCAGCCGGTCGCCGGCGCGCACGTCGCGCGGCAGGTCCTTGTAGTCGAGGCCCACGGCATCGATGTCGCCGGGCTCGGTGCGCGAGGCGTCGAGCACGAACTTCGCGCCCGGCTCGAGCCAGATCTTGCCCTGCGCGAACTTGCCCACGCGGATCTTCGGGCCCTGCAGGTCGGCCATGATCGCGACCTCGCGGCCGGCCTTGCGCGCCGCCTCGCGGACCATGGTGGCGCGGTCGATGTGGTCCTGCGCCGTCCCGTGGCTGAAGTTGAGCCGGACCACGCTGACCTTGTGGATGATCATCTGCTCGAGCAGCTCGGGCGTGCTCGACGCGGGGCCGAGCGTGGCGACGATCTTGGTGGCGTGGCGGGGAAGGCGGTCGGTGCTCATGGATCTATCTCCGTTTTTGTATCCGCTACTGTATACAATTTATGTGTCGCGTGGAAGACACCGCGCGGATCGATGGCATCCGCGCGCGCCTTCCGCGCTCTCAGCCCGCGGCGCGCTTGGCCAGGATCTCGAAGGCCGGCAGGGTCTTGCCCTCCAGCACCTCGAGGAAGGCGCCGCCGCCGGTCGAGATGTAGCCCACGTCCTTCTCGATGCCGTACTTGGCGATCGCCGCGAGGGTGTCGCCGCCGCCGGCGATCGAGAACGCGCTGCTCTCGGCGATCGCCTGGGCGATGGCCTTGGTGCCGCCCGCGAAGGCGTCGAACTCGAACACGCCCACCGGGCCGTTCCAGACGATGGTGCCGGCCTCGCGCAGCTGCGCGGCCAGTTGCGCGGCCGTCTTCGGGCCGATGTCGAGGATCAGGTCGTCGTCGGCCACCTCGCTGGCCGCCTTGACGGTGGCCGGCGCGTCGGCCGCGAAGGTCTTGGCCGTGACCACGTCGACCGGGATCGGCACGTCGGCGCCGCGCGCGCGCATCGATTCGATCACCGACTTGGCCTGGTCGACCAGGTCGGGCTCGGCCAGCGACTTGCCGATCTTCAGGCCGGCCGCGAGCAGGAAGGTGTTGGCGATGCCGCCGCCGACGATCAGCTGGTCGACGTTGGCCGACAGGCTCTGCAGGATGGTGAGCTTGGTGCTGACCTTGGAGCCCGCGACGATCGCCACCAGCGGCCGCTTGGGCTGGGCCAGGGCCTTGGTGATGGCGTCGATCTCGGCCGCCAGCAGTGGGCCGGCGCTCGCCACCTTGGCGAACTGCGCGATGCCGTAGGTGGTGGCTTCGGCGCGGTGCGCGGTGCCGAAGGCGTCGTTGACGTAGATGTCGGTCAGCGCGGCGAGCTTGCGCGCGAGCGCCTCGTCGTTCTTCTTCTCGCCCTTGTTGAGGCGGCAGTTCTCGAGCAGCACGACCTGGCCCGGCTTCACGTCGACGCCGTCGACCCAGTTCGCGACCAGCGGCACCTCGCGGCCCAGCAGCTCGCCCAGGCGCTTCGCGACCGGCGCCAGCGAATCCTCGGGCTTGAACTCGCCCTCGGTCGGGCGGCCCAGGTGCGAGGTGACCATCACCGCGGCACCGGCATCGAGCGCCAGCTGGATGCAGGGCACCGAGGCGCGGATGCGGGTGTCCTCGGTGATGTTGCCGGCATCGTCCTGCGGCACGTTGAGGTCGGCACGGATGAAGACGCGCTGGCCGGCGGCTTTGCCCTGGGCACAGAGGTCGGTGAATCGAAGAACGTTCATGGTCTGGATGGGATGGATACGGGTCGCCCCGCATTGTAGGTAGGGCCTCACTGCGCGACTGTGCGTCTCGTGACGCCGGCCGATGCTTTTCGGAAGGCGGTCTCAGGCCTCGCCCCGCTCGCTGGCGAAGCGCTCCAGAATCTGCACGAAGCTGGCCGCCGCGGGCGACAGCGAACGCCGCGCCGCGCCGTAGACGCAGACCTCGCGGTGGAAGTCGGGCGCCTCCAGCCGCACCATGCGCAGCCCGTGCGCCTGCACCAGCGGCGCCGAATAGGTCGGGCACACGGTCAGTCCGAGCCCCGAGGCCACCATGCCGAGCGCGGTGGTCATGTACGACACCTCCTGGGTGCCGGGGCGCTGCATCCAGGCACGCTCGGCGCTCGCGAGCTCGGGAAGCACGCGCTGACGGAAGTCGCGCGTGGGCGCGATGAAGGTGTAGGGCGCGAGCTCGGCCCAGCGCACCTTGCGCCGCCCCTCGAAGGCATGGCCGGGCGGGCAGATCAGCCAGTGGCGGTCGCGCAGCAGCGTGCGGCGCTCGATCAGCGCGGGGTCGACCTCGAGGTCCTGCCCCACGGCCAGCTCGACCTCGCCCGCGAGGATGCCGTCGAGCAGGTGCTCGGGCAGGGTGTCGGCCAGCCGCACCTCCACGTCGGGGTATTGCGCGCGATACACCGCGATCACGCGCGGCATCAGGGTGCAGGCCATGAGCTGCGGCGCGGCCAGCCGCAGCAGGCCCTTCTTCTTGTCGCGCAGCTCGGTCACGCCGGCCACCGCGCCCGCGAGGTCGCCGAGCAGCCGGTGCACCGAGGGCAGGAACTCGCGCCCGGCCTCCGACAGCAGCACGCGCCGCGTGTGGCGGTCGAGCAGCTGCACGCCCATCTCGCGTTCGAGTTCGCGCACCAGCACGCTGAGCGCCGACTGCGTCAGGTGCAGCTGCTGGGCGGCGGCGGTGAAGCTGCCGGTCTCGGCGACGGCGGCGAAGGCGCGCAGTTGGCGCAAGGTCAGATTCATATGGCTATTTCATCAATCGATGAATTAATTTCGATTGCATCATAGGTCCGGCCATCGCCCAATACCGGCTCGGACGGCCCCGATGGCCGTCCCGGAGACAAGCCCGATGCCGACCCCATCCGCCGCGCCCCCGATCCGGGGCCTGCACCATTTCGCCTGGCGCTGCCGCGACAGCGAGGAAACCCGCCGCTTCTACGAGGACCTGCTCGGCCTGCCGCTGGTGCACGTGATCAAGAGCGACCACGTGCCGAGCACCGGCGAGTACTGCCCCTACGTCCACATCTTCTTCCGGATGCGCGACGGCTCCTTCATCGCCTTCTTCGACCTCGGCGACGACATCGCCGCGCTGCCCTCGCCCAACACGCCCTCGTGGGTCAACCACATCGCGCTGCGCGTGGACGGCGTGCCCGACCTGCTGGCCGCCAAGGCCCGGCTCGAGGCCGCGGGCGTCGAGGTGCTGGGCATCACCGACCACCACATCATCGAGTCGATCTACTTCTTCGACCCCAACGGCATCCGCGTGGAACTGACCACGCCCACCGTGCCGCAGGCCGAGATGGACGCGCACGCGCTGCGCGCCCATGCCGACCTCGACGCCTGGACCGCGCGCAAGGCGCAGCTGCTGGCAGCGAAGGGCACGGCCGATGCCTGAACTGCAACTCGCCGTCATCGACGTCAAGCCCGGCGCGGCGCTCGAGAGCCAGTCGGGCCTGCAGATGCTGCGCCCGCGCATCTACGGCGCGTACCGCGCGCCCGCGGGTCCGAAGCGCATCGCGGCGATCGTGATGCATCCCACCAGCAACTTCATGGGCCACTACCTGATCGCGCCGCTGGCCGAGCGCGGCATCTGCTGCATGGGGCTCAACTCGCGCTACGTCGGCAACGACACGGTGCTGCTGATGGAACGCGCGATCCAGGACCTGGGCGCCGGCGTGCAGTACCTGCGCGCGGCCGGCTACGAGAAGGTGTTCCTGGTCGGCAACTCGGGCGGCGCCGCGCTCGCGGCCTTCTACCAGGCACAGGCCGAGCGGCTCACGGCCACGCGCTTCGCCGATGGCGACCCCACCCACCTGCACCCCGACGACCTGCCGCCGGTCGACGGCATCGCGCTGTGTGCCGCGCACCTGGGCCGCACGCGGCTGATGCGCGACTGGATCGATCCCTCGGTCACCGACGAGCACGACCCGCTGTCGGTGGACCCCGAACTCGACATGTACGACGCGCGCCACCGCGTGCCCTACGACGCCGATTTCCTCGCGCGCTTTTCCGCGGCGCAGCAGGCGCGGCTCGCGCGCATCGAGCAGTGGTGCCTCGACCGGCTCGCGCTGCTGCGCGGCACCGGGGGCGCGCCGCGCGACCAGACCTTCATCGTCTACCGCACCCACGCCGATCCGCGCTGCGTCGATCTCTCGCTCGACCCCAACGACCGCCTGCCCGGCAGCGTCTGGGGCGATGCGCGCCAGGTCAACTACTCGGCCAACGCGATGGGCCGCACCACCTCGCTCACGGCCTTCCTGTCGCAGTGGTCCTCGCGCTCGCAGGCCGACGGCCCGACCAACCTCGCGCGCACCACGGTGCCCCAGCTGCTGCTGACCTACACCGGCGACCAGTCGACCTTCCCGAGCACGCGCGATGCCTGGCTGGCCGCGGGCGGCGCGCGCATCCGCAACGTCGACATCGTCGGCGGCAACCACTACCTCGCGGGCCAGCCGGAGCTGGTGCCGCAGGCCGCCGACGCGATCGCCGAATTCGCGCATTCGCTCTAGTCACGCAGGCAAGCCATGGAAGAACAATTCGCTTTCGCGCCCGCCTACGAACTGCCGAGCTGGCCCTTCGTGCCGCCGCCCGAGCTGGCCAGCGGCCAGGTGGTGCGCCACCCGCTCGTGATCGTCGGCGCCGGCCCCTCGGGCCTCACGCTGGCCTGCGACCTCGCGCAGCGCGGCGTGCGCGCCGTGCTGCTCGACGAGGACGACACCGTCGGCGTGCGCGGCGCCTCCTCGCGCGGCATCTGCTATGCGCAGAAGAGCCTGGAGATCTTCGAGCGACTGGGCATCTTCGAGCGCATCGCGGCCAAGGGCATCACCTGGTCCTTCGGGCGCACCTTCTCGGGCGAGGAGGAGGTCTACAACTTCAACCTGCAGGCGGCCAGCGTCTCGCGGCAGCCGCCCTTCATCAACCTGCAGCAGTTCTACATCGAGTGGTTCCTGGTCGAGCGCATCCTCGAGCTCGGCCTGACCGACCTGCGCTGGAAGAGCCGCGTGACGCGCGTCGAACCGATCGCCGACGGCGTGCGCCTCGAGGTCGAGACGCCCGCGGGCCGCTACACGATCGAGGCCGACCGGCTGATCGACGCCACCGGCGCCAACAGCGCGATCCGCACCGGGCTCGGCATCGAGGCCCATGCCTCGCGCAGCACCGACCGCTGGTGCATCAGCGACGTGCGCTTTCGCAAGCCGCTGCCGACCGAGCGCTGGACCTGGGTCGACGCGCCCTTCAACGAGGGCCGCGGCGTCTGGCAGCACCTGATGGCCGACGGCGTCTGGCGCATCGACTACCAGATGCCCGAGGACTGCGACACCGCCTACATCAGCCGGCCCGAGGTGGCGGGCGCGCGGCTGCGCGAGCAGCTCGGGCCGGGCGTGGAGTTCGAGTTCGTCTGGATCGGCCCCTACGGCTACCGCGACCACCTGCTCGAGCGCTTCCGCCATGGCCGCGTGTTCTTCATCGGCGATGCCGCGCACGTGGTGAGCCCCTTCGGCGCGCGCGGCGGCAACAGCGGCATCCAGGACGCGGCCAACCTCGGCTGGAAGCTCGCACTGGTGGCGCGGGGCCAGGCCGGCGACGCGCTGCTCGACAGCTACGACGCCGAGCGCCAGCCGGCCGCGCGCGAGAACCTGCGGGTCACGAGCCGCTCGGCGCGCTTCCTCGCGCCGCGCTCGCCGGCCGAGCACACGCTGCGCCGCGCCGTGGTCGCACTGGCCGCGCGCTTTCCGTTCGCGCGCGCCCTGGTGAACACCGGGCGCATGTCGGTGGCCAACGACTACCCCGTCGCGCCGCAGCTGCCCGCGGGCGGCCGCACGGTGCAGAACCTGCCGCTGCGCCGGGCCGATGGCCGCGAGACCACGCTGATGCAGCTGCTGGCCGAGGACACGCGCTGCATCGGCCTGTGGTTCGCACCCACGGCGGATGCGGCACGGGCCGCGCTCGATGCGACGGCGGGACTGCCGCTGCGCCTGCTCGCGGTCGGCGGCACGGACCATGGCCTGCCCGCGCTGCAGCACGACGAGCGGCTCGCGGCCCATGTCGGCGCGGGCGAGCCCGGCAGCTTCGTGCTGGTGCGCCCCGATGCCTATCGCGCCCGCGTGCTCGCGCAGGCCACGCCGGAGGCCATCGCCGAAGCCGTCCGCACCGCCCTGGCCCTCCCCCTCGATCCCGCGCCATGAACACCGAACTCCGCATCCCCGATCCCGACGGCTTCTATGCCGCGCTCTTGGCCGCGCACGAAGGTCGCAGCGAGGCGCAGAGCGCCGATCTCAACGCCCGCCTCGTGCTGCTGCTGGCCAACCAGTGCGCCGACCAGGCGGTGCTGCTGGCCTGCATCCGCGCGGCCGCCGAAGAAGAACATTCCACGAGCCCCCACCCCGCATGACCGCCAACGTTTCCTTCGCCTCCGCCTCCGACACCCGCGAGCAGAAGCCGCAGCTGCGCGAGCTCGCGCCCGGCGCCTTCGGCTACATCAGCGACTTCGATCCCAACTGCGGCTTCGTGGTCGGCGACGAGCAGGTGGTGCTGATCGACACCCGCCCCACGCCGCGCATGGCGCGCGATTTCCTCGCGGCCATCCGCACGGTGACCGACAAGCCGATCAAGACCATCGTGCTGACCCACTACCACGCGGTGCGCGTGATGGGCGCGAGCGCCTTCGACGAGGTCGAGCAGATCGTCGCGAGCGCGGGCACGCTCGACTGGATCCGCACGCGCGGCCAGGCCGACTTCGATTCGGAGGTGGGCCGCTTCCCGCGCCTGTTCGCGGGCCTCGAGGAAATCCCGGGCCTGACCTGGCCGACGCTGAGCTTCCAGAACGAGATGAGCCTGTGGCTCGGCCCGCGCCCCGGCACCGGCCGCGAGCTGCGGCTGATGGCGCTGGGCCGCGGCCATTCGAGCGGCGACACCGTCGCCTGGCTGCCCGATTGCGGCCTGCTGTTCTCGGGCGACGTGGTCGAGAACCACTGCGGCGTGTACGCGGGCGATGCCTACATCGGCGACTGGGCCGGCACGCTCGACGCGGTGCGCGCGCTGCGCCCGCGCGTGCTGGTGCCGGGCCGCGGCGCGGTGCTGCAGGGCGAGGCCGCCTGCGCCGAGGCGATCGACCTGACCCAGGCCTTCCTCTCGACCCTGCTCGACAGCGTGCGCGCCGGCATCGCCGCGGGCGAGCCGCTCAAGGGCTGCTTCGCGCGCGCCGAGGCCGCGATGAAGCCGCGCTTCGGCCAGTGGCCGGTGTTCCAGCACGTGCTGCCCTTCGACGTCTCGCGCGCCTACGACGAGCTGCGCGGCATCGAGCACCCGGTGGTGTGGACCGCCGAGCGCGACCGCGAACTATGGCAGACGCTGCACGCGTAGGCCACCACGATTTCCCCTGAAGAAAAAACCACCCCGGAGACAAACCGATGAAGCGCTTCCTGCCCCTGATCGCCCCCGTGCTCGCCGCCTTCGCGCTGGCCGGCGCCAGCCTCGCGTCGGCCCAGAGCGGGCCCTATCCCAACCAGCCGATCAAGTGGCTGGTGCCCTATGCCGCGGGCGGCGGCACCGACAACATCGCGCGCCAGCTCGCCGATGCGATGCAGCCCTCGCTGGGCCAGCCGGTGGTGATCGACAACCGGCCGGGCGCCTCCACCAACATCGCGGTCGGCCTGCTGATGCAGTCGAAGCCCGATGGCTACACGATCATGCAGGCCGAGAACGCGGCGCTGCTGTTCAACGAGCACATGTTCGCCAAGCTGCCCTACAAGCCCGCGAGCGACTTCACCTACATCGGCGCCATCGGCCGCATTCCGCTGGCACTGGTGGTGCGGCCCGACTTCCAGGGCAAGACCCTCAAGGACTTCGTCGCCTACGTGAAGGCCAACGGCGACAAGACCAACTACGCCTCGCCCGGCATCGGCACGCCGCACCACATGGCGATGGAGCTGTTCAAGCAGAAGGCCGGCCTGTCGATCACGCACGTGGCCTACAAGGGCGGCGCGCCGGCGCTGCAGGACATCATGGGCGGCCAGGTGCCGATGATGATGCTCGACCTCACGGCCGCGCTGCCCTATCTCAAGACCGGCAAGCTGCGCGCGCTCGCGATCGCGCTGCCGCAGCGCGCCAAGGGCCTGCCCGACGTGCCGACCTTCGCCGAGCTCGGCTATCCGGAGGTCAACGCCTTCGCCTTCCACGGCCTGATCGGCCCGGCCGGCATGCCGCCCGAGGTGGTGAACCGGCTCAACGCCGAGCTGCACAAGGCGCTGCAGACGCCGCGCATCCAGCAGGTGTTCAGCGAATTCGGCTTCGAGGCGCTGCCCGGCACGCCGAAGGAGTTCCAGGAGATGGCGCGTTCGCAGAGCGCGTACTGGGGCCAGGTCATCAAGACTTCGGGCGTGCAGCTCGACTGAACACGCTCTTCATCCGACTGCTTTTTCTCTCTCATTCATGTCCAACGAACCATCCCCCGCTTCGACCGCGCGCGAGCGCGTCGGCTTCATCGGCCTCGGCGTCATGGGCGCGCCCATGGCCGGCCATCTGGCGCGCGCCGGCCACGCGGTCTCGGTCTACGACCTCGCGCCCGGCGCGGCGCAGCGGCTCGCCGAGTCGCAGCCCGGCATCACGGCGCGCGCCAGCCTGCGCGAGGTGGCGGCGCACAGCGACGTCATCGTGACCATGCTGCCCAACGGCCGCGTGGTGCGCGAGGTGGTGTTCGCCGACGACGGCCTGCTCGCGGGCTGGGCGCGCGGCGGCCTGCTGCTCGACACCTCCTCGGCCGAACCGTGGATCACGCGCGAGACCGCGGCGCGGCTGGCCGAAGGCGGCATCGCGATGGTCGACGCGCCGGTCTCGGGCGCGGCCTGGGGCGCGCAGGCGGCCGAGCTGGTGTTCATGGTCGGCGGCGCACAAGCCGACGTGGCGCGGGCGCGCCCGCTGCTCGATGCGATGGGCCGCGCGGTGTTCCACCTGGGCGCGCTCGGCGCCGGCCACACCATGAAGTGCCTCAACAACCTGATCACCGCCGTCACGCTCACGGCCACGGCCGAGGGGCTGGCGATCGGCACCCGCGCCGGGCTCGATCCGGCCGTGATGACCGACGTGCTCAACGAGGCCACCGGCGGCTCGTGGATCACGCGCACGCACATCCACCAGCGCGTGATCAGCCGCAGCTTCGACGATCCGTTCAAGCTCGAGCTGATGCTCAAGGATATGGGCATCGCGGTCGACCTGGCGCGCGAGCTCGGCATGCCGGCGCCGATCAGCGAGGAGGGCCGCCGGCTGTGGCAGCAGGCCGATGCGGCGCGCGGTCCCGGCGTGAGCGTGAGCGAGCTGGTGCGCTGGGTCGAGACCGAGGCCGGCACCGAGATCCGCTCGGCTACCAGCCCCAGATGAGGTGCAGCGGCAGGTACACCGCCATGCCGGCCAGCATGGTGCCGAGCACGCCGCGGCGCCAGTAGTAGTAGGCCGCACCGACCACGGTGGCGTAGATGCGCGCGTCGTGCAGCGAGGTGATCAGGTGGCCCTGCGTCATCACGATCTCGGGCGCGATCACGCCGGCCAGCGCGGCGGCCGGCGCGTAGTGCAGCGCGCGGTGCGCCCATTCGGGCAGGCCCCAGGGCCGGTCGAGGATGAAGAAGAAGCAGCGCGTGAGCACGGTGACGCCGGCGAGGCCGACGATCACGGCGAGCGTCCAGAAGTCGGTCTCGCCCTTCACTTGTCGTCCTCCGCCTCGGGGTCGAGGCCGAACTGCTTCTCGAGCCAGAAGCACAGCAGCACGGCCACGCCGATGGCGGCCACGATGTTGAGCTTGAGCGGCAGCGCATAGGCCGCGACCGCCGTGGCGCCCGCGATCAGCGCCGCGAGGATGCGCAGCCGCGTCGTGGCCATCGAGCAGACGATCGCCACCAGGCTCAGCACACCCGCGAAGCCCAGGCCCCAGCTCTGCGGGATCAGGTTGGCCAGCGCGATGCCCAGGAGGCTCATGCCCATCCAGGCGCACCAGGTCACGGCGTAGTTGCCCGTGAGGTAGGCCTCCTGCGCGAGCCGTTCCTCGTCGGTGACCGGCGGCGCCGGGTACTGCTTCGTGTACAGCGCATAGCTCATGTCGGCCGTGAGGTAGCCGTGCAGCATGCGGCGCCAGCGCGGCATGTGCATCAGGTAGGGCCGCAGGTGCAGGCTGAAGACCACGAAGCGCAGATTGACGCAGAAGCCGGTCGCCAGGATCACCCAGGCCGGCGCGCCCGCGAACAGCAGCGGAATGGCCGCGAGCTGCGAGCTGCCCGCGTAGACCAGCAGGGTCATCGCCACGGCCTCGAGCACGCTCATGTTCGACTTGACCATGGCCACGCCGGTCATCAGGCCCCAGGCGCCGATGCCCAGCGCCACGGGGGTCATGTCGCGCACGCCCACGCGGAACTGCGGGCGGCGCCGGATGGCGGCCGACAGGAACATCAGGCGCTCACCCGAACACCTGGCCGGTCTTGAGGTCGAAACCGCGCAGGAAATCGGCGACACCCAGGCGCTTGCCGCCCGGGCGCTGGAGCTCGGTGACGGTCACAACCGCGTCGGCGGCCGCCACCGCGATGCCGTCGCCGGTCACCGCGAGGATGGTGCCGGGCGCGTCGGAGACCGTGCCGGACACGGCATGCGCGGCCCAGAGCTTGATGGTCTCGTTCTCGAGCGGGCTGTTGGCGCCGGGGAAGGGATCGAAGGCGCGGATGCGGCGCACGATCTCGGCGGCGGGCCGCTGCCAGTCGATCAGCGCTTCCTGCTTCTCGACCTTGTTGGCGTAGGTCACGCCCTCGGCCGGCTGCGGCGTGCGCACCAGCCGGCCCTCGGCGGCACCGGCCAGCGCCGCGACGATCATGCGGCCGCCGAGCGCGGCCAGCCGGTCGTGCAGGCGGGCGGTGTTGTCCTCGCCGATCTCGAGCGCCTCGACCGACAGCATGTCGCCGGTGTCGAGGCCGGCGTCCATCTGCATGATCGTGATGCCGGTGCGCGCGTCGCCGGCCTCGATGGCGCGGTGGATCGGCGCGGCGCCGCGCCAGCGCGGCAGCAGGCTGGCGTGGATGTTGAGGCAGCCCAGGCGCGGCAGGTCGAGCACCCACTGCGGCAGGATCAGGCCGTAGGCCGCGACCACCATCACGTCGGCATGCGCCGCGAGCAGGGCCTCGCGCGCGGCGGCGGCCTCGTCGGGGTACTTGCCGTCCAGCCGCAGGCTGCGCGGCTGCGCCACGGGCCAGCCGTTGGCCAGCGCGCACTGCTTGACCGGCGAGGCCTGCAGCTTCATGCCGCGGCCGGCCGGGCGGTCGGGCTGGGTCAGCACCAGCGCCACATCGTGGCCGGCGGCCGCGATGGCCTCCAGCGCGACGCGCGCGAACTCGGGCGTGCCCGCGAAAACGACGCGCAGCGGGCTCACCAGCGCAGCCGATCGATGTCGAGGTCGTCGCCCGTGTGATAGCGCCGCACCACGCCGGCGGGGTCGATGTAGATGTGGAGCAGGCGGCGCTCGTTCACCGCCTTGTAGCGCCAGGTCCAGACGTTGCCGTCGAAGGAGGTCACGCGGCGGATCTCGTAGGGGCGGCCGTAGAAGGCCATGACGTCGTTCTGGCGCCACTTGTCGACCTGGATGTCATGGTCGAAGCGGCGCTCGTCGAGCACCTGGGTCACCGAGACCACCTTGCCGGCGGCGTCGACGTCGATGTCGGTGACCTCGAAGCCGGCCGGCGTGCGCGAGTACTGCAGCCGTTCGCCGCCGCCGTTCAGCGGATAGCGGCCCGTGGGCTCGCCCAGGCGCTGCAGGGTTTCGGCGGCCGAGGTGCCGGGGACGATGCGGGTGGGTTCGCTGGCGCAGCCGGCGAGCGCCAGCAGGACGGCGGCGCAGAGAAGGGGCAGGCGGGTCGAGGCACCGACGCGCATCGGTCAGGCCCTGCCTTCGCGCACGTCCTCGCGCTGCTGCTTGAGCAGCTTGCTCTTGATGCGGTTGCGCTTGAGCGGCGACAGGTATTCGACGAAGACCTTGCCCAGCAGGTGGTCGAGCTCGTGCTGGATGCACACGGCCAGGAGGCCGTCGGCCTCGAGGCTGCGCAGCTCGCCGTCGAGGTCGAGCGCCTGCACCTTGACCGAGGTCGAACGCTCGACGCCGTCGTAGATGCCGGGCACCGAGAGGCAGCCTTCCTCGTTGACGATCTTGTCGTCGCTGGCCCAGGTGATCTCGGGGTTGATCAGCACCAGCGGCTGGTCGCGCTCTTCCGACACGTCGATGACCACGACCCGTTCATGCACGTTGACCTGGGTGGCGGCCAGGCCGATGCCGTTGGCGTCGTACATGGTCTCGAGCATGTCGGCGACCAGGGCCTTGATGCGCGCGTCCACGCCCTGCACGGGCTTGGCCACCGTGTGCAGGCGCTTGTCCGGGTAACTCAGAATGATTCGTTTGGCCATGAAATCGGGGGGAAGTTGTGGCTATTTTCGCCAATTCGGCGGCTCCAGGCCGCGCGTTTGCCGGATAAACGTTGCCCTTCCGGGGGCTTGGCGCCAGAATTCGTAGCAAATTGTGAGATTCGTATGCGCCGCGATACGTCGCGCGCTCACCCATCCAGACATGAAAAAGCTCCCAATCCCGGCCCGACGCCCGAACCTCTCCGCCTCCCTGGCAGCCCTCGCGGTCGTTGCGGCGGGTGGCGTCGGCACCACGGCCTGGGCGCAGAATTATCCGATCACCCCGCAGCAGCGCGCCACGGCCCAGCAGACCGCCCAGGCCGGCGTGCCGCTGAGCGAGCTGGCGCCCAACGCGCCCGACGAGTACACGGTCAAGCCCGGCGACACGCTCTGGGCCATCTCGCGCCTGTACCTGCTGCGCCCCTGGCGCTGGCCCGAGCTCTGGGGCATGAACATCAACGAGATCGCGAACCCGCATCGCATCTACCCGGGCCAGGTGCTCTACCTCGACAAGAGCGGCGGCCGCGCCCGCCTCACCACGCGCCGCGGCGCCGGCGGCGGCGAGGGCGGCACCATCAAGCTGACGCCGCGCACCCGCTTCGACTCGCTGGCCGGCATGGCGCTGCCCACGCTCAACCCGAGCCTGATCGAGCCCTTCCTCAGCGAACCGATCGTGGTCGACGAGAACACGCTGCAGGCCGCGCCGCGCATCGTGGCCGGCAACGACAGCCGCGTGCTGCTGTCGCGCGGCGACCGCGCCTACGCGCGCGGCGAGAAAGATACGCCGCTGGTCGAGGTCCCGGGCCCGCTGCAGCACTACCGCGTGTTCCGCAGCGCCACGCCGCTCAAGGACCCCGGCACCGGCGAGATCCTCGGCTACGAAGCCCAGTACCTGGGCAAGGTCCGGCTGCAGCGTGGCGAATCGACCACGGTCGAGACCAAGGACGACAAGGACTACATCACGGTCGTGCCCGCCACCGTCGACGTGATCGCGGCGCGCGAGGAAATCCGCGCCGGCGACCGCCTGCTGCCCGAGCCGCCGCGCCAGCTGCTGAGCTACGCGCCGCGCGCGCCGTCCACGCAGGTCGAGGGCCGCATCGTGTCGGTCTACGGCAACGCGGTGCAGTTCGCGGCGCAGAACCAGGTGGTGGCCATCAACAAGGGCACGCGCGACGGCATCGACAGCGGCCACGTGCTGGCGATCCTCAAGAACGGCGAGACCATCCTCGACCGCACCGGCGAGAAGAAGGAAACCATCAAGCTGCCGAACGAACGCATCGGCCTGCTGATGGTGTTCCGCCCCTTCGAGAAGGTCTCGTACGCGCTGGTGCTCGAAATCAACGACACCCCGCGCGCCGGCGACTTCATCGTCAACCCCTGACCCACCCGGTTCCCGCGTGGACCGCGCAGAACTCGCGGGCTGGCTGCGGCTGTCGATGACGCCGGGCATCGGCGACGGCACCGCCCGTCGCCTGCTGGCCGCGTTCGGCCTGCCGGCAGACGTCTTCGGCCAGACCGAGGCCGCGCTGCAGCAGGTGGTGAGCGAAGCGCAGGCCGCGGCGCTGCGGCAGATGCCGGCCAACCTGCAGGCGCTGATCGACCAGACCCAGCTGTGGCTGCGCCAGCGCGAGGACGGCCCGGATGCGGTGGTGCGCCGCATCGTCACGCTCGGCGACCCCGGCTATCCGCGCTCGCTGCTCGAGACCGCCGACCCGCCACTGATGCTGCACGTGCTGGGCGCCGAAGCCTTCGACCTGACCCAGCTCGACCACAGCCTCGCCGTGGTCGGCAGCCGCAACCCGACGCCGCAGGGCGCCTCGAACGCGCGCGCCTTTGGCCGCGCGCTCGGCGAGGCCGGCCTGCCGGTGATCTCGGGCCTGGCGCTCGGCGTGGACGGCGCCGCGCACCAGGGTGCGCTCGATGCGGCCGATGCCGCGGGCGCCGGGCCGCGGCTGGCCACGGTGGCGGTGGTCGGTACCGGACTCGACCGCGTCTATCCGGCGCGGCATCGCGAGCTCGCGCAGCGCATCACGCAGCAGGGCCTGATCGTCAGCGAGTTCCTGCTCGGCACGCCGCCGCTCACGCAGAACTTTCCGAAGCGCAACCGGCTGATCGCAGGACTCGCGCGCGGCACGCTGGTGGTCGAGGCGGCGCTCGCCTCGGGCTCGCTGATCACGGCGCGGCTCACCTCCGAACAGGGCAAGGACGTGTTCGCGATCCCCGGCTCGATCCACTCGCCACAGTCGCGCGGCTGCCACGCACTGATCCGCCAGGGCGCGAAGCTGGTCGAGTCGGTGGCCGACATCCTCGAGGAATTGCAGCCCGTGGCGCGGCAGCCGTCGCCCGACACCTTCACGCCATGGAACGGCGACACGACCCACGGGGATCCGTTGCTCGAGGCGCTGGGTTTCGATCCGGTGAGTCTCGATGCGCTCGGCGCGCGCACCGGCTGGAGTGCCGCGGCGCTGCAGGCCCGCATGCTCGAGCTCGAGCTCGATGGCCGCGTGGCGCGCCTGCCGGGCGGGCTGTTCCAGCGCATGGGCGCGGCCTGAACGCACGACGGCGCACGGCCGCGCACCACCCGCCACCGTCGCGCACGGCCTCGCGAGCGGCCATCGGTGTTTACGCCGATCCTTGCATTTGCACCACGCGTCGCGCCGCATCCATCGTCGTGGGCTATATTGGGCCCATGTTCGAAGTGCTCGTGTTCGTCTACGAAAACTACTGGCGCAGCGATGCCTGCCCTGAACCCGAACAATTGAGCCGCAAGCTCAGCGCCCACGGCTTCGAGGCCGAGGAGATACGCGATGCCTTGCAATGGCTCGATGGCCTGAGCCTCGCCACGCAGGGCGTGCAGCTCACGCGCAACGACGAGGAGGGCAGCGTCACCGTCGCGCCTCGCCGCGCCACCGAGGCCACGATGCCGCAGTCACCCGATTCGATGCGCGTGTACTCGCAATCCGAGCAGGAGCACCTGGGCGCCGAATGCCTGGGCTTCATCCAGTTCCTCGAAGGCTCGAACGTGCTGCCTTGCGACATGCGCGAGATCGTGGTCGAGCGCGCGATGGCCGCGCCCGGCGCGCCGGTGGCGCTCGACGAGCTCAAGATCATCGTGCTGATGGTGCACTGGAGCACCGGTATCGAGCCCGATGCGCTGGTGCTCGACGAGCTCTGCGAGAGCCACGAAGGCCGGCTCGCGCACTGAGCCTTTCGGCGCCTCAGTTCAACAAGCGCTCGGGATTCGCGTCGAGCTTCGCGAGCGCCTCGCGCGTGGCGCGCACCGTCAGCGTTTCTTCCTCGGCCGGCGTCAGCAGCCCGGCCTGCAGATAGGACGCGAGCCGCCCGGCCTGGATCAGGAAGCTGCGCCCGTCGGCCGAGGCGAACAGGTGCAGCTGCTTGCGATCGCTGCGCCAGACGAACTGGACCTGGCTCACGCGGTCGTTGTGGTCGAGCATGAACCAGGTGCCCACCTGCAGCTCGTTGGCCCAGGCCAGCATGTCCTCGTTCGCGCGCGCGCCCGGCGTGTCGGCCACCACCTCGATGGCGCTCGCGTCCACGCCCAGCAGCAGCTCGATGTTGGTGGCATCGAGCGGCAGCTCGGCATCGCCGCCGCTGTCGCTCACGAAGTCCTCGAGGTGCGCGAGCCGCTCGGCCATGGCCTCGATCTTGGCCTGCGGAATGGCCTCGGTCTTGAGCATGAAGGCATCGGAGAGCGTCGCGCCGATGGTCTTGATGTAGGCCTCCTGCGGCTCGTCGACGATGCCCAGCAGCGCCATGCCCTGGCGCAGCCGCTGCAGCAGTTGCGGCAGGTCCTGGATCACGCGCGCGCGGTCGGTGCGGCTGGGCTTGGCGCTCGCGGCCCACACCAGTTCCGACGCCGCGCGCTTGAGCGTCACGGTCTGCTCGTCCTGGCCGCCGTAGCGCAGCGCGGCGATCGCCAGCACCTCGGCCCAGACCTTGAACAGGAATTCGCGGATCTCGTCGCGCACCGGCATGTCGTTGAGCATCTTGCGCAACTCGATGGTGTACTGGATCGCCATCGTCTCCTTCTGCTCGACCTGCTGCGCCACGCTCATCACGCGCTGCGCGGTGTCGCTCTGCGTGAGGTAGCGGTTGAGGAAGGCGACGAATTCGTCGAACACCAGCTTGAAGACGCGCTGCCCGGTCTCGGGGTACTGCTCGATCACTTGCACCACGCGCTTGATCTCGTTCTCGAGCGCGCTGCCCGAGATCGCGGCCGCGTCGAAGCCCATCACGCACGAGCCCATGCGGTCGATCAGCATGCGCGCGGGATGCTGCAAGGTGCCGAAGAACTCGGGCTCGGCGATGGCCACGCGCAGCACCGGCATCTGCAGCCGCGCGAACCACACGCGCGCCGAGAACGGAATGCGCTCCTCGGCCAGGATGGCCTGGAACATCAGCGCGACGATCTCGACCGTGGCCTTGTCGGCGGTGGTCGGCGCGCGCTTCTTGAGCTCGGTGCTGCGGCGGCGCAGGTCCGCGCTCTGCTGGATCAGCGTGGCCTGCTCGCCCGGCGCCTCGAGGTACTGGGTGGCGGCCGCGCGATAGGCGGCCTCGGCATCGGCGATGGCGCCCGCGAAGGTGCGCGAGAAGGGCCGCGGCGCGCCGAAGTCGGCGCCGCCCGCGCTGCCGCGGCCGTCGACGCCGATCGACGAGGCCGGCTGCGTGCTGTGGCCCGTGTCGCCGCCGATGCGGCCGGTGACGAAGCGCTTGAGGTTCAGCAGCGCGGTCTGCGCGCGCTGGCGCGCCGTGGCGAGCGGCGAACCGCCCGAGGGCACGCCGCCGCCGCGCTGGAACGCGCCGGGCACGGAGGCCGTCGCCGGCACCGTGCCGCCCGGCGCCGCGGGGCCGCCGGCTTGCCAAACACCCGATGCACCCGATGCGGCCGTTGCGGCCGATGCGGCCGATGCTCCAGGCGCGCCCGGCCCGGTCGCGCCGCCCGATGCCGCCGTAGCGCCGCCGGTGCGCCGCACGAAGCTCTTGAGGTCGATCTCGGGCATCACGCCGTTGGCGACCAGGTGGGCGTTGGCGTCCTCGTAGGCCTTGGCGATCACGTCGACCAGCTGCGCCTGCACCGTGTCCTGCACGCGGGTCCAGAGCTGGCGGCTCAGGCCGGCGGCCAGCCATTGCTCGACCAGCAGCTTGGCCAGGGTCTCGGGCTTGAGCACGTCCTTGCCGTCGAGCTCGCTCGTGCCCTCGAGGTGCTGGATGCGCAGCCGCAGGTCGCTGAGCTCGAAGCTCGCGCGGTCGTGGATCCTCTGCGCCAGGCGCGAGGACAGGATGTTGCTTTCCACCACCTCGTCGCCGATCAGCTCGAGCCGCAGCATCTGCGTGTGCGAGGTCGAGCTGTGGAAGCCGCTGGCGCCGCTCTCGCCGAGCGCCTTGCGCCAGCCGGTCTGCGCGAGCGACACCCATTGCGAGGCATGGCCCTGGAAGGCCACGAAATCGTCGCGGTTCTCCTGCATGGCGCGCGCGCTGCCGACCTCGGAAGCCAGCTGGGTCAGGCGGTCGCGGATGGCGCGGGCCAGCGGAACGATGGCGCCTTCCGTCGCCAGCACGAAACGCTCACGCGTCTCGCGAGCGAGCTGCAGGGACGAGGCTGATCGCGCGATGCTCATTGAGGAAGATCAGGGGGCAGGTACCGGTTTCACCCGACAGACGCGAGCTTGCATCGGGAAGCGCATCCGCACAAGGGTGCGCGCCCGGTCGCGTTGCATGGGCGCCTCGCGGCGAGGGACGGGCCCGACTTTACCTTGCCCAGCGCACGCCGCAGCGGCGCCGCTTCAGACCACCGCGCCGGCGTTCGGATCGTCCGGATCGCCGTCGCGCTTGACCGGGCCCTTGATCAGGTCCTCGCGCTTGATGCCGAGCCACATCGCGATGGCGGCCGCCACGAAGCACGACGAATAGATGCCGAAGCAGATGCCGATGGTGAGCGCCAGCGCGAAGTAGTGCAGCGTCGGACCGCCGAAGAAGAACATCGAGAGCACCACGAGCTGCGTGGAGCCGTGGGTGATGATGGTCCGGCTGATGGTCGAGGTGATCGCGTTGTCGATGATCTCGGTGGTGGTCATCTTCCGGTAGCGCCGGAAGTTCTCGCGGATCCGGTCGAAGATCACGACCGATTCGTTCACCGAGTAGCCCAGCACCGCCAGCACCGCCGCCAGCACCGCGAGCGAGAACTCCCACTGGAAGAAGGCGAAGAAGCCCAGGATGATCACCACGTCGTGCAGGTTGGCCAGCACGGTGGCGAGCGCGAACTTCCATTCGAAGCGGAACGCCAGGTAGATCATGATCCCGACCACCACCATGCCCAGTGCCTTCAGGCCGTTGGTGGTGAGCTCCTCGCCCACCTGCGGGCCGACGAACTCGATGCCGCGCTGCGTGGCGGAAGGGTCGATGGCCTTGAGCGCGGCCATCACCGGCACGCTCTGCTGTTCGGCGCTCATGCCCTGGCGCGCCGGCAGGCGGATCTGCACGTCGCGCGAGCTGCCGTAGTTCTGCACCAGCACTTCCTGGTAGCCGAGCTTGCTCACGGCGTCGCGGATCTTGCCGACGTCGGCGGGCTGCGAATAGGCCACCTCCATCACGGTGCCGCCGGTGAACTCGACCGACAGGTGCAGGCCGCGGTGCATCAGGAAGAACACCGCCAGCGCGAAGGTCGCGAAGGAGATGATGTTCAGCACCAGGGCATGGCGCATGAACGGGATGGTGCGGTGGATGCGGAAGAACTCCATGGCCTTCTTTCCTTACTTGGCTTGGGCCACGGACGTGCCGTCGGCGCTATCGGTCTTGGGGCGCCAGACGGTGCCGATCGACACGCTCTTGAGCTTCTTCTTGCCGCCGTACCAGAAGTTCACGATGCCGCGCGAGAAGAACACGGCCGAGAACATCGAGGTCACGATGCCCAGGCAGTGCACCACCGCGAAGCCGCGCACCGGGCCGGAGCCGAAGGCCAGCAGCGCGATGCCCGCGATCAGCGTGGTCACGTTGGAGTCGAGGATGGTGCCCCAGGCGCGGTCGTAGCCGGCATGGATCGCCGCCTGCGGCGAGGCGCCGTTGCGCAGCTCCTCGCGCACGCGCTCGTTGATCAGCACGTTGGAGTCGATCGCCACGCCGATCGCGAGCGCCATGGCCGCGATGCCGGGCAGCGTGAGCGTGGCCTGGATCATCGACAGCAGCGCCACCAGCAGCAGCAGGTTGACCGCCAGCGCGATCGACGAGAACAGGCCGAACAGCGCGTAGTACACGCACATGAAGACCATGATCGCCAGGAAGCCGTACATCACGGACTTGATGCCCTTGTCGATGTTGTCGGCGCCCAGCGTCGGGCCGATGGTGCGTTCCTGGATGATCTCCATCGGCGCGGCCAGCGAGCCGGCGCGCAGCAGCAGCGCGAGGTCGTTGGCCTCGGTCACGCTCATCGAGCCCGAGACCTGGAAGCGGTTGCCCAGCTCGCCGTTGATCGAGGGAGCCGTGAGCACTTCGCCCTTGCCCTTCTCGAAGATCATCATCGCCATGCGCTTCTTGTAGTTCTCGCGGCTGACGTCGCGCATGATGTTGCCGCCCTTGGCATCCATCGTCAGGTCGACCTTGGGCTGGTTGCTCTGCTGGTCGAAGCCGGGCTGCGCGTCGGTGAGGTTCTCGCCGGTGACCAGCACCTGCTTCTTGACGATCACCGGGCGGCCCGAGCGATCGAAGAACTTCTCGGAGCCGAAGGGCACCGGTCCGCCGCTGAGCTCGGCCGCGCGGCCTTCGGACGATTCGTCGACCAGGCGCATCTCGAGGGTCGCGGTGCGGCCGAGGATTTCCTTGGCCTTGGCGGTGTCCTGCACGCCCGGCAGCTGCACGACGATGCGGTCGATGCCCTGCTGCTGGATCACCGGCTCGGCCACGCCGAGTTCGTTGATCCGGTTGTGCAGCGTGGTGATGTTCTGCTTGAGCGCGGCGTCCTGCAGGCGGCGCGCGGCCTCGGGCTTGATGGTGGCGACGAGGCGCCAGTTGCTGCCGTCCGGACCGTCGGTGGTCGTGAGGTCGGGGAACTGGTCCTGGATCAGCTGCCTGGCCTTTTCCAGCGCCGCGGCGTCGCGGAAGCTCACCTCGACGGCCTGGCCGTTGCGGCTCACCTGGGTGCCGCGGATGTCCTTCGAGCGGAAGTTGGTGCGCAGGTCGCTCGCGAAGGACTCGGCCTTCTTGTCGATGGCGCCCTTCATGTCGACCTGCAGGAGGAAGTCGACGCCGCCGCGCAGGTCGAGCCCCAGGTACATCGGGAAGGCGTGCAGCGCGGTGAGCCACTTGGGCGAGCGCGACACCAGGTTCAGCGCCACCGTGTAGGGCGGGTCGGCGGCGTCGGGCACCAGCGCGTGCTGGATCAGGTCGCGCGCCTTGAGCTGCTCGTCGGGGCTGCCGAAGCGCGCGCGCAGCGAACCGCCGTCGAGCGTGATCAGATCGGGCACGAGGCTGCCCGCCTTCAGGGCCTCCTCGACGCGGGTCTGGGTGGCGGCGTCGACCTTGACGGTCGACTTGGCCGACGAGACCTGCACCGCAGGTGCCTCGCCGAAGAAATTGGGCAGGGCATAGATCAGCCCCACGAGCAGCACGATCACGATGATCGCGTACTTCCAGACCGGGTAACGGTTCATGAGATCGCGCTTTTCAGAGACGGCGGGAACGGGACACGGCGTGACTTGAGGTCCGCGGCAACGAAGCGCAAGACCGGGCCACGCTTTTCTTTCTTATTTGACGGCGCCCTTGGGCAGCACCTGCACCACCGCGCTGCGCTGCACCTTGATCTCGACGCCGTTGGCGATCTCGAGGCCCAGGTACTGGTCGCCGACCGAGGTGATCTTGCCGAGCACGCCGCCGGCGGTGGCGACTTCGTCGCCCTTGACCAGCGCCTCGATCATGGCGCGGGCTTCCTTCTGGCGCTTCATCTGCGGGCGGATCATGACGAAATACAGCACCACGAACATGAGCACCAGGGGGAGCATGCTGCCCAGCGAGGACATCATGTCGCCACCTCCGGCAGCGGGAGCGGCGGTCTGGGCGAAAGCGGTAGAAATGAACAAGGAAGTCTCCAACAGAGGGAAGAGGTAAGGGCGCCGGCGCGAGCCGGGCTCGGGGTCTGGCGGCACCCGGGCCTTCAAGGGGCCAAGGGCCGACGGGCACGGGCCCCAAATCGAAGCTCGGCGGGCTGGGCCGCGCACAGCACCGGGCATTGTATTCGTGGCGACGCGCCGCCCCACGCGCTTATCCGGCGCGAGGCGGTGGGCATTCGAAGGGGGAGAGGCGCTCCTGGATTGCTATGCTTTGAATAGCATCGATCCTAAGCCGTGCCTGTGACAGCACGGTTTCGGCGCCAGGCCCGCGGGCCCGGCGCCGGCGCGGCCGGGCGCGCGCTCAGGCCGCGGCGCGTTCGGCGCGGGGCTGGCGCCACTTGGCCAGCAGCTCGTTCCAGCGGATGCGCGCGGCGTCGAGGTTGCGCTCCTTCACGTGGCCGTAGCCGCGGATCTGCTCGGGCAGCGTGGCGATCTCGAGTGCCAGCGCATGATTGTCGGCGCGCAGCGCGCCGATCACCTCGTCGATGCTCGCGCGGTACTCGCCGATCAGCGCGCGCTCGGTCTTGCGTTCCTCGGTGCGGCCGAAGACGTCGAAGGCGGTGCCGCGCAGGCCCTTGAGCTTGGCCAGCAGCCTGAAGCCCGTCAGCATCGAGGGGCCGAACTTCTGCTTGAGCAATTGGCCCTTGGCGTTCTTCTTCGCGATCAGCGGCGGCGCGAGGTGGTAGTTGAGCTTGAAGTCGCCCTCGAACATGCCCTCGATGCGCTCGAGGAAGGCGCGGTCGGTGTGCAGCCGCGCGACCTCGTACTCGTCCTTGTAGGCCATGAGCTTGAACAGGTAGCGCGCGACCGCCTCCGTCAGCGAGCTCTTGCCGGTCAGGCTGGTCTCGGCCTGCTGCACCTTGGCGACGAAGCGGCGGTACTCGTCGGCATAGGCCGCGTTCTGGTAGCCGGTCAGGAACTCGACGCGGCGCGCCACCAGGCTGTCGACGCTCTCGCGCTTCTTGAACTCGATCACCTGGCCGGGGCGCACGCGCTTTTGCAGCTCGTCGGGCCGCACGGCGGCCTGGCGGCCCCATTCGAAGGCGGCCTTGTTGTTCTCGATCGCCACGGCGTTGAGCTCGATCGCGCGCATCAGCGACTCGTGCGCCAGCGGGATCCAGCCCTTCTGCCAGGCGTAGCCCAGGATCATCGGGTTGACGTAGATGGTGTCGCCCATGAGCGCGGTCGCGGCCGCGTCGGCATCGAAGGCGCCCACGCCATCGGCGCCCACGGCGCGCGCGATCTCGGCGGCACAGGCGTCCTCGGGGTTCTGCCAGTTGGCATTGCGCACGAAGGCCGCCGTGGGCGTGCTGTGCGTGTTGAGCGCCACGTGGGTGCGGCCCTCGCGCATGCGCGCCATGGTCTCGCCGTTCACCGACACGAGCGGGTCGCAGGCCAGGATCAGGTCGGCCGCCGCCGTGCCCACGCGGGTGGTGCGGATGTCGCCCTGGGTGTCGCCGATCAGCACGTGGCTCCAGGTGGCGCCGCCCTTTTGCGCCAGCCCGGCCGCGTCCTGCGTGACGATGCCCTTGGCCTCGATGTGCGCGGCCATGCCCAGCAGCTGGCCGATGGTGATCACGCCGGTGCCGCCGACGCCGGCCACCACCACGCCCCAGACCTTGCCGCCGGCCAGCGACGGGATCGCGGGCTCGGGCAGCAGGCCGAACTCGGCCGGCGTGGCCGCCTTGTTCTTCGCCTTCTTCTTGAGCTGGCCGCCCTCGACGCTGACGAAGCTCGGGCAGAAGCCCTTGAGGCAGCTCATGTCCTTGTTGCAGGTGCTCTGGTTGATCGCGCGCTTGCGGCCGAACTCGGTCTCCAGCGGCTCCACGCTCAGGCAGTTGCTCTGCACGCCGCAGTCGCCGCAGCCCTCGCAGACCAGTTCGTTGATGACCACGCGCTTGGCCGGATCGACGGCCGTGCCCCGCTTGCGGCGGCGGCGCTTTTCGGTGGCGCAGGTCTGGTCGTAAATGATGGCCGTGGTGCCGGGCATCGCGCGGAACTCGCGCTGGATCTCGTCGAGCAGGTCGCGGTGCTTGACCTGCACGTGGTCGCCCGGGATGCTGACGCCCTCGTACTTCTCGGGCTCGTCGGTCACGATCACGACCTTCTTGGCGCCCTCGGCATGCAGGCTCTCGGCGATCTGCAGCACCGAGTGGCCCTCGGGGCGCTCGCCCACGGTCTGGCCGCCGGTCATCGCGACCGCGTCGTTGTAGAGGATCTTGTAGGTGATGTTCACGCCGGCCGCGATGCTCTGGCGGATCGCCAGCAGGCCGCTGTGGAAGTAGGTGCCGTCGCCGAGGTTGGCGAAGATGTGCTGGTCGGTCGTGAACGGCTGCTGGCCCACCCACGGCACGCCCTCGCCGCCCATCTGCGTGAAGCCGATGGTGGAGCGGTCCATCCAGGTCGCCATGAAGTGGCAGCCGATGCCGCCCATGGCACGCGAGCCCTCGGGCACCACGGTGCTGGTGTTGTGCGGGCAGCCCGAGCAGAACCAGGGCTGGCGCGCGTCCTTCACGCCCTCGGCCTGGATCACCTGCATCGAGCGTTCCTTGGCCTCGAGGATCGCGAGCTGCGCGTCGATGCGCGCCGCCATGTCGGAGCCGGCGGGCAGCACGCCCGTCTTCTTGAGGCGCCCGGCGATCGCCTTGGCGATCAGCGCCGGGTTCAGGTCGGCGTTGGCGCGCAGCAGCGTGTGGGCGGTCGGGTTGGGCATCGACCATTCGCCGCCCGAGTAGCCCTCGGCCGCGTGCACCTCGCCCTCGTCGAACTTGCCGACCACGTTGGGTCGCACGTCGGAGCGCCAGTTGTAGAGCTCTTCCTTGAGCTGGTATTCGATGACCTGGCGCTTCTCCTCGACCACCAGGATCTCCTGCAGGCCGGTGGCGAACTCGCGCGTGAGCTGCGCCTCGAGCGGCCACACCACGCCCACCTTGTGCAGGCGGATGCCGAGCTGGCGGCAGGCCGCGTCGTCCAGGCCCAGGTCGATCAGGGCCTGGCGGGTGTCGTTGTAGGCCTTGCCGCTGGCCATGATGCCGAAGCGGTCGTTCGGGCCCTCGATCACGTTGTGGTTGAGGCGGTTGGCGCGGATGTAGGCCAGCGCGGCATACCACTTGTAGTGCATGAGCCGGGCTTCCTGCTCCAGCGCATGGTCGGGCCAGCGGATGTGCAGGCCGCCGGGCGGCATCTCGAAATCGGTCGGGATCACGATGTCGACGCGCTCGGGGTCGATCATGGCCGTGGCGCTCGACTCGACGATCTCCTGGATCGTCTTCATGCCCGACCACACGCCCGAGAAGCGGCTCAGCGCGAAGGCGTGGATGCCCAGGTCGAGGATTTCCTGCACGTTGGCCGGGAAGAACACCGGCGTGCCGCAGGCCTTGAAGATGTGGTCGCTCTGGTGCGCCGCGGTCGAGCTCTTGGAGATGTGGTCGTCGCCGGCCACCGCGATCACGCCGCCCCAGGCGGTGGTGCCCGCCATGTTGGCGTGCTTGAAGACGTCGGAGCAGCGGTCCACGCCCGGGCCCTTGCCGTACCAGATGCCGAAGACGCCGTCGAACTTGTTGGTGCCCTGCGGCGAGAAGCCCAGCTGCTGCGTGCCCCACAGCGCGGTGGCCGCGAGCTCCTCGTTCACGCCGGGCTGGAAGACGATGTTCTGTTCCTTGAGGAACTTGCTGGCCTTCCACAGCGCCTGGTCGTAGCCGCCGAGCGGCGAGCCGCGGTAGCCGCTGATGAAGCCGGCGGTGTTCTTGCCGACCTGCTTGTCGCGCAGGCGCTGCAGCATCGGCAGCTTGACCAGGGCCTGGACCCCGCTCATGAATGCGCGCCCGTAGTCGAGGCTGTATTTGTCGTCGAGCGTGACGGTTTCGAGCGCGCGGCGGATGTGCTCGGGCAGCGGGGCGTTCATACGGTACTCCCTTCGCAAACATGCTCGCCGCCAAATCCAGTGCGTCCGGCTACGCCGTCCGCGCCGTACTTGTGCCTTCGGCGCAACCCGCGTTGCGGGTTGTCGTCGAGCGTGACGGTTTCTAGCGCGCGGCGGATGTGCTCGGGCAGCGGGGCATTCATGTCTGTCGTCTCCGTGGTGGCAGGGCCTTGTGGGCCTGGCTGATAGGTGCGGGTCTGTGCCCGGTCGGGCGCGAGCCCATGATCACGCAAAGTGTATGCCGGGGTCCGCGACAGGTGTTTGCTTTCCATGCCCCCAAAAAGCCACTTCCAGAAAGAAGATTGCTTAACATCGGGCCTTATGGAAAGCATTGACAAGTTCGACCTTGCCATCCTGCAAGAACTGCAGACCGATGGCCGCCTTACCAACGCCGAGCTTGCGCAGCGCGTGGGCCTGTCGGCCGCGCCCTGCTGGCGCCGCGTGCGTGCGCTGGAAGAGGCCGGCTTCATCAAGGGCTACCGCGCCGAGATCGACCGGCACAAGATCGGGCTGGGCGTGCTCGCTTTCGTGCGCGTCGACACCGAGCGCGTCACCAACGAAGCGACCCGCAAGCTCGAGGACGCCATCCGCAAGATGCCCGAGGTCGTCGCCTGCCACTACATCAGCGGCACCGGCACCTTCGAGCTGCAGGTGGTGGCGCGCGACCTCGACGGTTTCTCCGCCTTCGCGCGGCAGCACCTGATGAACCTGCCGAACGTGAAGGACCTGCACACCAGCTTCTCGCTCGGCGAGGTGAAGGCGAGCAGCGCGCTGCCGCTGGGGCACCTGGCGAAGTAGCGGCGGCCATGACATTTCTCCGCCCTGCGGCGCTTTTGTGAGCGCTCGCTTGCGGGGATGACCATTGTTTGCAGTGCCAACGCGAAGGCGCTTGCACACTGCGCGACCTCGTTTCCCTGGAGGTCACGCCGATGTCGAATCTGCCGCGCACGCTGTCGGTCCTTGGACCGGCGCTTCCCCTCGTCGATGGACAGCCCGCGCTGCGGGCCGTGCGGCTGTCGGGCCGCGAGGGGCTCAATGCGCTGTTTTGTTATGAGCTGCTGCTCGAGTCGCCCGATGACGCGGACCTCGATCTCGATGCCTTCATCGGCCGCGAGATCCATTGCCGCATCGCGCTCGACGACGGGATGGACGGCATGCGCGAGATCAACGCGCTCGTCACCGAGGCCGCCTTTCTGGGCGAGGCGGGCCGCCACGCGCAGTACCTGCTGACATTGCGGCCCTGGCTGCACTTGGCCGCGCTGCGCACCGACTGCAGGATCTTCCAGGACCTGACGGTCGTCCAGATCCTCGAGGCCCTGCTCGCGCGCTATCCCTTCCCCGTCTGCTGGCGCCTGGCCGAGCACTATCCGCCGCGCGACTATCAGACCCAGTTCAACGAGAGCGACTTCGCTTTCTTCGAGCGGCTGTGCCAGGAGTGGGGCATCGGCTATTACTTCGAGCATGCGGACGGGGCGCACCGGCTGGTGCTTGGCGATGGGACGGGGGCTTTTCACCCCGCCGCCGGGCGCTACCGCACCCTGGACTTCCACCCGCCGGGCTGGAAGCTCGATGCGGAGTACGTTCACAGCTTCGTGCCCGTGCGCCGGATCGCCAGCGGGCGGTATGCGAGTCGGGAGTACGACTACATGCGGCCGCGGGCCGACCTCTCCGTCAGCCAGGGTGGCGATTCACAGGCCGAGGTCTACAGCTGGCATGACTCGGTGGGCGGCAGCCACTGGGCGCAGCCGAGGGCCGGGCGCGGGGGATTCGAGGAGGCGGCGAACGATCCGTTCGCCGAGGGGCGCCAGCTGGCGCTGCTTCGTCTGCAAGCCCTGCGCGCCGAAGCCGTTCGCGCAATTGGCAGCGGCCCGATCCGAGGCCTGGCTCCGGGCACCACCTTCCGTCTCCACGGCCACCCACGCCAGGAAATCGAAACCACCGAATACCTCGCGCTCGACACCCGCTTCCTGATCGAGGAGGTCGGCGCCGACAGCAACCGCCGCGAACACTGGCGCGTGAATCTCGACTTCACCGCCCACCCGCTGGCCGAACCGCTGCGCCCCGCGCTCGTGCGTCCCAAGCCCATGGCCGTCGGCCCGCAGGTGGCAAGAGTCGTCGGACCCGCGGGCCAGAACCTCTGGACCGATGCCCTGGGCCGCATCAAGGTGCAGTTCCCCTGGGACCGCGAGGGCGCGCACGACGCCCACAGCAGCTGCTGGCTGCGCGTGAGCGCGCCGTGGGCCGGCAACCAGCTCGGCGGCGTCTGGCTGCCGCGCATCGGCCAGGAAGTGATCGTGAGCTTCATCGGCGGCGATGCCGACCTGCCGATCTGCACGGGGCGGGTGCACGACCGGGACAACCTGCCGCCGTGGGCGCTGCCGGGTCAAGCCGCGCTCAGCGGCTTCAGGAGCCGCGAGCTGACCGAGGGCGGCGGCAATGCCGCGGCGGGGCGCAGCAACCATCTGGTGCTCGACGACACGCCCGACCGGATCCAGGCGCAGCTCAAGAGCGACCACCAGTGCAGCGTGCTGAGCCTGGGGCGCTTCGCGCGCATCGAGGACCATGCGGGGCGCAAGGAGGAGCGCGGCGAGGGCTTCGAGTTGCGCACCGACGGGCACGGGGTGCTGCGGGCAGCGCGCGGGATGCTGATCACCACCGAAGCCCGGCCGAACGCGGCGAACCATGCGCTGGACATGGGCGAGACCTCGGTGCGGCTGGCCGAAGCGCAGGAACAGCACGACATGCTCGCGGAAGCCGCCCGGCTGCACCGCGCGCAGGACGCCGGCACCGACCAGGACGAAGTGCAGCAGGCGCTCGCGAAGCAGAACGCAGCCATCGTCGGCACGGGCGCCCCTTTCCCCGAACTGGAAGCGCCGCACCTGGTGCTCGCGAGCCCCGCCGGCATCGCGGCTTCCACGTCGGGCCCGTTGCACCTGCACGCCAGGACCCACGCGGCCTTCACGAGCCGCGGCCATCTCGGTTTCAGCAGCGCCAGACGCTGGCTCGCCAGCGCCGCCGAGGGCATCCGCGCCTTCACGCAGCGGCACGGCATCCGCTTCGTCGCCGCCGAAGGCCCGATCGACGTCGAGGCCCATGCCGACGACCTGGTGCTGCTCGCGCACAAGGACGTGCGGATCCGGAGCATCGACGGCGAGCTCCACATCAGCGCCCGCAAGAAGGTCGTGATCATCGGCGGCGGCAGCTACACCGAATGGAGCGCGCAGGGGATCGTGCATGGCACGGCCGGCACCTGGCAGGAACATGCGGCGCTGCATGCACAGGTGGGGCCGATGCAGAGGCCGCCCAGTTTCCCGACGTTCGCGCGAGGCCGCTTTCACGGCAAAGACTCCGGGTCGTCTCACCGCTTTTCCCCGTCGGCTTGAGTCTCGAAAACACTCATGCTGATCAGCCCCCCGTTCCTGCCCGAATCGCTTGCCGATAACGAGGCTTTCGTCGCCGCGGCCATGCCGGATGGCGCGGACATCGCCCCCGGTTCCGGCGGTGCGCCACTGGGCTCATACCCGTTGACGACCGCGCTGACCTGGCACAACGGCTTGCACCTGCGCGCGCCCCGAGACGCCCAGAATCGCGCCGCGCCTGTCCGTGCCATCGCCGATGGCACTGTCATCTTCAAGCGCGAGCCGCGCACTTCGAACGCGACAGCCGGCGATCCGCAGAACTACAACCCCTACGGACTGGAGCCGGCCTGGACCGACAACGGCATCCTCATCCTGCGCCACAGCACCGAGATCGGAGCAACCGCCGATGTGCCCACGCGCCTGACCTACTACAGCGTCTACATGCACTTGTGCGGCATCGCTGCCACCGTGACGGAAGGAGGCTCCGTCTGGCGCAAGGATCCCATCGGTATTGCCGGGCGAATCCTGGGCCGCGAGGATCACCTTCATTTCGAGATCTGCCTCAGCCCAACTCACCTGCGCACGCTGTTGGGCAGCGCACGCGAATGCATCTGGACCGACCCATCGCGAGCGCCAACTGCCGATGGCCGCATCGACAGCGTGTTCGGAAGCATCCATATCTACCTGCCGGCTGGAACGCCGACCCGGAGCAGCTTCCCCGCCTCGCACCTGAGAGAAGGCAATGCTTCCAGAGGCGGCTCGAGCGCAGCCACGGATCACTTTCCTCCGGACACCTTGCGCACGGCTCAATGGGTGGAGATCCTTCACCAGAGAGGCAACACCACATACCGAAGCTATCTCGCGAGTGGCCCCCATGCCGGAGAGCCCATCGGCAGCGCCCACATCGCCCAAGGTTTCGAATACGACCTGTACACCGAAGCCTGTGCGCGGCATGACAGCCTCGGGGCGGCGGTTCGCGTCGGCAGCAGTCCGAGCGGGTGGTACGAGCTTCTGCGCTTCGGACGCAATCTGGGGCCTGACGCGCTGCCCGCCCATGCGGCGAACTGGCAGAAGATTCCCACGGCGGACGGCACGGTCTGGGTCGATCTCAATGCCGCGGGCACCTTCAAGTTCAGCGATGCGGACTTTCCTGGATACCGCGGCTGGCAATGTTTCGACGACGACACGAGCGAGGACAACCAGCGGTGCGACTCGTCGCATCTGAAAAGCCTGCTGCGCGACCCCTCGATACCCGAGCGCATCCGCGAGCGCGAGGCGCTTGCGCGCCGACTGGGCCAGCACGACATCCGCGAAAAGCTCTCTCGTGCCATCTGCAGGTTTCCGACCGAATGGGATCGGCGAACCATCGCCAAGCGCTACGAGTGGCTCAAAGTGGACGAGGAGTTTCGGGTGGAAAGCGGCAAGGAGTGGGACGAATTCAAAGCGCATGCCGAAGCCATCAGCTTCGACGATCTGCCCACCGAATATGTCGATGCGGTCTGGCACTTCCATCCACGCGCCTTCATCTCGCACATGCGCAAATGTGGATGGCTCAGCCGCGGGGAGATGGTTCAGTGCATCCCCCGGGTTTCCCCCGCAGGGGGCATTCCTCTCGCCACGGCCCGAACACGGGTCGACACGTGGTGCGTGGCGATCAACGCCATGGCCAGGAAGTTCGGTCTGGACAGCCCGCTGCGGATGACGCACCTTCTGGCCCAGGTCTGGGCCGAAACAGGCTACCTGCGCCTGACGCGCGAAGCAGGCGCGGACCACGCGCGCTACGCACCCTACATCGGCCGAGGCCTCATCCAGATCACCTGGAAGGACAAGTACGACGCCTATGCCGATTTCGCGAAGCTGGGCACGCCCCCCGCCAACTCGTTCAATCTGGAATTGATCGCCACCGATCCTTACCACGCCGGAAACTCATCGGGCTTCTACTGGGTCTCCAAGACCTACCTGGAGCCGAGAAAGACATCGAGCATCAATCTTTCGCGCATCGCCGATACCGGCTGGTCGACAAACTCCATCGGAAAGCTGTGCCTGTGGATCAATGGCGGAGGGAATCACTACGACCATCGGCATGTCCACGCGATCTTCATCGCGCGCGTGCTCGACGATATCGGCCACGCCCGGAGCACGGCCACGGAAACGGTCACGTTCCCGAAGATGGAGTTCGACAGGGAAAGCAGCGTCGTGAACGGTCGCTCCACCCGCAGGGTCGTCGGCACGCAGACATCGAACGACTCGATGACCATCTCGGTCAACTTCACTCCGCAAAGATGACTCACCACCACCTCCTCGCCTTGAGCGGGCTTCTTTTCTGCCACGCAGCCCTCGCAGGCGCCGCGGATGAATGTTTTCCCTCGCTCCCGGGAAGAGAAGACATCCCGTTCGACGCTCCCGGCGAGGTGAAGATCACCAGACTCCGAATCTCCGCGCAGCAGGAACTGGCCTACCTCGCCACCGAATACATCGGCGCCAAGAATCTGCAGGCAACGCTCTACCTGAAGCGTCCTGGCGGTTACTGCTTCTCCGGCGACCTGGGCGCCTTGACGAATTTCCGGGTGGACCGTTCGACCGCTTCGCACGGGCGCTACGGAATCGTCGTCCTGTCGGGTTCCGGCGACTCTCGCTTTTCGCGGCGATTCAGCTACAGAAAGCCATCGCAAAAGTACGAACTCGACGCTTGCCGTGTCGGAACGGAAGGTGGTCGTTGGAGAGCCTGCACCGCCTCCGAACAGTAGAGGAGCCGCTCACCCCAGGCGCCACCAGCCTAAAATCCTCGCCCACCCCAACCCCGCCCCCCCCCCCCGCGCACCCAAGGACCCCGCATGACCCCCACCCGCCGCGCCCTGGCGCTTGGCTTTGCCGCTGCCGTGATGGCTTTCGGTGCCCTGGCGCCCGCCCAGGCGCAGAACCGCGAACTGACCGTGGCCTCCAGCGCCACCTATGCGCCGTTCGCGTTCGAGAACAAGGACAAGCAGATCGTCGGTTTCGACATCGACATCATCAACGCCATCGCGAAGCAGCAGGGCCTGAAGATCAAGATCGTGAACACGCCGTTCACCGGCATCTTCGGCGCGCTCAACAACGGCGACGTCGACCTCGTGATCTCGGGCGTGACGATCAACGAGAAGCGCAAGCAGAGCTACGACTTCACGCCGCCGTACTTCGCGGCACGCCAGCTGATCGCGCTGCCGAAGAACAGCACGGTCGCCTCGCTCAAGGACCTCACGGGCAAGAAGATCGCGGTGGTGAGCGCCTCGACGGCCGACGACATCGCGTCGCGCGAGTTCGGCAAGACCAGCCCGAACATCCGCCGCTTCGAGAGCACGCCGCTGATCATCTCCGAGCTGGCCGGCGGTGGCGTCGACGCGGCGATGGGCGACAACGGCGTGATCGCCTACCGCGTGTCGCAGAACCCCGAGCTGAAGACCCTCGACGACAAGTCCTTCCCCGAGGAAGGCTTCGGCATCGTGGTGAAGAAGGGCGACAAGGCGCTGCTCGACAAGCTCACGGCCGGCCTGGCGGCGATTCGCGCCGACGGCAGCTACGTGACGATCTACAAGAAGTGGTTCAACAAGGACCCGAACGTGCGCTGAGCCGCACGGCCCCCGTTCTGCTCCCACGGCCGCGCTTCGCGGCCGTTTCGTTTTTCTTTTCGTTCGTTTCTCTGCATTGAAGGAAGCCGCCATGGAACAACCGGTGTTGCTGTTCGGATGGTTCCGCTGGGACATCCTGGTCGAATACAAGGACCTGTTCTGGCAGGGCGCCTGGATGACCTTGCGCATGACGGTGGTCTGCGTGCTGCTGGGCGCGAGCTGGGGCTTGTGCCTGGCGCTGGCGCGGCTCGCGCAGCCGCGGCACGCACCCTGGACCTGGGTGGCGCGCTTCTTCCTGCGCTGGCCGGCCACGGTGTACGTGAGCTTCTTCCGCGGCACGCCGCTGTTCGTGCAGATCCTCTTGATCCACTTCGCGGTGATGCCGGTGTTCATCCACCCCACCTCGGGCCTGCTGATCGACGGCGAGCTCGCGCGCACGCTCAAGCAGGAGCACGGCGCGCTGATCTCGGGCGTGGTGGCGCTCACGCTCAATTCGGCGGCCTACATCTCCGAGGTGTTCCGCGCGGGCATCCAGTCGATCTCGCGCGGCCAGTTCGACGCCGGCCGCTCGCTGGGCTTCAACCCGGCGCAGGTGATGCGCTACGTGGTGCTGCCGCAGGCCTTCCGCCGCATGTTGCCGCCGCTGGGCAACAACGCGATCGCGCTGCTCAAGGACACCTCCCTGGTCTCCGCCATCGGCCTGGCCGAGCTGGCCTACGCGGCGCGCACCGTGGCCGGTGCCTATGCGCGCTACTGGGAGCCCTATCTCGCGATCTCGGTGATCTACTGGGTGATGACGCTGGTGCTGACCACGCTGCTGCGCCGGCTCGAGCACCGGCTCGCGCGCAGCGACCGCGGCTGACCGCTGGCTGACCGGCTCGGGGCCTCGCGGCGACAATAGCCCCACATGCCCCCGATATCGCCCGAAGAGACACCCATCCCGCCCGCGCGGCCGAAGCCGCCCAAGCTCGCCGCGCTCGAGCCGCTGAAGCTGCCGGTGTTCCGCATGCTGTGGAGCACCTGGCTGATCGCCAACATCTGCATGTGGATGAACGACGTGGCGGCGGCGTGGATGATGACCTCGCTGACCACCTCGCCGATCTGGGTCGCGCTGGTGCAGTCGGCCTCCACGCTGCCGGTGTTCCTGCTCGGCCTGCCCAGCGGCGCGCTGGCCGACATCCTCGACCGCCGGCGCTGGCTGATGGCCACGCAGTTCTGGCTCGCGGGCACGGCGATCGTGCTGTGCGCCGCGATCGCGCTCGACATGATGACCGCGCCGCTGCTGCTGGCGCTGACCTTCGCCAACGGCATCGGGCTGGCGCTGCGCTGGCCGGTGTTCTCGGCCATCGTGCCCGAGCTGGTGCCGCGCCCGCAGTTGCCGGCCGCGCTCGGGCTCAACGGCATCGCGATGAATGCCTCGCGCATCATCGGCCCGCTCACGGCCGGCATGCTGATCGCGAGCGCGGGCAGCGTCTGGGTGTTCGCGCTCAACGCGGTGCTGTCGGTGGCCTCGGGCTTCGTGGTGCTGCGCTGGCGCCGCGAGCACACGCCCAATCCGCTGGGCCGCGAGCGGCTGATCAGCGCGATGCGCGTGGGCGTGCAGTTCGTCTGGCAGTCGCAGCGCATGCGCGCGGTGCTCAGCCGCATCACGATCTTCTTCTTCCATTCGACGGCGCTGCTGGCGCTGCTGCCGCTCCTCGCACGCAACCTCCAGGGCGGCGGTGCCGGCACCTTCACCCTGCTGCTGGCGGCCATGGGCTCGGGCGCGATCGTGGCGGTGCTGTTCCTGCCGCGGCTGCGCCAGGCGCTGGGGCGCGACCAGCTGGTGCTGCGCGGCACCGCGCTGCAGTCGGCCGCCACGGCGGTGATGGCCTTCGCACCCAACGCCTGGGTCGCGGTGCCGGCGATGTTCTTCGGCGGCATGGCCTGGATCACGGTGGCCAATTCGCTGTCGGTGTCGGCCCAGCTCGCGCTGCCCGACTGGGTGCGCGCGCGCGGCATGTCGACCTATCAGATGGCGATCATGGGCGCGAGCGCGATCGGCGCCGCGCTGTGGGGCCAGGTGGCCACGGTCACCGACCTGCGGATGAGCCTGGTCGTGGCCTCGGTCACCGGCACGCTGCTGATGCTGGCGGCGCTGCGCTGGGTCACCGATGTCTCGGGCGAGGACGACACCACGCCCGCCAAGGCCGGCTGGGCCTCCGGGCCGCCGTCCGAGGCGCCGCAGGAGAACGGCCGCGTGGTGATCAACGTCGAGTTCATCATCGACCCGGCACGCGCCGCGGCCTTCCACCTGGTGATGCAGCAGACGCGCCGCGCGCGGCTGAGCCAGGGCGCGATCGGCTGGGAGCTGCTGCACGACATCGGCGAGCCGGGCCGCTACGTCGAGCAGATCGTCGACGAGAGCTGGACCGAGCACCTGCGCCGCTTCAATCGCGCGACCGCCGCCGACATGGCGCTGCGCGAGCGCCGGCTGGCCTTCCACCTCGGCGAATCGCCGCCGGTGGTCACGCGCTACGTCGTGCGCCGCTGATCCACGCAGCCCCCTGACGCCATGAAGACGACCCAGGTCGCCACGCTGTTCTGCTGCCTGTTCCTCATCGGCTCGGCCGAGGTGGTGGCGGGCCCGATGATGGGCGCGATGAGCGCCGACCTCGGCGTGCGCTCGAGCGCCATCGCCTACCTGCCGGCCGCCTATGGGCTCGCCTACGGCGCCTTCGCGCTGATCGCCGGGCCGCTGTCTGACCGCTGGGGCCGCCGGCGGCCGCTGCAGGCCGGGCTGCTGGGCTTCGCGCTGCTCAGTGCCGCGCTCCCGAGCGCGCCGAGCCTGGCGGTGGCGATCGTGCTGTCTGCGCTGGCCGGGCTGTGCGCGGGTCTGATCCAGCCCAATGCGCTGTCGCTGGTGGCCGACGAATCGCCGCCCGAGCAGATCGGCCGCCGGCTCAGCCATGTCTTCGTCGGCCTGATGCTGGCCTTCGTGCTCACGCCGGTGGTGGCGGGCTGGCTGACCGACACCGCGGGCTGGCGCTCGGCCTACTACACGCTCGCGGCGATGGCCGCGCTGGCCTTTCTCGCGGTGACGCGCGCCTTCGTCCAGCGCGTGCCCGCGGCCGCGTCGCACGCGGGCTTCTTCGCCACCCATGCGCAGGCGCTGCGCACGCCCGGCGTGCGGCGGCGGCTCGCGGTCAGCTACCTCTGGCTGGGCTGGGTTGCCGGCTTCGGCGCGGTGGTGGCCGAGGTGGCGGCGCGCAAGCTGGTGCTGTCGTCGACCGACACCGGCCTGATCGCCGGCCTGTTCGGCCTAGCCGTGATCGCCGGCAACCTGGCCAGCGGCCGGCTGCAGCGCGCGCTCGGCGAAGCCGCGTTGCCACTGGCGGCGCTGGCCGCGGCGGCGGGCCTGCTGGGCCTGGCGCTGCCGGTGGGCTCGACCACGCAGCTGGTGCTGCTCGGCCTGCCCTGGGCCTTCGGCTACGGCTGCGCGGGGCCGCTGCACCATGCGCGGCTCAGCGCGCTGTCCGAGCGTTACCGCGGCACCATCAACTCCTATCACGCGAGCCTGCTCAACCTCGGCATCTTCTCGGTCTCGTTCCTGCTCGGCAGCGTGGTGCCGCGCTTCCCGGTCGAGGTGTTCTGCGCGCTGGCCGGCGGCGTGACGCTGGTCGGCGCCTGCCTGCTGCTGCCGTGGCCGTGGCGCAAGGCCGGGGTCGCGACGACCTGAGCGCGACGACCCGAGCGCAGGGCGGCAGCCCAAGGAAAACCCTGACGCGACTTTTTTTGACCATTCGGATAATTTAGGTCATCATCCGCGCCGTCGCCACGAACGAAGACCACCCCGATGAACCCGGTCACCCTGCGCAGCCGCTTCTGGTCGGACCTGACCAGCGAAGAGTTCTCCCGCCTCGACCGCGAACGGCTGATCGCCGTGCTGCCGGTGGGCGCCACCGAGCAGCACGGTCCGCACCTGCCGATGTCGACCGACACCGCCACCATCGACGGCATGGTGCGCGCCACGCTCCCCCACCTGCCCGACGACCTGCCGGTGCTGTTCCTGCCCACGGTGCCCTACGGCAAGAGCAACGAGCACTCGCGCTACCCGGGCACGCTCACGGTCTCGGCCAGCACGCTGATCGCGATGTGGACTGACATCGGCGCCTGCGTGGCGCGTGCCGGCGTGCGCAAGCTGGTGCTCTACAACAGCCACGGCGGCCAGATGAGCGTGATGGACATCGTGGCGCGCGACCTGCGCGAAGCGCACGGGATGATGGTGGTGGCCGCCAACTGGTACACGCTGGGCCTGCCCGAGGGCCTGTTCACCGCGCACGAAGGCAAGCACGGCATCCACGCCGGCGACCTCGAGAGCTCGGTGATGCTGCACCTCACGCCCGACTACGTGCGCGCCGACCAGTTCCGCAACTTCCACTCGATGACCGAGGACCTGGCGGCCGAGAACAAGTACCTCTCGATCACGCCCAGCGGCAAGCTCGGCTGGCAGATGCACGACATCAACCCGATGGGCGCGGCCGGCGACGCCACCCGCGCCACCGCCGAGAAGGGCGCCGCGGTGCTCGACCACGTGGGTCGGCGCTTCGTCGACCTGCTGCACGAGATCGACCGCTTCCCGCTGTCGCGCCTGGCCAACGAGCCCGCCTGGCGCTAGGCTCGCGCCCCGCCACGCCCTCCGGAACACCCCATGGAAAGCACCACGCCATCCACCCCCGATGCCGAAGCGCCGCTGGTCCGGCTGCGCAATGTCGGCAAGCGCTTCGCCAACGGCACGCTCGCGCTGCAGGGCATGTCGCTCGACATCGGCGCGCACGACTTCATCAGCTTCCTCGGCCCCTCGGGCTGCGGCAAGAGCACGGCGCTGCGGCTGATCGCCGGCCTCACGCGCGCCAGCAGCGGCGAGATGGCCTGGACCGGCGGCGCCGCCGCGCGCACCGACCGCGACCTGGGCTTCGTGTTCCAGGAACCGACGCTCATGCCCTGGGCCAAGGTGTTCGACAACGTCTGGCTGCCGCTCAAGCTCGCGGGCATGAAGCGCGATGCCGCCGCGCCCGTGGTGCAGCAGGTGCTCGAGATGGTCGGTCTCTCGCGCTTCGCCGACGTCTATCCGCGCGAGCTCTCGGGCGGCATGAAGATGCGGGTGTCGATCGCGCGCGCGCTGGTCACGCACCCGCGCCTCCTCCTGATGGACGAGCCCTTCGCCGCGCTCGACGAGATGACGCGCATCAAGCTCAACAACGACCTGCTCGCGATCTGGCGCGAGCACCGCTTCTCGGTGGTGTTCGTCACGCACAGCGTCTACGAGTCGGTCTACCTCTCGAACCGCATCGTGGTGATGGCCGCGCGCCCGGGCCGCGTGATCGACGAGATCCGCATCGACGAGCCCTATCCGCGCGGCGAGGCCTTCCGCACCTCGAGCCGCTACAACGCGCACTGCACCGCGGTGTCCCAATCCCTGCATGGAGCCCTGCATGGCGTCGACATCGATCACTGAGCCCGCGGTCACCGTTGCGCCCGCCCTGCACGACGACGACCTCGCCACGCCCTCGGCCGACGCCCAGCGCGCGCACGAGGACCGGCAGCGCCGGCGCGAATCGCTGCTGCGCATCGTGGTGCCCGCGGTGGTGGTCGGCGCGCTGCTGCTGCTGTGGGAATGGACCGTGCGCGCCAACAACATCCCGCACTACATCCTGCCCGCGCCCTCGCTGATCCTGAAGACGCTGTTCGACAACTGGGACACGCTCTCGAGCGCGCTGTGGTTCACCGTGCGGCTCACGCTGCTCGCGCTGGCCGCGGCCATCGTCGGCGGCGTGCTGCTGGCGATCGCCTTCGCGCTGTTCAAGTGGGTGGAGATCGGGCTGTTCCCGATCGCGGTGATCCTGCAGGTCACGCCGATCATCGCGATCGCGCCGCTGATCCTGATCTACGTCTCGAGCACCACCGCGGCACTGCTGCTGTGCGCCTGGATCGTGGCCTTCTTCCCGATCCTGTCGAACACGGTGGTGGGCCTCAAGAGCGCCGACAGCAACCTGCGCGACCTGTTCCAGCTCTACAAGGCCTCGCCCTGGCAGACCTTCCGCTACCTGCTCGCGCCCAGCGCGCTGCCCTACTTCATGGCGGGCCTGAAGATCGCGGGCGGCCTGAGCCTGATCGGCGCGGTGGTGGCCGAGTTCACCGCGGGCACGGCCGGCAAGGAAACCGGGCTGGCCTCGCGCATCCTCGAGTCGAGCTTCCGCACCGAGATTCCGATGATGTTCGCGGCGCTGCTCTTGGTGTCGCTGCTCGGGATCGTGATCTTCATCGTCTTCGCCGCGCTCTCGCGCCTGGTGCTGGGCCACTGGCATGAAAGCGAAATGCGCCGTGAACGCTAGGACCTCGCTCGCCCCGGCCGTCGACTGGGACGCGGTGCGCCGCGACCTCGCGGGCCTGAACCTGGTCACCGCGCCGGGCCAGCGCAAGCAGCTGTCGAAGGACTTCTTCTGGTACAGCCCGATCCTCACGGCGCAGCTCTCGGGCTGCGTGGCCGAGCTGGTCGTGAAGGTCGGCACCGAGGACGACGTGCGCCAGGTCTGCGCCACCGCCGCCAAGTGGAAGCTGCCGCTCACGGTGCGCGCGGGCGGCACCGGCAACTACGGCCAGTGCGTGCCGCTCGAGGGGGGGCTGGTGATGGACGTGACGCAGCTGTGCCGCGTGCTCGACATCGGCGACGGCCGCATGCGGGTGGAGGCCGGCGCGCGCATGCACGACATCGACCTGGCCGCGCGCGAGACCGGCCAGGCGCTGCGCATGTGGCCCTCGACCTGGCACGTGGCCAGCATCGGCGGCTTCATCGCGGGCGGCTTCGGCGGCATCGGCTCGTTCCGCCACGGCATCCTGCGCGACCCCGGCAACCTGCTGCGCGCGCGCGTGATGACGGTGGAGCGCGAGCCGCGCGTGATCGAGCTCGCGGGCGACGAGATCCAGCAGGTGCACCATGCCTACGGCACCAATGGCGTGATCCTCGACGTGGAGGTGGCGCTGAGCCCGGCCGTCGACTGGGTGCACTGCACGGTGCTGTTCGAGCGCTACCGCGCGGCGCTGGACTTCGGCATCGCGGCCAGCACGCCCGATCTCGACCTGTTCCTGCTGTCGACCGTGGAGGCGCGCTTCTCGCCCTACTACACGGCGATGGGCGAGCACTTTCCCGCCGACCGGCACGCGGTCTTCACGATGGTCGCGCCCGGGTCGATGGACGACTTCCGTACGCTCGCCGCCGCGCACGGCGGCCACATCGCACTGGCCGGAACCGAGGCCGAACTGCTCGCGGCCGGCCTGCCGCCGGCCTACGAATGCGCGTTCAACCACACGACGCTGCAGGCGCTCAAGATGGACCGCGGCTGGACCTACCTGCAGGTGGCCTATGCGCAGCCCTTCGATCCCGCGGTGGTCGAGCGCCACCTCGAGATCTTCGGCGACGAGGTGCTGCAGCACCAGGACTTCGCGCGCGCGGGCGGCGAGGCCGGCACCTTCGGCATCCTGCTGGTGCGCTGGACCGGCGAGGCGCGCCAGTACGAGCTGATCCGCGAGATCGAGTCGCAGGGCGGCTGCAAGATCTTCAATCCGCACGTGGTGACCATCGAGGACGGCGGCATGAAGACCATCGACACGCAGCAGATCGAGTTCAAGAAGCGCAGCGACCCGATGGGCCTGATGAACCCCGGCAAGACGCGCGGCTGGACCCCCGACATGGCCATCGACCGCTGAAAAGATTTAGGCTTCGCGTCCCTTCCAAAAAACCTCCACAGGAGCACGTCCTCATGCGCATCCCCGCTTTCCGCATCCGCCCGCTCGGCAGCCTGGCCCTCGGCTTGGCGCTGACCGCCGCCGCCTTCGCCGCGCAGGCGCAGGAGAAGGTGGTGTTCGCCACCAACTGGAAGGCGCAGGCCGGCCACGGCGGCTTCTACCAGGCGCTGGTGGACGGCACCTACAAGAAGTACGGCCTCGACGTCGAGATCCAGCAGGGCGGCCCGATGGTCAACAACCGGCCGATGCTGCCGGCCGGCAAGATCGACTTCCTGATGACCGGCAACCTGCTGCAGTCCTTCGACAACGTGAAGAACGGCGTGCCCACGGTGGTGGTCGCGGCCTTCTTCCAGAAGGACCCGCAGGCCATGTTCGCGCACCCGGGCCAGGGCTTCGACACCTTCAAGGACATGACCAAGGCGCCCGTGGCCTTCATCGGCAAGGACGGCCAGTTCAGCTTCTGGCAGTGGATGAAGTCGGAGCACGGCTTCAAGGATTCGCAGCTCAAGCCCTACACCTTCAACGTGGGTCCGTTCCTGGCCGACAAGAAGTCGATCCAGCAGGGCTACGCGATCTCCGAGCCGCTGTCGATCAAGGCCCAGGCCGGCTTCGACCCGGTGGTGCAGCTGCTGGCCGACAACGGCTTCTCGACCTACTCGACCACCATCGAGACGCGCGCCGACCTGGTGAAGACCAAGCCCGAGACGGTGCGCAAGTTCGTCGAGGCCTCGATCATCGGCTGGAACAACTACCTCTACGGCGACAACAAGGCCGCCAACGAGCTGATCGCCAAGACCAACCCCGACTCGCCCGTGGCCGCGCTGCAGGGCTCGATCGAGCTCATGAAGAAGATGGGCATCGTCGACAGCGGCGAGTCGCTGACCAAGGGCATCGGCGCGATGGACGAGGCGCGCGTGAAGGATTTCTACGACAAGATGGTCAAGGCCGGCCTCTACAAGCCCGGCGAGGTCGACCTGTCGAAGGTGGTCACGACCCAGTTCGTCAACAAGGGCGTGGGCCTGGACGTGCGCAAGAAGCTCACGGGCAAGTAAGCCGCGACCAAGGACCCGATCCACGACCACACCGATTTCTCCGCGGGCCGCGCGGTGCTTGCGCCGGGGTCAGATGCCGGCGCCTGGGATGCCATAAGGCACCGTGCGGCTCTTCATTTCTGGGCTCTGACCCCGTATTGCCGCCTAGGACCTGTTAACGCTATGCAAGGGGTCGCGTTGCCCCGCAAAGGGGCTGGATGCAAGGCGCCCGCGCGCAGCAAGGCTGGCGCCTTGCAAGCGCGGGCAACGCCGCAGACGGCCCCTTTGCGGGGCAACCCGGAGGGAAGCTCGCCAGAGCCCGCCCCTCGGCGTTGCGCTCCTAGCGTGTGCGGACGCACACGCGTCGTCGCGCGCCTTGATGGGCGGGCTCTGGCGAGCTTCGCGACCCCTTGCATAGCGTTAACAGGTCCTATCGGCGAACCGGCCCTTCCATGAAAACGCTCGTCGTTCATTGCCATCCGAACCCTGACAGCTTCAACCACGCGCTCTACCGCACGGCGCTCGCCGCCCTCGAACCCCGCCACCAGGTCCGGGCCATCGACCTGTACGCCGAGGGCTTCGACCCGACGCTGACCCGCGAGGAACGCATCGCGTACCTCGACAACACCCAATTGATCCGCGAACGCGTGCAACCCCACGTCGAGGCGCTGCTGTGGGCCGAGCACCTGGTGTTCGTCTATCCCACCTGGTTCCACGGACCGCCCTCGATGCTCAAGGGCTGGCTGGAACGGGTGTGGCTGCCCGGCGTGGCCTTCCTGCCGGCCGAGCGCAAGGGCCAGGCCGCGCGCTCGGGCATGCGCCACATCCAGCGCCTGACGGTGGTCACCACGGGCGGCTCGCCGCGCTGGTTCGTGATGATCATCGGCGACCCCGGGCGGCGGCTGTTCACGCGCGCGCTGCGCGCCCTGTTCGCCTGGCGCTGCAAGGTGACCTGGCTGCAGCTGCACGACATGAACGCCGTGACCGCGCTCGACCGCACGCGTTTCATCGAGCGCGTCGCGCGCAAGCTGCAAACGCTGTGACCACGACCCCAACGATCCGGGAGAAAACACCATGAGCCTCGAACGCACGCTCACCGTCCGCGTGACGCGCATCGCGCGCCAGACGCCCGAAATCCTGGCCTTCGAGCTGGCCCATCCCTGGGGCCGCGCGCTGCCCGGCTACGAGGCCGGCGCGCACATCGACGTGCACATGCCCGGCGGCTTCTCGCGCCAGTACTCGCTGGCTCGCGCGCCCTCGGCGGGCACCGTCTCGTCCTACCTGATCGGCGTGAAGCGCGAGGCCGCGAGCCGCGGCGGCTCGGCCTCGATGCACGAGCGCGTGCGCGAGGGCGACCTGCTGCCGATCAGCACGCCGCGCAACACCTTCCCGCTGCAGGCGCAGGCGCGCCACCACCTGCTGCTGGCCGGCGGCATCGGCATGACGCCGCTGCTGGCGATGGCGCAGGCGCTGGCCGCGCGCGGCGAGGGCTTCACGCTGTGCGTGTTCGCGCGCGCCGAGGAGCACCTGGCCTTCGCCGAGGCGCTGCGCGCTCCGGCGCTGGCGCCGCATGTGCGGCTGCACCTCGACCAGGGCGATGCCTCGCAGCGCATCGACCTGCGCGCGCTGCTGGCGGCGCATGCCGGCGCCGCCCATCTCTATGTCTGCGGCCCCGGCGGCTTCATGCAGGCGGTGCGCGACGCGGCGGCCGCCGCGCAGTGGCCCGAGGACGCGATCCACGCCGAGTACTTCGCCGCGCCCACCGATGCCGCCGCCACCGCGGGCCAGCCCTTCGTGCTGCGGCTCGCGCAGCGCGGCATCGCGGTGCCGGTGGCGGCCGACCAGACCGCGGTCGACGCGCTGCACGAGGTCGGCATCGACATCCCGGTGTCGTGCGAGCAGGGCCTGTGCGGCACCTGCGTGGTCGGTGCCGAAGGCGAGGGCGCCGAGCACCGCGACTTCTGCCTCACGGGCAGCGAGCGGCGCCACAAGGTGGCGCTGTGCTGCTCGCGCGCCAAGGGGGCCGAGCTGGTGGTGCAGCTCTGAGACCGCGCATGGCCCGCCCCCCCGCCGTCGACACCGCCGAGGACGCCGAGGGCCCCGCCACGCGCGGGCGCTCGCGCAAGTACGCGCAGGTGCTCGGCGTGATCAACCAGGCCGCGATCGAGGTGTTCGCGAGCGAGGGCCTGGCCGGCGCCTCGACCCAGGCGATCGCCGACAAGGCCGGGCTCTCGAAGGCGCAGCTGCACTACTACATCGACAGCAAGGAGGCGCTGTACCGGCAGATCCTGCAGGACATCCTCACCGACTGGATCGTGGTCTTCGGCTTCGACGACGAGGCCCTGGGCCCGCGCAAGGTGCTCGGCGACCTGATCCGCCGCAAGATGGCGTTCTCGTTCGAGCATCCGCTGCGTTCGCGCATCTTCACGGCCGAGATGCTGCGCGGCGCGCCGGTGCTCAACACCCTGATGGACACGAGCAAGCAGCGCACCGACCAGGCCGCCGCCGTGATCCGCAACTGGATGGACCAGGGCCTGATGGACGAGGCCGACCCGATGCTGGTGCTGTTCCACATCTGGGCCGTGACCCAGTTCTATGCCGACCATGCAACCCAGGCCGCGTACTTCCGCAACACCGCGCAGCACGGCGACGCGCAGGACCGCGATTACCTGGTCGAGCAGGTGACGGCGTTCCTGTTCAAGGGCGCGGGCGTCAGGTAGTTTGCCCGGCGGTACTCTACGAACCGTTCACGCTGAGCTTGTCGAAGCGCCGCGCGAGGCTTCGATCCTTCGGCAAGCTCAGGACAGGCCAAGCTCAGCCCGAACGGATCGTTGCGCAGCGACTTCCGCGCTTCACCGCTTCTGCGGCAGGTACATCGTGGCCTCGACCTCCACCAGCACCTCGTCGCCCGGTAGGAAGCGCGACACCTCCACCACCGTGCTGACCGGCGGCTCGCCCGGATAGAACAGGCCGCGCACGCGGTTGTAGAAGGCGTAGTGCGGCAGGTGGCGGAAGTACTGCACCAGCTTCACCACGTCCTCCATGGTGCCGCCGTGCTCGGCCGCGATCTGGCGGATGCGCTCGAGCACGAACCAGCTCTGCGCCACGATCGGCGCCTCGAACACGTCGACCGACATCTGGCCGGTAGCGTAGCCCAGGCCCTGCAGCGCGCTGCGCCCGGCCTCGGGAATGGCGTCGTAGCCGGCGACCGCGCGGCGCGTGGCCGGGTCGACGGCGACCACGCCGCTCATGTAGACGAAATCGCCGACGCGCTTGGCGGCGGCATAGTTGGCCATCGGCTTGCCCATGCTCATGCGGTGTGCTCCAGGATCCGGCCCGCGCGGATGACACTGCGGCGGCGGCCGCGCGGGTCGATGAGTTCGTGTTCGTCGGTGGCGGCCAGCACCACCAGGTCGGCCGGACAACCCGCGGCGATGCGACCGTCCCAGGCCAGCCCGAGCGCCCGCGCCGGCGCGAGCGTGATGCTGTCGATCCAGTCGAGCGCCGGCGCGAGGTGCGCCACCTGCACGCCGAGGCCGAAGGTCTCGACGAGGTCGTAGCTGCCGTAGGGATAGAAGGCGTCCTGCACGTTGTCCGTCGCCAGGCTCGCACGCAAGCCGCGTGCCGCGGCCTCGCGGATGCGCGTGATGCCGCGCGGCACCGGCGTGCGGTCCCAGGCGCCCTGCAGGTAGAGGTTGGTGGTGGGCAGCGCGACCAGGTGCAGGCCCGCGCCCGCGCACAGCGCCAGGGTTTCGTGCGCCACGGCATCGTCCTGCACCGAGAGCGAGCAGGCATGGCCGCAGACCACGCGGCCCGCGAAGCCGCGCGCGCGCACCAGCTGCGCGATGGCGCGCAGGCCGCTGGCGTCGGCATCGAGGCCCTCGTCGACATGGAAGTCGAGCGACAGCCCGTGCTTGTGGGCGAGCTCGAACACGCGGTCGAGCTTGGGCAACAGGGCCTCGTTGCGGTAGACGAAGGCACCCAGCGCGCCGCCCGCGCGCGCCACCTCGCGCGCGATGCGCTCGCCGGCCTCGGCATCGGCGAACAGGTCGAGCGGCGTGAGCGAGACGAACTGCAGCTCGACGCGGCCGCGCCAGGCTTCGCGCAGCGATTCGAACACCGCGAGCGAGACCGGCGCCTCGGGCTGCACCCAGTCGAGGTGGGTGCGCAGCGCGCGCGTGCCGCTGCGCCAGGCGTCCTCGAGCGCGCGTTCCATGCGCGGGCGCAGCGACTCGGCGGTCCAGCCGGCCCGGTGGCCGTTCATGCGCTCGATGGCCGCGAACAGGTTGCCCTGCGCCGCGCCCACTTCCTGCACGGTGTAGTTCTTGTCGATGTGCGCATGCGCGTCGACACAGGCGCTCAGCACGATGCCGCGCGCCGAATCCTGCCGCGCGCTCGGCGCGACCGAGGCCACGCGATCGCCGTCCAGCACCAGGTCGAACAGCTCGGCTTCCGACGCGAAGCCGCGCAGCGGCTTCGGGATGCGCAGCGCCTCGAGCTTCACTGCGCCTCGCGCCACGCGCGCAGCCAGCCCAGCCCGGCCGAGGTGCCGCCGGGCTCACTGCCGCGCCGCGGCCGGTATTCGCAGCCGACCCAACCCTGCCAGCCGGATTGCGCCGACACCTCGTCGATCACCTGGAACAGGTAGGGATAGTTCTGCTCGCCGATGTCGGGCTCGTGCCGCTCGGGCACGCCGGCGATCTGGATGTGGCCGACGCGGCCGGTGGGCAGGTACTGGCGCAGCTTCATCGCGACGTCGCCCTCGACGATCTGGCAGTGGTAGAGGTCCATCTGCACCTTGAGGTTCGGCGCGCCGATGCTCTCGACGATGGCATGCGCATGGTCCTGGCGGTTGAGGAAGAAGCGCGGGATGTCGCGCGTGTTGATCGGCTCGATCAGCACGTCGCGCCCGGCCTTCGCGGCCTCCTCGGCGGCCCAGCGCAGGTTGTCGACGTACACCCGCTGCACGGCATCGGCCGTGAGGCCCTCGGACACCAGCCCGGCCATGACGTGGATGCGCGGGCAGTCGAGCGCGACCGCGTAGTCGATGGCTTTCGCAATGCCTTCGCGGAACTCGGCGTCGCGCCCCGGCAGGCAGGCCAGGCCGCGTTCGCCGCCCTCCCAGTTGCCGGGCGGGCCGTTGAAGAGCACCTGTTGCAGGCCGTTGTGCCGGAGGCGCGCGACGATGTCTTCCTTGGAGAAGGCATAGGGGAACAGGTACTCGACGGCCTCGAAGCCGTCCTTCGCGGCGGCATCGAAGCGGTCAAGGAAGTCCAGCTCGGGATAGAGCATCGAGAGGTTGGCGGCGAAGCGTGGCATGGCGTTGTCTCTTTGAAGTTCTGGCGATTGTGGTCTCGAACGAACTTACCAGCGCGCGCCGAAGGTCGAGCGCAGTTCGGCGATCTGTTCGGGCGACAGCGGCGCGGGTGGCGTGGCATGGTCGCGCGTCATGAGGTGGAGCCTGGCGGTCTCCTCGAGTTCCTCGAGCACGGCCATCGCGGCGGCGGGAGTGTCGTGCCACACGTTGGGGCCGAGGCGGTCGAGCATCACGGCGCGGATCGGCACACCGGCCGCGCCGCGCTGCGCAATGACCTGCGCGACTTCGGCCGCCGCTTCGGGTGCGCCCGGGCGGTGGTAGTGAATGCGCGGCACGTGGCCGACCTTCATCACGAAGTACGGCGTGAGGGCGGGCAGCAGTTCGTCGCTGGTTTCGCTCAACGTGAGTGCGACGCAGTGGCTGCTGTGGGTGTGGATCACGCAGGCGGTCTCGGCGTCGAATGCTCGCGCTGCTTCGTAGATGCGCATGTGCAGCGCAATGGTCTTGCTGGCACGGTCACCGCTGGTCTGCTGGCCCTGCGCATCGAGCCTCGCGAGCCGCGCGGGGTCGAGGAAGCCCAGGCAGGCATCTGTCGGGGTGATGAGGAAGCCACCGTCTTCCAGGCGCACGCTGACGTTGCCGGCGGTGGCGTGGACGTAGCCTCGGTCGAACAGGCTTTTTGCTGTGCGGCAGATTTCTTCTCTTGCTTTTGTTTCGGTCATTTTTGGCTTCTTGTTCGGGGTGCGTGCACAGGGCATCGGGTACTTCCCTCCGCGAATGTCCCCCGCCCTTCGGGCTCCTCCTTTATTTCGCTGCGGGAAGCACCCGATACCCTGTGCACGAGACGCGCTCGTGTTGTGCGGCCGGTTCTACGGCCGTGTCCAGGCTCACGTCGATGGGGTACTCCCCGCAGCGAAATAAAGGAGGAGCCGAAGGCGGGGGACATTCGCGGAGGGGAGTACCCCATCGGCGTGAGCCCGCCCCGAACACGACCCAGGCAGTTCACCCCAACACCGCAAACGCTTTGGTAAAGAAATCATCCCCCCCGAAGTTCCCCGACTTCAACGCGATATGCACCCCAGTGTCCGGCGCCAACGAAGAACGCGCATGACACCAAGGCACCCCCGGATCGATCTGCGGCCCGATCTGCATCTGCGCGATGCCGAGCGCCTGCACGCAGGCCCCGGAGGTTTCGCCGCCCGCCACCACGAGTTGGCGCACACCATGCTCGACCAGCCCGCGCGCGATCGCGGCGATGGTGCGCTCGACCATCGCGCCGGCCTCTTCCACGCCCAGTTGGCCTTGTACCGACTTCACGGCACCGGCTTCGGCCGTGGAGTAGACGAGCACCGGCCCCTTGTCGATCAGCGGTGCGGCCCAGGCCAGCGCTTCGGCCGCGACGTCGACACCGGCCGCGATGCGCAGCGGATCGATGGCCAATGCCGCGCCGCCCCGTCCGATGAAGTCGAGCACCTGCCGGTTGGTGGCGAGCGAACAGCTGCCCGACACCACTGCCGTGCGGCCGCCGGCCTTCGGCAGCGCGCTGGCCTGCGAAGAGGGCGCGAGGCCGAAGTTGGCCGGCAGGCCGATGGCCACGCCCGAGCCCGCGGTGACCAGCGGCAGCTTCGCGAGCGCCGGGCCCATGCGCAGCAGGTCATCGTTCGACACTGCGTCGACGATCGCGATCGACACGCCCTCGGCCTTCAGCTGCGCGATGCGCGCTTCGATCGCTTGCGCGCCGCGCGCCACCACCGCGTGATCGATCAGCCCCACCTTACGCCGGCACTGCGCCTGCAGCACCCGCACCAGGTTCGGGTCGGTCATCGGCGTCAGCGGATGGTTCTGCATGCCGCTCTCGTTGAGCAGCACCTCGCCCGCGAACAGGTAGCCCTTGAACACCGTGCGCTTGTTGTCGGGGAAGGCCGGCGTGGCGATGGTGAAGTCGCTGCCCAGCGCCTCCATCAGCGTCTCGGTCACCGGGCCGATGTTGCCCCGCGGCGTGCTGTCGAAGGTCGAGCAGTACTTGAAGTAGATCTGTCGCGCGCCCTGCGCCTGCAGCCAGCGCAGCGCCTCGAGAGACTGCGCGATGGCCTCGGCCGGCGCGATGGTGCGCGACTTGAGCGCGACCACCACCGCATCCACCTCGGCCGCGAGCGGGCCCGCGGGCACGCCGATCGTCTGCACCACGCGCATGCCCGCGCGCACCAGGTTGTTGGCGAGGTCGGTGGCGCCGGTGAAATCGTCGGCGATGCAGCCGAGCAGCAGCTTCGCCATCGCTCAGCCCTTCACCGCGAGTTTGACCGCCTGCGGGTTCTCGCGCACGTAGTCGCGCAGGATCGCGTCGAAGCTGGCATCGGCCTTCAGACCCAGCGCCTCGGCACGCGCCGCATGCACGCGGCTGGGCCAGCTCGTGACGATCTTCGCGATCGCCGCGTCGGGCTCCCAGTCGATCAGGCTCGTTGCCTCGGTGCCGGCGATGCGCTCGAGCGCCTGCGCCATCTCGCGCACGGTGGTGGTCAGCGCGGGCAGGTTGATGGCGGTGCGCGCGCCCCACTCGGCGCCACTGGCCGTGGCCGCGCGCACGATGCCCGCGATGGTGTTGCCGGGCGAGGCCAGCGCCACCGGCGTGTCGGGCGCGACCGGGCAGCGCGCGCGTTCGCCCGCGAGCGGTTCGCGCAGCATGCCGCTGAGGAAGCTCGAGGCCGCGCCGTTGGGCCGGCCGGGACGCACCGACACCGTCATCAGCCGCACGTTGCGGCCCTGCACGAAGCCCTTGCGCGTGAAGTCGGCCACCAGTTGCTCGCCGACGAACTTCTGGATGCCGTAGCTGTTCTGCGGCGTGGGCAGCGTCGTGTCCTCGATCAGCGCCGGCAGCCGCTGCTCGGGCGAATCGCCGAACACCGCGACCGAGCTCGAGAACACGAACACCGGCGCATGGCCGGCGCGGCGCGCGGCCTCGAGCAGCGCGCGCGTGGTGTCGAGGTTGCTGCGCATGCCGAGGTCGAAGTCGGCCTCGCATTCGCCGCTGACGGCGGCAGCCAGGTGGAACACGAGCTGGCTGCTCGCGATCGGCAGCGTGCCGCTGTGCGCCTGCTCGAGCAGGTCGCCCTGCAGGAACTGCACGCGTGCGTCGGCCGCGAGATCGGCCGGCGGCGCCACGCGGTCGGCCAGCACGATGCGTTCGATGGGTTGCGGCGCGGCGCCGGCCAGCGCCAGCGGTCCCTGGGCGAGCAGCGTGCGCGCGAGGCGCGCGCCGAGGAAGCCGCAGCCGCCGGTGATGAGGATGTTCATGGTCGTCTTGTCTCGGTGGTCGTTCGCAAGTGGGTCAGAGGGCCGGCAGGAAGCGCAGCAGCGCATCGGCCACCGCGTCGGGTGCCTCGCGCTGCGGGAAGTGGCCGACGCCGTCCAGCAGCTCGCGGCGGTAGGGGCCGCTGAAGAAGCGCTCCTTGCCCGCCGAGCTGTCCGGATGATTGCACGCATCGGCCGCGCCGTGCAGCACCAGCGTGGACACCGACAGCACGGGCGCGGGATCGAGCGCCGCATCGTCGGCCGCGTAATGCGGATCGCCGGGCGCGTAGCCCCAGCGATGGCGGTACGAATGCACCACCACGCGGGCCCAGTCCTCGCCCTCGAAGGCGGCGGCGGTGGTGTCGAACTCGGCCTCGTCGTACCAGCCGGGCGGGCCCCAGGTGCGCCACATCATGCGCGTGAAGGCGAGGCGGTCGTCGTGCACCGTGCGCTCGCCGCGCGGCGTGGCCATGTACCAGTGGTACCAGTAGTTGCGCGCCTGCTCGAGCGGCACCGGCTGGCCCGGCGCGTTGGTGCCGTAGCCCACCGACAGCAGCGCCAGCGCGCTCGCCACGCCGGGGCGCAGCCCGCAGGCATTCGCCACCGCGCGGGCGCCCCAGTCGTGGCCGACCAGCGCGGGGCGCTCGAGCCGCAGCGCATCGATGAAGTCGAGCAGGTCGCGGCCCAGCGCCGAGAGCTGGCCGCTGCGCGGCGTGTCCGCATGCAGGAAGCGCGTGGGCGCGAAGCCGCGCAGCGCGGGCAGCAGCACGCGCCAGCCGGCGGCGGCCAGGCGCGCGGCCACGCCATGCCAGCCGCGCGGGCTGTCGGGCCAGCCGTGCATCAGCACCACGGTGGCGGCGCCGGTGGCGTTCCATTCCTCGTAGCCGATGCGCAGCAGCGGCGTGTCGACGGTCCTGTGTTCGCTCACGAGGCATTTCCTTTCGCGGCCGGCAGTTCGATGCCCGGGAAGATCTTGATCACCGCGCTGTCGTCCTCGCGCGCATGGCCCGCGGTCGAGGCCTGCATGAACATCTGGTGCGCGGTGGACGACAGCGGCAGCGGAAACTTGCTGGCGCGCGCCACGTCGAGCACCAGGCCCAGGTCCTTCACGAAGATGTCGACCGCCGACAGCGGCGTGTAGTCGCCCGCGAGCACGTGCGCCATGCGGTTCTCGAACATCCAGCTGTTTCCCGCGCTGTGGGTGATGACCTCGTAGAGCGCGGCCGGGTCCACGCCCTCGCGCAGGCCCAGTGCCATGGCCTCGGCCGCGGCCGCGATGTGCACGCCGGCCAGCAGCTGGTTGATGACCTTCACCTTGCTGCCCGCGCCCGCGCTGTCGCCGAGCCGGTAGACCTTGGCGGCCATCGCGTCGAGCACGCCCGCGGCCTTGTCGTAGGCCGCGGGCGTGCCGGCGGTCATCATCGTCATCTGGCCGCTCGCGGCCTTGGCGGCGCCGCCCGAGATCGGCGCGTCGAGGTAGAGCAGGCCGAGCTTTGCGAGCCGCGCCTCGAGCGCCACCGACCAGTTGGGGTCGACCGTCGAGCACATCACGAACAGGCTGCCGGGCTTCATTGAGGCCGCGCAGCCCGGCGTGCCGCCGTCGCCGAACAGCACCGCCTCGGTCTGCTGCGCGTTCACGACGACCGAGATCACGATGTCGCTGGCGGCGCCGAGCGCGGCCAGCGTGTCGCAGGCGGTGCCGCCGTCGCGCGCGAAGGCCTGCGCGGCCTCGCGGCGCAGGTCGAACACGTGCGGCGCATGGCCCGCGCGGCGCAGCGACTGCGCCATGCCGGCGCCCATGGCGCCGAGGCCCACGAGGCCGACGACGGGAGGGGAGGAAGTGGTCATGGAAGGAAGGGGCTGGATTATTTGTCAGGTCATCATACAAATTTGAGACGACTTTGTCTCGCACCGAATTCCAGCCCGCCCCTCAGGAGGCCTTCTTGCGCCGCCCCTTGCTGGCCGCGCCGCTCTCCTGCAGCCCCTCGACCAGCGGCCGCGCGAGCTGCGCGCCCTCCTGCTGCCAGAAGGCCGGGTCGGCCTGCTCGATGCGGCGGATCGCGTTGTCCATGTGGGTCTTGGCGGCCTCGCGCGCGCGCAGCGCATCGCCGGCCTCGATCGCCTCGACGATGCGCGCGTGTTCCTGCGCCACCTCGCGCGCGAAGTCGGCGCGGCGCGCCTCGTTGGCGCGCGTAACGCGGGTGGCGCCGTGCAGGAACTGCCGCAGGTACTGCAAGGTGCCGATCAGGAACGGATTGCGCGCCGCCTCGGCGATGGCGCGGTGGAAGCGCACGTCCTCGTCGGCACCGTTGCCGCCCACGGCCACGGCCGCATGCAGCGCCGCGATCGCGTCGCGGATGCGGCGCACGTCCTCGGCCGTGCGGCGCTCGGCCGCCAGCGCCGCCACCTCGGCCTCGAGCGCGCGGCGCAATTCGACCATCTGGATCACCGCCTCGCGCGAGGCCACGTGCGGCATCTCGAAGCGCAACGGCTCGACCCCGGCCGCGCGCACATAGACGCCGCTGCCCTGCCGCGAGTCGACCAGCCCGAGCGACTTGAGCCGCGACACCGCCTCGCGCACCACCGTGCGGCTGACGCCGAACTGCTCGGCCAGCGCGGACTCGGTCGGCAGCCGATCGCCCTCGGACAAGCGCCCGCTGCGCACCTCGGCCGCCAGCGCATCGGCCACCTGGTCGGCCAGGCGGACTGCGGGGGCGAGCGATTGGAAGCGGGCGGTCATGAATGGGCTGCGACTCTAACGCAGGCCCGCCGGCGGGATGCCATCGCATGCGGATGAAGGCAAGCGCGCAGTTCGGCGCATTTCCCGCGGCATTTCCTGCGCGTCGAGCGGCGCTGTGGGGCCCGCTGGCTATGCTGCCGCTCGTGATTCCGACCTTCAATCATTCGCACGTGCTGCCGCCATTCGAGGGCGAGCGGTTGAGTGGCGCGCACAGCTCGCCTTACCTGGTGTCGGCCAGCGAAATGGTGCAGCGCTTCGCCATCGGCACGGCGCGATGCACCATCCTCGACGGCCTGTTGCGCTATCGCGCCGAACTCCGCGGCATCGGGTTCGTCGAAGGCTTTCAGTGGCTCGATGGCAGTTTCGTCGAGGATATCGAGGCACGCGAAAGTCGCCCACCTCGGGACATCGACGTCGTGAGCTTCGCCTACCCGCCCCGGGGAATGAGCAAGACGGAGATCAATCGGATAATGGACGAGCGCCCCGATCTCTTCGATCACGAGCGCTGCAAGCAGGGGTTTCACTGCGACACCAGCATCATCAACCTGACCACCTCGCCGGAGCGGTTGGTGCAGCAGACGCGCTATTGGTATGGTTTGTTTTCTCATCGCCGCGGCGATGCCCTGTGGAAAGGCATGCTGCAGTTGCCCATGGATTCCGACGATCACTCCGCCCGTGTGATGCTCGATCGACTCATGCACCAAGGAGAACCGAATGCTGGCTCAACTTGAGAAGCAATTCCTGCAGGCTGACCTGGCGCAGGTTCGTCAGCTGCTGGCGGACGGGCAGGCACACGACGATCCGATCGCGGTGCATCAATATGCTCAGCGCGTCGCGCGCCTCGAAAAGGAACTGACCGAATTGTCGGAAGCAGGCACGAACGCACCCGTCGGCGTGGCCTTGTTCTTCGGGGGGCGCCCGGTCGTGGGCTCGAATGGCATCAAGGCGTCGTTCGGGACGCAGGCCATCGGCAAGTTTCAGAAGCTGGTAAGTCAGCGCTATGCGGCCGCCGAGACAGGCCCGCTCTCTTCGCGTGGCCGCGTGCCGATGAGCGACGACACCCAGTTGCTGGTCACCGACGTCGTACGCGGCTCGTTCGGTTTCGTGCTGCAGGGCAGCGAACCTGCCAGCAGCGACGCACCGCTCAAGGACGCCGTGGATCACGTGGCCGATACCCTCTCCCGCATGGCGGCGGCGGACGACGCCCTGTTCGACGAAGCCTCGGCCGACGTGGACAACCGCCAGCTCGGAACCTTGCAGGAGTTCTTCAAGCTGCTCGACGACGAGGGCGCCAGTCTTCGCCTCGTCGAAGGCGAGCGGGACTTCGAACTCTCGACGCAAGCCGTTCGACGCGCGCGCCAACGCGCCGAGGCGATGACCATCGAAGACCGCGTCGAGATGCTCGAAGGCGAGGTCATCGGCTGGGCCGAGTATTCGTCGCGCTTCGAACTGCGCCTGCATGGCGATCGGAGCGTGGTGGTCGGCACGGTGACGCGTGCCGCCATGGAGCACTCGCTGCAAGAGGGACTGGCGCCTCTGCATCGGCATGTCCGCGCCAGGGTCAAGGTGCGCGAAGCACGGCTGCGCAACCGCACGCCGCGCAAGACATTCGCCTTGCAGGCGCTCGACGTCATCGCCCCGCCCGCGGACTGGCCCGCGAGACCGGTCCAACAAGCGATCTAGGCCCGCTCCACCACCGGCCGCGCGTTGAGCCACAGCAGCGTCAACGCAAACGCCAGCAGCGGCAGCATCGCGAGGTTGATCGCGGTCCACCCCACGCCTGCGAGCAGCGCGCCCGAGCCGAAGGACATCAGCACGGCCGTGGTGCCGTTGCTGAGTTCCATCAGCGCCTGCGCAGGTCCGCGCTCGTGCTCGGCATGGGCCTCGGCCAGCAGCGTGGTGCCAGCGATCAACATCAGGTTCCAGCCCAGGCCCAGCAGCAGCGAGCTCGCGAGGAAGTGCGCGAAGTCCTGGCCCGAGAGCGCGACCGCGGCGCTGGTCGCGAGGATCGCCGAGCCGAGCATCGCGACGCGGCGGCTGCCCCAGCGGTCGACCAGCGCGCCGGCGAAGAAGGCCTGCGCGAACATGCCGAGCACGTGCCACTGGATCACCTGCGCGGCCGCGGAGGCGGAGAAGCCGCAGAAGTCCATCGCGAGCGGGGTCGCGTTCATCGCCAGCACCATGAGGCCGTGGCCGATGGCGGTCATGAGGATGGCGGCGCGCAGCATCGGGCGCGCGAGCAGCGCGCGCATCTGGGCCCAGCCGCGCGCCACGGCCGGCGGCGCCGCGCCTTCGCGCAAGCGCGACATGGCGACCACGCCGCACAGGGCGAGCACCGCGATCGCGAGGTAGGCGCCCACGAAGGGCACGGGCAGCGCGTTGCGCGTCCAGACCGCGATGGCGGGTGCGAACACGGCCGCGCAGACACCGCCGCCGACCACCAGCGCGGCGGCGCGGCCCTTGTGGCGCGGCTCGACGGCCTCGAGCGCGGCATAGCGGTAGAAGCCGGCCGAGGCCTGGTAGCCGCCGATGCAGGCGGCGCCGAGGCAGAACAGCGCGAAGCTGCCGAGCCCCAGGCCCGTGGCGCAGACCAGCCCGCCCACCACGCCGAGCAGCGCGCCGCCCATCAGGCCGTGGCGGCGGCCGCGCCGCTGCATGAACATCGACAGCGGCGACACGGCCGCGAGGTTGCCGAGCACCAGCAGCGCGAGCGGCAGGGTGGCCAGCGCGGGCCAGGGCGCGAGCCGCAGGCCCGCGACCGAGGTCAGCGTGATGCCGATGATCGAGCACGACCAGTAGAGCGCCTGGCCGAGGAACAGCAGCCGGATCGCGGGGTTGCGCAGCAGCTGCATCGCTCAGCCTCCCGCACGCGGCGCGCCCGCGCCGAAGCGCTCGGCGAAGGCCTGCGGACTCACGGCGAGGTGCTTGTGGAAGCTGCGCCGCAGCGTCTCGGGATGGCCGAAGCCGCACAGCCGCGCCACGGTCGACACCGAGGTCTGCGCATGGGCGAGCAAGGCCGAGGCGGCCTCGACGCGCACGCGCTCGACGTAGTGGCCGGGCGTCATGCCGAGCTCGCGCCGGAACACGCGGCTCAGGGTGCGCGGCGGCATGCAGGCGCGCTCGGCCAGCACCTCGAGCGAGAGGTCGCCCGCGAGCTGGCCCGGGATCCATTCGAGCAGCGACGACAGCCGTGGCGCATGCGTGGCCTCGGGCGCGAGGAAGCGGCTGAACTGCGCCTGCCCGCCGGGCCGGCGCAGGAACATCACGAGCCGGCGCGCCACCGCCAGCGCGATCGCGCGGCCGAGGTCGTGCTCGACCAGCGCCAGCGCGAGGTCGATGCCGGTGGTGACGCCGGCCGAGGTGAAGACATGGCCGTCGCCCTCGCGCCCGCTCGGGTCGTAGGTATGGAGCCGGTCGGCCGCCACCTCGACCGCGGGATGGCGCGTGCGCAGCGCCTCGACGCTGTCCCAGTGGGTGGTGGCGAGGCGGCCGTCGAGCAGGCCGGCCTGCGCGAGGATCAGCGCACCCGAGCAGACCGAGCCGAGCCGGCGCACGCGCGGCTCGGCGCGCTGGAGCCAGGCCAGCAGGGCCTCGTTGTTCAGCTGGTCCTCGGCGCCCCAGCCGCCGGGCACGAGCACGGTGTCGAAGCGCGCCGGGTCCTCGTCCTCGCGCGCGGCCTCGGCCAGCAGCGAGAAGCCGGCCGAGCAAGCCACCGGCCCCACCGCGTCGGCCAGCAGGTGCAGCGAGTAGCCGGCCGGGCGGCCCTGACGCTGCAGCTCGACGTTGGCCGAGGCGAACACCTGCAGCGGACCGGTGACGTCCAGCACCTGGACATCGGGGTAGATCGTGCAGGCGATGGCGCGCGGCGTTTGCATGCCGGCAGTGTCGTGCGCGCCGCGATTGGCCGCAACGACAACGACCCCACGGATCCGGCCACTTTCGGCGTGGCCGGCCCGTGTGGCGGGTTAGCCCAGCGCGTGCCGCGCGGCCTTCGCGATGCTCTGCGCGTCGACGCCGAAGAAGCCGCGCAGCGCGGCGCGCGTGTCGCTGCGCCCGAAGCCGTCGGTGCCCAGCGTGAGGTAGCGCCGGCCCGCGGGCAGGAAGGCGCGGATGCTCTCGGGCACGGCGCGCACGTAGTCGGTGGCGGCGACGATCGGCGCCTTGCCCTGGCCGAGCTGGCGCGCGACGAAGGCTTCGCCGGCGTCCTCGCCCGTTTGCTCGCCCGCGATGGCGCGCTGCTCGCAGGCCAGGCCGTCGCGCGCGAGCTCGCTCCAGCTCGTGACGCTGAACACCTCGGCCTCGATGCCCTCGTCGGCCAGCAGCTGCGCGGCCTTCACCACCTCGGTGAGGATCGCGCCCGAACCCATCAGCGTGACCTTCTTCTTCGCCTTGCCCGCGGCCGGCGCGTAGGTGCCGAAGCGATAGCAGCCGCGCAGGATGTCGGCCTCGGCGCCCGCGGGCACGTCGGGCTGCGCGTAGTTCTCGTTCATCAGCGTGACGTAATAGAACACGTCCTGCTGCTCGACCATCATCTCGCGGATGCCCGCGTCGACGATCACCGCCATCTCGCCCGCGTAGGCCGGGTCGTAGGCCTTGCAGTTGGGAATGGTCGCGGCCACGAGGTGGCTGCTGCCGTCCTGGTGCTGCAGCCCCTCGCCGCCGAGCGTGGTGCGCCCCGAGGTGGCGCCGAGCAGGAAGCCGCGCGCGCGCTGGTCGGCCGCGGCCCAGATCGCGTCGCCCACGCGCTGGAAGCCGAACATCGAGTAGTAGATGTAGAACGGCAGCATCGCCAGGCCGTGCACGCTGTAGCTGGTGGCCGCGGCGGTCCAGCTCGCGATGGCGCCGGCCTCGCTGATGCCTTCCTCGAGGATCTGGCCGTCGGTGGCCTCGCGGTAGCTCAGCACCGAGCCGATGTCCTCGGGCGCGTAGCGCTGGCCCACGCTCGAATAGATGCCGACCTGCTTGAACAGGTTCGCCATGCCGAAGGTGCGCGCCTCGTCGGCCACGATCGGCACGATGCGCGGGCCCAGCGCCTTGTCCTTGAGCAGGTTGCCCAAGAGGCGCACGAAGGCCATGGTGGTGCTCATCTCCTTGCCGGCGGCCGCGACCGCGAACTGCGCGTAGTTCGCGAGCTCGGGCTTGGCCACGGGTTCGCAGGCGGTTTCGCGGCGCGGCATGGCGCCGCCGAGCGCCTCGCGGTGCTGGCGCAGGTAGCGCATCTCGGCGCTGTCCTCGGCCGGGCGGTAGAAGTCCATGGCGGCGGCCTGCGCGTCGCTCAGCGGCAGGTCGAAGCGGTCGCGGAACTCGATCAGGTCGACCTCGCCCATCTTCTTGTGCGAGTGCGTGGTCATCTTTCCCTGGGCCGCGCTGCCCATGCCGTAGCCCTTCTTGGTGTGGGCCAGGATCACGGTGGGCCGGCCCTTGTGGGCGGCGGCCGCGGCATAGGCGGCATGGATCTTCACGAGGTCGTGGCCGCCGCGCTTGAGGCGGTCGATCTGCTCGTCGGTCATGCCCTCGGCCAGGCGCGCAAGCTCGGGGTTCTGGCCGAAGAAGTTGTCGCGGTTGAAGCGCCCGTCCTTGGCCGCGAAGGTCTGCATCTGGCCGTCGACGGTGGCGGCGAAGGCGCGCGCCAGCGCACCGCTGGTGTCGCGCGCGAACAGGCCGTCCCAGTCGCTGCCCCAGACCAGCTTGATGACGTTCCAGCCGGCGCCCGCGAACAGCTTCTCGAGCTCGTCGATGATGCGGCCGTTGCCGCGCACCGGGCCGTCGAGGCGCTGCAGGTTGCAGTTGACCACCCACACGAGGTTGTCGAGCTTCTCGCGCGCGGCCAGGGTCAGCGCGCTCATCGATTCGGGCTCGTCCATCTCGCCGTCGCCGAACACGCCCCAGACTTTGCGGCCTTCGCAGTTCAGCAGGTTGCGGTGCGAGAGGTAGCGCATGAAGCGCGCGTGGTAGATCGAGCTGATCGGACCGATCCCCATCGAGCCGGTGGGGAACTGCCAGAAGTCCGGCATCAGGTAGGGATGGGGATAGCTGCACAGGCCGCGCGCGCCGCTGCCGTCGACGAAGGCGGGCGCGGTGAGTTCCTGACGGTAGTGGGCGAGGTCGCCTTCGCTCAGGCGCCCCTCGAGGTAGGCGCGCGCGTAAACGCCCGGCGCGCTGTGCGGCTGGAAGAACACGAGGTCGCCGCCATGGGCCGCGCTGCGCGCGTGGAAGAAATGGTTGAAGCCGGTCTCGAACAGGTCGGCCGCGCTCGCGTAGCTCGCGATGTGGCCGCCGAGCTCGCCATAGGCCTGGTTGGCCTTGGCCACCATCGCGAGCGCGTTCCAGCGCATCAGCGAGGCCAGCTTCTCCTCGACGGCGAGGTCGCCCGGGAACGGCGGCTGGTCCTCGGCCGCGATGGTGTTGACGTACGGCGTCGACAGCTCCGGCTGCCAGCCGATGCGCTGCTGGCGCGCGAGCCGCGCGAGTTCGTCGAGCATCTGGCGCGCGCGCTGCGGCCCGTGGACCTGCGCCAGCGCGAGGAAGGACTCGCGCCATTCGGCGGTCTCGGCGGGATCGGGGTCGTGCGACAGCGCTGCCTCGTCGAGCAGCAGGGCACGGATCTGGTCGGCGGAAATCGGGGCGTTCATGCCGGCACTTTAAGCCGCCACGAAAAGAATTGGCTACTGCTGCAGTCCGCATCTTGACGTGGTTGAGGCATAAAATTCCGCCAACCCTTCAGTTCACGGCATTTCATGCAACTCGACGCCATCGACCTGCGCATCCTCGACGAATTGCAGCGCGATGGCGCGCTGTCGAACGTGGAACTCGCGCGCCGCGTGCACCTGTCGCCCTCGCCCTGCCTCGCGCGCGTGAAGCTGCTCGAGACCGAGGGCGTGATCGACCGCTACGTGGCGCTCGCGAGCGCCAAGGCGCTGGGCCTCGGCCTCAACGTGTTCATCTCGATCAGCCTCACGACGCAGAGCAAGCAGTCGCTGGCCGACTTCGAGCAGCGCATCGCCGAGCACGACGAGGTGATGGAGTGCTACCTGATGACCGGCGACAGCGACTACCTGATCCGCATCGCGGTGGCAGACATGGCGGCGCTCGAGAAATTCATCCTCGAGCAGCTCACGCCGATCCCGGGGATCGAGAAGATCCGCTCGAGCTTTGCGCTCAAGCAGGTGCGATACAAGACGGCGCTGCCGTTGCCGACAGCGCCGTCCTGATCACTTCGGCAGGGCCGATTACTTCGAGAGCTTCGGCTGCGCCGGATCGGCCGTGAGGTAACCCACCACGGCGCTGTAGCCCTGGTTGTAGTTCTGCTTGATCAGCGTCTCGAGCTTCTTGACGTCGCTGCTGGCGGTCTTGATGAACTCGCCCGGATGCTGGAAGTTGCTCATGATGTACGTCCAGCCGTTGATCTCGTCGACCGCGTGCAGGCCCGTGCACTCGGCACCGGTCGGGGTCGACAGGATGCGCGAGAGCTTCTTCGTGTCGACGTTGTAGGCCCACAGGAAGTTGTTGACGTGGTTGCCGCTGTCCTCGCCGATGAACAGGGTGCGCATCTTTTCCGAGAACTTGATGTTGTCGGGGCTGGCGATCTTGTCCGCATTGGCGTTGTTGCCGAGGCTGTCGGCCGTGTCGAGGTCCTCGCCCACGATCAAGGCCTTGGTCTTCACGGGCACCCATTCGCTGTTGATCACGGCGCCGCCGGTGTCCTTCTGGCCACCGGTCAGGTTGTGGGCCATCACGCCGCCGGCCACGAGCGCCTTTTCGACCGTGACGTTGAGATCCGAGCGCCACGCAGCGTTGCCCTTGACCATCGACGACTGGATGTTGGCCAGTGCCGAGTAGGCAATCTTGTCCTTGGCATTGACGGTCGTGCCTTCCATCTTGGTGAAGGCCATGCTGGCGCCCACGAGGTTGGCGTAGCGGTGCGTCTCGAGGAAGGCGGCAGCCTTCTCCATGCCGGGCACCAGCTTGACCCACTGCTTGACGCCGTCGGCGAAGATCTGGGTGTAGGAGACATTGGCCGGATCGGTGAACTTCACGTCCATGATGTCGGTCGGCAGCAGCGTGTTGGCGAAGGCCTCGATCTCGGCGCTGGTGGCGTGGCCGAGGCGGATCCAGGTCAGTGCGGCGCCCGCGGCGGCGGGGTCGATCGAGAAGCCGGTGCCTACCTTCGCGACGTACAGCGTGCCGGCCGAAAGATCCTTCTCCTTGTCGGCCACGAACATGAACAGGCCGCCGTTGGTGTAGTCGTCGCCCATCAGCGCGGTGCGGTTGTCGGGCATGACCTGGATCAGCTCGTGCGAGATGCGGCCCAGGCAGTAGTGCTTCTTGACGCTGCCGGTGCCGTCGGGATTCACGGTGACTTCGGGCAGGTGGCCATAGTGGTAGGCGCGGGCCGTGGTCTCGTCGCCGAACACGTTCTTGCTGTAGCCCTTGAACTGCGCGCTGGTCGAGGCGGTGAAGGCGTCGGGCTCGTACTCCTCGCTCGACAGGTGGGTGCCCCAGGGCGAGAGGCTTGCGCCGCAGGTGATCCACAGGCCGTGGGCGCTGGACATGTCGACGTTGTGGTACTTGACCAGTTCGAGCTTGCCGGTGGTCTGGTCCTGGTCGAGCGTGAGCACGGCGATCGGCGACGGCAGCTGGCCGTAGGTGCCCTCGCCCTTCAAGTTCTTCGTCATGTACTCGAACTGCACGACCGCGAACACCGGCTTGCCCTTGATGCCGGGCACGTTGGCGTTGGGCAGGCTCAGCAGCGAGCTGCCGTCCGGTGCGTCGGAGAAGAACTGGCGTTCCGAACCCACGACCGATTTGTCGATGATGGGCTGGTTCTTGATGTCGTAGTAACCGCCCGCCAGGATCTTGCCGCCCTTGCCGTCCGGCACCATGTCGCCGGTCTGGAAGAAGGGGTGGTAGGCCAGGCGGTATTCGGTGGAACTGCCGTTGTCGAACGAGACCTTGAGCGTCGAACCGACCGTGGTGGTCGCCATGGCGGCGGGATTGGCCAGCGAAGGCGCCGGCATGCCGATGAATTCGGCCGAGACGAACTGCGCGGCGGGAGCCGGCGGCGGTGCGGGCGGGGGCGGAACGATGGGCAGGAAGCCGTTGCCGCCTCCGCCGCCACCGCCGCAGGCGGTCAGGAAGGCAACGCCGCCGAGCGGCAGCATCGGTGCTGCGCTCAGCAGCTTGAGGGCGTGACGGCGCGAGGCGCCGGATTGCGCCTTGGTGGAATCGGACATGGATTTCTCCCGAGTTGTCGTGGGGTGTCGTGGGATGACCGTGCAGCCTCTGTTTCTCTCCGCCGCCGGTCAGTCGCGAACCTTAGTTAACTACTGTGACGACGACGTGCATCGCACATGACAAGGCCGTGACACCGCGCACGCGGATGCGACGACATCCGCATGTCACTCCCACCCGGGAGCCCCATGCGCGGACCGGCGAGCCGGTCCGCGGTATGGGGTTTCAGAGGCCGATCAGGCCGCCGTCGTCCTTCGTGATCACCAGCGTGGCCGAGCGCGGGCGGGCATTGCCGCCCTGGGGCCAGTGGCTGATGAACTTGGCCGGGTCGCCGAGGTCGGCGACTGGCGTGTTCTCGCCCGGATGCTGGATGTTCACGAACAGCGCGCGGCCATCGCCCGACTCGGCGATGCCGGTCAGCTCGCAGTCCTTCGGTCCCACGAGGAAGCGGCGCAGGCCGTCGGTGCCGGGCGCCTTGCCCACGAAGGTGTTCTGCGTCAGCGTGGTCGTGCCGTCGGTGTTGGTGATCACCTTCGCGCCGCCGTCGCCGAGCTTGCCCGGCAGCGCCGCCAGCAGCATGCAGTTCGTGACGTCGGTGTAGGCACCGTCGTCGGTCTGCAGCCACAGCAGGCCCGGGGCGGCATGGCTGAACCACATGCCGTCGGGGCTCGAGAAGTCGTTGTCGGCCGAGAGCTGCGACACGTTGACGTCGGCCGCGGCGGTGGAGCGCGCGCCGAACAGGTAGACGTCCCACTTGAAGCTCAGCGCGGCCGGGTCGGCGTTGTCGTCGGCGAAGCGCACGATGTGGCCGTTGGGGTTGCCCTTCTGGTCAGAGGTGCCCTTTTTGTCGTTGTAGAAGCGCGGGTTGGCGCCATCGGTCGAGGCGATCGGACGCGAACTCGCGTTGGTGTTGGTCAGCGTCACATAGACGTCGCCGTTCTTCGGATTCACGGCGGTCCACTCGGGACGGTCCATCTTGGTCGCGCCGGCGGAATCGGCGGCCAGGCGGGCATTGATCACCACGTCGGCCGCGTCGGCGAAGGCGTAGTTGGTGTTGCTCGAGGTGATGCCGTTGACGCCGAGCTTGAGCTCGAGCCACTTGCCGGTGCCGTCGGCCTCGAAGCGCGCCACGTAGAGGCGGCCGTCGTCCATGTACTTGTCGCCGGCGGCCATGCCGCCACCGATGTCGGCCGCATCCCAGTTCTTGGTCGAGACGAACTTGTAGATGTACTCGTTGCGCGAGTCGTCGCCCATGTACCAGACCAGCGGCTTGCCGACCACGACCGGTCCGAGGCAGGCGCCTTCGTGGCCGAAGCGGCCCAGCGCGGTGCGCTTCTTCGGCGTGCTCGAGGGGTTGAAGGGATCGATCTCGACCACCCAGCCGTAGGTGTTGTGGCCGTTGCGGTAGTCGGCGGTGGCACTGGCACCGAGCACCTCGGTGTTCCAGCGGCCGTACTGGTTGTCGGCGGTGTCGGGCGTGACGGTGGCCCAGAGTTCGCGGCCGGTGCTGGCGACGCCGTAGCGGCTGAAGGACTTGAGTTCCTTGGCGCTGCGCTTGGCATCGTCGGTGGCGGCGACACGGCGGAAGTAGCCGGCCCAGTTCTCTTCGCAGGTCAGGTACGTGCCCCACGGCGTGGTGCCGTTGGCGCAGTTGTTGAGCGTGCCGCGGGTCTTGCTGCCGTCGGTCGAGAACTTGGTCTTCAGGTAGTCGGTCTTGGCGGCCGGGCCCGAGAAAGTCATCTCGGTCAGCGTGTGGACGCGGCGGTTGAAGCTCGAGTCCTGCTTGTAGCTCCAGCTGTTGCCGCTCTTGTTGACCTCGATCACGCTCACGCCGTGCAGGTAGAACTCGCGCTTGACCTCGTCGGCCACGGTGCGCACGCCGCCGACGACGGTCTGGCCGTTGGGATGCAGGAACGACGGCGTGATGGCTTCATGGTTCATCACCAGCAGGCCGCGCGTCGCGTTGGCGGCGTCCCACTTGTTCGAGCCGTTCATGCCGAAGAAGGTCATGCCGTCGTGGTGGTCGCCGGCGCGGCGGTCGTAGGTGGCCGGATCGTCGGTGCCGTCGTTCTTGTACGCGGCCACGCCGGCGGCGATCGGGTCGCCCAGGCGATAGAGCACGCTGGCGGTGTAGCCGGCGGGCACGGTGACCACGTCGGCCAGGCTCTTGGCCACGGGGTTGAAGTTGAGCTTCAGCGGTGCCGGGGGCGCGGGCGGCGGGGGTGCCGGCGCGGGCGGGGGCGGGACGATGGGCAGGAACCCGCCACCGCCGCCACCACCGCCGCCGCAGGCCTGCAGCAGCGCGGTGCCGGCGGTGCCGACGCCCAGGCCGAACAGATGGCGGCGGCTCAGGCGCGAAGCGATCAGGTCGTTGAACGACGGGTTCTTGCTGGGATTGGTGCCGACGTCGTCGAGATCGTACGAAGGGTCGTCGCGGGTAGGTGCGGTCATGCGCGCTGTCTTTCTCGTGGGTTGAAAAGTAGCCAGCCCGCGAAGTTAGGCAGAACGGATGACAGTCCCGTGAATTACTCAGCCTCCGGTCAGGTTCAATCGATACGCGTTTTTGAGGTTGTCACGAAGCCGTCATGCGACGGCGCCAGCCGGGACGAAAAAAAAGGGGGCTGCGAGCCCCCTTCGTGGATTCGATCGGCGATTCAAGGCGGCGGCAGCTGCTTCGGCCACAGCGCCCACAGGCGCAGCGACTGGTTCATGCTCGCCGCGAAGCGCCCGGCATCGGCGCCGGTGCCCGCGAAGTAGTCGGCGCGCACCGCGCCGACGATGGCGCTGCCGGTGTCCTGCGCCACCACCAGCTTCTGCAGCTGCGCCGACGGGCCGGCCGAGGCCAGCCACACGGGCGTGCCGTAGGGAATGCTCTCGCGGTCGACCGCGATCGAGCGGCCCGCGGTCAGCGGCACGCCCTGGGCGCCGCGCGGGCCGAAGGCGGCGTCGACCTCGCTCAGGTCCTCCTCGCGGAAGAACACGTAGCGCGGGTTGCTCCACAGCAGTTGCGACACGCGCTGCGGGTTCTGCGCCACCCAGGCCTTGGTGTCGTCGGGCCAGCGGCTGACCCGGCTCACGCCCTGCGACATCAGCCACTGCTGCACGCTGCGGTAGGGCTGCTCGTTGGTGCCGGCGAAGGCCATGCGCACGGTGCGCTGCGAGCCGTCGGGCTCGGTCAGGCGCAGCCGGCCCGAACCCTGGATGTGCAGCATCAGCGCGTCGATGGGGTCGGCCATCCAGGCGATCTCGCGCCCGCGCAGCGCGGCCTGGGCCTCGGGCAGGGTCTCGATCTCCTGGCGCGTGTACCAGGGACGGCGCGGCACGAAGCCCGCGGGCACCTGGTAGAGCGGCACGTTGAACTGCGCGGTCGGCACGCGCGAGGCCTCGTACACCGGCTCGTAGTAGCTGGTGAGCTTGCCCTCGCTCGAACCGGCCAGCGATTCGACGCGGTAGGGCTGCAGCCGCTGCGTCATCCACTGGCGCTGCTCGTCCAGGGTCGCGATCGCGAGCTGGCGCACCTCGCGGCACAGCGGCGCGAAGGCGGCATTGGGCCGCGAGCAGTTCGCCACCAGCGCGATCCAGGCCTCGTGCAGCGGGTCCTCGCCGAAGCCCGGCAGCTCGGCCCAGCCCACGGGCACCCAGCGGCTCTTGGGATGGGTCATCGATCCGGTGAGGGGGCCGAGGTCGCGCGGCGGCTGCACGACGGGGGGTCGGGTGGGGGTGTCGGGCACGCGCGGCCCGACGGAGCAGCCGGCCAGCGTTGCTACGATCGCGAGCCCAACCAGCCACTGGAGTCCATTTCTCATGGGTTTGATTTTGCTTGAAGCCCTCGCGGCCGGACTCCTGTTCATCGGCATCGTCTGGTGGACCATGTTCTCGGGCCGCAAGAAGGGCGAGCTGCACGAGGAGGACGAGCCCCGGACGGGGGACGCGAAGGACGAACAAGACCCGCCGCCGCATCCGTGAATTCGTCGTGCAGTCCCGGGTCGACGCGCGCTGTCGGAGAAGGTCGTCTCGGCTATTACTTTGGTAGCAATCCAGCGAGGAATCACGGGGCTTTTCGAGGGTTGGGGTGTTTCAGCGCGGCTTCGGAAGCCGTACCATCGCAGCCGTCGCAAGGCTAAGCTGTGCCCGCTTGAATCAACCTCGAAAGGGATCGCCATGAAAAAACTCGTACTCGCCACCACCTCGCTCGCCATCGTTCTCGCGGGCTGCGCGGGCGGCGGCATGTCCGACACGCAACGCAACACCGCCATCGGCGCGGGCGCGGGCGCCCTGGGCGGCGCGGTCATCGGCTCGGCCACCGGCGGCAACCGCGGTGCGATCGGCACCGGTGCCGTGGTCGGCGCGGCGGCCGGCGCGCTCGGCGGCTACCTGTGGTCGCAGCGCATGGAAGCGCAGAAGCGCCAGATGGAAGCCGCCACGCAGGGCACCGGCGTGGCCGTGACGCAAACCCCCAACAACGAGCTGAAGCTCGCGATCCCGAGCGACGTCTCCTTCGACGTGGGCCGCTCGAACATCAAGCCCAACTTCGCGCCGGTGCTCGACCAGTTCGCCAGCGGCCTGCGCAACAACCCGGCCGCCGAGGTGCGCATCATCGGCCACACCGACAGCACCGGCTCCGACGCCATCAACAACCCGCTGTCGGTCGACCGTGCCGCGAGCACGCGCGACTACCTGGTGGCACGCGGCGTGAACGCGGCCATCTTCCGCATCGAGGGCCGCGGCTCGCACGAGCCGATCGCCGACAACAACAGCGACGCGGGCCGGGCACAGAACCGCCGCGTCGAGATCTACGTCGGCGAGCGCGGTCCGCGCGGCTGACGACCGGCCGGCCGCCGAGGCGGCCGACCACCTGCAGGGAAGGCAGGCGCGCCGGACCACCGGCGCCCACATCCACGTCTTGTCCAATGGTTCATTCGAGGGAATATTCATGAGGAAGCTCGTTGTTTCGAGCGCGGCCGCAGCCGTGCTGTTGTTCATCGCCGGTTGCGCTTCGCAATCGTCCACGCCGCCGGCCGACGGGGCCGTGCCCGCCGCCAAGACCGAGGCTCCGGCCGCCAACAGCTGGACCGCGCGGCTGGCGACGCTGAAGACCGACCTGGAAGCCGCCACCAAGGGCACGGGCGTGGTGATCGAGCAGACGGCCGACAACCAGCTGCACCTCGTGATTCCCAACGAGCTGTCGTTCGACACCGGCCGCGCCAACGTCAAGCGCAACCTGGCGCAGGTGCTCGACAAGGTCGCCGATGGCTTGAAGAGCGCCACCGCCGCCAGCGTGCGCGTGATCGGCCACACCGACAACACCGGCAGCGAGGAAGGCAACGAGCGCCTCTCGGTGAGCCGCGCCGACAGCGTGCGCAACCACCTGGTGGGCCGCGGCGTGTCGACCACCGCCGTCACCACCGACGGCCGCGGCTCGCGCGAGCCGGTGGCCGACAACGGCACCGTGGCCGGGCGCGCGCAGAACCGCCGCGTCGAACTGTTCGTGGCAGAGAAGGCCTGAGCGCCGCCCCGACCGGCGCATCGCCAGCCCTCCCCGCGCGGAGGGCTTTTTTACGCGCCGCTCAGAGCCCGCGCAGCTTGTTCGCGAGCTCGACCGCCGACTTCACTTCCATCTTGTCGAACACGCGCGCGCGATGGACCTCCACCGTGCGCACGCTGATCGCGAGCTGGTCGGCGATCAGCTTGTTGGGCAGCCCCTCGATCACGAGCCGCATCACGTCGCGCTCGCGCTCAGTCAGCTCGGCGATGCGGTCGGACAACCCGCGGCGCGCGCGCCGCGCCTCGAGCGCGTCCTGCGACAGCAGCAGCGCCTGCTCGATGCGGTCGACCAGCGCGTTGTCCGAGAAGGGCTTCTCGCAGAAGTCGAAGGCGCCGCGCTTCACTGCGTCGACCGCGGTCGGCACGTCGGCATGGCCGGTCAGGAAGATCACGGGCATCGCCGCGAGCAGGCCGCGCTCGACCAGCCGGTCGAACAGCACCAGCCCGCTGGTGCCGGGCATGCGCACGTCGAGCAGCAGGCACAGCGGCTGCTCGGGCAGCGGGCCCTCGGCCAGGCGCTGCTCGAAGGCCTCGGCGCTGCCGTAGTGCTCGCTCGCCAGGCGGCGCGAGCGCAGCAGCCAGGCCAGCGCCTCGCGCACGCTGGCGTCGTCGTCGACGATGAAGATCAGGCCATCGATCAGCGGTTGCATATCGGTCGGGAAGGAAATCGAAAAAAGGTCGGGAACGGCGGCATCAGGCCGCGGCCGGGAGGGTAAACCGGAACACGGTGCCGCGCGGGCGATTCGCCTCGAACATCAGCGCGCCGCCATGCTGCTCGACCACGGTGCGGCACAGGCTCAGGCCCAGCCCCATGCCGTCGGCGCGGGTGGTGAAGAAGGGCGTGAACAGGCGCGCGGCGACCTCCTCGCCGATGCCGCTGCCGAGGTCGGCCACCGAGAACTCGAGCCAGCGCCGCGCGTCGTCGACGCCACTGCCGCCGACCGCCACCGCGCGCGCCACGCGCAGCCGCAGCACGCGGTTGCCGATGTTGTCGGCCGTGTCCATGGCCTGCATCGCGTTGCGCGCGAGGTTCAGCAGCACCTGCTCGACCAGCGTGCGGTCGCACATCGCGGCCGGCAGCCGGTCCTCGAGCACCACTTCGATGATCACGCCGAGCTTGCGCGCCTGCAGCCGCACCAGCGGCAGCACGGCATCGATCAGCGCCTGCGGCGCGACCGCCTCGCGCGTGCGGTCGCGCCGGCGCACGAAGTCGTGCACGCTGCGGATCACCTGGCCCGCGCGGTCGGCCTGCTCGGCGATGCGGCGCACCGCCATCGCCACCTCGCCCTGCTCGCCGCGCGCATCGGGGCCGAGCATGTTGAGCGAACCGGTGGCGTAGCTGGCGATCGCGGCCAGCGGCTGGGTGAGCTCGTGGCTCAGCAGCGAGGCCATCTCGCCCACGGTGGCCAGCCGCGCGCTGGCCTGCAGCCGCTCCTGGCTGGCGCGCGAGAGCTCCTCGATGCGGCGCTGCTCGCTGACGTCGATGAAGGCGCTCATCCAGCCGGTCTGCACGCGCTGCGCGTTGAGCAGCGGCGCCTCGAAGATCAGCACCGGGAAGCGGGTGCCGTCCTTGCGCATGAAGACCGACTCGAAGCCCTCGCGCGGCGGCATGCCGCCGGCCAGCCGGCGCGCCTGGCGCTGCTGGTACTCGTGCGCGAGCTCGGTCGGCCAGTAGGGCGCGTCGTTGGCCTCGCGCGCCATCAGTTCCTCGGCGCTGAAGCCCACCATCTCGCAGAAGGCCGGGTTGACGTAGGTGATGCGGCCCTGCAGGTCGCGCGCGCGCAGGCCGGTGATGACCGAGTCCTCCATCGCCTTGCGGAAGGCCAGCGAATCGGCGAGGTCGCGCTCGGCGCGCAGGCGCCGCCGCGTGTCGCGCGCCAGCAGCACCAGCACCGACACCAGCGCGATCGAGATCGCCGTGACCAGCGCGGTCAGCACGTTCGGGAACAGGTCGGGCGCGGCGCGCCAGCCGTCCACGCGCAGCATCAGCGCGGCGCCGGGCAGGTCGATCAGCTGCTGCGCGGTGAACACGCGCGTGCCGACGCGGCGCGCGGTGCCGATGGCCACGAGGCGGGTGCCGTCGGTCTCGGTGAAGGCCACTTCCTGGCCGCGCGTGAGCGTGGGGCCGACCAGCTCGGCCAGCGTGTCGCGCAGCGAGTAGCTGGCCACCAGGAAGCCGCCGCCGGTGTCCATCGGCACGCACAGCTCCATCACCTCCATGCCGCCACCGCCGCCCAGCGGCACGTAGTGGCTCGGCGAGTAGGCGGGCGTGCCGAGCTTGCGCGCGGCGGCGCAGGCCAGCGAGACGTCGGACTGCTCGGCCGTGCGGCTCGCGGGATCGAGCACGTGCAGCCGGTAGGGCGTGTCGACGGCATCGAGCGCGCGCAGCTGCGCGTCGCGCCATTCGAGCCGCAGCCACTCGCGGTGCTCGCGCAGCAGCGCGGCCGCGGCCTCGGGCCAGTGCGAGCGGTCGGGGCCGGGCGCCTGCGTGGCGCGCAGGCTCTGGGCATTGCGCTGCAGGCCGCTGCGCAGGTCGGTCACGGCATCGGCGGTGTCGCGGTCGAGCGCGGCCTGCACCTGCTCGACCTCGTGCTTGCCCGCGAGCCAGACCACAGTGACCAGCAGCGCCAGCACCAGGATCGCGAGCAGCAGCCAGAGGAACCAGCGCTGCCACAGCGAGCGCAGGCGCGCGAAGCCGACGACGAGGCGGCGGTAGGGCGGCACCGGCAGCGGTGGCGGCGCATAGGCCGGCTCCGGCGGCGCGAGATCGGACGCATCCACCGCCATCGCGCCCGGCCCTACAGGATGCGGTGCGACAGCGCGGGCAGCTGCGTGCGCGCGCGCTCGAGCCGGGCGGTGTCGATGTCGAACAGCACCACGCCCTCCTCGCTCGCCTGCTGCGCGACCACCGTGCCCCAGGGATCGACGATCAGCGACTGGCCCCAGGTGCGGCGGCCGTTCTCGTGCGTGCCGCCCTGCGCGGGCGCGACCACCCAGGCCAGGTTCTCGATGGCGCGCGCGCGCAGCAGCACCTCCCAGTGCGCGGCGCCCGTGGTGTGGGTGAAGGCGCTGGGCACCAGCAGCAGGTCGGCGCCCTGGCGCGAGAGCGCGCGGTAGAGCTCGGGAAAGCGCAGGTCGTAGCACACGCTCAGGCCGATGCGCCACGCATGGCCGTCGCGCGAGGGCAGCTCGAACAGCACCGGCTCGGCGCCCGGCGCGATCACGCGGCGCTCGTCGAAGCGTTCGCGGCCGTTGTCGAAGAAGAACAGGTGGATCTTGTCGTAGCGCGCCACGCACTTGCCCTCGGGCGAGAAGGCCAGCGAGCTGTTGAAGACGTGGTCGGCATCGTGGCTCTCGATCGGCAGCGTGCCGCCCACGATCCACAGGCCGAACTCGCGCGCCGCGTCGGCCAGGAAGCCCTGCACCGTGCCCGCGCCGGCGGTCTCGCGCAAGGCCAGCTTGTCGGTGTCGCGCGCGCCCATCATGCAGAAGTACTCGGGCAGCACCGCGAGCTCGGCCCCCTCGGCGGCGGCCCGCGCGAGCAGGTCGTGCGCGCGGGCCAGGTTGGCTTCGCGGGCGATGGCCGACACCATCTGGATGGCTGCGACTTTCATTGCGTGGTCTCCGGTCTCCTGCCCTCGCCCGCGGCCGGCAGCCCCGGAATGCCCGGCAGGCTGGGGATGGCCGGCAGGTGCGGCAGGTTGTTCGACATCGTGGGCAGCAGCGGGCGCGCCACCTTCGCTATTTTGGGGTCGGCCCAGGTGCCCTCGATCTGGAACTCCTGCGTGGCCGCGTTCGACAGCGGCTTGCTCAGCACCCACTGCGCGAGGAAGGTACCGAGGCCGATGGCCGGGTTGATCGCGGTCGCCACCAGCGCGGCGGTGCCGGCGTTGATCTCGGGCACCACCACCACGCGCAGGTTCTGCGTCTCGTGGACGATGTCGGCCGAGCCGTCCATCAGCGCGGCGGCGTTCACGCCCTTCATCTGCAGATTGTTGGTGCTCGCGGTGCCGTTGGCGATCTTCGCGTCGCCGCGGATGAAGTCGAAGGCGAAGCCCTGGCTGAACACGTCGCGGAAGTCGAGCGTGAGCCGGCGCGGCAACGCCTGCAGGCTCAGCACGCCGAGCAGCTTGGCCAGGCCCGGGTCGGCCTTGAGGAACTGGCCCGACTCGACGTTCACGCCGAGCTGGCCGCCCAGGCTCGGGTAGTCGATGGAGAACGGCGAGCCGCGCCAGTCGACGTTGCCCTCGAGCCGGCCGTTGCCGCGCCGCAGCACGCCGGGCATGCCGAAGCGCCCGAGCAGGACGCCGGCGTCGTTGATGTCGAGCCGGAAGGTCATGGCGGTGCGGCGCTGCTCGGCGCGGCCGCCGCCGCCCGAGCCCGGGATCGCGGCCCAGGTGCCCTTGGCCACGAAGCTGGCCTCGGGCATGGTGAAGCTCAGCCGGTTGAGCAGCCATTCGCGGCCCACGCCGCCGCGGTTGACCGCGTCGATCTCGGCGCGGCCCAGGCGCTTGCCGAGCAGCTCGAAATCGTCGATCACGATGTCGAGCGCGGGCAGGGTGCCGGGCTGCTCGTCGAGCAGGGCCTCGACCTGGGGCGCCTCGCTCGGCGCGATCTTCAGCCGCGCGAGCCGCGCATAGAGCCGGCCGGCCTGGGCGTGGCGGTACTCGGCATAGCCGCTGAGTTCGGTGGCGTCGATGTTGGCGCGCCACAGCGCGCCGTCGCGCGTGCCGCCGAGCACCACCTCGTGCAGCGTGCGGCCCGCCACGCCGAGCTGCTGCGCGCGCACTGCGATGCGCGTGGGCAGGTAGGGCGAGGCCTCGTCGCCGGCCGCGGCCTGCACATCGGCGTCGCTCGCGCCGGTGGCTTCGCCGAAGGCCGCCTGCCAGGCCGCCATGTCGAGCCGCGCGAGGTTGATGTTGGCGAGCACGCCGCGCTCGGGCACGCTCGCGGTCTCGCCGGCCGCGAGGCCGACCGCGATGGCGCCGCGCAGCACGCGCGGCTCGCTGCCAGAGATGTCGCGCACGTACTGCACCGAGCCGACGCGGCCGATCTCCAGCCCGATCTGGTCCTGCGTGGCGACGCTGGCCGCGCCCGCGCTGCCCGCCGAGCCGGCGCGCGCCTCGCGCTGCACGATCTTCTTCTCGATGCGCAGCGGCATCTGCTCCTCGGCGCTCTTCGCGAGCGGCGCGGGCAGCTGCAGCGCCAGGCCCTGCAGGCTGCTGGCCACCGAGAACTCGGAGGCACCGTCGCGCATCGAGAAGCTCGCGGTGTAGGGCGTGGCGCCGGTGGCCTTCTTCGCGAGCCGCGCGAGCCAATCGACCTCGCGCGCGGCGCGCATGCCCTCGGCGCTGACGCTGCCCTGCGCGCGGATCGCGAGCTCGTGGCTCGCGGCCGGGCCGGTGTAGCGGCCGCGGCCGTCGATGCGCACGTCGCCGCCGAGCAGCCGGGCCTGCACGCCGGCCAGCGCGAAGCCGGTCTCGGTGAAGTTCAGCGTGCCCCTGGCCTGGGTCAGCAGCGGTGCCTCGGGCACCGGCTGCACCTCGTTGTTGTCGCCGAAGGCCACGCTGGCCTGCACCTTCGCCTTGTCCATGGCCTCGAGCGGCAGCTCGAGGTGCAGCTTGTAGTCGGCCACGCCGTTGGCGCGCACGCCGCGCAGGAACTCGCCGGCGTCGCCGGCCAGCGGCGCGCCCACGCGCAGCAACTCGCCCAGCGGCCCGCGCGCCTGCGCGTCGACCTTGAGCAGCGCGGCGTGGTGCGACATGTCGGGGATCTGGGCCTCGGCCTTCGACACCTCGATGGCGGTGGCACCCGCGAGCCGGCCGCGCGCGTTGCGCACCTGCATGCCGGCGCGCTCGAAGATCAGCTCGCCCGACAGGCCGGTGATCGCGGGCCACTGGGCCACGCTGGGCGCGGCGGGCGGGGCGACGGTCGGCAGGGGGTGGGCGCGGCGGCGACGCGGGCGGCCGCGGTGCCGCGCGCGGGTGCCGGCGCGGCGGTTGCAGCAGTGGCGGCCGCGGGCACGTGCGGCGGCGCGTAGGCGTAGTGCACGTCCTGCACCCTGGCCGCGATGCGGAACTCGCCGAGCCGCGGGTCCATGAAGGGCATGTCGTGCAGGTCGCCGCGCACGCGGAAGTCGACGCTGCTCGCGACGCCCTTGGTGACCGCGTCGCGCACGTAGTCGCGCGTGTGCTGCGGGATGTCGAGCGGCAGGTAGCGATAGACCCGCGTGCCGTCGGCCCGGGTCAGCTTGCCGCGCAGGTCGAGCACGCCGGGAAAGCGCGCCTTGCTGCTCGAGGTGGCCGGGTCGCTGGTGCGCCAGCTGGCCTCGGCATCGCCCTCGGCATCGACGTTGGCGAAGCGCAGCTTCGACACCTGCAGCTGCGTGTTGCCGTTGTCGATCTTCCACTGCAGCTGGGCCGAGAGCCGGTCGACCGGGATCGCGGGCTCCTCGAACACGCCGGGGAATTCGAGCCCGCCCTGCGCGATCGCCAGCGTGGCGGTGCCGCCCGCGTGGGTGGCGTCGAAGTCGAGCGTGGCGCCGCTGAGGCCGGGGGTGCCGGGGTGCACGCGCGGAGGGACCGCGGCGGTGGTCGCGGTGCCCGTCGGCGATGCCGGCGCGGGCGGCTTGACCGCAGGCGTGGTGGGCGTGGCGGGCGTGGTGGGTGCGACAGCAGGGGTCTCCGCCGGCGCCGCGCCGGCCTGCGAGGCGATGCGCAGCCCGCTGATGCGGCCCTTGGCCTGGTAGCGGTCGGGCGCGCCGAGCGAGCCCTGCCAGTTCAGGTCGATGCGCTCGACCAGCCCGCGCGGACCGTAGGCATCGAGCACGCGGTGGGTGGCGTCTCCGAGCGGCAGCCGGTCGGCGATGAGCGCCAGCGCCGCGAGGTCGAGCCGGTCGGCGCGCAGCGCGCCGTGCTCGGGCGTGCGGCCCTTGGCCGGCGTGTGCTGCAGCCAGAGGTTGCCGCCGGGCCAGCGCAGGCCGTCGGCGGTGTCGAACTGCAGCGCGGTGGTCGAGAACTCCATCGTGTCGACCGTGAGCCGGCCCGCGAGCCGGCCCGTGACGGCGCGCAGCACCAGCGGCTGCAGCCCCTGGCCGAGCGAGGCGTCGACGCGGTCGAGCCCGAGGTCGGCCGCGGCGCCGACGATCTGGCCCTCGTCCACGTCGGCCCACAGCCGCAGCGCGCCGTTGCCCTCGCGGATGCGCGCGTCGATCGACACGTAGCGCCCGAGCCGGGTCACGTCGATGTAGGGCAGGTCGGCGTAGATCTGGCCGTCCCAGGTCTGCCAGCGGCCGGTGCGCACCGACAGCAGCGGCTGGCGGAACTCGCCGCGCAGCGTGAAGCGGTCGCCCCAGCCGGCCGGCGGCGTGGCATCGAGGCGCAGGCCATGGCGGCGGCCGCCGTTGCGCGCCACGAAGCGCACGTCGGTCAGCATCAGCGGCTCGGCCTGGCGCTGCTCGTCGGTCCAGCGCACCGTGCCGCCCTCGATCACCAGTTCGCGCTGCGCGAAAAACCAGTCGGCGGCGCGGGTCTCTCCGGTCGTATCGGTCGACATGTGCAGGCCCGCGACATGGAGTTTTCCCTGAGTGTCGCGGCGCACGTCGAGCGCCGGGCCCTCGATGTAGAGCTGCTCGAAATTGAAGCGCCACAGCGAGCGCGGCGAGACGCTGGCCACCACGCGCACGAGGCGCAGCGCCTCGCGTTGCTGCGCGTCCTGCAGCACCACGTCGCGCAGCTCGAAGGCGGGGAACAGGCTGCCCGAGCGGGCCGTGATCGAACCGATGCGCACCGGCACCCCGATCGCCTTGCTGGCCTGCGCCTCCAGCGCACCACGGTAATCGCCGATTCGCGGCACAATCCACGCGTGCAGGACCACGACTGCCAGGGCCAGGAGAAGCCACGCAGCCACGAGAAGACCCAGGAGCCAGCGCGCCGTCACAGCGGTGATCTTGAGCAGACGTGAAGGGGAAGACGCCGTGTCGTTCATTGAGGATCGCGCTGTGCCGGGAATTATGACCGCCACCATCGGGGCGGGTTCCGCCGAAACCAGCACCAGTTTGAATCAGTTGTCAGCTACAGCATCGACGAGCCCCGACGCGGACAAGCCCGCGTTGTCCTCCTATTCGCGCTTCGTGCAGCGCCTGCGCCGCCGCTATGCGGGCGAGCTCGCGCTGCTGCCCGAGGGGGAGCCGCGCCGCGCATCGATGACGCAGGCCTACGAGGCACTGCGCGCGCGCGGCGACGGCGTGGGCGATGCCCTGCGCATCGTGCGGCAGTTGGTGATGGAACGCCTTGTCACACTCGACTGCGATCGCCAGGCCCCGTTGGCCGTGGTGACCACCGCGGTCACCGAGCTCGCCGAGTTCGCGCTCGACACCGCCTGCCGCGAGGCCTGCGCCGAACTCGACGCGGCGCACGGCGCGCCGCTGGGCGCCGACGGCCAGCGCTCGCAGCTGTGGATCGTGGGCATGGGCAAGCTTGGCGCGCGCGAGCTCAACGTGTCGAGCGACATCGACCTCATCTACCTCTACGACCAGGACGGCGACACCACCGGCGACCCGCAGGGCCGCGGCAAGCTCGCGAACCAGGAGTACTTCGCGCGCGCCGTTAAGCGCATCTACGCGCTGGTGGGCGACACCACCGAGCACGGCTTCGTGTTCCGCGTCGACCTGGCGCTGCGGCCCAACGGCAACTCGGGGCCGCCCGTGGTCTCGCTCGATGCGCTGGAGGAGTATTTCCAGGTGCAGGGCCGCGAATGGGAGCGCTTCGCCTGGATGAAGAGCCGCGTGGTCGCACCCACCGAGGTGGTCGCGCAGGGCCAGGCCCAGGGCCTGCGCGGCGCGGTGCTGCCCTTCGTGTTCCGCCGCTACCTCGACTACAGCGTGTTCGATTCGCTGCGCGTGCTGCACCGCCAGATCCGCGAGCAGTCGGCGCGCCGCAGCGCCGGCCGGCCCGAGCGCGCGAACGACGTGAAGCTCTCGCGCGGCGGCATCCGCGAGATCGAATTCACCGTGCAGCTGCTGCAGGTGGTGCGCGGCGGCCAGTTCCCCGAGCTGCGCACCCGGCCCACGCTCGATGCGCTGCAGCGGCTCGCGCGCGCCGGCCTGATGCCGCAGGAAACCGCCGACACGCTGGCCGCGGCCTACGAGTTCCTGCGCCGGGTCGAGCACCGCATCCAGTACCTCGACGACCAGCAGACCCATGCGCTGCCCGTGGCCGACGAGGACCTGCGCTGGATCGCGCAGACGCTCGGCTATGCCGACTGCTGCCCGTTCCTGGCCCAGCTCGACACCCACCGCGAGTTCGTCGCGCAGGAGTTCGACAAGCTGCTGGGCGGCGACAAGCCCTGCAACGGCAAGTGCAGCGGCGCGCGCAAGGCGGCCGCGCCGGCCGAGCTGTCGGACCTGCTCGACGAGCTGCCGCCGGCCTTCGCCGAGCGCATCAAGGACTGGTGCGAGACGCCGCGCATGATGGCGCTGCGCGACGAAACGCGTGCGCGCTTGCGCCAGCTGGTGCAGCGCACCGGCCAGTGGCTGCGCGAACCCGACGGCGACGGCCAGGGCCAGACCACTCACCCTGTCGAGGCCGCGCTGCGCTGGGCCGACTGGATCGAGCCGCTGCTGCGCCGCGAGAGCTACCTCGCGCTGCTGGTCGAACGGCCCGCGGTGCAGGAACGGCTGCTGCGCCTGCTGGGCTCGGCGCGCTGGCCGGCGCGCTACCTGATGCAGCATCCGGGCGTGATCGACGAGCTGGCCAGCGACGAGATGCTCTCGGGCCGCTTCGTGGCCGCCGAGTTCGAGCGCGAGCTCGAGGCGCGCCATGCCTCGCTGAGCCGCACCGGCGAGGCCGACGAGGAGCGCCTGCTGAACCTGCTGCGCCACGCGCACCATGCCGAGGTGTTCCGCACCCTGGCGCGCGACGTGGACGGCCGCATCACCGTCGAGCAGGTGGCCGACGACCTGAGCGCGCTGGCCGACACCACCTTGCGCGTGACCGCCCGCTGGTGCTGGCCGCATGTGCGCAACCGGCACCGCGAGGTGGCGCAGTTCGCGATCATCGGCTACGGCAAGCTGGGCGGCAAAGAACTGGGCTACGGCAGCGACCTCGACATCGTGTTCGTCTACGACGACGACGACGAGCGCGCCGGCGAGGTCTACGCGGCCTACGTGCGCAAGCTCATCAACTGGCTCACGGTGAAGACGCGCGAGGGCGACCTGTTCGAGATCGACACCGCGCTGCGGCCCAACGGCAACTCGGGCCTGCTGACCACCAGCTTCGAGGCCTACGAGAAGTACCAGCTCGGCCGCGGCAGCAACACCGCCTGGACCTGGGAACACCAGGCCATGACGCGCGCGCGCTTCGTGCTCGGCAGCGAGGACCACGGCGCCGAGCTGGGCGCGCGCTTCGACCAGGTGCGCGAGGCGGTGCTGGTGGCGCCGCGCAACCGCGAGGCGCTGAAGGCCGAGATCATCGCGATGCGCGACAAGCTGCGCGGCGCGCGGCCCGTGAAGGCCGACCGCTTCGACGTCAAGCACAGTCCCGGCGGCATGGTCGATGCCGAGTTCGCGGTGCAGTTCCTGGTGCTGTCGGCCTCGAGCGAGCATCCCGAACTGATCCCCAACCTCGGCAACATCGCGCTGCTGATCCGCGCCGAAGACGCCGGCCTGCTGCCCGCGGGCGTGGGCCGCAACGCGGCCGCGGCCTACCGCGAGCTGCGGCGCGTGCAGCACCGCGCACGCCTCAACGAGGAGCCGACGCAGGTGACGCCCCCCGCGCTGGCCACGCAGCGCGAGGCGATGCTGGCGCTGTGGAGGGCCGTGTTTGGTTGAGGCGCGCGGCGCCCGCCGACCCAGCGCGGCCTGCGCCGCCTGTGCGGTGGCTGTCGCCCTCGTGCTCGCGGGATGCGCGAGCGGGCCGCGCGGCGGCGGTGGCCGCGACGGTCCGGGCAGCAGCCCGCCATCGAACCTCGAGCGCGTGCCAGACGCCGAGCCCCGCATCGAGCCGATCCGCGGCAGCGGCGGAACCAGCAAGCCCTACAGCGTGCTCGGCCGCGGCTACACGCCGATCACCGACGACCGGCCGTTCCGCGAGTCGGGCCTGGCCTCCTGGTACGGGCGCAAGTTCCACGCGGGCTCGACGGCCAGCGGCGAGCCCTACGACATGTACGCGATGACGGCGGCCCACAAGACGCTGCCGCTGCCGAGCTACGTGCGCGTGCGCAACCCGGCCAACGGCCGCGAGGCGATCGTGCGCGTGAACGACCGCGGGCCCTTCGTCGACGGCCGCGTCATCGACCTGAGCTACACGGCCGCGCTCAAGCTCGACCTGCTGCGCGGCGTGGCGCCGGTGGAGATCGAGCGCATCACGAACGAGGACATCCGCACCGGCGCCTGGCGGCGCGGGTCGGACACGATGCTGGCGGCGGCGCCCGCTCCTGCGCCCTCGCCCGCTGCACCGGTCTACGTGCCGCCACCGCCGGTGCCGACCCGCGCGGCCCCCGCGCCGGTGGCCGTGCCCTCGGCCTGGGTCTCGACGGTGGGAACGAACGCGCCCGAGGCGTCGACGATGCCGGTGGCACCGTCGACCCTGGCCGGGCCCGCGCCTGGCGCCGACGACGAGGTCGAGCCGCCGGGACCGCGCCCGCCGATGGTGGTGAACACCTTGCCGCCGCTGGCACCGGCCGCGTCCGCGCCGCCGAGCGGGCCGTCGCCCGCCGCTGTGGCCGCCGCGGCCGCGCTTTCTGGCTGGCCGGGCCCGACACGCCGTCGGCCGGATTTTGGATTCAGCTCGGTGCCTTCCGCGAACGCGGCGGCGCCGAGACCCTGCGCGCCCAGGCCGCGCGCGGCCTGCCCTCGCTCGCGCCGCAGCTGCGCGTGTTCAGCGAAGCCGGCACGCACCGGCTGCAGGCCGGTCCCTTCGCCTCGCGCGGCGAAGCGGGCGAGGCGGTGTCGCAGGTGCGCGAGAGCCTGCGCATCTCGCCGGTGGTGGTCGAGCGGCGCTGAGAAGCGCCCGCCGCTGCTCTTATTCGAGCGGCTTGACCGGCGCGGGCACGTGCATCGCGACGTTCATGCGGTTCCACGAATTGATCTGCGCCACCGCGACCGTGAGCTCGGCGATCTCGAGGTCGCTGAAGGCGGCCTTCAGCGCCTCGTACTCGGCATCGCGCGCATCGTGGCGGTCGGCCATGCGCGTGAGCGATTCGGCCCAGGCCAGCGCGGCTCGCTCGCGCGCGTCGTAGAAGCTCATCTCGCGCCAGGTCGGGAGGCTGTTGATGCGCTGCCAGCCTTCGCCTTCCTTGCGCAGATCGCGCACGTGCATGTCGAGGCAGTAGGCACAGCCGTTGATCTGCGAGACGCGGGCGAACACGAGGTCGACCAGCTTCTTCTCTAGCGTGGTGTTGGCGATGGCGGTGTTGACCGACAGCAGGGCCTCGAAGGCCTTGGGCACGGTCTTGAACCAGTTGAGGCGGGGGGTGGTGTTCATGGCGCTGTTCTCCAGTGGTTGACGATGAAATCGGGATACACACTGAAGACGCGCCGGCCCGCCGGCCTGTGACGCGAAGTCCGAAAAAAATCAGCGCGCGAAGGCCGCGGCGATGCGCGCGAGCTTGTCGGGATTGCGCTGCGCGCGCACGCGTGCGATGCGGTCGCCGTCGAACTCGAAGGTCTGGGCCGACTCGAGCACGCCGCCGATGAAGCGCAGCAGGCCCGGCTCGCCGTTGAGGTCGACCAGCTCGGTGCGCACGCTGCGTTCCGGCTCGCCGCCCGCGTGGCGCCGCTGCACGGCGAAATAGAGCTGCGCGATGCGGCGCGCGCCGACCAGCCCGTGCGTGAAGGTCTGGACCTTGCCGCCGCCGTCGCCGACCAGCTCGGCCTCCTCGGTGAAGAAGGCCTCGAGCTCGCGCACGCTGCCCTTCGCCGAGGCCTCGGCGAAGCTGCGCAGCAGCCGCATCTGGGTCTCGCGCGAGACGCGGTAGCGCGGCCGCCCTTCCTGCACCTGGGTCTTGGCGCGATGCACGAGCTGGCGGCAGGCGGCCTCGCTCTTGCCGAGCATGCGCGCGATCTCGTCGTAGTCGGTGTCGAACACCTCGCGCAGCAGGAAGGCCGCGCGCGCCTCGGGCGCCAGCCGCTCGAGCACGGCCAGGAAGGCCACCGAGACGTCGTCGGCGCGCTCGAGCATCTGCTCGGGCGTGACCGGCGACTCGGTGAGCATGGGCTCGGGCATCCAGTGGCCGCTGTAGTGCTCGCGCTGCACCTTGGCCGCGCGCAGCCGATCGATGGAGAGCCGGGTCACGACCGTGACCAGCCAGGCCTCGGTGCTGTCGAGCGCCTCGGTGGCGGTTTCGTGCCAGCGCAGCCAGGCGTCCTGCACGACCTCCTCGGCCTCGGCCACGGAACCGAGCATGCGGTAGGCGATGCCCTGCAGGCGCGGGCGGTGGCGGTCGAAGGCGAGGGTGGCGGCGTCCATGGAAGCAAGACGGCTGGCGTTGCCGGTTTGTGACAGGGGCGCCCCAAAAAAAATCGCCCCGGCGTGCGGGGCGATTTTCTGCGGTCCTGGTTTACGCGCCCTGGTATTCGGGCTTGGGGCCGAGGCTGGCCGCCAGTTCCTTGCGGTAGCGGTTCAGTTCCTGGACCGTCTTGAAGCTGCGGTTCATCAGCAGGCTCAGGTTGTGCAGGATGCGCTCGCCGACCTTGGTTTCCCAGACGGCGTCGAACTTGATCTGCTTGTCGAGCCAGTGCTCGAGCCAGTCCGGATCGGGCATGCGGCTCTGGATCGTGTCGTTCGGGAACAGCGCCTTGTTCACATGCAGGTTGGTCGGATGCAACGCCTGGGCGGTGCGCCGGGCGCTCGCCATCAGCACGCCGACCTTGGTGAAGGCCGAACGGGCCTCGTCGCCGAACTTCTCGAGCGCGCGCTTCATGTAGCGCAGGTAGGCGCCGCCGTGACGGGCTTCGTCCTGGCTCAGCGTGGTGTAGATGTGCTTGATGACCGGCTCGGTGTGCCACTGGGCGGCACGGCGGTACCAGTGGTTGAGGCGGATCTCGCCGCAGAAGTGCAGCATCAGGGTTTCGAGCGGGGGCGCCGGGTCGAAGTCGAAGCGCACCTCGTGCAGCTCGGCCTCGGTGGGGGCGTGCTGGGGGCTGAAGCGCTTGAGGTACTCCATGAGCACCAGCGAGTGCTTCTGCTCCTCGAAGAACCAGATCGACATGAAAGCGGAAAAATCGCTATCGTGGCGGTTGTCGCGCAGGAACATCTCGGTGGCCGGCAGCGCCGCCCACTCCGTGATGGCGTTCATCTTGATGGTTTGCGCCTGCTCTTCGGACAGCAGCGAAGCGTCGAACGACTGCCACGGGATGTCCTTGTCCATGTCCCAGCGGACGGATTCGAGCTGTCTGAAGAGTTCCGGATAGAGCATCTATATCTTTCTAAGGCCGCCGATTTTAAACGGCACGTTTGGCGCATCCATGACAGGCGCGCGATGATGCGGATACGTGCGCCGTCGCGGCACGGATGCGCCCCCCCTTTTTGTGAACCAGGAGCCCGCCATGCGAACCCCCACCCCATTGTCGGTCCCGATGCTCGGTATGTCGGCAATGGCCCTGATGGCCGGCCTGTTGACCGCCACGGCACCGGCCTTCGCCCAGCAACCCGCGGCACCCGCGCCGGCTGCCGCGCCCCAGGCCGCGGCAGGCTGCCCCGCCATACTGCAACACACCTTCCCGCGGCTGCAGGACGAGAAACCACAGTCGCTGTGCCAGTACTCGGGCAAGGTGGTGCTGGTGGTCAACACCGCCAGCTTCTGCGGCTTCACGCCGCAGTACAAGGGACTGGAGGCCCTCGACAACAAGTACCGCGCGCGCGGGCTGGTGGTGCTGGGCTTCCCGTCGAACGATTTCGCCCAGGAATCGGCGTCGAACAAGGAGATCGCCGACTTCTGCGAAAGCACTTTCGGCGTGAAATTCCCGATGTTCGGCAAGTCCTCCGTGCGCGGCTCGGACGCCAACCCGCTGTTCAAGCAGCTGGCCCAGGCCTCGGGCACGACGCCCAAATGGAACTTCTACAAGTACCTGATCGGCCGCGACGGCAAGGTGGTGCAGGCCTGGTCGAGCATGACGGCGCCCGACGAGAACGCCTTCATCTCGATCATCGAGAAGCAGTTGGCGGCCAATCCGGGCTGAAGCCGGTAAGTTGGCACCCGCGCTCAAAACCTAAACTGATCAGTTCACACGGCGACGTATCGGTAATATTATTTACCGATGCGTCAATCAGATTGTGAACGGATCGTCACAAACGCTTACCACTGCGGTGGGAACCGTGCGGCAAAGTCTTCGCTCATAACTCGCGTGGGCAGTGAATGCCCCACGGTTTTCATGTTGCGAGGTCTTCCGGGCGCTTGCCGTCCGGTCGAAATCCCGAGGCGATTCTTCTCCTCCTCCCTCCCTCCCTCCTTCGCGTCGGGGCGCCTCGCAGCATTTTTGTCTTCCAGCCAACCCGGGGCGGTGCCATGAAGCCGCCGACCCGGGTCGCCATCGTCGGCGCCGGCATCTCGGGACTGGCCGCGGCCCACGCGCTGCGCGACTCGGCCCACATCACCCTCTTCGAAGCCAGTGACTACTTCGGTGGTCACGCCCACACGGCCACGGTCACGCTGCCGACGTCGCCCGGCTCGGGCGAACGCGTCGCGCACGGCGTCGACACCGGCTTCCTGGTCTACAACGACCGCACCTACCCCGAGCTGATCCGCCTGTTCGCCGACCTGGGCGTGGCGACCGCCGACTCGGACATGTCGTTCTCGGTCCAGGCCACGCGGCCCGGCGGCGGCCGGCTCGAATGGAGCGGCAGCAGCCTCGCGACCGTGTTCGCGCAGCGCCGCAACCTCGTCGACCCGCGCTTCCTCGGCATGCTGGCCGACCTGATGCGCTTCAACCGGCTGACCACGCGCATCGCGCTCGCCGGCACCGAGGGCGAACTGGCACAGCCGCTGGGCGACTTCCTCGATGCCCACCGCTTCGGCCCGGCGTTTCGCGACTGGTATTTCCTGCCGATGATGGCGTGCATCTGGAGCTGCCCAACCGCGCAGATGCTGGCCTTCCCGGTCGCGACCATGATCCGCTTCTGCCACAACCACGGCCTGATCCAGATCGCCAACCGGCCGCAGTGGCGCACCGTGCGCGGCGGCTCGCAGCGCTACGTCGAGAAGATCGTCGCGGGCCTGTCCGATGCGCGCCTGAACACGCCGGTGCGGCGCATCGAGCGCGACGCCGACGGCGTGCGCATCGCCACCGACGCCGGCACCGAGGCCTTCGACCACCTGGTGCTCGCCACCCATTCCGACCAGGCCCTGGCGCTGCTGGCCGAGCCCAGCCCCGCCGAGGCCGCGGTGCTCGGCGCCATCCGCTACCAGCCGAACCACGCGGTGCTGCACACCGACGCCTCGGTGCTGCCCGAGCGGCCCTCCGCCTGGGCGGCCTGGAACTACCAGCGCGCGGACGGCGCGCGGGAATCGGGCGGGGTCTGCCTGCACTACCTGCTCAACAAGCTGCAACCGCTGCCCTGGTCGCAACCGGTGATCGTTTCACTGAATCCGGTTCGCGAGATCGCGCGTAGTGAGGTCATGGCCGAATACGACTACGCCCACCCGGTGCTCGATCTCGCAGCGATCGAGGCCCAGTCGCGGGTGCCCGCGCTGCAGGGACGGCAACGCACCTGGTTCGCGGGTGCCTGGATGGGCTACGGCTTCCACGAGGACGGCCTGAAGGCCGGCCTGGCCGCGGCCCGCGGCCTGCAGGCGCAGCTGGCGACCGGGAAAGCCGCCCCATGACCACGGCGGGGCCGTTGCCGCTGATCGGCTTCGGCGAGGTCCGGCATGCGCGGCTGCGCCCGGCCCGCAATGCCTTCGCCTATCCCACCTTCTTCCTGCTGCTGCCGATGCGCGCCCTGCGCCGCGACGGCAGTCCGGCGCTCGCGTTCAACCGCCGCGGCGCGCTGTCCTTCCACGACGTCGACCATGGCGACGGCCGCGCGCCCGATGCCGGCGGCGCGCTGGCCTGGCTCGACGAGCTGCTGGCCTCGCACGGCATCGACGACGCCGACGGCGAGGCCTGGCTGCACTGCTACCCGCGGGTGTTCGGCTACACCTTCAAGCCGGTCAGCTTCTGGTACTGCCACGACCGCATGGGCGCGCTGCGCGCGATCGTGGTCGAGGTCAACAACACCTTCGGCGAGCGCCACTGCTACCTGCTCGACCGGCCGGCCTACGGCCCCGAGCTGCGCGCGACCAAGGCCTTCCACGTCTCGCCGTTCTGCCGCATCGACGGCAGCTACCGCTTCCGCTTCTTCACCGACGACGAACGCACGCGCACGCTGGTGCGCATCGACCACGACGACGCCGACGGCCCGCTGCTGCAGACCAGCGTCGGCGGCGAACTCCAGGCGCTCGACGCGGCCAGCCTGCGGCGCGCGCTCTGGCGCTACCCCGCCATGACGCTGGGCCTGATCGCGCGCATCCACTGGCAGGCCGCGCGGCTGTGGCTCAAGCGCGTGCCCTTCGTCCACAAGCCGGCCCCGCCGCTTCATTCCGTGTCGCGCGGCGAGCCGCGCCAGCCGCAGGCGAATCCATGACCCCGACGACGACCACTGCCGACTCGCCCGCCTCGGGCTTCCACCTGCCGCAGGACGCGCCGCGCGCGGCCCGCAGCGTGCTGCGCCTGCTGCAACGCCTGGCGCACGGCTCGCTGACCGTGCGGCTGCCCGACGACTCGGTGCGCCACTTCGGCGCCGCGCCGGGCGAGGGCCCGACCGCCTCGCTCACGCTGCGCAACTGGACGGTCTGCAGCGCCGCGCTGAAGTCGGGCGACATCGGCTTCGCCGAGAGCTACATCGCGGGCGACTGGACCACGCCGAATCTGGTCGAGCTGCTGCGCGTGTTCGTGGCGAACCGGCGCGCGATCGAGAACGTGTTCTACGGCAGCTGGACCGGCCGCCTGCTCTACCGCCTGCGCCACCTGCTGCTGAACCGCAACAGCAGGACCGGCAGCGCTCGCAACATCCAGGCGCACTACGACCTGGGCAATGCCTTCTACGAACTCTGGCTCGACGAGACGATGAACTACTCGTCGGCCTGGTTCGAGGGCGACCTGACGCGGCCGATGCCCGAGGCGCAGCACGCCAAGGTGCGGCGCGCGCTCCAGATGACGGGCGTGCGTCCCGGCGACCGGGTGCTCGAGATCGGCTGCGGCTGGGGCGCGCTGGCCGAGAAGGCCGCGACCGAATTCGGCGCCGCCGTGACCGGCGTGACGCTCTCGCACGAGCAGCTCGCCCACGCGCGCCAGCGCACCGAGGGCCTGCCGGTCGACCTGCGGCTGCAGGACTACCGCGACATCGGCCGGACCACCGGCGACGCGCCCTTCGATGCGATCTGCTCGATCGAGATGGTCGAGGCCGTGGGCCGCGAATACTGGCCGACCTACTTCGCGAGCGTGAGCCGGCTGCTCAAGCCGGGCGGGCGCGCCTGCATCCAGAGCATCGTGATCGACGACGCTCTGTTCGAGCGCTACGTGGACGCCACCGACTTCATCCAGCAGTACATCTTCCCGGGCGGCTGCTTGCCCTGCCCGCGCGAGTTCCGGCGCGCCGCCGAGGCCGCGGGGCTGGAAGTGGTCGACGAATTCGCCTTCGGCGCCGACTACGCCGAGACGCTGCGGCGCTGGCGCGAGCGCTTCCTGGCGCAGCGCGCCCAGGTGCTGCAGCTCGGCTTCGACGAGCGCTTCATGCGGATCTGGGAGTTCTACCTGGCCTACTGCGAGGCGGCCTTCGCCGAGCGCAGCATCGACGTGGTGCAGTACACGCTGCGCAAGCCCTGAGGTCGGGCCAACGACAAAAAAGCGCCGGAAGGCGCTTTTTTCATGGGCGAACGCGGTTCAGCCGCTCGGCGGCTCAGGGCTGGGTGTCGATGAAGCTCGGCCGCTGCATCAGCTTGTCGTAGAGCTTCGCGAGATTCGCGTAGTCGGCGCGCCACTCGATCTCGGGGAAGCGCAGGTTCAGCCAGCCCAGGGTGCAACCCACCGCGATGTCCGACAGGCTCAGGTGGATGCCGCTGCAGAAGGGCTTGTCGCCCAGGCCCTTGGCCATGGCGGCCACGCCGGCCTCGACCTTGGCGCGCTGCCGGTCGATCCAGGCCTCGCTGCGCTCGCCGTCGGCGCGGCCGGTCCAGGTGCGCTCCAGGCGCCACAGCACGCCGGCGTCCATCACGCCGTCGGCCAGCGCTTCCCAGGTCTTGACCTCGGCGCGCTCGCGGCTCTGCTGGGGAATCAGCTTGCCGACCGGCGACAGGGTGTCGATGTATTCGACGATCACGCGCGAGTCGAACATCGCCTCGCCGCCCTCCATGATCAGGCACGGCACCTTGCCCAGGGGGTTGGAATTGGCGATGGTCGTGTCGGGCGACCAGACGTCCTCGATCACGAACTGGTAGTCGAGCCGCTTCTCGGCCAGCACCACGCGCACCTTGCGCACATAGGGGCTGGCGGCGGATCCGATCAGTTTCATGAAGGCGCTCTCCCTCGATTTTGATAACGTTTGTTCATAATCATTTTAGGGGAACGCCAAAGCCGGGCTTTCGGTGTACCGGGTTCCTCCCCGGGCGGCCCGCCTAAAATTCGGGCATGAGCTTCTCCACCGTCTCCGCCCTTTCCCCCCTGGACGGCCGTTACGCGGCCAAACTCGCGGCCCTGCGTCCCCTGATGAGCGAGCAGGGCTACATGCACCGGCGCGTGCAGGTCGAAGTGGCGTGGTTCATCGCGCTGTCGGACTGCGGCTTCGCCGAATTCAAGCCCCTGACCGGCGGCGCCCGCAAGTACCTGATGGGCCTGGTCTCGCACTTCTCCGAGGCCGACGCGCTGGCCATCAAGGAGATCGAGAAGACCACCAACCACGACGTGAAGGCGGTCGAGTACTGGATCAAGTCCAAGTTCGAGGCCCGCCCCGAGCTGCTGGCCGCGGCCGAGTTCGTCCACTTCGCCTGCACCAGCGAGGACATCAACAACACCAGCCACGCGCTGCAGATCCAGGCCTCGCGCGACACCGTGCTGCTGCCCGCGATCGACGGCCTGATCGCCAAGTTGCGCGAGATGGCGCACCAGTTCGCCGACGTGTCGATGCTCTCGCGCACCCACGGCCAGACCGCCAGCCCGACCACGGTCGGCAAGGAGATCGCCAACGTGGCGGTGCGGCTGTCGAAGGCGCGCGCGCAGATCGCCTCGGTGCAGCTGCTGGGCAAGATGAACGGCGCGGTCGGCAACTACAACGCCCACCTGGCGGCCTGGCCCGACTTCGACTGGGAAGCCTTCAGCCGCAAGGTCGTCGAGACCCCGGCGCCGCTGGGCCTGGGCCTGAGCTTCCAGCCCTACAGCATCCAGATCGAGCCCCACGACTACATGGCCGAGCTGTTCGATGCCGTGGCGCGCGCCAACACCATCCTGGTCGACTTCTCGCGCGACGTCTGGGGCTACGTGAGCCTGGGCTACTTCAAGCAGCGGCTCAAGAAGGGCGAGATCGGCTCCTCGACCATGCCGCACAAGGTCAACCCGATCGACTTCGAGAACGCCGAGGGCAACCTGGGCCTGGCCAACGCGCTGCTGCGCCACCTGAGCGAGAAGCTGCCGATCAGCCGCTGGCAGCGCGACCTGACCGACAGCACGGTGCTGCGCAACATCGGCGTGGCCTTCGGCTACGCGACCCTGGCCTATGCCAGCCTGGCGACCGGCCTGGGCAAGCTCGAGCTCAACCGCGACGCGCTCGCGGCCGACCTCGACGCCTCGTGGGAAGTGCTGGCCGAGCCGATTCAGACCGTGATGCGCCGCTTCGGCGTGCAGGGCGCCTACGAGCAGCTCAAGGAAGTGACGCGCGGCCAGACCGTGACGGCCGAGGCGTTGCATGGCCTGATCCGCTCGCTCGCGATTCCGGAAGAGGAAAAAGCCCGCCTGCTGGCCATGACGCCGGCCAGCTACGTGGGCAAGGCGGCCGAACTCGCCGGTAGAATCTGACGCCCTGTGCATCGATGCACCAACCGCTTTTTCCAAGCGGTTGGTTTGCTCGCTGAGGCGGCCTGAGGCCCCTCGAGGACGGGCGATCCGTCTCGATCGCCCTTTCCGGTTTCCTTCCAATTTCCCAGCCAACGCACGCCGCCCGCCGGCCGTGCGCCAGCCAGCAACACTTCCGTGCGGACGCCTCGGCGTCCCCGTCGTCCATGCTGCGCGCTTCCCTGCGACGTCTCTGGCTCAAGATCCACCGCTGGGTCGGCCTCACGCTCGGCCCGATCCTCGCCGTCACCGCCCTGCTCGGCGCGGTACTGGTCGTGGGCCAGCCCCTCGACCGACAAGCCCACCCTGAACTCTTCGTCGCGCGCACGGCCGGCGACGCCACCGCGGCGCGGTTGCCGCTGGAACCGCTGCGCCAGCGCCTGCTGGCCGAGTTCGGCCCCGACACCAACCTGACCCTGCGACCGCCGCGCCAACCCGGCGACACCTATTGGGTGCTGGTGCGCGGCCCCTGGGACGGCACCGTCTACCTCGACCCCTTCACCGGCGCCGAACAGGGCCGGCGCGGCACCCAGGAAGGTGCCTACAGCCTGATCTACAAGATCCACAACAGCCTGCTGCTCGACAAGACCGGCAAGGGCATCCTGGCCTTCGTGGCGCTGGCCTATCTGGTGCTGCTGGTGACGGGCCTGGTGCTGTGGTGGCCGACGCGCTGGCCGCCGTCGCTGCGCATCGTGCTGAACCGCGGCCTGCTGCGCGGGCTGTTCGACCTGCACCGCACGGGCGGCGCGGTGCTCGGCCTGCTGATCGCGGTGTCGGTCGCCACCGGCGCCTACATGGCCTGGCGGCCGCTGGGCGACTTCATCTCCGCCGCCATGGGGCAGCAGCCGGTCAAGGCGCCGACGATCGCCAAGGGCGCGGCCCAGGGCCCGCGCCTGCCGCTCGACGAGATCGTGGCGCGCGCGCAGCAGGTGCATCCGGGCCAGCCGATCGGCTACGTGGTGGTGCCCGGCAAGGCCGACCGGCCCGTGCGCGTTCGCTTCAGGCTGCCCGACGACCCGCATCCCAACGGCATCAGCTCGGTCTGGCTCCACCCGGTCACCGGCGAGGTGCTGGCGGCGCGCAAGTGGCAGGAGCTCGATGCCGGCAACGGCTGGGTGGCGGTGATCTTCCCGCTGCACACCGGCGAGCTCGGCGGCGTGGTCCACGAGATCGTGACCGTGCTGCTGGGCCTGGCGCTCGGCGGCCTGGGTTTCAGCGGCATCTGGCTCTGGTGGCGGCGCCGCCGCACGGCCGCCGAGGCGGCCCGGCGCGGCGCAGCGCTCGCGCGGCCCTCGTCCTGAACCCACGCCCAGCGATTCGACGACGGCGCGACGACGCCGGCCTGCCCGAACGACGCGCCCCACGCCCGCCCGTTCCTTCTTCCATTTCGAAAACCGAGGAGTTCCCGTGTCTGCATTCAAACGCACCGCCATCGCGATGGCCCTGCTTCCCCTGAGCCTGCCCGGCTTCGCCGCCGAGGGCGATGCGCCCGCGGGCGCCGACGGCAAGGCGCTCGAGGCCATCACCGTCACCGGCGACTGGCTCGGCAGCCCGACCGAGAAGAAGGTGGTCGAGCATCCGGGCGCGCGGACCATCGTCGAGCAGCGCCAGATCCGCGAGAGCGGCTCGTCGAGCGTGCGCGACGTGCTGCGCCAGATCCCGGGCGTGCAGGTGCAGGAGAGCAACGGCACCGGCGGCAGCGACATCTCGCTGAACGTCGGCGTGCGCGGCCTGACCTCGCGCCTGTCGCCGCGCTCCACCATCCTGATGGACGGCGTGCCGCTGGCCTACGCGCCCTACGGCCAGCCACAGCTGTCGCTGGCACCACTGTCGCTGGGCAACATCGAGACGGTGGACGTGGTGCGCGGCGCCGGCTCGGTGCGCTTCGGACCGCAGAACGTGGGCGGCATCATCAACTTCGTGACGCGCTCGATCCCCGAGACCTTCGCCGCCGAGGCGAGCGTCGGCGTGGAGAGCGCGGGCCATGGAGGCGGCACCAAGTCGACGCCCAGCGTGTTCGTCGGCGGCACCAACGACAAGGGCCTGGGCCTGGCGCTGCTGTACTCGGGCACGCACGGCGAGGGCTTCCGCCAGAGCAACGACAAGACGAACATCGACGACCTGATGCTCAAGGGCAGCTACCGCTTCTCGAGGACCGACGACATCGCGGTGTCGCTGCACCACTTCGAAGGCCAGGGCCGCATGCCCGGCGGCCTGACGACCGCGCAGTACGCGCTGAACCCGTTCCAGTCGGACCGCCCCTTCGACGAGTTCACCGGACGGCGCACCGACGGCTCGCTGCGCTATACGCACAACGACGGCATCAACAAGTTCGAGCTGCTGACCTACTACACGAACTCGTTCCGCGGCAGCCACCTCGAGCAGGAAGGCACGGGCACCAGCGCCAACCAGCGCCGCCTGACCGCCGCGCCGCGCGAGTACCACACCTTCGCGATCGAGCCGCGCTACTCGCGCCTGATCGACTCGGGCAGCGTGGTGCAGGAAGTCAGCGTGGGCTACCGCTACCTCAAGGAGGCCAGCTCCGAGGTGGCCACGCGCAGCAGCTACTACCGCCCGCGCCTGGGCTTCGACGCCAGCACGCTCGCGCAGCCGGCCTACCAGACCAGCGCCGGAGGCACCACCGCCAACGCCTTCTACATCGACGACCGCATCGACTTCGGCAACTGGACCGTGACGCCCGGCGTGCGCTACGAGGCGACCCGCTCGCACAACGACGTGGTGGGCCTGACCAACGGCCGCATCAGCAGCGTGATCGCGCCGAAGATCGACTCCAACGAATGGCTGCCGACCGTGTCGGTGATGTACCGCATGAACGAGCGCTGGTCGCTGTTCGCGAACGCCGGCGTGTCCTTCGGCCCGCAGCAGTACGCGCAGCTCGCGCAGTCCACCGACGGCCTGCATCCCGAGAAGGCGAAGACCTATGAAATCGGCACGCACTACAAGGGCGAGGCCTGGAGCTCGGAGCTCACGCTGTTCAACATCAACTTCGACAAGGAGCTGCAGCTCGCGCGCTCGATCACGGGCGACGTCGGCCAGTGGACCGACCTGGGCGCCACGCGCCACCGCGGCCTGGAATCGGCGCTGCGCTACGAGCTCGGCGACCTGAGCCCGGCCCTCAAGGGGCTGTCGGTGTCGGCGACCTACACCTACACGCAGGCAATCCAGAAGGCCGGCGCCTTCGCGGGCCGCGACCTGCCGTTCTACTCGCGCCAGGTGGCCACGCTGGGCGCGCGCTACGAGCGCGGCCCGTGGACCTTCAACGCCGACGTCTACGCGCAGTCGAAGCAGCGTTCGCCGGGCTCGCCCGACACCAATGCGCGCTACGTCACGCTCGAGGACAGCACCGGCCGCCTCGGCAACATCCCCGGCTACGCGGTGATGAACGTGCGCGCGGGCTACGACTTCGGCCCGACGATGCGCAACCTCAAGCTGGCCGTGGGCGTGAAGAACCTGTTCGACCGCCGCTACTTCAACCGCTCGGTGGACAACAACGGCGGCAAGTACGTGGGCCAGCCGCGCACCGTGTACCTGCAGGCCTCGGTCGCCTACTGATCGGGCTGCGGGCAGCTCCCGGGCCGGCGCCGGCCCGGGAGCGCGCGCATACACTCGCGCACCCATGGCGCTCAAATCCACCATCTTCAAGGCCAACCTCGCGGTGGCCGACATTGACCACGGCTACTACGCCGACCATGCGCTCACGCTGGCGCGCCATCCGAGCGAGACCGACGAGCGGATGATGATCCGGCTGGTCGCGCTGGCGCTCAACGCGCACCAGCTGCAGGACATCTGCCGGGGCGACGGCACGCTGGCCTTCGGCGCCGGCCTGTCGAACGTGGACGAGCCCGATGTCTGGCTGCGCGACTTCACGGGCCAGACCCGGCTGTGGATCGAGGTCGGCCAGCCCGAGGACAAGCCCGTCATCAAGGCCTGCGGCAAGGCCGACCAGGTGATCGTCTACTGCTTCAACCACGCGGCCGAGATCTGGTGGCGCGGCATCGAGAACAAGCTCTCGCGGCCGCAGAACCTGCGCGTCTACCGCGTGCCCACGGCCGCCTCGCAGGCGCTCGCGGCGCTGGCGCAGCGCTCGATGCAGTTGCAGGCGACGATCCAGGAGAACACGCTGACGCTCGGCGACGGCGCGAACAGCGTCGACATCGAGCTGCTGCGCTGGAAGTAGCCTGGAATCTCAGAGCGGCATCATCTCGCCGCACTGCCAGCACTGCTCGAAGCCGCCCTCGATCCGCTCGCCGCAGACGCACTGCCAGCTGCGCTGCGGCCGGTGCTGCAGCGCATGCAGCAGCCGCTGCGCGAGCTCGAACTGGCTTTCGTCGTCGATCCAGATCTCGGGCAGGCACTGGTCGGGCGGCAGCTGGCCGGCCGCCGCACCCAGGTATTCGCGCTGCACCGTCGCGGCCACGCCGTCCTCGCGCAGCGCATGCACCCACAGCGTCGCGATGGCGAGGTTGGGGGCTTGCGCGAGGCGACGCATCGGGCCGGCCGTTCAGCTCGCGTCTTCGGGCCCGGTGGGCACGGCGGGATCGTCCGGCTCGTCGGGCCACTTCGGCGGCTCGGCCTCGCGCGCGCGCTCGGCATAGCGGTTGAAGCGCCAGGCCGAATCCTCCATGGTGATGCGGCGCCAGGTGACGCGCTTCTCGGCCGGCGTCATCGCGGGCCAGTGCTGCACCTCGTCGAAGCTGCGCCCGCAGCCCTTGCACTCGTCGTCGCCCTGGCTGGTGGAGCAGATCGCGATGCAGGGGGTGTCGGGCGTGCTCTGGTACCAGTCCAGCCAGGCGGCCCAGGCCTTGGCCGGGAAGCCGACCTCGTCGACCTCGTCCTCGTGGTGGTAGACCATGAGCGCATAGACCTCGGCCAGCGCGCGCAGCTCGGGCGCGAGCGTGACGCCATCGGGCGAGGGGCTCTTCTCGCGCCAGTGATTGATGGCGGCCTCGATGTCGGTGATGTGGATGGCGGCCATGAACGCAGAAAGATCGGCAGGGCGGGCGATCATAGTCCGCCAATGTCCCGAGACCGCCGAAGGTTATCCTCGCTACCAAAATTGTAGCAATAGACCTTGCTGCGATGCAGGTTTTGAACGCCTTCCTTTTGAAGGCTTGAAACTTTCGGTTGCCAGCGCGCGAGCGCCGATGCTCTAATCGCGCCCACGAAGGGGAGTAGCTCCCGGCCGTCGCAACAGCGACGGACATCGCCAGGTCGTCAATACGAAGCACAACACTTCCGGCCTGTCGGGCATCGCGCATGTCGCCCAGCGGCCATGCGCATGCCGAGCCAGACCTTCGATTTGAACCTGTGCAGGTTTGGTCGAAGCGTCGTTGAATCCCCCGGTGTCACCCGGTTTCATTTCCTCGCTTCGATCAGCCCGCCCGGGATGAATCGAAACGCATCGCACGTGCCATGCCCGCGGCCACCACGCCATGGTGGGGCGGGACGGTCACGAAGACACAGAGGAAACTATGGAACAGTTCATGACCCCGGAATTCTGGGTCGCAGTCGGTCAGATCATCATGATCGACATCCTTCTTGGCGGCGACAACGCCGTCGTGATCGCGCTGGCCTGCCGCAAGCTGCCGCCGGCCCAGCGCACGCAGGGCATCCTGTGGGGCACCGCCGGCGCCATCCTGCTGCGCGTGATCCTGATCTTCTTCGCGCTGACCCTGCTGGCGATTCCGTTCCTGAAGCTCGTGGGCGCGATCCTGCTGCTGTGGATCGGCGTCAAGCTGCTGGCGCCCGAGCATGACGACGCGCACGGCAACATCGCCGGCAGCGACAGGCTCTGGGGTGCCGTCAAGACCGTGATCATTGCCGACCTCGTGATGAGCGTCGACAACGTGATCGCCATCGCGGGTGCCGCTCAAGGCGCCGGCGAAGGCCATCAGATGCCGCTCGTGATCTTCGGCCTGCTCGTGAGCATCCCGATCATCGTCTGGGGCAGCCAGCTCGTGATCAAGCTGATGGACCGCTTCCCGATGATCATCACGCTCGGCGGCATGCTGCTGGGCTGGATCGCCGGCACCATGGCCGTGTCCGACCCCGCGGTGGTCAACCCCGCCGCCTGGACCTGGGTGCCGAAGCTGCCGCAGACCGATGTCGTGAAGTACGCCTCCGGCATCATCGGCGCGCTGCTCGTGCTGGCCATCGGCAAGTGGGTGGCCGCGCGCCAGGCTCGCGCCAAGTCCTCGACGCCGGCCACCGCGAGCTGAGCCCGGCCCCACGAAAGTCCCCTATCCATTTCGACCCGTCTCTGCCACTCTAACTACCTGAAGGAGCACCCTATGGAAAAGATCATTCTTTACGTCGACGACGCCGTCTACGCCTGCGAACAGTTCGCCGAACTGGCGCCGGACGCCGATACGGTGGTGGCGCGTCATTGGGTGCTCGTGGCCTGCGCGCCGCGCATGACGCATCGCATCAGCAAGTGGGTGAGCCACAGCGCGCGCGAAAACTGGCGCGCGAAGTGGTTCAGCAAGCTGCAGGCGCAGCTGCTGCCGCTGCTGGAGCGCAACGGTGGGCAGGTCACGGCCGTGCTGGCCAAGGGTCCGCTGACCGAGCTCACGCAGCAGCTCAAGCGCGAGCACATGGCATCGCACGTGGTCGACGCCCGCCGTCCGAAGGTCGGCGTGGACCTCGAGCCGGTCACGCCCGAGCAGAAGCCGGCCGGCCAGCAAGGCTGGGCCTTTCCCGGTGCCGTGATGGGCATGGGCGCGCTGCTGGTGCTGGCGAACGAACTGGCGGAGTAAGAGGGTCGCGGCCTCGGTGCCGCGCCATCCCGCTCAAGCGACGGCTCCTTCGGGAGCCGTTTTTTTTGGCCGCTGCCAACGCCCCGTCCCACGCGGGTTCGCGGGCATGTCCGGCTCGCCGCCGCCCCGGCGCTGCGGTATCCTGGGCCGCATGCGCATCCTTCTCAAATGGCTACTCAGCGCGGTGGCGCTGCTCGCGGTGGCCTACCTCTACAGCGGCGTCCAGATCAGCAGTTTCGGCGCGGCCCTGATCGCGGCCGTGGTCATCGGTCTGCTCAACATGATCGTGCGCCCGGTGCTGGTGGTGCTCACGCTGCCGGTCACCATCGTCACGCTCGGGCTGTTCCTGTTCGTGATCAACGCGCTGATGTTCTGGGCCGCCTCCGGCCTGCTGGCGGGCTTCCACGTCAACGGCTTCCTCGCCGCGCTCGTGGGTTCGCTGCTCTATTCGGTGCTCGGCCTGCTGATCGAGAGCGCGCTCGGCGGGCTGCTGACGCGCCGCTGATCCGCCCACCCGCCGGCTAACGCAGCGCCGGCTCCTCGGCCTGCCGCTTCACCAACACTTCGATCTCGCGCGCGCGGGTGTCGATGATCGACGCCTCGAAGTGGTCGATCGGCACCGATCCCGGGCGGCCGCTCTGGCTCTGGCGGATCAGTTCCTGCGCTGCCTTGAAGCGGTCGCGCGCGGCCGGATAGTCGAGGATCGCCACGTTCGACTCGGCGTCCGCGCGCACCGCGTGCAGCGTGTCGTTCTGCGCGCCGTAGAGATTGGCCAGCGTGCGCCAGGCCGTGGCATCGCGCGGATTCGCCGCCACCCAGTCGCGCAGCACCGGGATCATCGGCGCCGGTTGGCGGCTCGCCACCGCGACGTCGGCCGCCAGCAGCATCTCGGGCCGCGACTTGGCCTTGCCGTCGAGCAGCGAGGCCGCCTTGGCCACGCCCGCGCCGCCCGCCGCCAGTTCGATCTCGGCCTGCAGCCAGCGCGCCTGGCGCGCGGCCGGGGCATCGTCGGCCGTGCGCTCGACCAGCCGCTGCGCCAGCGCGCGCGCCGCCTTGTGGTCGCGCAGTTGCTTGGCCGACAGTGCCGCCGCGTAGAGCGTGCCCGCCTGCTGGGCGGGCGTGCTCCGGGCGAACTCGCCGGTGGAGGCCGCGTCGACCCATTGCCGCAGCACGTCGACGCCGGGGCGCGTCAGCACGCGCGCGCGCGAAGAGACCATCGCGTGGTCCATCAGCAACACCGGCGGCGGCACCGTGTCCATGCGGAACTGGAAGCGGCCCTGCATGTCGGAGATGCGCTCGGTCGTCAGCGGATGGCTGCGCAGGTAGGGGAAGGAGCCGTTGTCGTTGAGCCGCGAGGCGTACTGCAGCTTCTCGAACATCGTGGCCGCGCCCTGCGGCGCGAAGCCGGCCTGCGTCATCACGCCGAAGCCCACGCGGTCGGCCTCGCGCTCCATGTCGCGCGAGAAGTTCAGCTGGTTCTGCATGAACGCCGCCTGGCTGCCCATGACCATCGCCTGGCCCGCATCGCCGCCGCCGCGGCTCTTGCCCGCCGCGATCATGCCGAGGATCAGGCCCGCGAGCATCAGCGGGAACTGCTTGCTCTGCTTGTCCATCATGCGGGCGATGTGCCGCTGCGTGACGTGCGACAGCTCGTGCCCGAGCACGGTCGCCAGCTCGTCGCGGCTGCCCACCGCCGCCACCAGCCCGAGGTTGAGCCCGAGGTAGCCGCCCGGCAGCGCGAAGGCGTTGATGTTGCGGTCGCGCCCCAGCATCACCACCCAGGCATAGCGCTCGTCGAGCTCGGGCGTGAGCTCGCCGCGCACCCGCGCCGCCGCCAGCAGGCGCTGCCAGATCTCCTGCACGTAGTCGGCGATCACCGGGTCGTCGATGTAGTCGGTGTCGCGGTAGAGCTCGCGCGCGATCTGGTCGCCCAGATGGCGCTCGGCGGTCGCCGTCATCTCGCCGCCGTCGCCGAGCCCCGGCAGCAGCTGCGCGCGCGCCAGCGGCGGCATCAGCACCTGCGATGCTATTAAAACGCTAGCGCAAATCGTCCGCAGAGTGGGGACGAAAGGTCGTTTCTTGCGAGGGGGCGGGGTCCAGCGTGGCATGGCTTGTCCAGAACTCGGGCTCGTATGATGCACCTCCCTCTTGAACGTTCACCCATGAGCTCACTCACCCATTTCGACGCCCAGGGCCAGGCCCACATGGTCGACGTCGCCGCCAAGCCCGCCACCCACCGCGTGGCCGTGGCCACCGGCCGCATCGAGATGCGGGCCGAGACCCTGGCGCTGATCGCCTCGGGCAGCGCGAAGAAGGGCGACGTGCTGGGCATCGCGCGCATCGCCGGCATCCAGGCCGCCAAGAAGACCAGCGACCTGATCCCGCTGTGCCATCCGCTGGCCATCACCCGGGTGGCGGTCGATCTCGCGCTCTCCGACGCCGGCGACGCGACGCCGCATGTGCAATGCACCGCCACCGTCGAGACCGTTGGGCCGACCGGCGTCGAGATGGAGGCGCTGACCGCCGTGCAGATCGCGCTCCTGACCGTGTACGACATGTGCAAGGCGGTGGACCGGGGGATGACGGTCACCGGGGTGCATGTGGTGGAGAAGCATGGCGGGAAGTCGGGGAGCTGGACCGCCGCGCCCGCGATTTAAGGCGCCGGCGGCGCCTCGCCCGGAGTCTGCCGGAGCCAGCGCGCGTAGTCGCGCGGGAAGGCCACCCTGAAGCGCTCGGCGATCAGCCGTGCCTCGTCGTCATGGCCCGAGAGCTCGGCGCTCTCGATCAGCTTCACGATCACGCGCGGCTCCGGCGAGAAATGCAGCGTCCGCTCGGCGAGCGCATGCATCCGCGCGACGTTCTCGTGCGTGACCGGCGTCAGCGTCAGTTCGGCGAAATCGACCTGGCGCGCGAACAGCCAGGAATCGCGGACCTTCGCGAGCGTGTCGTCCTGCCAGGGCGGCAGGCGCTCGTCGCGCGGCAGGTAGACCTGGCTGATGCGGGTGTAGTCCCAGGCGGCGTAGACAACGAACGAGAGCAGGGCGATGCTCGCGAAGGCCTGGAATCTCCGGCGATCGGGGAGCCACCTCTTTCTCGATCGCGGTGACGATTCCTCGGTCTGGCGCGCGGGCCACAGCATGCCCAGGCACAGGCCGAAGACCAGCTGGAAGGGGCCATACCACAGCGGGTATTCGAGCAGGCTGTGCACGAGGATCACGCCCACGAGGCCCCAGGCCATGAGCCGGTTCGGATCGCGCTCGCGCCAGGGACGCGCGGAGATCACCAGCCAGAGAAAGCCGCCGCAGATCAACACGGCGGCCGGGATGCCGAGTTCGACCGCGAGGTGCAGGGGGAGGTTGTGGGCGTTGTCGAGCAGCACCGGGAAGCGCGGGCCCGGGTAGACGGCCATGAAATGGGCGTAGCTGAGTTCGCCCCAGCCCCAGCCAGTGAGCGGGCGCTCGGCGATGAGGGAGAGGACGTTGTGCCAGAGGGTGAGGCGGCTTTCGTTGCCGAGGGCGGCGGGTTGGAGGCGTTCGAACAGGGCGCCGGCGGAGGCGACGGCCTTGCCTTTTCCAGCGACCGCCAGGTATGGGAGAAGCCAGCTGAAAGCGAAATAGAGCGGAAGCAGGGCCAGCAGCGCCAAAGGAGGCGGCAGGCAGCGGCCCATGGATGAATGATTTGGTTTTCGGCTGCGCTGTCGCCAAGCGGCAAATCCCGCGACCGCCGATATAAGCGCCAGCTGAAGCACGCCGGTACGGGAGCCCGAGGCTGCAGCTCCAGCCATCAGCAACACGATTGCAGCAATGAACCATGGTCGTGCGAAGCGAGCCCCTGCCGTCGCATACAACCAAAGGACCGCAATCAGCCCCAGGCTGATCAGCGTGGCGAATTGATTGCGCTGGCGCAGCGTTCCCCAGGCTCGGCCCTGGCCGGGCGATATCAGCCAGGCGTCGAGCATGCCCGTCGCCCCGTTGAACTGCATCAACGCCAGCACAGCGTTGACTGTGGCCGAAATGACGATCCCCCATGCCAGAAACCCGACACGGCGTTTTCCGGGCGAAGACGAAGACGCGTCGCCGGTCCCAAAAAGCAAGGCGAGACACCCCCCGGTGGCCAGCAGTTGCCAAACGATCGGGGACGGTCCTGCGACCACGGGATTGAGGAAGCTGATCGCGACGAGCAACGCTGCCATCCACAGATTTGCGCCCTTTTTGCGCCTCGTGTCGCCTGCGCTGATGTCCTCGTTCATCGAACTATTGTCTTCGCGCAGCCGTTGGCACTGCGACAGGCGGCCATGAAGGCCGGACAAGTGGATTTGCAGTTTGCAACATTTAAAGACATTCTTTGACAACTATGGCTCAACTGTGGCCAACACCTTTTCCACCCAGCACCCGAACGCTCACCAGACATGAAGAACCATTGCGCATCGAAGGTTCGCCACCTGACGACTGCATCACTCGCAATGCATCGACGAGGTTTCACGCTGATCGAAGTCATGATCACCGTGGCCATCGTCGCGATCCTGGCGGCGATCGCCCTGCCGTCCTACCGGGACTACGTCTTGCGCGGACGACTAGTCGATGCGACGAACGGGCTGTCGGTTCTGCGTGCAGACATGGAGCGCTACTTCCAGGACAACCGTACTTACCTGGACTCGGGGTCGCTCAAGGCGCCTTGCACTGCAACCGAAACCAGGACCAACAAGATCGGTACGTTTCAACTTTCCTGTACGACTGATCCCGTGACTACAGCGACCGCCTACCGGCTGCAGGCAGTCGGCAGCGGCGCGACCAACGGCTTCACGTTCACGCTCGATCAGCAAGGCAATAAGTCCACCACGATCAGCGGCGTGTCTGGATGGTCTGGTTGTACCAGCGACTGGGTAACCAAGCGAGGCGGCGGATGCTGAGTGGACGTTCCCCGGGCGCAGCCGGCTTCGGTCTGATCGAACTGATGGTCACGATCACTCTGTTGAGCATTCTGCTGGCCGTCGGTGTGCCATCGATGAGTGCATGGATTCGCAACAACAAGATCCGAACCGTCACCGATTCGCTTCAGAACGGGCTGCGATCCGCGCAGGCCGAAGCGGCCCGGCGCAGCCGGCAGGTGGTGTTCTCGCTCACCGACGATGCGCCGACAAGCAATACCTACACGGCCAAGACCAACGGCCGAAACTGGGTGGCCAGCACCGTGGCGCTCCTGACTTCCGACGACAGCTCGGTCTTCATCGAGTCCGGGATTCTTCGCGACGCGGGTTCCGGCGTCGTCGTGACGGGGCCGAAGTCCATCTGCTTCAGTTCGATCGGACGCACGGTGATAAACGATGCGCCTGGGCCGACGGGCGCCAAGTGCGAGGCGGCGCCCTATACCTTCGACGTCAAGATGAGCACCGACTCGGCGGACGATCGCCCGTTGCGCGTGACCGTAGCGCTCGGTGGGCAAGTTCGCATGTGCGACCCGAAACGATCGCTTTCATCCAGCCAACCGGATGGCTGCCCATGACGATGACATCGCCAAAACAAGCGTCGCGCCGAAGCGCCCAGACAGGTGTAGCACTGCTGGAAGTCCTGGTATCGATCCTGATCTTCTCGTTCGGACTCCTGGGCCTCATCGGCCTGCAGGCGCGTGCGATCAGTTTCTCGGTCGACGCCGAGGACCGCAACAGGGCGGCCCTGCTGGCCAACGAAATCGTCAGCTTGATGTGGCTCAATCAATCGCCCACCGTTCCGGCTGCTGACTTGGACGCATGGAAAACAAGGGTGGCCGCTCCCGGATCTGGTGGCCTGCCAGGCGGCGAAGGTTCGGTGGACGTGTCGGGCAAGACCGCCAATGTCACGATCACATGGCAAGCCCCGGCAGCCAATAGCGGCAGCCGCCTGACGACCCACGTGGAGCTTCCGTGATGAGTGCACGACATCTGCATCTCGAGCGTGAAGCCGGACTGACCCTGATCGAGCTGCTCGTCGCCATGGTCATCGGACTGGTCGTCACGCTCGCCGTGACCAGCACAGTGATCTTCGGCGAGTCGACCAAGCGCTCGACCACCTCCGTCAACGACATGAACCAGTCGGGTTCGTTCGCAGCCTACCAACTCGATCGCGTGATCCGCAGTGCGGGTTCGGGCTTCACCCAGTCATGGGATCTCGGCGTCTATGGGTGTCCGCTGCAGGCGAAGCGCGGCACCACGAGCCTGCTCCCGCGCAGCGCCGTCTTCCCCGCTCCATTCGAGAAGTTTCTGGGAAACGCTGCGGGCGTTGCGAATCTGCGCATGGCACCGGTGCTCATCGGCAAGGGGCAATCTTCCGATGGCAAATCCGACGTCTTGCTCGTGATGAGCGGCAACGCCGCGGCAGGCGACGTGCCTCGACCCATCCTCGCCAAGGGCGCCAGCGACAATATCATGCGGCTGGACAACACTGTACAGATCAAGAAGAACGACATCGTGCTGGTGAGCCAAGTCGGCAAGGACTGCTTGATCGAACAGGTGGACTCGGCATTTGTCGACAGCGCATCGAACGAGCTCTTGACCCTCAACGGCACGTACTACACCGCCGGCACGGGCACGACGCTCGCGACGCTCACCGGCAGCGGCGCCGCCTATCTCACGCCGCTGGGCAATGCCACCGCTCAGAACGTTCAGTTCCAACTGTTTGGCGTAGGTGCCAACGCCACTCTCTTCAGCTATGACCTCTTGCGCTTCGACGGCAACGATGCGCCGCAAGCCATGGCCGAGGGCGTCACAGCGATGTACGCCATCTATGGCCTGGACACCAACACCGACGGCATCCTCAATGAGTGGAAAGCGCCGGATGCGACCGGTTTCGATATCAAGACCATGATGGAAACACCGGCATTGAGCCGACAGGTCGTGGCTGTTCGCGTTGCGCTGGTGCTGCGTACATCCACGTACGAAAAAGAGGCTGTCTCCTCAACCATTCCGGCAATGTTCGTGGGCACGGGCGCTGCGCGCAATGCCGTGACCCTGACCTCGGACGACGACAAGCACTACCGCTGGCGGGTCGTCGAATTCACCGTTCCGCTGCGCAACGTCCTGTTGCTACCCAAGTCATGAACCCGCTCCCTCACTCAAAGCCGCGGCGCGATCGTGGCATCGTTCTATTGGTATGCCTGATTGTTCTGGTGGTGCTGATGGCGGGCGCCGTGGCTGTGGTGCGCTCGATGAACACCACCTTGACGAGCGCAGGCAACCTGGCATTCAAGCGCGACCTGGTCAATCAAGGCGAGCAGGCGGCCGTCAAGGCGCTTGCGCTGTTCGGAACAGGAGGAAGTCTTTCCGCATCCGGCGCCGATACGACAAACGCACCGCAGTTCAACTACAGCGCGATCCGGCTCGATACCAATGACCAGGGTATCCCTCTCGCCTTGCTCAAGGATGCGACCTTCGACACGGTGGCGCAAGCCAGCAACAACATCACGCGCGACGCGGACAAGGTCATCGTTCGCTATGTGATCGACCGCCTGTGCAACAGCACTGGGGCCGCCAGCAAGAGCAACTGCGTCTATGCACCCGCCACCACGGACGTGCGTGGAGGCAGCGTCCAGGAATCCGCCCGTCCACCGCCTCCGAAGTCGCTGGTCTATCGCCTGAGCGTTCGCGTCGACGGCCCCAGGAATACGCAGGTGTTCTTGCAGTCGTCCTTCACCAAGCCCGAATAACGAATCGGCGAAGCTGTCATGCACAAGATCTTGAAACTTGCCGTGCGCATCGCACATGGCACCGTACTCGCGAGTGCCTTTCTCGCATCGCCATGGAGTGCCCATGGCGCAAGCCTCGCCGACCAGCCAGTGTTCGCCACGTCGAACGTACCAGGCAACCTGGCGCTGACCCTGTCAGTCGAGTGGCCGACGGCCTCTCGCACGGCTCACACGGCGACGTATTCGAGCGGCAGCACCTACCTCGGCTACTTCGATCCGAACAAGTGCTACACCTACGTATCCGATACGACGCGCAACGAAACCAACACGGGCGACAAGAGCTTCTTCGATCCGACGGGTGTCGCTACCAGCCGTAAATGTGGCGGCTCCCTCGGTTCCATGTGGAGCGGCAACTTCCTCAATTGGGCCGCCACTGCGACCATCGATCCGTTTCGGTGGGCCATGACCGGCGGCCGCCGCGTGGTGGACACCACCACCGACACGATTCTCGAGAAGGGGTATCACGCAGGCCAGGGCCTGTTCGGTGACCGGGATCTGCCCGTCGCCGAGATTGCGGGAGCGACTCCCTTCAGCAATGCAAGCAGCCTCGGCATCTCGGTCAACGGCCGCGGCTATGCCATGCGAATCACTGCTTCGGGGGCATCACTCAAAGGCGAGTACTTCAAGAACACGAAGACAGTGACCGGCACGCCTACCTACGTCAACAATCAAGACACCGGGGACAACAACTGGGGCAGTGGCGGCCCTGGAAACGGTGTAGGTACAGACAATTTTGCTGCTCGATACACCGGCAACTTTGTGGCACCCGCTACCGGCACCTATACCTTCCGCGTTCGAGCTGACGACGGCGTGCGCCTGTGGGTATCGGGTGCGTTGCTGGTCGACAAATGGATCGATCAAGGCGCGACCAACTACGACGCGACCGTGTCCTTGACCGCAGGTCAAGGTTTCGACGTGCGCATCGAGTATTACGAGAACGGCGGTGACGCCGTCATGCAGTTTCAATGGAAACGTCCCGGAAGCAACAGCTTTGCCACATTCACCAGCGATCTGAACGGTGCCGTCACCAATGACTACACGATGCGCAACCGGGTGTGCAAGACCACTGCGCCGGGCGGTGTCGAAAGCAATTGTGTGCAATACGGCAGCAATTGGAAGCCGGAGGGGCTCATCCAGCAGTACTCCCGCAGAATGCGTTTCAGCGCCTTCGGTTATCTGAACGAAGACGGAAACGGTCGCGACGGTGGCGTGATGCGCGCGCGCCAAAAATTCGTTGGGCCCCTGCAACCCAAGCCTGGTCTTCCCGACGAAGGCAATGCCGAGAAGGAGTGGAGTGAAACCACCGGCGTCTTCGTGCGCAACCCCAATCCCACCGATGCTTCGGCCACGTCCGCGAACGGTGTGACGATCGCCGACAGCGGAGTGATCAACTACCTCAACAAGTTCGGTCAGATCATCCCGGGCAACTACAAATCGAACGATCCGGTCAGCGAGTTGTACTACGCCGCGCTGCGCTACTACCGCAACCTCGGCAACGTGCCCGAGTGGAGCAACCTCAACACCACCGACACCAACACGACTGCGAGACGGCTTGATGGATTTCCGGTGATCAGGAACTGGGACGATCCTATCCAGTATTCGTGCCAGCGCAACTTCGTGCTTGGCATCGGAGATATCTACACGCATGGCGACAAGAACGTTCCGGGCAACACCAACTCCGCCGATGAGCCAACTCTACCCTCCGCCGTGGCGAATGACACCACCGTCAATGCCGTCACCGCGACCAACAAGGTCGGCCAACTCCAAGGGGGGATGGGCAACGACCTCGGGACTCGCACGAACATCTCGAACAACTGTTGCAGCAACAACTCTGCACGCATGGCCGGACTGGCGTACGACGCCAACACGAAGGACATTCGGCCGGACGATGCCACCAAGCCAAATACCATCGGTAAACAGACCGTACAGACCTACTGGGTCGACGTGCTCGAACAGGACTTCCAATCCAACAACCAGTTCTACCTTGCTGCCAAGTTCGGTGGTTTGCGAATACCCGCCAACCAAGCCTTCGACCCTTACACCTTCAGCGATCCGATCCCACTCGCCTGGTGGTCGACCAGTGGCCAGAACCTGACCGATACACGCTCGACTGGCATCACCCAGCCAAAGCCGGATAACTACTTCACGGCAGGCCGCCCCGATACCATGGTCGACGGCCTCACCAAGGCTTTCGCCAGCATCGCGAACGCGATCAAGTCGTTCACGACATCGTTCTCTCTGTCTAGTCCACAAGTCTCCTCGGCCGGCGCTGCGTCCTACGCTTCGCAGTACGACTCGAATGGATGGACAGGCACGATCACCGGTAGCCAGCTCACCTTTCCTGGCGGCGTGCCGACACTGGTCGAAAAGTGGAGTTCTGCCAGTACCTTAGAAACCCAACTCGCTGGCGCCGGCTGGGACACGGGAAGGCGGATGGTGACCTGGAACGGCACCGCTGGCGTGCCGTTCCGCAAAGCCAACCTGACAAATGCACAGGTCACGGCCCTCGACACCCCATGGGCCACGGGGGACGACAGTGGCGACTTTGTCAACTACCTGCGCGGCGACCGTAGCAAGGAAAGAACCACCACCGACGATACCAAGCCCTATCGGCGCCGTGCTCTGCTGCTCGGCGACGTGGTGAATGCCAAGGTCACGCCGGTGGGGCCACCTTCGGCCTCGCTGTCAAACACCGTCAATCCGGGCTATGCGGCATTCAAGACCGCGCGTGCCGGTCGTCCCACGATGGTTTACGTTGGTGCAAACGACGGCATGCTGCATGCGTTCAACGGCTCGTTGACCGGCACAGACGCGGGCAAGGAACAGTTCGCCTACGTGCCGAGCATGTTGTTCTCGGGCCCGAGCAGCCCGGCGACACCCACCCTCAATGGACTGGTTCAATTGGGCAACCCGGATTACGAGCACCGCTACTACGTCGATGCGACGCCGAAAGCCTACGACATCGATTTCGGCTCGGCCGGCGGGGTGTTCACGACCACAGCGTCCGGCAGCGGCGCGAGCTGGCGCACGGTACTGATCGGCGGGCTCGGCAAGGGCGGCAAAGGGTTTTATGCGATCGATATCACCGACCCCGCGAGCATGACCACGGAAGACGTCGTCAAGACCAAAGTGCTCTGGGAGTTCTCCGCTGCAACCGTGGGTGTGGGCAACACGTTGGGTTTCAGTTTCGGCACGCCTGTCGTGCTGAAGACAAAAAAGTACGGTTGGGTCGTCGTCTTCACCTCGGGATACAACAATGGCGATGGATTCGGCTATGTGTATTTCGTCGATCCGCGCAACGGCAATCTGCTCGAAAAGGTACAGACCGGTACATCTTCCGCCGGTCTTGCGCAGCTGACGGCCTACATCACGGACTTCACGGACGGTACGGCCGATGCGTTGTATGCCGGTGATCTCGACGGGCAACTGTGGCGATTCGACGTGACGGCGGCCAGAGGAACGGCGACTTCCTATCCGGCCCCCTTGAAACTGGCCACGTTGGCCGACGGGAGCCGCAACGCGCAGCCGATCACGACACAACCCCTGGTTGAAGTCGATCCTCGTTCACAACGGCGCTACGTAATGTTCGGCACCGGACAATTATTGGATACGGTGGATATCAACTCGACCGCTGGTCAGACCTTCTATGCCTTGATCGACGGAGGCGCGAACAGCTTCGGTACAGGGGGCACTTATCCAGTCACACGAGACAACCTTGCTGAACTTAACGAGGATCACCTCAAAGGGACGTCGACTTTCACACTGGGAACGAAGGGCGGGTGGTACTTGGACCTCGGAAAGGATGGAACTTCGAACATTACTTGGCGGGTGACACTGGGCGCAACTTCCTTCAATGGCGTCGTCGTTTTCTCCAGCCTGCTGACGACCGGAAACGCTTGCAGCCCGTCGGGCCAGAGCCGGCTCTATGCTGTCAATTTTGGTACGGGCAAGTCCGCCCTGTTGCCAGTCGGGACCGCTTATGTGAGCTATAGCAGCGCGATTACGGACAACCAGATCGTCAGCAATAACGGAAAGGGTCAAGGGCTGGTTGGATTCAACGACGGAGGAGTGAAAGATCCTTCTATCGATTTTGGCGGCGGGAACTCGCTGAAGCTGTTGAATTGGAGAGAAGTGCCTACAGTTGATTGAATTTCGCAAATTAATTTGAATATACTTTAATTAAGAGACAGCAATAACCCTGGCCCACCTCTACACGGGACTACTCTTTTTTTGAGAAAAGGCAAGACAGTGCAAACAGCATCAAATGCGAGTGAAGCGACTACGCGCTGGCTTTTATGTTGATGATTATCGAAACTGATTCGGCGATATAATAATTTCCGTTTAAGATGGCCCCACGTACAAGCCTACTCTGCTCATTTTTAAAGCAAGCGGTCGTAGGAGGATGTGGCGACTTTGAGTGTCATCAGACGCTGGGCGCTACGCGAACAGATGTCCACTCGCGAGACGGCCAAGCGTAAAGGCCTGTCTCATGACGCTTTCAAAGTACCTGCGAGCAGGCGAAAACCCGCCGCGCTAGGCTAAGCAGACAAGCTCGATCCATATGCCAAAAACTCGCGATCGAGGCCACGAAATCGAGGAAACAGCGGCGCAATCGGTGGCAGATCCACGCATCCAACCTAAAAAAGAAAACACCAAGCACTTATCCATACCGTGAAGCCTTCACGCTTAAAAAAGCGGAAGGGCCAGTATTCAATGGAAATCCAGGGTCAGAGCTTGGTAGAGTTCAACATCTAATAGTCCTCCTTTCAGGACATCGAACACGGCCTCGAACAATTGAGCCTTCTCGTTAGCCTCGCGAAGCTGGACTTCGAGGGCCTTGATTTTCTGCTCGGGGTCAGCAGCGCAGGCGCTGAAGTGGATTTTTCGACACTGGCATGGGCAACCGCGATGATGCCCCGAGCTCCCAGCGCTGGCGATCATGCTTTCGCAGCCACACCAGCACCGTCGAGCGACCCTGGATACCGTGGCGCTCTCGGGCCTGCCTGTAGCTCAATTCGCCTTTTTCTACCGATCACCCACCGACAGCTTAAAACCAGCGCGTAGCCGCACTGTGTGCGTCGGACGCCTCATTTTTTTCTCAAGGGGAAGGTGCCAACCTTGGGCAGGCTGGGTCAGCCTTTTTTTGAGGAAAAGGTGTCGACCCAGGTCAGGACGGGTCAGGCTATCGATCTGCACGGCCTGCTGGACCATCCGGCTGGCCTGGGCCAGAACGGCAGGCCGGTGCAACAGGAACTCCATCTTCAGGATCCGGTTGACGCGCTCGGCCAGCGCGTTCTGATAGCAGTCGTAGCCGTCCGTCATCGAGCAGGTGATGCCGTGGCGCCGATGAATCTCCTGATAGTCGTTCGAGCAGTACTGGATGCTCCTGTCCGAGTGATGCACCAGCATTTGCCGCGTCTGCCGCCCCTTGAGCGCGACCTTCAGTGCCCGGCTGATCTGCTCGGTGCGCAGGGTGTCGTGCACGTGATGGCCCACAATCTTGCGCGACCACGCATAGGTGACCAGGCTGAGATAGACGAACCCCTGGTCGGTGGGCAAGTACGTGATGTCGGCCACCCACACCTGCTCGCTGGCAGTCGCTCGAAGCTGATGCGGCCTCTCCTTGAGCAAGTTGGGATGGCGTCGGAATCGATGATGGCTGTCGGTGGTCTTGTGATACGCCCGCTTCGACGCCACCAGCATGCGCGCCTCGCGCAGCACGTCCAGCAACGCACGCGCCCCAGGCTCGCGCCGGCGTGCTGCAGCGGCTGCTTGTGCAGCTTGCGCGCGCCCAGGGGCTGACGCAGACGCACGCCGCGAACGAGCTCGATCGCGGTGTCGGCACGCGCACAGCGTTGCTGCTGATGCTGCAACTGCTGGTAGTAGGCTTGGCGGCTGACGCCCCAATGGCGGCAAGCCCTCGCCACGCTCAACCCTGGGAGGAGCGTTTGCGAGAGGACTTGCCCAAAGGCTCTTTTACGATGCGCACCCCGTAGTCCTTCTTCAAGACATCGATCACCACCTCGAACAGTTGGGCCTTCTCATTGGCTTCGCGAAGCTGGACTTCGAGGGCCTTGATCTTCTGTTCTGGAGTCGGCAGTGCAGCAGGTGCAGATGAGAGCTTCTTGATCGGTACTGGCATGGCAAGCCCAGATGATGCCGAACTCCAGTTCTGGCGACCATGCTTGCGCAGCCACACCAACACGGTCGAACGGCCCTGGATGCCGTAGCGCTTCTGGGCCTGTTTGTACGTGAGGTCGCCTTTTCCACTTGGTCGACCACCGACAGCTTAGAAGCCAGCGTGTAGTCCCGCTGCGTGCGTTTGACGCTTGATTCCATTGACTTGCCTTTTCTTGAGGAAAAGGTGTCAACCCAGGTCAGGACGGGTCAAACGCAAGAAAAAAGCCACCCCAAGGTGGCTTTCGCTGTAACCGTCTGACGCGGATTAGGCGCCGGCACAGGTCTTAGGGACGTACTTTTGCGCGATGCTGGAGGTGCACGTCCAAACAAACGAGCCCTTGTCGGCGTTACTCAGGGTTAGCGTGACGGTTCCAGAAACCAAGGGCGTCGCAACACCAGCGGCCTTCATGGTCGAGACAATCGTGCAGGCGCCCCCAGCAGCGGCCGTGCCACCAGCGGTAACTTTAGCCACATACTTGCCATTGATGTCGGTGTCCAATGCCATGCTGGAGGCCTTGGCCTTGGCCGCATCAGTGTTATCGGCGCAAACAGCGTCTTGCGTGAACTTCTCGGTAACGGCGATACGCTGGCCTTCAGCCAAGCTGATGGCTTCCGTCACTTGAGCGCGCGCTACGTAGTCTTGGTATGCAGGCAACGCCACAGCCGCCAAAATACCAATGATCGCCACAACGATCATCAATTCAATAAGGGTGAAACCCTTCTGCACATTGCGTGCGATAGAACGACGGTTCATTTCACTAACTCCAGGTTGGTTGGGTTGGTTGTCACTCCCGGGAGTCCTCCCCCCGGAGCGAAGAACCTTTCGCAGCATCCGTGCCACCCGTTTTGGCACCCCGTCAGCGACCTAACACGTCACTCCAGACCACATTGGTGTTACTGCACGTGACAGAAGATGTATCAAGATGCGACACATGGTGACAAATTTGTCATGCCATCCGTGCCGCACGACCGGGCTCAAAAGGTCAGGATGCCGTCCGCCTTGAGCCAGCGGATATCCCGCTGCGCCAGTCCCGACACCTGCCGCCCCGCCAGCGTTTCGATCTGACTCGTGATCTCCTCGGTTTCGGCCGGCTTGGTGTGCGTGATGTAGATCGGATAGTCCTTCCCCGGCTCGATGTGAGCCAGCTCGTCGGCCAGCATGGTGGGCGACAGGTGCAGGCTTCGTTCGGCCAGGGCCTGCTCGCGGTTGCTGAAGGCGGTCTCGATGACGAGCATCGCGACCTCGAGCGCATTGACCCGGTCCCAGAACGGCGCATTGCGCTCGGTATCGCCGCTGAAGACCCAATGCGCGCCGCCGTCCGCGCGGCTCACGGCAAAGCCGCAGGCGGGCACGGTATGGACGGCCGGCAGCACCTCGATGCGCTTGGGCGTGGCGCTGCCGAGCAGCAGGGTCTGGCCGACGGCGATGTCGTGGAAGGTGACGAAGGGGGCCTCGGGACTCGGGATGCTCTCGAAGTCGGGCCAGATGATGTTGTTGAACACATGGGCGCGCAGCGCCTCGATGGTGGCGCGCAGCGCATGCACGCGCAGCGGTCGGGTGCGGCGGCCGCCGACGGCGTCGAGCATCAGGGGCAGGGCGGCGATGTGGTCGAGATGGCAGTGCGTGAGCACCATGTCGTCGACACCGGCCATTTCTTCGAGGGTGAGGTCGCCGACGCCGGTGCCGGCATCGACGAGCAGGTCGGTATCGACCAGGAAAGAGGTGGTGCGGCAGTCTTTGGCGATGGCGCCCGAACAACCCAGCACGCGAACCTGCATTGTGAGAGACCCCTTGTCTGTGTCTGTCATTTGGTTTCGAACCGGGTTGCACCGTCCCACGACGGATCGTGCGGGCGCAAGGCCATCGAGGCTAATCTCTGCGCGTAGAGCTGGTAAAGGACTTTTTTGGCATCGGCCACGAGGAGGGGGTCCAGCAAGTTTCGGCCCAAGGCCCAGTCCTGGCGCCGGTAGGCGGCCAGCACCTCGGCCCAGCGCTCGAGCCGGTGCGCCTCGCGCACGGCGATGACGGCCGCCTCGTCCCAGGCGACGGCCAGCGGCGTGAACACGGCGACGGCCTGGGCCCGGCCCTTGACGAACACGCTGTCGAGCTCCTGCCAGACATAGGCCGGCGCGAGCTCGCGCGTGGCGCCGCTGGCGACGATCTCGACGCCGTAATGGCCGCTGAGCCCCTCGAGACGCGAGGCCAGGTTGACCGCGTCGCCGACCACGGTGTAGCTGCGCCGCGCGGCCGAGCCCATGTCGCCCACGCTCATGACGCCGCTGTTGATGCCGATGCCGATGCTGATCTCGGGCCGGCCGAGGGAACGGTGGATGCGGTTGAGGTCGTGCACCGCGTCGGCCATGTCGAGCGCGGCATTGACGGCGAGGCTGGCGTGCTCGGGCGTCTCGAGCGGCGCGCCCCAGAAGGCCATGACGCAATCGCCCATGTACTTGTCGACGGTGCCGCGGTGCGCGGTGATGACGTCGGTGAGGCGGCTGAACACGGTGTTGAGGAAGGCCTGCAGCTCGGAAGGCGACATCTGCTCCGAGAAGCGCGTGAAGTCGCGCATGTCGCAGAACATGACGGTCATGGTCTTGCTCTCGGCGCGCATGCTGTAGCGGCCGGGGCGCTCCAGCATCTCGTCGACGAGCTGCGGCGGCACGTAGGTGCCGAACAACTGCACCAGACCGCGGCGCGCGCGCGATTCGACCAGGTAGCCCCAGCTCATGTTGAGCAGGAAGGCGAGCGCGACCATGGCCAGCGCCGAGGCCAACGGCAGCACCAGGCCGTGCGCGACATAGAGCCAGGTGTTGAGCCCGACCAGCGCCGCGGCCACGGTCAGCATGAAGGCCACGGCGCGCAGCGCGGGCAGCAGCGACAGGCCGATGGCCAGCGCGATGCCGGCGACGAACACGCTCAGCACCTCGTAGCCGGGCGCGTAGTCGGGCACGGCGAGCAGGCGATCGTCGAGCAACGCCGAGACGATGTTGGCATGCACCTCGACACCGGCAAAGGACGGCGCCGCGGGCGTGGCGCGCAGGTCCTGCAGGCCCGGCGCGGTGGCGCCGACGAGCACGATCTTGTCCTTGAGCTCCTCGGGGGCGAGCCGGCCCTCGAGCACGTCGGCGGCCGCCACGTAGCGGAACGAGCCGCCGCGGCTGCCGCCCGGGCCGCGGAACGGCACCTGCACGCTGGCGTTGCGGTCGACCGGCACGCGCAGTTCGCCGATGCGCAGCGACTCGAGCTGCGCGACCGGGCTGCCGGGCACCAGCGCGGGCAGCACCGGCGGCGAGCCGCTGGCGAGCCGGTAGACGGCCAGTGCGAGCGACTCGTAATAGCCGGGCCGGGCCTGGTCGCCGTCGTAGCGCGCGATCAGCGGCACGCTGCGGATCACGCCGTCGTCGCTCTCGCCGACCAGGGTGTTGAGGAAGCCGCCGCTGGGCGCGGCCTGCGCGAGCACCGGCAGGCTGGCGCCGAAGCCGTTCCAGTGCGTGGTGTAGCCCTCCTTCGCGGGCAGCGCGTCGGCGGGCCACAGCGGCGCGGCGGGCAAGGCGCCGCGGGCGCGCGGCGTCTCGGCCTGGGTGAAGTAGTAGCCCAGCGCCACGGGCTGGCCCGCGAGCGTGCGCGCCAGCATGGCATCGTTGTCGAGCGAGGGCGCGAGTTTCTCGACCTCGCCGGCGAGCTCCGGGATGCCGCGCAGCGGGCCGTCCGCCAGTGCGCGCAGGCGGTCGATGCCCGAGCTGCGGTCGGGCTCGACGAACATGACGTCGAAGCCCACGACCCTGGCCTGCTGGTGCGACAGCAGCTCGCTCGCGAGCCGCGCCACCTTGTCGCGCGGCCAGGGCCATTGGCCCTGACGTGCGAGGCTCGCGTCGTCGACGTCGACGATCACGATGCGCGGATCGAAGGTGCCCGGCATGGTGGCGCGCAGGCGCACGTCGTAGATCAGGTGGTCGAGACGCTCGAGCATGCCGGCGTGCGAGAGCCCGGTGGCATGCGCCAGTGCCAGCAGCACGGGCAACAGGGTGACGGCGATGCGCGCCCAGTGGCGCCGCAATGCACTCATGGTCGACCGGAGCCGGGAACGGGATCGAGGCCGGTTCGCCGACGGACGACCCGCGGCTCAGACCCGCTGGAACTGCAGCCGCAGGGTGCCGAGCTCGAGCAGGTCGCGCTCGTGCAGCGCGATGGCCTCGACACCGAGCGGCTGGCCATTGAGCAGGACGGCGCCCATGACGCTCGCGGCCACGTAGCCCTGGCGGCGGCGCGTGATGACCGCGACGGCGACGCCGGGCTTGCCGACCGTGGTGACGACCTTCTGCAGCGGCAGGTCGTGCCCGGCGTTCTCGCCGGCCAGCACGCGCAGCACCGGCACGCCGAGCTCGACCAGCGCGCCCGATTCGGTGGGCGCGGCCGACAGGGGAATGGGGGTGGAAGGCTGCTCGTTGCCGACGATGACCTGAACCGGCACGCCGGGCGCGGGCGCGACGCTGCGCGAGCGGTAGTGGATGCGGCAGCCGCCGACCTCGATGACATCGTTGTCCTTGAGCGTCCGCTTCTGCACGGCCACCGCGTTGACGTAGGTGCCGTTGGTGCTGTTGAGGTCTTCAATCTGGACATCGCCGCCGCGCAGGGTCAGAACGGCATGCTCGCCGCTCACCGCGAGATTGTCGACCACGATGTCGTTGTAGGCGCGCCGTCCGAGGGTGGTACGGTCCTTCGCGAGCGTCACCTCCCGGATGACGACACCATCGATCGAGATACTCATTCTCGGCACTGCCGACTCCCTGGTTGCAATTGTCGCGAGGCCCGCGACGACGCAGCGGATGCTTCCGCCGCTCCATCGCCTGCGTCAGGTCGCCGCGCGTGGCAGGCTGGCCCGGGCCAGGATGACAGAAATGTTATCCCGACCGCCATTTTGGTTGGCGATGTTTGCCAAAAGTGATACCTTGGACTCAATACCACCGTCTTGTCTCGTCAGAAGCGTGAAAAGCTGGGCGTCCGGGACCATTTCGCTGAGCCCGTCGGAGCACAGCATATAGAGATCGTCGGGCCTGGCCGTGTGTTCGTGCATTTCCAGCAAGACTTGGGCCTCGACGCCGACGGCGCGGGTGACGAGATTCCGGTTGGGCGAGGACAGCGCTTCCTCGGCCGTGATGGCGCCGGCGTCGAGCTGCTGCTGGCGCAGCGAGTGGTCGCGAGTGAGCTGCTCGAGCTTGTCGTTGCGCAGCCGGTAGCAGCGCGAATCGCCGATGTGGCCCACCATCACGCGGTGCGGCCCGAAGGCGGCCAGGACCAGCGTGGTCCCCATGCCCTGCAGGTTGGGATTGGTCAGGCTGCCGTCGAGGATGGCGGCATTGGCCTCGTCGGTCGCGGCCTGCAGCGCGCGCCGCACGACGCGGGCCGGCGCCTGCGGTCCCGCCTGCACGTACCAGCGCCGGAAGTTCGCATGCACCAGCGACACCGCCATCGCGCTGGCGACCTCGCCGCCCTTGTAGCCGCCCATGCCGTCGGCCAGCACCGCCAGCCCGAGGACCGAGTCGACGTGGACCGCGTCCTCGTTGTGGGCGCGCACGCGGCCGACGTCGGTCAGCGCCGCGAACTCCCACGAGAGCGGCGGACGGGTCGAGAAGAGGGACGTGCCGACACCTACCATGGTCGCAAGTGTCGGCGAAGCGGCAGCCCGGTGGTGGCTTCCGCCGTCAGTGCTGCGCCGCGGCCGCGTGGGCGCGCCGCTGGAGCAGCTTGCCCACCGCCACCACGAGCAGCGCACCGGCCGCCGCGGCGGCGTAGTGCAGCCAGGGGTTGGCCGCCAGCACCTCGCGCAGCGACACGTCGCTCACGATGGTCTCGCCGCCGACCCAGCCGATCAGCGCCGCACCCAGCATCACGATGATGGGGAAGCGCTCCATCAGCTTGATCATCAGCGTGCTGCCGAAGATCACCAGCGGAATGCTGATCGCCAGGCCCAGCACCAGCAGCACCATGCTGCCCTGCGCGGCGGCCGCCACGGCGATCACGTTGTCCAGGCTCATCACGAGGTCGGCCAGCAGGATGGTGCGCACGGCCGCCATCATGCTGCCGTACTCCTTGGAGTCGCCGTCGCCCTCGTCTTCACCGCCGAGCAGCTGCAGGCCGATCCACAGCAGCAGCAGGCCGCCGACGATCTGCAGGTACGGCAGCGCCAGCAGCTTGGCCGCCACCACCGTCAGCACGATCCGCAGCACGACGGCCGCGCCGGAGCCGAAGAGCACCGCTTTTTTCTGCTGCTCGGGCGGCAGCGAACGCGCCGCCATGGCGATCACCACGGCGTTGTCGCCCGACAGGATGATGTTGATCCAGACGATCTTGATCAGGCCGATCCAGAAGTCCGTGCTTTGAAGAAGTTCCATGTCTCTGATCCCGCATTGTTTTTGTGAAAAAAACGCCCGCAATCGGATTGCGGGCGTCTTGTTCTTTCTTGCGCGTGTGAGGTCTCTTTACGGACCTTGCCGGGCGCGAACGCCGTGGCTTACAGCTTGCCCTTGAGCAGCTTGGCCAGTTCCGAGAAGTTGCGCGTCACGGTGAAGCCGCACTCTTCCATGATGGAGAGCTTGGCTTCGGCCGTGTCGGCGCCGCCCGAGATCAGCGCGCCGGCATGGCCCATGCGCTTGCCGGGAGGCGCGGTCACGCCGGCGATGAAGCCGACGACCGGCTTCTTCATGTTGTCCTTGCACCAGCGGGCAGCGTCGGCTTCGTCGGGACCGCCGATTTCGCCGATCATGATCACGGCGTCGGTGTCGGGATCGTCGTTGAAGGCCTTCATCACGTCGATGTGCTTGAGGCCGTTGATCGGGTCGCCGCCGATGCCCACCGCCGACGATTGGCCCAGGCCGATCTCGGTCAGTTGCGCCACGGCTTCATAGGTCAGCGTGCCCGAGCGGCTCACGACGCCGATGCGGCCCTTGCGGTGGATGTGGCCGGGCATGATGCCGATCTTGATCTCGTCGGGCGTGATCAGGCCGGGGCAGTTCGGGCCGAGCAGCAGCGTCTTCTTGCCACCGGCGGCTTCCTTGGCCTTCATCTTGTTGCGCACTTCGAGCATGTCGCGAACCGGAATGCCCTCGGTGATGCAGATCGCCATGTCCAGATCGGCCTCGACGGCTTCCCAGATCGCGGCCGCGGCGCCTGCCGGCGGCACGTAGATCACCGACACGGTGGCGCCGGTCTGCGTGGCGGCTTCCTTCACCGAACCGAAGATCGGGATGTTGAAGATCGACTCGCCGGCCTTCTTCGGGTTCACACCGGCCACGAAGGCGTTCTTGCCGTTCGCGTATTCCTGGCACTTCTCGGTGTGGAACTGGCCCGTCTTGCCGGTGATGCCTTGGGTGATGACTTTGGTGTCTTTGTTGATGTAGATCGACATGACTCTGTTCCTTAGGCCTTCTTGACTGCTGCCACGACCTTCTGGGCCGCTTCCGCCATGGTGTCGGCGCTGATGATCGGCAGGCCCGATTCGGCCAGCAGCTTCTTGCCTTCGGCTTCGTTGGTGCCCTTCATGCGCACGACCAGCGGCACTTGCAGGTTCACGGCCTTGCAGGCCGCGATCACGCCGGTGGCGATGGTGTCGCACTTCATGATGCCGCCGAAGATGTTGACGAGGATGGCCTCGACGTTCTTGTTCTTCAGCATGATCTTGAAGGCCTCGGTGACCTTCTCGGGGGTGGCGCCGCCGCCCACGTCGAGGAAGTTGGCCGGCTCGCCGCCGAACAGCTTGATGGTGTCCATCGTGGCCATCGCGAGGCCGGCGCCGTTCACCAGGCAGCCGATGTTGCCGTCGAGCGAGATGTAGGCGAGGTCGAACTTCGAGGCCTCGACTTCGGCCGGATCTTCCTCGTCGAGGTCGCGCAGCGCGACGATCTCGGGGTGGCGGAACAGCGCGTTGCTGTCGAAGTTGAACTTGGCGTCCAGGGCGACGATGTTGCCCTTGCTGTCACGGTTGAGCGGGTTGATCTCGACCAGCGAGGCGTCCGTCTCCATGTAGCAGGTGTAGAGCTTCTTGAAGATGTCGACGGCTTGCGCGGTCGAATCGGCCGGGATGCCGATGCCGTCGGCGATCTGCTTGGCCTGCTCGTCGGTCAGGCCGGCCTGCGGGTCGGCGAACACCGTGATGATCTTCTCGGGCGAGGAGTGGGCCACTTCCTCGATGTCCATGCCGCCTTCGCTCGAAGCGATGAAGGCCACCTTCTGGGTGGCGCGGTCGGTCACGGCCGAAACGTAGTATTCCTTCTGGATGTCGGCGCCGTCTTCGATGTACAGGCGGCGGACCTTCTGGCCTTCGGGGCCGGTCTGGTGCGTCTTGAGCTGCATGCCGAGGATCTCGCCAGCCAGCTTCTTCACGTCCTCGATGGTCTTCGCGACCTTCACGCCGCCGCCCTTGCCGCGGCCACCCGCATGGATCTGGGCCTTGACGACCCAGACCGGGCCGCCGAGCTTCTGGGCGGCTTCGACCGCCTCCTGAACCGTGTAGGCCGGAATGCCGCGCGGCACCGGCACGCCGAACTTGGCAAGGATTTCCTTGCCTTGGTACTCGTGAATCTTCATGAGGGATGTCTCTCGGAAGGAGGAGGTTGAAAAACGGGAGATCTAGGCAGGCTGGTGTTGGCTCTGTTGTCCACAGGCGACGGCAGCCTGACGGCTGGGGGCGGCGGACAATCGCGGACTGTATCATGGTGCGCCGCATCAATACTGACGGGCGTGTGCGGTCAATACGTACTTTCTTCTAGGCCCTCTCTATCAGGCAACCCCACCATGGCCAAGGTCTTTATCGACGGCGAAGCCGGCACCACCGGTCTGCAGATCCGCGAGCGGCTGCAGAACATGCCGCAGATCGAGCTCGTGAGCATCGCGCCCGAGCTGCGCAAGGACGTGAACGCCAAGCGTGAACTCATGGCCGGCGTCGACCTCGTCGTGCTGTGCCTGCACGACGACGCGGCACGCGAGTCGGTCGCGCTGATCGACCAGCTGTCGGGCAAGAAGCCCAAGATCATCGACGCCTCGACCGCGCACCGCGTGGCGCCGGGCTGGGTGTTCGGCTTTCCCGAGCTGGTCGAAGGCCACTGGCAGGCCGTGGCCCGGGCCGACCGCGTGGGCAACCCCGGCTGCTACGCCACCGGCGCGATCGCCATGGTGCGTCCGCTGGTCGACGCGGGCCTGCTGCCGGCCGACTTCCCGATCGCGCTGCCCTCGGTCAGCGGCTACTCGGGCGGCGGCCGGACCATGATCGAGGCCTACGAGAAGGGCGAGGCCCCGCTGTTCGAGACCTACGCACTGGGCCTCACGCACAAGCACATCCCCGAGATCATGAGATACACCGGCCTCACGCAGCGCCCGGTGTTCATCCCCTCGGTCGGCAATTTCAAGCAGGGCATGCTGGTCCAGCTGCCGCTGCACCTCGACCTGCTGCCCGGCAAGCCGAAGGCCGGCGACCTGCACGAGGCACTGGCCGCGCACTATGCGAAGAGCAACACGCCCGAGCAGTTCGTGAAGGTGCTGCCGCCCACCGCGGACGGCAAGCTCGACGCGCTGGCGCTCAACGACACCAACCAGCTCGAGATCCGCGTGTTCCCGAACGAGGACCATCGCCATGCCGTGGTGATCGCGCGCCTCGACAACCTCGGCAAGGGCGCGAGCGGCGCCGCGGTGCAGAACCTCCAGCTGATGCTGTCGCTCTGAGGCGCTGCCTCTTTCGCTGAAAAGTCCGCTGAAAAGGCGCCGGCCCCCGGCGCCTTTTTCGTTTCAGCTCACCAGCCAGAGCCCGGTGCCGAACAGCGCCGCATGCAGCGCGAGCACGATCCAGAACGGCTTGCGCGAGGGCGTCGACATCTCCTGCAGCGTCTCGTGGATGCGCCGCGTGATCAGCGCGCGCAAGGCGGGGTCCTGCGCGGGCGCCGCACCGCCCTGCGCCACGGGCAGCTGCGGCTCGCCCTGCGCGGCGCGGCCCTGCTGCCACTCGGCCAGCATCTCGTTGAGCGGCAGCCGGTTCAGCACGAAGGCGATCACCGCCCGCACCGCCTTGCCGTCGCCGAGCACCGGCGCGAGCTGCGCGCTCAGCGCATCGACCGAGAGCCAGTCGCTCGCGCGCCGCAGCGCCCCGTGGGTGCGCGGCATCGATTCGATGCGCCCGGCGATGGCATCGCCCAGGCGCTGCGCCACGGCCTCGCCGCGCGCGGCCACCAGGTGTCGCATCGCGCGCGTGCGGCCCTGCGACACGCCGAGGATCACGTACACGCCCATGAACAGCGCCAGCAGCACGGCCACCAGCAGCGGCGGCGAGAACAGCAGCGCCAGCAGCGCGCCGGCGCCGCCCGCGCGGGCACCGGGCATGCCGGGGCCGCTCAACTGGCTCACGTAATAGAAGAAGGCGCCGCCCCCGAGCAGCGCGCCGAAGAAGACGCCTTTGGCGACCGAGCCGACGAAGGCGGCGCCAGCGCGGGCGCCCGTGCGCACCAGTGAAGGGGATCCGGTGGGTTCCGAAGACATCTGCGACTCCTCCTCGTTGTATGAAGTCGCGGATCATGCCATCGGCTCGCCGCGGGCCCGCCCGATCGGCCGCTCAGCCGGCCGGTGCCTCGAGCAGCGCCTGCAGCGCGCGCAGGTCGCGCGCGATCCATTCGGCGTCGTGCGCGAAGGCCGCGTCGTCCATGTGCGGCTGGCGCAGCAGCGTGAGCTGCAGCTCGCAAACACCGGGCGCCACGCCGATGACGCGGAACGGCATGTAGACCTCGGGCACGCCCGCGGGCGCCACCCAGTGGTCGAGCACGCCGAACTCGTTGGGCGGCGCGAAGCGCAGCACCGCGCGGCCGCCGGGCGTGGTCGCGACCCAACACTCGCCCTCGCCCTCGCCCTCGCTCTCGCGCGCCAGCGCGCCATCGGCCAGGCCGCTGGCCCATTCGGGCAGCCGCGCGGGATCGGCCGCCAGCGCATGGGCCGCGCGCCAGTCGCAGGCCACGCGCTGCGTGATCACGCGGGACAGTTCATTCGAGTTCATCGATGTCGCTCCTCAGCACCTTGGCCGCCACCGCGGCCGAAAAGCCCCGCGCCATCAGGAAGCGGGCCTGGCGGGCGCGCTCCTTGGGATCGGCGGGCGGGGCGTCGAAGCGGCGGCGCCAGAGCGCGGCCGCGCGTTCGAGCTCGCTGCCCTGCAGCCCGGCCACCGCCTGCGAGATCGCTTCGGCGCCGATGCCCTTGGCCTGCAGCTCCTGCCGCACGCGCGCCGCGCCGAGCCGGCCCGCGCGCTGGTGCAGCACCGAGGCGACCACGCGCTCCTCGCTGATGAAGTCCTTGGCCGCGAGTTCGTCGAGCGCGGCCTTGAGCGTGCCCGGCTCTTCCTCATAGCGCGCCAGCTTGCGCTCGAGTTCGCTGCGCGAATGCTCGCGCTGGCTCAGCAGGCGCAGCGCGCGGCCCTTGAGGGAGGGAGCATCGAATGCCATCGGAAATGCGGGAGCGGAAAAGGAAAACGGGGCGACCGCAGGCGCCCGCTCGCGTGCATCGGCCGGTTATTCGGCCGAGCCGGTCGCGTCCGCCGCCAGCAGCGGGATGCCCAGCGATTCGCGCACCTTGTTCTCGATCTCGCGCGACAGCTCGGGGTTCTCGCGCAGGAACTCGCGCGCGTTGTCGCGGCCCTGGCCGATCTTCTCGCCGTTGTAGGCGTACCAGGCGCCCGACTTGTCGATGATCTTGGCGGTCACGCCCATGTCGATGATCTCGCCCTCGCGGCTGATGCCCTCGCCGAACAGGATGTCGAACTCGGCGGTCTTGAACGGGGGCGAGACCTTGTTCTTCACCACCTTGACCTTGGTTTCGTTGCCGATGGCCTCGTCGCCCTTCTTGATGGTGCCGATGCGACGGATGTCCAGGCGCACCGAAGCGTAGAACTTCAGCGCGTTGCCGCCGGTGGTGGTTTCGGGCGAGCCGAACATCACGCCGATCTTCATGCGGATCTGGTTGATGAAGATGACCATGCAGTTGGTCTTCTTGATCGTGGCCGTGAGCTTGCGCAGCGCCTGGCTCATCAGGCGGGCCTGCAGGCCGGGCAGCGAGTCGCCCATCTCGCCTTCGATTTCGGCCTTGGGCGTGAGCGCGGCGACCGAGTCGACCACGATCAGGTCGACAGCGCCCGAGCGCACCAGCGAGTCGACGATCTCGAGCGCCTGCTCGCCGGTGTCGGGCTGGCTGATCAGCAGGTCGGACAGGTTCACGCCGAGCTTCTGGGCGTACTGCACGTCGAGCGCGTGTTCGGCGTCGACGAAGGCGCAGGTGCCGGCCTGCTTCTGCATGGCGGCGATGACCTGCAGCGTGAGCGTGGTCTTGCCCGAGGATTCGGGACCGTAGATCTCGACCACCCGGCCGCGCGGCAGACCGCCGACGCCCAGTGCGATGTCGAGGCCCAGCGAGCCGGTGGAGACCACCTGGATGTCCTCGAGCGCCTCGCCTTCGCCGAGCCGCATGATCGTGCCCTTGCCGAACTGCTTCTCGATCTGGGCCAGCGCGGCCTGGAGGGCCTTGGCCTTTTCGGTGTTGGCGCCTGCGATGCTCGAGCCCTTGACGACTGCGTCCATGTGAAAAACTCCTTGAAGATCAACGGGTTGTGTACTGTCGGATCCATCTGCTTTTAACCACAGCCTGGATGCTTGAACAGTAGTGTAGGGGCGGATGGATTCGAGTGAACCCATTTTTTGGTCAGTTTGCTTTACCATTCGGCGCCGTGAGCGACACCCCCTTTCCCCTCGATCCCGATGCCTGGCGCCAGACCCACCTGGGCCGGCTGCTCGGCCATGCGATGCGGCGCTTCGACGAGCGCGTGCTCGCGCTGATGGCGCACGACGTCGACGTGCCGCTGGCGCTGTCGAACCTCGCGGCGCGCGCGCAGGTGAGCGCGGCCCACGTCCACATCACGCGCCACCTCGCGCGCGAGGGCTCGCGCCTGACCGAGCTCGCCGAGCGCGCCGGCATGACCAAGCAGGCCATGGGCGCGCTGGTCGACCAGTGCGAGGCCTGGGGGCTGGTCACGCGCGGGCCCGATCCGCTCGATGCGCGCGCGCGGCGCGTGCTGTTCACGGCCGACGGCCTGGCCTGGCTCGAGGCCTTCCGCCAGGCGGTGACGCAGGCCGAGCGCGAGTTCCGCGCCAGCGTGGGAGACGAGGTCGCCACCGTGGTAACCATCGGTCTGGAAGCCTATACGGCGGGCTAGACTCCAGCCCCAGCGGAGACAACGTGCAAAGGCGCCGCCCACGGCGCGAACCGGGCTGGAGGTGGCTATGCGGATACTGATTGCCGAGGACGACAAGGTGCTGGCCGATGCACTGCTGCGCAGCCTGCGTACCTCGGGGGCCGCCGTCGATCACGTGGCCAACGGCTCCGAGGCCGACACCGCGCTCATGACGCACAGCGAGTTCGACCTGCTGATCCTCGACCTCGGCCTGCCCAGCCTGCACGGCATCGAGATCCTCAAGCGGCTGCGCGCGCGCGGCTCGCAGCTGCCGGTGCTGGTGCTGACCGCGGCCGACAGCGTGGAGGAGCGCGTCAAGGGCCTGGACAACGGCGCCGACGACTACATGGCCAAGCCCTTCAGCCTGCAGGAGCTCGAGGCGCGCGTGCGCGCCCTCACGCGCCGCGGCATGGGCACCACCAGCAACGCGATCCGGCACGGCCCGCTGATCTACGACCAGGCCGGCCGCGTCGCCACGCTCGACGGCAAGATGGTCGAGCTGTCGGCGCGCGAACTGGGCCTGCTCGAGGTGCTGCTGCAGCGCGCGGGCCGACTGGTCAGCAAGGACCAGCTGGTGGAGCGCCTGTGCGAATGGGGCGAGGAAGTCAGCCTCAACGCGATCGAGGTCTACATCCACCGCCTGCGCAAGAAGATCGAGAAGGGCCCGGTGCGCATCGCCACCGTGCGCGGGCTCGGCTACTGCCTCGAAAAGATTCAGTGACGCGCGCGCGACCGCCGGGCGCGGCGGGTCCGGTCCGATGAAACTCTTCCAGCGCGCGCAGCGCTCCCTGTTCGGCGAGATCCTCGACTGGATGCTCACGCCGCTGCTGTTGCTGGTGCCGGTCAGCATCGGCGTGACCTGGCTGGTGGCCCAGGGCATCGCGAGCGCCTCCTTCGACCGCGTGCTCACGCACAACATCGAGACGCTGGCGCGCACGGTCTCGCTGCAGAAGGACAGCCCGCGCTTCGTGCTGCCGCAGCCGACGCGCGAGATCCTGCGCGGCGACGACACCGATCGCGTGTACTACCAGCTGCTCGACAGCCACGGCGCGCTGCTCAGCGGCGAGCACGACGTGCCGCATCCCAGCCTCGACGAACCGCCGGCCCTCGGCCAGGTCCAGCTGCGCGACGGCGAGATGAACGGCAAGTCGGTGCGCGTGGCCTGGGTCTGGCTGGCCGGCGACGCGCCCGATGCGCCGCCCGCGCTGCTGCAGGTGGCCGAGACGCGCCAGAAGCAGTCGCTGCTGGCGGCCGACATCATCAAGGGCGTGCTGCTGCCGCAGTTCGCGATCCTGCCGCTCGCGGTGCTGCTGATCTGGCTGGCGCTGGTGCGCGGCATCAAGCCGCTGTCGGTGGTGGAGGCGCGCATCCGCGAGCGCCGCCCCGGCGACCTGAGCCCGCTCGACGAGTCCTCGGTGCCGCTCGAGGTGGTGCCGCTGGTGTCGTCGGTCAACGAACTGCTCGACAAGCTCAACGATTCGATCGACACGCAGAAGCGCTTCCTGGCCGACGCGGCGCACCAGCTCAAGACGCCGCTCGCGGGCCTGCGCATGCAGGCCGACCTGGCGCAGCGCGAGAACGCCAACGCCGACGAGCTCAAGCAGTCGCTCAAGCAGATCGGCCGCGCCAGCGTGCGCGCCACCCACACGGTGAACCAGCTGCTGTCGCTGGCGCGCGCCGAGGGCAACAGCGCCGGCGCCCATCGCCAGCCCTGCGACCTGGCGCGGCTCACGATCGAGGTGGTGCGCGAGGCGGTGCCGCGCGCGATCGAGAAGCGCATCGACCTCGGCTACGACGGCCTCGATCCCGGCTCGCGCGGCGTGGTGCTCGAGGGCAACCCGACGCTGCTCAAGGAGCTGGTGCGCAACCTGGTCGACAACGCGATCAACTACACGCCCTCGCGGCCCGAACGCACCGGCGTGATCACCGCGCGGGTGCTGGCCGATCCCTTCGGCCGTGTGCTGCTGCTGCAGGTGGAGGACAACGGGCCGGGCATTTCGGAGGCCGACCGCGAGCTCGTGTTCGAGCCCTTCTACCGCGTGCTGGGCAACGAGGCCGACGGCTCGGGCCTGGGCCTGCCGATCGTGCGCGAGATCGCGAACCAGCACCATGCGCAGGTGACGCTCGAGGACGCGCATCCCGAGCGACAGCCGCCGGGTGCGCGCTTCACGGTGCGCTTCGAGAGCGCGCCGGCCTGAACCGTCGATCTATCGCGCGCCGGGACTCGAGGCGCCGGCCTTCGGCGGTTCGGCGCGGATCTGCAGGTACTCGGGATGGATCTGCCGCGCGAGGCGCTGCGGATCGCGCTCGTCGAGCCCCGCCGGCACGAGGCCGAAGCCCGCGAGGTCGCCGCGCGACCACAGCCAGTAGCCGCCGTTGAGGACCAGCAGGGCGATCACGACCAGGCGCAGCGGCATCGCGGCGTCCGGTTTCAGAGGGCCATGCCGCGCGGCCGCACGCTGACCTCGTCGCTGACGATGGCCTGCAGGCCCTCGGCCGTGCGCACCTGCAGCTCGCCGGTCCACGAGACGCCCTCGCACAGGCCCGAGCGGCCGTCGCTGAGCACCACCTCGCGCCCGCGCAGCACGTCGCGCGCAGCGAAGCGCTCGGCGAACGGCGCGAAGCCGCGCGCGCCGAACGCGAGCACGTCGCGCACCAGCGGCGGGATCAGCTCGGCCAGCACCGCGGGCGAGGTGGCGTCGGGGCGCCATTGGCGCACCCAGGCGGGTGGCGTGCGCATGCCCTCGGCATCGCGCGCGCCGATGTTCACGCCGATGCCGATGACCACGTAGCGCGGCGACGATGCACCACCGCCATGCGGCAGCGCGGTCTCGATCAGGATGCCCACGAGCTTGCGCTCGTCGACCCAGAGGTCGTTGGGCCACTTGAGCCCGAGCTTCGCCGCGCCCGTTGGGTCGAGGTTCTCGGCCAGGCTGACGCCGACCGCGAGCGAGAGCCCCGACCAGTCGGCCGGCGCGAGCGGCAGGCCCAGCGAGAAGGTCAGCGACGGCGCGACATCGTCGCCGGGCTGCTGCGCGCTCTGCCAGGGCCGGCCGAGTCGGCCGCGGCCCGCGGTCTGGCGCTCGGCCACGAGCAGCACGGGCTCGGTCCGCCCGGCGCGCGCGCGCCGCATGAGTTCGGTGTTGGTGGAATCGATCTCGCCGACCACCTCGGCAGCGAAGCCCGGCAGCAGAGGGGCGAGCGCCGCGGCGATCCGCTCCTCGTGCCACTGCAGGGCGCTGCCGCCGGCGGCCATGTTCAGAGCCCGCCGTTGCCGGCCGCGGGAGCGGTTTCGGCGGCAGCCTCGGCCTTCTTCGGCTTGTCCTTCTTTTTGCCGTCCTTCTTGTCCGCTTTCTTTTCCGACTTCTTCCCGGATTTCTTCTCGGACTTCTTGTCGGCCTTCTTGTCGGCCTTTTTCTTCTCGGCCTTCTTCGCTTCCTTCTTCTTCGCCTTCTTCTTTTTCTTCTTGTCCTCTTCCTCGTCGTCCTTCGGCGTGAGCAGCGTGCCGCGGCATTGCTCGGAGCCGCAGTAGCACGGGAACTCGGACAGCAGCTTCTCGGTGTACGGCTCGTCGATGATCAGGCCGTAGTCGTAGTTGAGTTCCTCGCCGGCCGCGATGTTGCGCAGCGCCTTGATATAAACGCGCCCATCGACCTCGTCGGCCTCGCAGTTCGGCTCGCACGAGTGATTGATCCAGCGGGCCGCATTGCCGTCGACGTTGCCGTCGATCACGCGCCCGTCGTCGATATGGAAGTAGAAAGTGTGATTCGGCTGGGCCGGATCGTGCGGATGGCGGCGCAGCGCCTCCTTCCACGTGATGATCTCGCCCTTGTATTCGATGATCCGCTCACCTTCGGCCAGGTCCTGCACCGCGAACACGCCGTTCCCGTGAACGGAGGAACGCCGCGTCTGGATTCGGCGGGCGTTGGAAAGTGGGGATTTGGAAGGCATCGCCGAAGTCTGTTAGTTTGAATATGCACACATGCGCGTGCGCGTGTGCGCACGCGAGAAGCCGCCGAGTATAGAGAGAGCCCATGGCACTGCGCGCATGGCCCGCGAGCCGGCTTGGCGAAACAGTTGAGAGAGCACAGATGACGAAGACATTGGTTATTGCAGAAAAACCGTCGGTGGCGCAGGACATCGTGCGTGCGCTCACGCCGGTGGCCGGCAAGTTCGACAAGCACGACGAGCACTTCGAGAACGACCAGTACGTCGTGACCAGTGCCGTCGGCCACCTGGTGGAAATCCAGGCGCCCGAGGAGTTCGACGTCAAGCGCGGCAAGTGGAGCTTCGCCAACCTGCCGGTGATCCCGCCGCACTTCGACCTCAAGCCGGTGGACAAGACCAAGACCCGCCTCAACGCGGTGGTCAAGCAGGCCAAGCGCAAGGACGTGACCCAGCTCGTGAACGCCTGCGACGCGGGCCGCGAGGGCGAACTGATCTTCCGCCTGATCGAGCAGTACGCCGGCGGCAAGACGGGCCTGAACAAGCCGGTGCGCCGGTTGTGGCTGCAGTCGATGACGCCGCAGGCGATCCGCGACGGCTTCGACTCGCTGCGCACCGAGAAGCAGATGCAGGGCCTGGCCGATGCCGCGCGCTCGCGCTCCGAGGCCGACTGGCTCGTGGGCATCAACGGCACGCGCGCGATGACGGCCTTCAACTCGCGCGACGGCGGCTTCTTCCTCACCACCGTGGGCCGGGTGCAGACGCCCACGCTGTCGGTGGTGGTCGAGCGCGAGGAGCAGATCCGCAAGTTCGTCTCGCGCGACTACTGGGAAGTGCACGCCAGCTTCCTGGCCGAAGCCGGCCACTATCCGGGCAAGTGGTTCGACCCGGCCTGGAAAAAGGCCAGCGCCCCGCTGCTGCCCAGCGGCGAGCCCGACCCCGAGCAACGCGCCGACCGGATCTGGAACGAGCGCGACGCGCTCGCCATCGCGCAGGCCGCGCGCGGCAAGCCCGCCAGCGTCACGGAAGAAAGCAAGCCCACCACCCAGGCCTCGCCCCAGCTGTTCGACCTGACCTCGCTGCAGCGCGAGGCCAACAGCCGCTTCGGCTTCTCGGCCAAGACCACGCTGGCGCTGGCCCAGAGCCTGTACGAACGTCACAAGGCACTGACCTACCCGCGGACCGACTCGCGCGCCCTGCCCGAGGACTACCTGCCGGTGGTCAAGCAGACCATGGGCATGCTCGCCACCAGCGGCATGCGCCACCTCGCGCCGTTCGCGCAGCAGGCGATCGACCAGAACTACGTGAAGCCGAGCAAGCGCATCTTCGACAACGCGAAGGTGTCGGATCACTTCGCGATCATCCCGACCCTGCAGGCGCCCAGCGGCCTGTCGGAAGCCGAGCAGCGCCTGTACGACTTCGTGGTGCGCCGCTTCCTGTCGGTGTTCTTCCCGAGCGCCGAATACCAGGTCACGACCCGCGTCAGCACGGTGGCGCAAGCTGGCAAGAACTACGCCTTCCGCTCCGACGGTAAGGTGCTGGTCAAGCCGGGCTGGCTCGCGATCTACGGCAAGGAAGCCGTCAGCGACGACGACGAGAAGGACGGCAAGAACCTGGTGCCGGTGAAGCCCGGCGAGATGGTGCTGGCCGAGACGGTCGACACCAAGGGCCTGAAGACGCGCCCGCCGGCGCGCTACTCCGAAGCCACGCTGCTCGGCGCCATGGAAGGCGCGGGCAAGACCATCGACGACGAGGAACTGCGCGAGGCCATGCAGGAGAAGGGCCTGGGCACGCCAGCCACGCGCGCGGCCACCATCGAAGGCCTGATCGCCGAGAAGTACATGCTGCGCGAGGGTCGCGAGCTGATCCCGACCGCCAAGGCCTTCCAGCTCATGACGCTGCTGCGCGGCCTCGGCGTGGAGGAACTCTCCAAGGCCGAGCTCACCGGCGAATGGGAATACAAGCTCGCGCAGATGGAGAAGGGGTCGCTGAGCCGCGACGCCTTCATGCGCGAGATCGCGGCGATGACCGAGCACATCGTCAAGAAGGCCAAGGAGTACGACCGCGACACCGTGCCCGGCGACTACACGACCCTGGCCACGCCCTGCCCCAACTGCGGCGGCGTGGTGAAGGAGAACTACCGCCGCTACGGCTGCACCGGCAAGAGCGGCACCGGCGAGGACGCCTGCGGCTTCTCGTTCGGCAAGTCGCCGGCCGGGCGCACCTTCGAGGTCGCCGAGGCCGAGGCGCTCCTGCGCGACAAGCACATCGGCCCGCTCGAGGGCTTCCGCTCCAAGGCCGGCTGGCCCTTCACCTCCGAGATCATCCTCAAGTACGACGAGGAGGCGAAGAACTGGAAGCTGGAGTTCGACTTCGGCGACGACAAGAACGAGGACAGCGGCGAGATCATCGACTTCAGCGAGCAGGACACGGTCGGCCCCTGCCCGATCTGCGGCGCGCCGGTGTTCGAGCACGGCAGCAACTACGTCTGCGAGAAGTCGGTGCCGACCCAGGCCCAGCCCACGCCGAGCTGCACCTTCAAGACCGGCAAGATCATCCTGCAGCAGCCGGTGGAGCGCGCGCAGATGGAGAAGCTGCTGGCCACCGGCAAGACCGACCTGCTCGACAAGTTCGTCTCGATGCGCACGCGCCGCGCCTTCAAGGCCTTCCTGACCTGGAATGCGGAAGAAGGCAAGGTGACCTTCGAGTTCGCGCCACGCGAGGGCGGCAGCAAATTCCCGCCGCGCAAGACCTTCGGCAAGGCCGCGCCGGCCGGCAAGACCGCGGCCGCCAAGAAGGTGGCGGCGAAGAAGGCGCCCGCGGCCAAGAAGGCTCCGGCCGAGAAGAAGGCGCCGCGCAAGACCGGCGCCGGCCTCAAGCCCAGCGACGCGCTCGCCGCGGTGATCGGCAACGAGCCGGTGGCGCGCACCGAGGTGGTCAAGAAGCTCTGGGACTACATCAAGGCCAACGGCCTGCAGGATGCGAAGGACAAGCGCTCGATCAATGCCGACGCCAAGCTCAAGCCGGTGTTCGGCAAGGACCAGGTGACGATGTTCGAACTCGCCGGCATCGTGGGCAAGCACCTCACGGCGCTCTGAGTCATGCGGCGCAGACGCTTCGCAGGCACGGCCGCCGGCCTCGCGCTGGCACTGCTGTCCGCCTGGGTCCCGGCCCAGGCCGCCGACTGGCCCGACAAGCCCGTCAAGCTGGTGGTGCCCTTCCCGCCCGGGCAGGCCACCGACATCTTCGCGCGCGCGCTCGCCGAGCAGCTCGGCCGCCGGCTGGGCCAGCCGGTGATCGTCGACAACAAGGCCGGCGCCGGCAGCAACATCGGCACCGAGTTCGTGGTGCGTTCCGCGCCCGACGGGTACACGCTGGTGGTGGCCGGCAGCGCGATGGCGGTCAACCAGACGCTCTACGCCAAGCCCGGCTTCGACCCGCGCCGCGACCTCGTGGGCATCTCGCTGATCGCGAAGGTGCCGCTGGTGTTCCTCGCCACGCCCGAGAGCGGCATCCGCACGCTGGGCGAACTCACGGCGCGCGCCAAGGCCGAGCCCGGCCGGCTCAGCTACGCGAGCGCCGGCATCGGCGGCACGCAGCATCTGTCGGGCGAGATGTACAAGTCGGCGGCGCATGTGTTCATCACGCACATTCCGTACCGGGGCAGCGGGCCCGCGCAGGCCGACTTCCTCGGCAACCAGGTGCCGCTGATGATCGATTCGGTGACCGCCGCGCTGCCGCACATCAAGGCCGGCAAGGCGATCCCGCTGGCCGTGACCTCGGCCACGCGCTCCTCGCAGCTGCCCGATGTGCCCACCGTGCGCGAGAGCGGCGTGGCCGGCACGCGCGACTTCGAGGCCGTGGGCTGGCTCGGCCTGATGGCGCCGCGCGGCACGCCACCCGAGGTGCTGGCACGCCTGAACCGCGAAGTGACCGAGATCCTCAAGAGCGAGCAGATGGCGCGCTTCATGCGCGAGCGCGGCTCGGAGCCGGCGCCCACGACCGGGCCCGAGTTCGACCGCTTCGTCGCGAGCGAGATCGGACTCTGGGGCGCGGCCGTCAAGGCCTCGGGCGCGAAGCCCGAATAGGCTGCGGCGCGATCAGGCCGGCGTGAAGTCGGTCGACAGCGACAGCGACTCCCACGCGCGCAGCTCCGCCTGCAGCGCGGCCAGCTTCTCGTGCACCGCCTTCACCGCGTCGCTGCCCAGCAGCAGGTGCGCGGGCGGCTTCGGCGCCTCGACGATGCGCAGCATGGCGCGCGCGGCCTTCACCGGATCGCCCGCCTGCTTGCCGCTGCGCGCCAGCCGCGCCGCGCGCACCGGGCCCAGCACGGGTTCATAGTCGGCGATGGTCTGCGGCGCGCGCACCATCGAGCGGCCGGCCCAGTCGGTGCGAAAGCCGCCAGGCTCCACTGCCGTGACATGGATGCCGAAGCCCGCCACTTCCTTGCCGAGCGCCTCGGAGAGGCCCTCGAGCGCGAACTTGCTGCCGTGGTAGATGCCGAGCCCCGGGAAGGTGACGATGCCGCCCATCGAGGTGATGTTGAGGATGTGGCCGCGGCGGCGCGCGCGCATGAAGGGCAGCACGGCCCGGGCGACGGCCACCGCGCCGAACACGTTGACCTCGAACTGCCGGCGCACCTCGTCGAGCGAGGATTCCTCGAGCGTGCCTTCGTGGCCGTAGCCGGCGTTGTTGACCAGCACGTCGATGGCGCCGATGCCGGCCTCGACCTCGGCCACCACGCGCTCGACCTCGTCGTGGCGCGTCACGTCGAGCAGGCGGCCGAAGGAGCGGCCGGGTTGCAGCGCGTCGAAGGCGGCGCGCGCGGTCTCATCGCGCAGGGTGCCGATCACGCGGTGGCCGGCGGCCAGCGCCTCCTGCGCGAGCGCGCGGCCGAAGCCGGTGCTCACGCCGGTGATGAACCAGGTGCGCTGCGGTGAAGAAGAAGCGGGAGCGGATGTCATGGCGGTGTTCTCTGGGTGTTGTGTGCCCTGAATGTGCGCCCGGCTTGCGCCTTTGATAAGCCGCCCGGCGAGCGAAGCGGCTTGCAGTTTTTCTTCAAGATCGCGCGCGGCGGGAACCCGGCTTGCCGCCGCGGCACCAACGACAAGACCCCGCGCGCGGGGTCTTGTTACATGCGCGCCATGATGCGCGGCCTATAGTCGTTCGATCCACCCCTGGGACAGATTCCATGAAGTCATTGATTGCCACCGCCTTCGCCCTCGCCATGGGCTTCTCGCTCGCGGGCTGTGCCTCGTCCTCGCGCACCGCCGATGCCGGCGGCACCGCGTCGTCGGGCAGCGGCGTGACGGTGTTCGGCACCATCGACGCCGGCGTCAGCGGCTACTCGACCAAGTCCGAGCGCCGCTGAACCGGCGCGGCGCTCAGCGGCGACGCCGCAGCAGCGCCTGCTGCAGCACGCGCGCCGCGCGGTCGCGGATCTTGCCGGGCGCGCCGCGCAGCGTGGTCTTCGGCGCCACCTTGGCGGTGGCGCAGGCCCACAGGAAGTCGTGCAGGATCGGCGTGTCGTCCACGGTCTCGGTGCTGCCGTACTTGTGGAATTCGGGATGCCACTGCGTGGCCGCGATGTAGCTGCGGCCGCGCTCGGGCCGGCGGCGGATCGCCTCGGCCACCCGGTCGGGCAGGCTCCAGGCCTCGACCTCGAAACCCGGCGCGAGGTCCTTCACGCCCTGGTGATGGATGCTGTTGACGCGCGCGGTCTGCACCTCGGGATAGAGCTTCGCGAGCCGCGTGCCGGGCACGATGCCGATCTGGTGGAAGTTCTGGTCGTAGGTCACCGGGTCGCGGTGGCGCAGCGTCTCGGGATGGCCGTGCTGCTCCTCGATGTCCTGGTAGAGCGTGCCGCCGAAGGCCACGTTGATGAGCTGCAGCCCGCGGCACACGCCGAAGATCGGCTTGCCGGCCTGCTCGAAGGCCTCGACCAGCGCGAGGTCGTAGAGGTCGCGCAGGCGGTCGCCGATCCAGGCGTCCTTCAGCGGCACCTCGCCGTAGCTGCCGGGCCAGACGTCGGCCCCGCCGTGCATCACCACGCCGTCGAGCCACTCGGCGTAGTGCGACAGCTTGGTGTCGCCGCGCGCGGTCTCGCCCGTGGGGCAGGGCACCATCACCACCATCGCGCCGGCCGACATCAGCCAGTGGGCGATCGACTGCTCGACGTACTGCAGGGTCTTGTTGGTGAACAGCGAGCGCGCCGGATCGGCGTGCGAGAAGCAGGCGGACAAACCGATCTTGAGTCGGGCGGAGACGGGCTGGGGCATCTCGATGGGTTCCCTGTGAGCGAAATTCATTCTGCGCCCACCGAACTTCGGTCGTGTGTCAGCCGAACCCGCGAAGTATCCTGTCGGGCCCACAAGGAGACACCGCATGCAGACGATCAAGGGGCCCGCCATCTTCCTGGCCCAGTTCGCGGGCGATACCGCGCCCTTCAACTCGCTCGACGCGATCGCGGGCTGGGCCGCGGGCCTGGGCTACAAGGGCGTGCAGATCCCGAGCTGGGACGCGCGTCTGATCGACCTGAAGAAGGCCGCCGAGAGCAGGACCTACTGCGAGGAGATCCAGGGCACGCTGGCCGCGCACGGCCTGTCGATCACCGAGCTATCGACCCATCTGCAGGGTCAACTCGTCGCGGTGCACCCGGCCTACGACGCGGGCTTCGACGGCTTCGCGGCGCCCGAGGTGCGCGGCAATCCGTCGGCGCGCCAGCAATGGGCGGTGCAGCAGCTGCACTACGCGGCGAAGGCCTCGGCCAACCTCGGCCTCACGGCGCACGCGACCTTCTCGGGCGCGCTGGCCTGGCCCTACCTGTACTCGTGGCCGCCGCGCCCGCCGGGACTGATCGAGGAAGCCTTCGACGAGCTCGCACGGCGCTGGCGCCCGATCCTCGATGCCTTCGACGCGGTGGGCGTGGACGTGGGCTACGAGATCCATCCGGGCGAGGACCTGCACGACGGCGTGAGCTACGAGATGTTCCTCGAGCGCGTGAACAACCATCCGCGCGCCTGCCTGCTCTACGACCCGAGCCACTTCGTGCTGCAGCAGCTCGACTACCTGGCCTACATCGACCACTTCCACGAGCGCATCAAGATCTTTCACGTGAAGGACGCCGAGTTCAATCCGACCGGCAAGCAGGGCGTGTACGGCGGCTTCCAGAAATGGATCGACCGCGCCGGGCGCTTCCGCTCGCTGGGTGACGGGCAGGTCGACTTCAAGGCCATCTTCTCGAAGATGGCGCAGTACGACTTCCCGGGCTGGGCGGTGCTCGAGTGGGAGTGCTGCATCAAGCATCCCGAGGACGGCGCGCGCGAGGGCGCGAAGTTCATCGCCGACCACATCATCCGCGTGGCCGACCGGGCCTTCGACGACTTCGCGGCCGGCGGTGTGGACGTGGCCGCCAACCGGCGCGTGCTCGGGCTCGACTGAGGCCGCCGCTCAGCGGTGCAACGGGCAGCCGTTGCGCTCACCGCGAAATTCCGACGAGGCCGCATAGGCCGCCTTGCGCGCACGCATCACGCCGCCCAGCGGCCGGTGCGCCGCGAGCGCATGCCAGGGACTGAAAGCCATGCCGTCGTCCATCTCGCGCGACAGCTCCGCGCTCCAGCCCGCCTGCGGCGGCGCCAGCACGCGCGCGATCGTCACGTAGGGACTGAGTTCCTGCGGCCATTCGACCGAGGCGTTCTCGACCGGCATGCGCTCGAGGTCGACGCACAGCTGGGCCCGCAGTTCCCACTCGCCGCCGTGATCTCGCAGGAAGTCCATCACCGCCTCGCGCGTGCCGTCGGGCTTGCCGTCCAGGTGCAGTTCCGCCTTCTCGAGCGCGACCAGCGCCTCGGACACCGGCGCGAGCTGCAGCTTGGCGATGTGATCGCCGAAGCGGATCGGCACCTGGGTGAAGAAGGTGGCGCCCAGCGGATGGGTCAGCGGATGCGCGCCCAGCGCGACCAGCTTCGGGCTCGAGCCGCCCGCCACCTCGATCAGCTTCTCGATGCTCTGCAATACGCCCGACAGCAGCAGCTTGCCGGTGGGCGCGCGGTCGGTGGTGGCCGCGAGCAGCTTGAGGCTGCGCAGGAAGCCGCGCGCATCGGGCGCGACGAACACCGGGCCGTCGACGAACAGGAAGTCCTGCGTGGTCTGGTCCTCGGAGCCCTCGACGCGCTCGCCCTCGACGTCGAACACCTTGAGCGCCATGCCGCGCGGCAGCGAGATGCGGTCGTCGAGCACCTCGGCCGGCGGCGTCGACAGCCGCATCGCCGCGCGATGGCGACCCGGCGTGGCGAACAGGCCCTGTGCGTAGGCGGGCGGCAGGCCCTCGGGCACGACGAGTTCGGCCTGCAGCAGGCCATGGCTCTTGGCGTGCACGGCGCGCATGGCGTGGCCGGCATGCTCGGCCACGGTCTGCGCCATGTCGCGCAAGGTGGCGACCAGTTCGATCTGGGTCTGGGCCTCGTCCTCGCGCTCGGTCTCCACGGCGGGGTCGAAGCGCACGGGGGCGAGCGTTGGCGTGGGCGTAGCGGTTTGGTTCATGGTCGGGGCTCCTTGGGCATCCTGGGCCGAACCATTGAGCGCGGTGCGACCGGCGCGCGATGTAGGCCGTCGGCTCCCGTGGCTGCGCTCGACCGCCTGCACGGCGGGCCGCGTCAGCCGGCGCGCGCGAGTTGCGCCACGCGCCGGATCGCGTCGTCGATGCGCGCGGCCTCGATCAGCCCGTAGCCGAAGGCCAGGCCCTCGGGCGCGTCGGCCACGCGCGGGTCGAAGGCATAGCGCGACAGCGGCGCCAGCGCGATGCCGGCCTCGGCCGCGCGCCGCGCCAGCGCCTCGGCGCGCAGCGGCGCATGCAGCCAGGCCGACAGGTGCAGGCCGGCCTGCGAGGGAATGGCCTCGAACAGGTCCGCGCCATGGCGCACCAGCGCCTCGAGCAGCGCGCGGCGGCGCTCGCCGTAGACCTTGCGCATCCTGCGGATGTGGCGCGCCAGATGGCCCTCGGCGATGAAGTCGGCCAGCGCGTCCTGGCCCAGCACCGGGCTGTGCCAGTCGGCCAGCTCGCGCATGCGCACCAGCGCCGCGCGCGCCCACGGCGGCGCCACCACGAAGCCCAGGCGCAGCGCGGGAAAGAGGCTCTTCGAGAAGGTGCCCACGTAGCAGACCGAGTCGGCACGGTCCAGCGTCTGCAGCGCGTCGAGTGGGCGGCCGGCGAAGCGGAATTCGCTGTCGTAGTCGTCCTCGATCACCACCGCTTGGCGCTCGCGCGCGAAGGCCAGCAGCGCGGCGCGCCGCGGCGTCGACATGGCCACGCCGGTGGGGAACTGGTGCGAGGGCGTCACGCAGATCACGCGCGCCTCGGCCGGCAACCGGTCGACGCACAGGCCCTCGGCGTCGGTGGGCACGGGCACCACCTTCGCGCCCGCGGCCGCCAGGGCCTCGCGCAGCGAGGGATAGGACAGCTGCTCGACCGCCACCACCGTGCGCCCCGGCACGACGAGGATGCGCGCGAGCAGCCCGAAGGCCTGCTGCGCGCCGGCGGTGACGACGATGTCGTCGGCACTGCAACCGACCGCGCGCGTGAAGGACACGTGGCGCGCGATCGCCTCGCGCAGCGCCGGCTGGCCGCGCGGGTCGGCGTACTGCGCGGCCTCGCCGCCGCCGCGCGCGATGCGGCGCAGCGCGCGGTCGGACAACCGGCGCCAGATGTCGAAGGGCAGCGCGCTCGCATCGGGCAGGCCGCCCGCGGAAATCGTCGCGCGCCGGGCGCTGCTGCAGCGTGGGCGGCAGGTCGGCGCCGGGCACGCGCGGCGGGACCAGACGTGGATCGCGGCGCGGCGCGGCGGCCTCGATGGGCGCGGCGGTGCGCGGCGACCGGCAGCGGCGCGAGGCCGGCAGGGTGTCGGCCACGTAGGTGCCGGCCCCGGGGCGGGCGACCAGATAACCCTCGCTGAGCAGCAGGTCGTAGGCCGCCAGCATGGTGTTGCGCGACACGCCCAGGCGCTGCGCGAGCGCGCGCGTGGCCGGCAGGCGGGCGCCGGGCCGCAGCCGGCCGTCGAGGATGGCGGCGTGCAGCTGCCGGTGCAGCTCGCGCAGCAGTTCGCGCGAGCCGGCCGCGGGCAGCTGCAGGGACAGCTCGAAAAGTGGCTCCATGGAATTGGTGGATTGTGGTTCTTTTTAGGAACCAATCGCAAGCCTACGCTGGACCCCATCGAATGCTCGATGGAGAAACGCCATGCACCACGACCCCGTCCCCTCTTCTTCCGCCGCGCCCGAGCGCCTGCCGCCGAGCCTCGCCTGGCTCGCGCTCGGCGCCTTCGCGATCGGCACCGAGAGCTTCATCGTCGCGGGCCTGCTGCCCGTGCTCGCGGCCGACCTGCGGATCAGCCCCACGCACGCGGGCCAGCTCGTGCTGCTGTTCGCGCTCAGCTATGCGATCGGCTCGCCGCTGATGGCCGCGGCCTGCGCGCGCTTCGGCCGCCGGCCGCTGCTGGTCGCGAGCCTCGCGGCCTTCAGCGGCCTGACGCTGCTGGCATCGATGGCGCAGGGCTTCGGCCAGCTCGCGCTGGCGCGTCTCGCGCTGGGCCTGGTGGCGGGCGTGTTCGTGCCGACCGCGAGCGCGGTGGCGGCTTCGCTGGTGTCGCCCGCCTTGCGCGGCCGGGCGCTGGCGATCGTGACCGGCGGCGGCACGCTGGCGGTGGCGCTCGGCGTGCCGCTGGGCGCCTGGATCGCGGGCTGGGGCGGCTGGCGCACGGCCTACCTGCTGATCGCCGCGCTGGGCCTGGTCGCGACCCTGGGCATCGCGGCCGGGCTGCCGCGCCGGCTCGGGGTGGCGGCGCCCGCCGCATCGGGCGGCGCGGCCTTCGCCGTGCTGCGCGCGCCGGGCGTGCTGGCCGGGCTCGGCGTCAGCGTGCTCTGGACCACGGGCGGCTTCAGCTTCTACACCTACATCGCGCTGTTCCTCTCGCGCACGGTGGGCATCGGCCCCGAAGGCATCGGCGCGGTCTTCGTCGCCATCGGCGTGGCGGCGGCGCTCGGCACCGCGGGCGGCGGCTGGGCCACCGACCGCTTCGGCGCCGACCGGGTGGCACGCGGCTTCGCGCTGCTGCTGGTGGCGGTCCTCGGCGGGTTGTCGCTCGCGGCCCAGGCGCTGCCGGGCGGCCTGGCGCTGCCGGTCGTGGTGGGCCTGGCGGCGCTGTGGGGTTTCGCGGGCTGGGGCTTCGGGCCGGCGCAGGCGGTGCGGCTGATCCGGCTGGCGCCCGAGCGCGCGCCGATGACACTGTCGCTCAACGCCTCGGCGATCTACCTCGGGATCGCGGCCGGCTCGCTGTTCGGCGGCGTGGCGATCGCGTGGTTCGGCGTGAGCACCGTCGGCTGGGTGGGCGCGGCCTGCCAGCTGGCCGGCGTGCTGCTGCTGGCCCATGGCCGCCGACGCGGCGGCGGCACGGTCGCGCGGGTCGGGGAGCCCGCGGCAGCCTGAGGGCTTTCAGCTACCCTTTTGATAGCAATATCGATCGATTTGTCGCGCGTTCGCGCCAGTCCCGGCCGAAACCTGAGCAACAGTCATGCCAGTCCGGTTACAATGCCGGGTTCGTTTCGATACTACGACGAAGTCTTTTCTCGTCACCCCACCGGTTGGCCGATTGGCACCGAGGCCCCCTGAACCCGATTTGAAATCCCCGGGTTCCGCACCTCCCCCGCCAGGCACGCCGGTTCTTGCCGTGTGTTGGAGCGCCAGTTCCGGCGCCCATGATTGCCACCACGGTCTTCGTTCATGTTGAAGCGAGCAGAGCGCGTCCCCGCTGCGCCGTGTGTGTCGGCCGGCCGTCGCGCCTGAAACCAAACACGACGGATTTCATTCATATCCAACAGACAACGAAGATTCGAGGTAAAGCATGCCGAAGGAAGAACTGATCGAAATGAACGGCGCAGTGACCGAAGTCCTGCCCGATTCGCGCTACCGCGTCACGCTCGACAACGGTCACCAGCTGATCGCCTACAGCGGCGGCAAGATGCGCAAGCACCACATCCGCATCCTGGCGGGCGACAAGGTGTCGCTGGAACTCTCGCCCTACGACCTGACCAAGGGCCGCATCACGTTCCGCCACCTGGAACGCCGCGGTCCTCCGCCGTCGGGTCCCGGCGGCAACAACGGCGCCCAGCGCCGCTGAACGACCGGCAAGCGCCGACCGTCGCAGCCCCCGAGGGCCTTGCAGCACTGTCGCCCTGGCGGCGGGCTGCAAGGCCCTGATTTTTTGCTCCTCCGACTCTCCTCCAAGCTTCCGCCGGGCCTGCTGGCGGCCACGCCATGACCACCACCTCTCCCGACGATTTCGCCACCCTGCCGCTCGCACCGCAGATGCTGGCCAACCTCGCGCTGCTCGGCTATGCGCGCATGACGCCGATCCAGGCCGCGAGCCTGCCGGTCGCGCTGCTCGGCAAGGACCTGATCGCCCAGGCCAAGACCGGCAGCGGCAAGACCGCCGCCTTCGCGCTGGCGCTGCTGGCCAACCTCAATCCGCGCCGCTTCGCGGTGCAGGCGATGGTGCTGTGCCCCACGCGCGAACTGGCCGACCAGGTCACGACCGAGATCCGCCGGCTGGCGCGCGCGGAAGAGAACATCAAGGTGGTCACGCTGTGCGGCGGCGTCGCGCTGCGCGGGCAGACCGCGAGCCTGGAGCACGGCGCCCACGTGGTGGTGGGCACGCCGGGGCGGATCATGGACCACCTCGAGCGCGAGAACCTCGTGCTCGACGCGCTCAACACGCTGGTGCTCGACGAGGCCGACCGCATGCTCGACATGGGCTTCTTCGACGACATCGTGACCGTGGCGCGCCAGTGCCCGAAGGAGCGCCAGACGCTGCTGTTCTCGGCCACCTATCCCGAGGGCATCGCCAAGCTCGCGCAGCAGTTCATGAAGGACCCGCAGCAGATCGCGGTGCAGGCCCAGCACACGGGCAGCGCGATCCGCCAGCGCTGGTACCAGGTCAAGGACGGCGAGCGGCTGCACACCGTGAGCCGGCTGCTCGACCACTTCCGCCCGGCCAGCACGCTGGCCTTCTGCAACACCAAGCAGCAGTGCCGCGACCTGGTCGAGGTGCTCAAGGCGCAGGGCTTCAGCGCGCTCGCGCTGTTCGGCGAGCTCGAGCAGCGCGAGCGCGACCAGGTGCTGGTGCAGTTCGCCAACCGCAGCTGCTCGGTGCTGGTGGCCACCGACGTGGCGGCGCGCGGGCTGGACATCGCGCAGCTCGAGGCGGTGATCAACGTCGACGTGACGCCCGATGCCGAGGTGCACGTGCATCGCATCGGCCGCACCGGCCGCGTCGGCCAACAGGGCGGCGCCGAGGGCCTGGCGCTGAACCTCGCGAGCATGGACGAGATGGGTTTCGTCGGGAAGATCGAGCAGCTGCAGGGCCGCGAGTCCGAATGGCACGAACTGGCCGAGCTCACGCCCGGCAAGGGCGCGCCGCTCGCGCCGGCGATGGCCACGCTGCAGATCGTGGGCGGGCGCAAGGAGAAGATCCGCGCCGGCGACGTGCTGGGCGCGCTGACCGGCGACTGCGGCTATGCGAAGGAGCAGGTCGGCAAGATCAACGTTAACGAGTACTCGACCTACGTCGCGGTCGATCGCGGCATCGCCGCCGAGGCGGCGCGCAAGCTCAACGACGGCCGCATCAAGGGCAAGAGCGTCAAGGTCCGGCTGCTGGATCTCTGAGGTCGCCCGCGAGCGCCGCCGCGCCGCCGGCGGCCGAGGTCGGCGCGACCGGTGCGTCGAGCACCGGCACCGCGTCTTCGGGCGGCGCCGGCGCGATGTCCTCGCGCAGCGCCAGCCGGTTCGCGAGCCGGAACGCCACCGTCACCGCGAGCACGCCGAAGATCGAGGCGCCCACCGCCTGCCCGATCAGCACGCCCGCCGCGCCGTACTGCGCGCCCCACCAGACGAAGGGCACCGTGCCCACCGTCGCGCGGCCCCAGTTGAAGACCGTCGACAGCAGCGGATGGCCGAGGTTGTTGAACGAGGCATTGGCCACGAACAGGCCGCCCGCGAAGAAGAAGCTGGCCGCCAGCCAGCTGCAGAACAGCGCGATCAGCTCGGCCGAGACGCCGTCGGCCGAGAAGGCGCGGATCAGGACGTCCTGCCCCAGCGCCAGCACCGCCCAGGCCACCGCCACCGACACGCCCATGACCAGCAGGCTGTCGCGCAGCCCCTGGCGCACGCGCCGGTACTGCCCGGCGCCGAGGTTCTGCGCCAGGATCGGCCCGACCGCGCCGCTCAGCGCATAGACCAGCCCGAAGGCCACCGGGCTCACGCGGTCGATGGTGGCGGCGCCGGCCACGGCCGCGGGCCCGAACTGCGCGATGCTGTGGGTGACGAAGGCGGCGCTCACCGGCGTCGCGAGATTGGTGAGCACCGCCGGCCCGGCCACCGCGGCCATCGCGCGGGCATCGGCGCCCAGCTGCTTCGGCTCGAAGCGGCCCAGCATGCGGTGCCGCACCGCCACGCCGTGCAGCCCGACCGCGGCCAGCGCCAGCCGCGAGAACACGGCGCTCACGGCCGCGCCGTCGAGCCCCATGCCGAAGCCGAAGATCAGGATCGGGTCGAGCACCGCGGTGACGAAGGCGCCGACCAGCGTGACCATCATCGCGCGCCGCGCATCGCCGACCGCGCGCAGCAGCGCCGAGCAGGCCATGCCCAGCCCGAGCAGCGGCATCGTGTGCACGGTGATCGCGAGGTAGCGCTGCGCGAAGCGCGCGGTCTCGCCCTCGGCACCCAGCGCATGCAGGGCCGGGCCGAGGAAGAAGGCGGTGCCGCTGCCCGCCACCAGCGAGATCGCCGCCATCAGCACCAGGCTCGCGGTGGCGATGCGGCGCGCGTCGTGCGCGCGGCCCGCGCCCACGGTGCGCGAGACCACGGCCGCGATGCCGATCATCAGCCCGATGCACAGCGAGGTGTGGAAGAAGCCGACCACGCCCGCGAAACCCACGGCCGCGGCGATGGCTTTCTCGCCGAGCAGCGAGATGTAGAACAGGTTGATCAGGTCGACCGCGAACACCGCGATCAGGCCGATGGCGCCGGTGCCCGCCATCACGCAGACATGCCGCAGCAGCGAGCCCGTGACGAACCTCGGCCGGGCCATGTCTCCCCCCATCGCGCTTTCTGGCATGCAAAATCCTCGCTGTGGCCTAATTACGCCTTCGAACTTCACTTTTACCCGAGCTTTCCATGCCCAAGAAAATCCGTACCGAAGCCGACCGTCTCGCCAGCCCGAAGCCCGTGCCCCTGCCCGGCTTCACCCTGCCGCGCAACGGTGGCGGCCAGAAGGTCAGCCTCGAGCGCGGCACCGCGACGCGCAGCAAGAAGAACCCCGGCAAGCGCGCCAAGAAGGGCGGCTGATCCGGCCTTCGCCGCCACGGCCCGCCGGGCCGGTGGCGCGAAACCCCGACAAACGCGCCCGCGGGCGCGTTTCGTCGTTGATGGGGCCCCTGCCGCGGCTATGAGGCTTCGATGTCCGACGACAACCAGATCCTGATCCCGCCCTCGTTCTTCGCCGTCTACACCGACGCGCGGCAGCGGCTGCGCGAACCCATCGGCGTGGTGCGCGAGCGCTACGAGATCTGCGAGGACCTGGCCAGCCACCTGGTGGGCCATGCGCAGATCCAGCACCACACCGAGGTGCCGGTCGAAAGCGAGATCCTGACGCGCATCCGTGCCGGCCTGGCCGTGCCCGAGGCGGGCCTGCAGCCGGCCGAGGCCGACTGGGTGGTGCAGCGGCTGGCCGAGCTGCTGGGCTGGCCCGGGCCCGAACCGGTGCCGTCCGAAGACTGAACCCCGGCGGCGCCGCCATGCTGCTCCAGGTCGGCGAACTCGCGCGGCGCACCGGGCTCACGGTGCGCACGCTCCACCACTACGACGCGATCGGCCTGCTCGCGCCCTCGGCGCGCTCGGAGGCGGGCTACCGGCTCTACGGCCCCGACGACATCGCGCGGCTGCACGCGATCCAGGCGCTGCGGCTGCTCGGGCTGCCGCTGGCCGAGATCGGCGGGCTGCTGGGCGCGGGCGGCGAATCGCTGCCCGCGATCGTCGAACGCCAGATCGCCGCGCTCGACCGGCAGATCGCGCAGGCCACCACGCTGCGCGAGCGGCTCGCGCTGCTCGAACAGCGGCTGGCCGAGGGCGGCCGGCCCGACACCGGCGACTGGCTCGCGACGCTCGAGCAGATGAGCACCTACGGCCGCTACTTCAGCCCCGAGGAGATCCGCGCGCTGATGGCGAACTGGAAGGCGGTGGCCGACCAGTGGCCGCCGCTGATCGCCGAGCTGAGCGAGCGCATGGCGCGCGGCGTGCCGGCCGATGCGCTCGAGCTGCAGCCGCTGGCCGCGCGCTGGATGACGCTGATGGGCCAGTGGATGGACGGCAACTACGACCTGATCGAGCGCTGGGGCGAGATGTACCGCAGCGAGCCGGTGGCGCGGCGCGACGACGGCCCCTCGGCCGCGCTGATCGGCTACATCGAACAGGCCATCGGTCTGCGCATGGCCGCGCTGCTGCGCCACCTCGACGCCGAGGACTTCGCGCGCCTGGGCACGCCGCCCGACGCGGCCTGGCGCCGGCTCTCGGGCGAACTCGAGGCCCTGCAGGCCCGGGGCGCGGCGCCCGGCGACCCGGCCGTGCAGGCGATCGCGCGCGAATGGGCCGCGCTGTTCGATGCCTTCTGCGACCACGACCCGGGCATCGCGGCCCGGCTGATGCAGGCCATGGCCACCGAGCCCGTGCTGCAGGCCGCGGCGGTGACCGCGCCGCCGGTGCGCGAGCTGCTGCTGCGCGCCATGGCGACGCTGCGCGCGACCTGAAAAACCCGCTCGTCCCCGCTTGACCCTGACGTTGCGTGAGGCCCAACAGTGGCCGCATGAACAACGCCAACACCCCTCCTTCCGCGCCGCAACGGCTGCACGCGCTCGACAACCTGCGCGCCCTCATGATGTGGCTGGGCATCGTGCTGCACGTGGCCCTCAACCACCTCACCGTCGCCTCGCCGCTGCCCTGGCGCGACCCGCAGACCTCGCGCGTCGCCGACCTGCTGCTGCTGTTCATCCACAGCTTCCGCATGCCGGTGTTCTTCGTGCTCGCGGGCTTCTTCGTCGCGCTGCTGATCGAGCGGCGCGGCGCCGGCGCCATGCTGCGCAATCGCGCGCTGCGGCTCGCCCTGCCCTTCGCGCTGTTCTGGCCGCCGCTGTTCGTGCTGACCACGCTGCTCGCGATGGTCTACATCCACCTCACGGTGCGCGGCGTGCCAGGGCTCGATGCGGCGCTGGCGCCGCCGCGCCCGCCGGGCGGCTCGCCGTTCAACACGCTGCACCTGTGGTTCATCTACCAGCTGTTCTGGTTCTGCGTGCTGGCCTGGGCCGGCGCGAAGCTGGGCCGCTTCGTGCCGGCGCGGCTGCGCGCGGGCTTCGGGCACGGCTTCGCGCTACTGGCACGCCAGCCCTGGGGCGTCCTGGTGCTGGCGCTGCCGCTGGCGCTGGCCGGGTCCTTCCATCCCACGGGCCTGGCGCCGCAGAGCGGCTCCTTCCTGCCGCCCTGGGGCGAATGGGTGCACAGCGGCCTGTTCTTCGTGTTCGGCCTGTGCCTGCACGGGCGGCAGGACCTGCTCGCCCGCTTCGCCGCGCGCTGCCAGGTCCTGGCGCTCGCGGGCCTGGCCTTCTTCGGCGCGACGCTCGTGCTGCTGGGCGCCGCGCGCGGCACGACGCCCTTGCCGCATGCCGCGTTCTGGGTCGCCTTCGCCTACGGCACCGCCGGCTGGCTCTGGAGCCTGGCGCTGATCGGCGCCTTCGTGCGCTGGCTGCCGCGGCGCAACGGCGTGCTCGACTACCTCTCGCGCAGCTCCTACTGGGTCTACCTGGTCCACATGCTCGGCACCGTTGGCTTCGGCGTGCTGCTGTTCCATGCGCCGCTCGGGGCGCTCGCGAAGATGGGCCTGAACATCGCGGCCACCTCGCTCGTCGCGCTCGCGAGCTACGAGCTGCTGGCGCGCCGCACGCCCATCGCCCGGCTGCTCAACGGTCAGCCCGAGGCGAAGCGCTCGAGCAGGAAGTCGACGAAGGCGCGCGTCTTCGCGGCCAGGTAACGCGAGGGATAGACGGCATAGACCGGCGTGCGGTCGGCCTCCCAATCTTCCAGCACCGCCTCGAGCCGGCCCGCGGCCAGCTCGTGCGCGACGTAGATGCGCGGGATCAGGCTCAGGCCGAAGCCCGCGAGCAGCGCGTCGCGCACCGCGAGGCTGGAGCTGACCTTGTAGCGCCCGTCGACCGGCACCGCCACGCTGCGGCCGGCACGCCGGAAGGTCCACTTGTGGGCATGGCCCGAGAGCGTGAACTGCACGCAGTCGAAGGCCTTCAGGTCCTCGGGCCGCGCGGGCCGGCCACGGGCGGCGAAATAGGCCGGCGCGCCGCACAGCACGTGGGTCATGGTCGTGAGCTCGCGCGCCACCAGGCTCGAGTCCTCGAGCCGGTCGCTGCCGCGGATCGCGAGGTCGTATCCGCCGCCGATCAGGTCGGTGCGCGCGTCCTGCAGGTCGAGCTCGAGCCGCAGGTTCGGATGGCGCTCCATGAAGGCCGGGATGCCTGGCGAGATGCAGGTCAGCGCGAAGGTGAGCGGCGCGCTGACCCGCAGCACGCCCGACGGGCTGCTGCCCATGGGCGCGAGCGCGGCGTCGGCCTCGCTCAGGTCGTCGAGGATGCGCGAGAGCCGCTGGTGGTAGGCGGCGCCGGCCTCGGTGAGGCTCATGCTGCGCGTGGTGCGGTTGATGAGCCGCACCTTCAGGTGCGCCTCGAGCTCGGCGATGTTCTTGCTGACCGCGGCGGCCGACAGCCCGAGCTGGCGCGCCGCGCCGGCGAAGCTGCCGCTGGTGGCGGCGGTGCGGAAGACCTGGAGGGCCGTGAGATGGTCCATGATCCACAACCATTGGTAATGAATCAATTCATTATTCAGACATTCACAACCAGCGGTCAATTGATAGATTCAAGCCTCCATGACCGACACCACCGACCGCAGCACCCGCCCTTCCGCCGGCGGCGCCGACATCCTGCTGACCGCCGCCGCGCCCGCGATCTGGGGCAGCACCTACATCGTCACCACCGAGCTGCTGCCCGCGAACTACCCGCTCACGGTCGCGATGCTGCGCGCGCTGCCCGCGGGCCTGCTGCTGCTGGCCATCGTGCGGCAGCTGCCCGAACGCGCCTGGTGGGGTCGCATCCTGGTGCTGGGCGCGCTCAATTTCTCGCTGCTGTGGGCGATGCTGTTCATCGCGGCCTACCGGCTGCCGGGCGGGGTGGCGGCCACGATCACCTCGCTGCAGCCGCTGATGGTGGTGTTCCTCGCGAGCGCGCTGCTCGGCACGCGGGTGCGCGCGCTGTCGGTGGTGGCGGCCGCGGTGGGCTTCGGCGGCGTGGCGCTGCTGGTGCTCACGCCGCAGGCGAGGCTCGACGCGGTGGGCATCGCGGCGGCGCTCGCGGGCGCGGTGTCGATGGCCTTCGGCACCGTGCTGGCGCGGCGCTGGCAGCCGCCGGTCTCGGCGCTGACCTTCACCGCCTGGCAGCTCACCGCGGGCGGCCTGCTGCTGCTGCCGGTGGCGCTGTGGCTCGAACCGGCGCTGCCGCCGCTCACGGCCACCAACTGGCTGGGCTTCGGCTGGCTCGGGCTGGTGGGCGCCGCGCTGACCTACATCCTGTGGTTCCGTGGCGTGGCCCGGCTGGAGCCGGCCGCCATCGCCTCGCTGGCCTTCCTGAGCCCGGTGACGGCCGTGATCCTCGGCTGGGTGCTGCTGGGCCAGCGGCTGTCGCCGCTGCAGGTGGCGGGCATCGCCATCGTGATCGCGAGCATCTGGCTGAGCCAGCATGCGCAGCGCGGCGCGCTGCCCACGGCGGCGCGGCCGGCTACGCGCTGAAGTTTCAGGCCGCCGTGGCCTGCTTCAGCAGACTCAGGTAGCCGGGCTGCACTTCCATGCGCGCGGTGGTGCCGCCGCGCCGCAGCAGCCGGTGCGCCTCGGGCAGGCTCCAGCACGGCAGGCTGGTGAACATGTGGTGCTCGCAGTGATAGTTGACCCAGTAGGGCGCGATGAAGATGCGCTCGGCCAGGTTGGCATGCGTGGTGCGCGCCTGGCGCAGCGGATCGGCCTCGTTCTGCGCCACCAGCGCATGCTCGGCGATGTTGCGCACCCGGCTCACGAGCGGCAGCCAGGTCGCCATGGGCAGCAGCCACAGCGCGAACCAGGCCCACCCGTAGCCGGCCAGCGCGAAGGCCAGCAGCCCGAGGCCGTTGGCGAGAAAGAAGCGCCGGTCCTTCGCGAGTTCGCGGCCGAACGCCTTCAGCGCCGATTCGCCCGGCGCGCGCAGGCGGATGCCTTCGGCGACATGGCCGAAGCGCTGCTTGTAGAAGGTCTGGCCGCTGAGGTCGCGCACCACCTTGCGCCACATCGAGGCGCGCGAGATCGGGAACGGCGCCGACAGCACGAGGTCGGGGTCCTCGGTCTGCTGCACGAAGCGGTGGTGCTGCAGGTGGTAGGGCCGGTACTCGCGCAGGGTCGACGAGCACAGCCAGTGGCCGACCCAGTCGTTGACGCGGCGGTTGCGGTGCAGCCCGGCATGGGCCGCGTCGTGCATCAGGATGAACAGGCCGAGCTGGCGCGCGCCGACGATCGGCACCATCAGCGGAAGGGTCCATGGCCAGACGATGCCCACCAGCATCGCGAGGCCGATGACGCCCCAGCAGTGCGCGACCAGCCACAGCCCCTTCCACGACGAGCGCGCGGTCAGCGCCTGCCATTCGTCGGTGCTGAAGAAATCCTCGGGGCGGGCTCGGGGTGCGACGGCCATCGGGCCAGTATGCGCCGCGGGTTGGCGCGGCGCACGCGGAATTCCCCGGGGCCGGCTGGCGAGAATCGGCGCTCCTCGACCTGACGGACACCCCACCATGCCTCTCGTGACCATCCGCCTCGCGCGCCGCGAAACACCGGCCACGCGCGAACAGAAAGCCGCGCTGATCGCCGGCGCCACCCGGCTGCTGCAGGAGGTGCTCGGCAAGCGCCCCGAGGACGTGACGGTGCTGATCGACGAGATCGATCCCGACAACTGGGGCCAGGGCGGCGAGAGCGCGACGGTGCTGCGGCAGCGGCGCCAGGGCGCAGCCTCCTAGCGGTCGATGATCTTGCGCGCGAAGCGCTCGAGGTAGTCCATCAGCCGGTCGGCGCCCGCGGTGGCGGCGGCCTCGTCGCCGGTGGCGATGCCCTGCGCCAGTTCGAGGTGGGCGTTGGCGCCCTCGACGATCTCGCCCTGGTGCTGGTAGGCGTACCAGAAGCGGCGGCACTGCACGATCAACGGCGTGACGGCCTTGACGGCCGAGTCGTTGTGGCTGGCCTGGTGGTTCACCAGGTCGAGCGCATGGTCGGCGCGCATGTAGCCGTCGAGGTCGCCGCGCGCGGCCGCCTCCACCATCTGCTCGGCGCAGCGCACGATCTCCTTGCGCTGCGGCGCGGTGGCGCGGCGCGCGGAGCAGGTGGCGATCAGCTGCTCGAGCACGCGGCGCGTCTGCACCACGTCGAGGTGGTCGGCGAGGTCGATGGTCGACACCAGCAGGCCGCGGCGCGCCTGCTGCACGACCAGGCCGATCGACACCATGCGCATCAGCGCCTCGCGCACCGGCGTGCGGCCCAGGCCGGTGCGCTCGGCCAGCTCGGCTTCGACGATCTGGCTGCCGGGCTCGAGCTGCAGCGTGGACAGCAGGGTCTCGATGGCGTCGTAGGCCATGTCGGCGGCGCGGCGCTTCGGGGCGGACGCGGGGGCAGGAGCGGGAATCGGAGCAGCCATGGATGTTTGGGGACGCGGATCTGCGTAGTGTGGATCAGTCCGGGTCGCGCGCGCCCAGGCCGGCCAGCGTCGCGATGCGCACGGGCGACAGCGGCGGCCGTGGCGCGGGCGGCGTCCAGCCGAACAGGAATTGCGCGGCGTCTCCGCACACGCGCCCCTGGCACGGGCCCATGCCGCAGCGCTGGTGCAGCTTGGCGTCGGTCCAGCCGCCGCAGCCGGCGAGCGCCGCGAAGGGCACGTCCTCGCAGCGGCACACCAGCGTGTCGGGCCGGGCCAGCGCGCGGATCGCGGGACCGGGCGCGAAGCTGCGGTGCAACCGCGTGGCGAAAGCGTTCCAGCGCGCGCGCTCGGCGTATTGCAAGCGTGCGGCCTTGTCGTCGCCGACGGCCGCATGGCCCGCGATGGCGCCCTGCGCGAGCGCGCGTTCGCTGCCGCCGAAGCCCGTGCATTCGCCGGCCGCGTAGACGTCGTCGAGGCGGGTGGCCTGCCGCTCGTCGACGGCCAGCGCGAGCGTGCCGCTGTCGCCGAAGGGAGCGAGCGCGCAGCCGAGCATCTGGCCGAGCTGGGTGTTGGGCACGAGGCCGAAACCGCAGGCCAGGCGCTCGCAGGCCATCTCCTGCAGGCGGCCGCCCTGGTTCAGGCGCACCGATTCGAGCCGTGTCGTACCCAGTGCTTCGACCACGTGCGAGCCGGTGCGGTAGGCCGCATCGGCCAGCGTCAGCGCCTGCACTGCCTTGCCGGGCCAGCGCGCGAGCCCCAGCGCGAAGCCCGCGACCGCGCCGAAGGCCGCCTGCTCAGCGATGCGCAGCACCTTCGCGCCGGCCTGGCGCGCGGTGGCCGCGGCCGCCAGCAGCAGCGGGCCGGTGCCGGCGACGACGATGCGCTCGCCCGCCACCGGCAGGCCGGCCTTGATCAGCGCCTGCAGGCCGCCCGCGCCGGTCACGCCGGGCAGGGTCCAGCCCGGAAAGGGCAGCAGGCGTTCGCGCGCGCCGGTGCACAGCACGAGCCTGCCCCAGCGCAGGCGCCAGGCGCGCTCTGCCTCCTCGAGCAGCAGCTCGCGCGGCGCGGCTGGCGGCCACGACGCGCGTGCCGCGCACGCACGCACGTTGGCGCGGGCAGCCAGCGCCTCGCGCAACCGGCGCGCGGCCGGCGGCAGGCTGGCGCCGGGACCATCGCGCCAGATCTGGCCGCCGGGTGCGGGGTTGTCGTCGATCACGACGATGGACGCGCCGCTGGGCGCGGCCGCCAGCGCGGCGGCCATGCCCGCGGGACCGGCGCCGACGATCAGCAGGTCGCAGTGTTCGAGCCCGATGGCGTCGGTGCTCATCGCAGGGTCTCCACGCGCATGCCTTCGCCGCAGACGGTCTGGCAGGCGAGGCGGCGACGGCCGTCGATGGCGACGCGGCATTCCTGGCAGATGCCCATGCCGCAAAAGGGCGCGCGCGGCTGGCCGGTGACGGAGACGCGCGCCACGCCCATGGCCGGGGTCGTGTCGGCGATGCGCAGCGCGGCGGCGACCGAGCTGCCGGCCGCGACGCGCACCTCGCGGCCGTCGATCTGCAGCAGGACCTGCGTCATGCCACCGTCTCCAGCAGCCGCCCGGGCGCAAAGGGCCGCGCATCGAACGGCGGCGCGGTGCCCGTCATCAGCGCCACCAGCAGCTCGGCGCTGCCCGGCGCGGTGGTCACGCCCAGGCCTTCGTGGCCGAGCGCGAGCCACAGCTTCTCGCGCCACGGATGCGCGCCCAGCAGCGGCAGGCCGTCGGGCGTGGCGGCGCGCAGGCCGGTCCAGCTGCGGATGGCGCTGAGTTCGCCGAGGCCCGGCAGGTAGTCGATCGCGCGCCGCAGCATGCGCGCGAGCATCGCGGGCTCGACCGCGGGATCGGTGGTGTCGAACTGCCGCGAGGAACCGACCAGCAGCTGCCCCGTGGGCCGCGGCTGCACGTTGAAGGCGACCGAGTCGCCCTCGGCATGGTGCGCGCTGGTGACGTAGCCGAGCTCGACCAGCTGGTGCCGCACGGTGCCCGGATAGCGGTCGGTGATCAGCAGGTGGCCCTTCTTGGGCCGCAGCGGCAGTTCGGGGCACAGCGCGGTGGCCTCGAGGCCGGCGGCCAGCACGACCTGCGCGGCGCGGCGCCGGCCGCCGTCGGCCAGAAGCAAGGTGCCGTCGTCCTCGATGGCCGCGACCCGGGCCTGCTCGAATTCGATCGCGGCGCCCGCGTCCGCGAGCAGCCAGCGCGCCGCGTTCGGCGCATAGAGGATGCCGTCGCCCGGCACCTCGAGCGCGCCCGCGAGGCCGGCGCGCAACGCGGGTTCGGCCGCGGCCAATGCCTTCGCGTCGAGCAGCCGGCTCGCGATGCCCAGCGCGGCGAGCCGCTCGCGCTTGCGCTCGGCCTCGGCCATCTCCGCGTCGTCGGCGGCGATCCAGAGCGTGCCGCAGGCGCTGTGCGCGCAGTCGGCCGGCATGCGCGGCGCGAGCGCGCGCCACAGGTCGATCGAGCGGCTGCTGAGCTCGAGCTCGGCGCGGTTGTCGTCCATCGCCACGAGATGGCCCATGCCGGCGCCGGTGGCGCCGCCCCGGCGCGCATCGATCACGCGCACACGGCGGCCGGCGCGCGCGAGCGCATGCGCGCAGGCGGCGCCGACGATGCCGGCGCCGATGACGATCGCGTCCGCGTCGGCCATCTGCCGCGTCAGAGCCGGATGCCCCAGGCGAAGGGATCGGCCTCGTCGATCAGCAGGGTGGCTTCGGCGCTGATGTGGGCGCGGCCGCGCAGTGTGGGGATGACGCGGCCGTCGTCGGCGGGCTCGTAGCTGGCCTCGAAGCGGCTGCCGATCACGCTGGCCTGCGTCCACACCTGGCCGGGCGCGAGCTTGCCGTCGGCCGCGAGGCAGGCGATCTTGGCGCTGGTGCCGGTGCCGCAGGGCGAGCGGTCGTAGGCATTGCCGGGGCACAGCACGAAGTTGCGGCTGTCGGCGCCGTCCGCGTCGTCGGCGAACAGTTCGATGTGGTCGATCTCCGCGCCCTCGGCGCCCGTGATGCCCTGCGCCGCGAGCGCGCGCCGCAGCGCGGCCGTGTAGTCGGTGAGCGCGGCGAGGTTGTCGCTCGCCACGCGCTGGCCGTGCGCGGTCTCGCTCACGAGGAAGAACCAGTTGCCGCCCCAGGCCACGTCGCCGCGCACCGTGCCGTGGCCCGGCAGCTCGACGGCCACCTGGTGCAGGTGCCGGTACGCGGGCACGTTGCGCACGCTGACCGCGCCGTCTTCGTGCAGCGTGGTGGTGACGGTGCCCACGGGCGTTTCGATGCGGTGCTCGCCGGGGCCGATGCGGCCCATGTGCGCGAGGCTCGCGACCAGGCCGATGGTGCCGTGGCCGCACATGCCGAGGTAGCCCGCGTTGTTGAAGAAGATCACGCCGGCCGCGGCATCGGGCGAAACCGGTTCGCACAGCAGCGCGCCGACCACGACGTCGCTGCCGCGCGGCTCGAGCACGGTAGCGGCGCGCCAGGGGTCGTGCCGTTCGGCCAGCAGCGCGCGGCGCTCGGCCATGCTGCCGCGGCCGAGGTCGGGAAAGCCGCCGGTCACGAGGCGGGTGGGCTCGCCGCCGGTGTGCGAGTCGATGATCTGGATGCGGTGCATGGGGGTTGGCGCATCGCCTTCCACGAAGACGGCGATGCGTTGAAGGAAAAGGAGGAGGAAGGGGCCGCGGCCCCTTCCGGGAAGGCGCGGCTCAGTAGCTCGCGAGCGCCGTCGGCGCGGCGTTCTTGAAGGTGAACACCGTGATCGGTGCCTGCTTCATGTTGCCCTTGTCGTCGTAGGCGTAGGTCGCGGCCACGCCCTTGTAGGTGGTCTTGTAGAGCTCGGCGCCGACCTTGTCGGGATCGATCGAGTTGGCCTTGGCCATCGACTCGCCGATGAACATCACCTGGTCGTAGTACGAGGCCGCGTAGGCATCGGCGTCGGCGCCGAAGCGCTTCTTGAACTTCTCCTTGAAGGCCGGACCGCTGACCGCCTTCTCGAGGATCGAGCCGCCCTGGGCGCAGAACACCGCGTCGTTGACCGCGTCGCCGCCGAGCTTGCCCATCGCGGGGCTGCACAGCGTGTCGCCGCCGAGCAGCTTGGCGTTGATGCCGAGCTGCTTCATCTGCCGCGTCATCGGCGCGCCCTGCGGTGCGTAGCCGCCGAAGAAGATCGCCTCGGGCTGCTTGGCCTTCATGTTGGTCAGGATGGCGGTGAAGTCGACCGCCTTGTCGGTGGTGAACTCCTGGCCGACCACGGTGAGGCCCTGCTTCTTCGCTTCCTTGGTGAACTCCTCGGCGAGCCCCTGGCCGAAGGCGGTGCGGTCGTCGATCACGCCGACCTTGGTGACCTTGAGCACCTTGGCCGCGTACACGGCCATGCTGCCGCCGATCTGGTTGTCGCTGGCGATGATGCGATAGAGGTTCTTGTAGCCGCCCTGCGTGACCTTCGGGTTGGTGCCCACGGTCGACAGCAGCACGCCGCCGTCGCTGTAGACGCGCGAGGCCGGGATGGCCACGCCCGAGCAGTACGGGCCCATGACGAACTTGACGTTGTCGTCGACGAACTTCTGCGCCACAGCCACGCCGCTCTTGGCATCGCAGGCATCGTCCTCCGACTTCAGTTCGAACTTGAGCGTCTTGCCGCCGACCACGAGCTTCTTCGCGTTGAGCTCCTCGATCGCGAGGCGCACGCCGTTCTCGTTGTCCTTGCCCGCGAACGCATTGGGGCCGGAGAGCGGCCCGGTATGGCCGATCTTGACCACCTGCTCCTGCGCCTTCGCCTGGGTTGCGAGGGCCAGCGCCACGAGGCCGAGCAGCGGAATCATCTTCGATGGTGTCTTCATGCTTCTTCCTGGATAAGGGGACACGGAGGGTACGAGGGAAACGAGGGCGCCGCCCTCGGGGGAAACGCAGCAAACGAAGGGCTTAGGCGACCGATTGGTACTTCGCGGGGCGGGTCGCGAGCGCCTTCTTCACGATGGCCTCGATGGCCTCGCGCTCGGCGCCCACCAGCGGCAGGCGCGGACGGCGCACGTGCTCGGTGCCCACGCCCACGAGGTGGTCGATGAGCTTGAGGTTCTGGACCAGCTTGGTCGAGACGTCGAGGTGCAGCATCGGCGTCATCCACTGGTAGAGCTTGAGCGCCTCGGCGAACTGGCCGGCCTTCATCAGGTCGTACAGCGCCACGGTCTCGCGCGGGAACGCGCAGCCCACGCCGGCCAGCAGGCCGTCGCAGCCCAGCGCCAGGCCCTCGAACGCGAGGTCGTCCACGCCGAGGAACAGCTGGTAGCGGTCGCCGACCGTGTTGCGCAGGTCGGTGATGCGGCGGATGTTGTCGGTGCTCTCCTTGATGGCCGCGATCCATTCGCAGTCGGCCAGCTCGACCATGTGCTCGGGCTTGAGGTCGACGCGGTAGGCCACCGGGTTGTTGTAGACCATCACCGGCTTCTGCGCCGCGTTGGCGATGGTGCGCACGTTGAGCATGGCTTCGCGCGCGTCGGCCACGTAGATCACCGAGGGCATGACCATGTAGCCGGCCACGCCGAGCTTGTTGCCGCCCTCGACGTAGCGCAGCGCATCGCGGGTGCTGGTCTCGGACACGTTGGCCAGCACCGGGATGCGGCCGTCGGCGGCCTCGAGCGCGATCTGCGCGACCTGCAGCTTCTCCTCGAGCGACAGCGTGCTGGCTTCGCCGAGCGAGCCGCAGGTGACGAGGCCGTGGATGCCGTTGCGGATCTGGAAGTCGATGTGGCGCGCGGTGCCTTCGGCATCGATGCGCTCGTCGGCATGGAACTTGGTGGTGACGGCGGGAAAGATGCCTTGCCAGCGGGGGTTGCTCACGAATTCGCTCCTTGGATGGGCCCGGATGGGCGGGGCTGGGACGGAGCGGATTTAAATATATTAAGTATATACCGTCAATATTCTCGTAAACGAGCATGCGCCCGGCAGGGCCTGCCGGGCGCGGTTCCGGGACGTGTCAGCGAACGCTTACTTGTGGCCGTCGGCCGGGCTCAGCGTGTGGCCCTTGAGCCTCACGGCCTTGCCGATCGGCGGCGCGCTGCGCGTCTCGACGCTGCGCAGGGTGCCGTTGTCCATGCGCACGCCGACCTGGTAGACGGTGACCGTGTGGGTGCGCTTCTCGATCTCGTTGCCGGCGTAGCCGCCGCCGACGGCGCCAAGCACGGTCGCGGCCGTGCGGCCGCCGCCGTGGCCGATCTGGTTGCCCACCAGCCCGCCGACCACGCCGCCGGCCACCATGCCGACGCCGCTCGGGCGCTGGGTGCGCTGCACGGCACGCACCGTCTCCACATGGCCGCAGACCGTGCAGGGCGGGGCGGCCACGGGTTCGGGCGCGGCGGCCATCGGCGCGGGGCCCGCGGCGGGCACGGGTTGCGGCGCGGCGCTCATGGCTGGCGCGGGCGCCGTCGCGTTGACGGTCGGGCCGGACGGCAAGGGCTGAAGCGCCGGCGGCGCCGCATCGGGCTTGAAGTCGTCGGGCGCCGGGCCCGTGGCCAGGGCCACGGGCGGTGCCGCCGCCGTGCCGCCCTGGTGCTTCTGCCACAGCGCGCCGCCGAGCGCGGCTACGGCCACCGCGAGCACGCCGATCGCCACCCAGAGCTTGTGCGTTCCGCCCTGGCGCGAGGGCATGCCTGTTGTCGTTGTCTGTTCCATGAAAGCCTTCCTTCCTGCGGTCCGGCCTCCGAGCCGGAACCCGTTCCCAGCATCGCCCGGGCAAGGCTGAAGTCAATGCACGGGCGTCCTACACGCCGGCACGCGGCGAGCGCATCCGGCTGGAGGACGACGCCCGGTCAGGGCGTCGCGGCGGGCGCCACGCCCGAGAGGAAGCGCCGCGCCTCGGCGCGCATGCCGCGCGAAACCGCCTCCCAGGTCCGCACGGGAAAGTCCGCGGGCAGCGCGGCCTCAACCTCGGCCAGCGCCTCGTCGAGCGTTTCGACCATCGCGAGCATCGCGCGCCAGGTGTGGTCGCCGCCGTTGCGCATCGCGAGCCCCCACCAGTGGCGGGCCTGGATGGTGTGCAGCGCGTAATGCGCGTTCTTCGAGCGCACGGCCATCGCCAGCTCGGCCCGGCGCGGCTGGAACTGGCTCGCGCCGTTGCCGAAGTAGGGCCACATCGACAGCACGTCGTAGAGCGGCGTCATCTCGTAGACGTCGCCGCGCTGCAGGTGGAGCGAGAAGTTCTTGGCATGCCCGTCGGTGGCCGCCAGCAGGAAGAAGGCGAGCTGCGCGAGCAGGAACAGCGTGCCGTCGTCCCGGTTGCGGCTGCCCTGCAGCAGTTGCAGGCAGCGGGTCATGCCGGGGCCGCCATGCTGCTCGTACTTGCGCTCGGGCGGCAGTGCCATCGCCTGGCAGAAATCTTCCTGCGGCAGGCGCGCGATCCAGCGCTCGCCGTTCGCGCTCGTCATCCATTCGCGGTCGAAGCGCTCGACCGCCAGCACCTGCTGGTCGCCGAAGGTCTCGATGGCGGTCGGCGCGACCGGCAGGCCCAGCGCGCCGACGATCCGCGCGCAGAGCCATTCGTTGTGGATCGAGTCCGAGGCATCGACGCGCCGCGAGCCACCGATCAGCCCCAGCGGCAGCTTGAGGATGTGGGTGGTCGGCGTGGCGCCGTGCGGGCGGCACCAGCGGCCGTCGACGCGGGTCAGCGCAGTCTTTTCCTGCGCGCCGGCCAGCGAGATCCGGAACAGGTCGCGGTCGCGCAGCCGCTCGGGCGTCGATTCGGTCGGCACGGCGCGCAGCAGCTCGGCCACCTGCTCGTCGGCGAGCGGCTCGCAGTCCACGCGGTCCCAGCCCTCGGGCATCGCGCCGTCGGGCAGCAGCTGCACCGCGCCCACGCAGTCGCGGCCGATGGCTTCGAGCAGGTCGAAGACCTTCGTGCTCCTGAGCCCGAAGCGCTGGCCCAGGCGAATGCGGATGCGCTCGTTGTCGGGCAGCAGGTTGTCGAAGTAGTTGCGCACCGCCTCGCCCTGGACTTCGAGCGCCGTGGTGATCGGCAACGAGAGCGACAGCGAGCGGCGCCGCGGCGACGCGAGCCACGCGGGCTCGTAGCGGAAGGTGTGGGATTCGCGGTCGACCGACCAGGTGCCGACGAGCTCGCCGTTCATCCAGGCCTTGAGCGCGCGCCTCACCAGGAGCCCTTCCTCGGCGCGGCGGCGAAGCGCTCGCGGGCGGCGGGCACGGGGCCAGCCGCGGCGGGGCGCGGCGCTTGCGGTTCGGGGAGCGACGAGGCGGCCGGCGGTTCCATGCCTTTTTCCTGGACGACCGGTGCGGCCGGCGACGGCACCCGGCCATAGGCGCGCGGCGCGTTGCGGTCGTTCGGGCGCGGGTCGCCATCGGGAAGCTCCGCATTCGCCGGAACCTCGTCCTCGTCGCGCAGCGAGATCGACGCACCCAGCGCCGCCAGCAATTTCATCAACTGCTCGAAGCCGACGGCCCCCGGATTCGCCTCGATCTCGGCGATCCGGGCCTGGCTGACGCCGACGAGGGCGCCGGCCTGCGCCTGCGTCAGGCCGCGCTTCTTCCGCAGCGCCTGGAGGTGCGCCCGGAGCTGGTCGGCAAAACGAAGGGGGTAGTCCATCTTGTCTTCAAGATAAAGGCCCTCCCTTGTTTTGTCAATTTACAGGTTTTGGCTTGTATTTACCTTTTATCTGCCAAAGCTTGTATTCGACGTCAGTCGACCTTCGCTCCCGACGCTTTCACCACCGCCCCCATCGCATCCCAGTCGGCGCGCAGCAGCTTCTGGAATTCCTCGACGCTCTGGCTGCGTGGCTCCACACCCAGCCGCGTGAAGCGTTCCTGGATGGCCGGGTCGGCGATCACCTTGTTGACGGCCGCGTTGAGCCGCTCGACCTCGGCCTTGGGCGTGGCCGCCGGCGCGAGCAGGCCGATCCACGAATCGAAGGCATAGCCGGGCAGGCCGCTCTCGGCCACGGTGGGCAGCTTCGGCAGGAAGGGGCTGCGCGACTGGCCGGTCGAGGCCAGCAGCTTCATGCGCGGATCGCTCTGGAAGCCCATCACGCCGATGCTCGAGGAGATCACCGCCTGCACCCGGCCCGCGAGCACCTCGTTGACCGCCTCGCCGGTGGACTTGGTCGGGATGTGCGTCATCTGCAGCCCGGCCTTGGCGAGGAACGAGGCCATCGCGAGGTGCGTGGCGCTGCCGTTGCCGGCCGAGGCGTAGTTGTACTTGCCGGGGTTGGCCTTGACCTCCTTGATGAAGTCGGCCGTGGTCGACACGTTCATGCCGCTGGCCACCGCGAGCACGTAGCCCGCGTTGCCGATGTTGGCCACGCCCACGAAGTCCTTGAGCGGGTCGTAGGGCAGCTTGCTGTAGAGGAAGCCCGCGATGTTGTGGCTCGCGGCCGCGAGCACCAGCGTGTTGCCGTCGGCCGGCGCCTTGGCTGCTATCGCCGCGCCCACGGTGCCGCCCGCGCCCGCGCGGTTCTCGACGATGGCGCTGGCATTGAGCGCCGCGCCGAGCTCGTTGTTGAAGGCGCGCGCCACGGTGTCCTGCACCGCGCCGGTGCCGAAGGGCACGACGATGTGGATCACGCGCTGCTGCGCCATCGCGGGCAGCGCGACAGCCACGCAAGCAAGGGCCAGGAGCGAGCGTCGGGCGAACGGGGTGGTCATCGGTAGGGCCGCTTTCGTCGGGTTGGGGAAAAGAGGAAATCCGCGTGGTCGCTTCAGCGCCCCGGCGCGAGCCAGCGCTGCGCCAGCCGCACGAAGTAGCTCGCGCCGATCGGGATGATCTCGTCGTTGAAGTCGAACGAGCTGTTGTGGATGATGCAAGGCCCGGGCCCGTGGCCGTCGAGCCGGTGGTCGCCGTCGCCATTGCCTAGGAAGGCATAGCAGCCGGGCCGCGCCAGCAGCATGTGGGCGAAGTCCTCGGCGCCCATCACCGCCGGGAAGTCGGTGGTGACCATGTCGTCGCCCACCACCTCGCGCATCACGCCGGCCGCGAAGCGCGCCTCGGCCGGATGGTTCACCGTCGGTGGCGAGGAGCGGTTGAAGAACACCTCGGCCGTGCAGCCGTGCGCCGCCGCCACGCCCGCGGCCACCTCGCGCAGCCGGGCTTCGAGCAGGTCGATGGCCTCGATCGAGAAGGTGCGGATGGTGCCGCCGACCGTGGCTTCGTCGGGAATGATGTTGGGCGCGTCCGAGCCGCGCAGTTGCGTGACCGCGAGCAGCGCGCGCTCGGTGCTCGGGATGGTGCGCGCGACGATGGTCTGCAGCTGCTGCGCGAGGTTGACCACCGCCGCCACCGGGTCGATGCCGGTGTGCGGCATCGAGGCATGCGTGCCGCGCCCGTGCAGCGTGATGCGGTAGGTGTTGCTCGAGGCCATGAGCGCGCCCTCGTTGAGCGCGAAGCGGCCCACGTCGCCGACGGGGAAGTTGTGCAGGCCGAAGACCGCGTCGCACGGGAAGCGTTCGAACAGGCCCTCGTCGATCATCTTCTTGGCACCGGCCTTGCCCATCTCCTCCGCGGGCTGGAAGATGAAATGCACCGTGCCGTCGAAGTCGTCCGGGCCCTGTTGCGACAGGTGCCAGGCGGCGGCCAGCAGCATGGTGGTGTGGCCGTCGTGGCCGCAGGCATGCATGCGGCCCGCGTGGCGCGACTTGTGGGCGAACTCGTTGGCCTCGTGCAGCGGCAGCGCATCCATGTCGGCGCGCAGGCCGATGGTGCGCCCGCCCGTGCCCTTGCGCAGCACGCCGACCAGGCCGGTGCCCGCGATGCCGCGGTGCACCTCGATGCCCCATTCGGCGAGCAGGCCGGCCACTTTCTCGGAGGTGCGGTGTTCCTCGAAGCCGAGTTCGGGGTGGGCGTGGATGTCGCGCCGGATGTCGACGAAGCGGGCGACGTCGGCGAAGGAATCGACGATGTTCATGGGGGGCGGCTGGCTGAATCGTTCTGGAAGCGAACGATTCTGGCGCAGCCGCCCGGCGCGCGCATGCTCGATTACGCGGCTCGTCGGAGCCGCGCTTCCTGCGCTATGCGGCCCGGCCGAGCCGGCCCTCCTGCCGCAGCTTCGCGCCGATGCGACGGATCTCGGCCTCGCCCTGGTCCAGCGTCGCGCGGCTGGTGTGCACCGAGTAGTGGCCCATCACGAGCTCGTGCGGATGCTTGACCGCCGAGCCCAGCACGAAGGAGGTGTCGCCATGCGCCACGAGGTCGATGGCCTCGCCCGACTCCTCGAACACCGCGAGCTCGCCGTCGCCGATCGACCCGCCCGCCTCGTCGCCCGCGTCGAGCCGGCCGCTCTCCACCGCGAGCCAGCCCACCGTATGGCCGGCCGGCGGCGTGTAGCGCCAGTGCTCGCCGTCCTTCAGCTGCACCGCGAGGTAGTTGATCGGCGCGGGTGCCGGAATCGCGCTGCGCGCCGCGCCGTAGCTGCCGAGCAGCACGCGCGCCGGGCCTTCGCGCGGCACCTGCGAGGGCGCGAGGTAGATGCTCTGCGCGGGCGCGTTCTCTTCCGATGCGGGCAGCGCCACCCAGAGCTGGAAGCCGCGCACGCGCTGCACGCCCGGCGCCGGCGCGCCCGTGTGCCACACGCCATTGCCCGCGCGCATCCATTCGACGCCGCCGCCGCGCAGCACGCCCTGTTCACCGGTCGTGTCCTCGTAGAGCGTATCGCCCTCGATCAGCCAGGTCAGCGTGGCGATGCCCGAGTGCGGATGCATGCCAAAGCCGCGATGGCCGCCCTCGGTGTCGAAGCCGAACAGGTCGAGGAAGACGAAGGGCTTGAGGAATTCGCCGAGGTCGCCCGGGCTCACGAGCCGTGCGATCGGACCGTGCTTCATGCCGCGCGTGCGATAGACGATGGCGCGGGTCCTGGTCGCGACGTCGGTGCTCATGCGGCCTCCCTCGCTGTCTTCAGCGCCTTGGTCCACCAGGCCAGGTCGTCGAGCATGCCGCCGGCCGCCTGCGCCAGGTGCGGGAAGTCCTCGAAGTTCTTGCCCTGCTGCCAGATGCCGAGGAACTCGACCATGCCGATGTGCACCGCGTTGCGCACCGGCGCCATCTGCATCTCGACCGCGATCAGCCGCAGCTGCTCGATCGCGCGCGCCGCGCCCACGCCGCCGTAGCCCACGAAGCCGACCGGCTTGCGCACGAACTCCTTGTAGGCCCAGTCGATCGCGTTCTTCAGCACCGCGCTCGGGCCGTGGTTGTACTCGGGCGTGACCACGACGAGGCCGTCGAAGCTGGCCAGCTTCGCCTGCCAGCGCTGCGCGGCCTCGTTCTTCACCGGGCCCCAGGCCGGCGCGCCGGCTTCGTCGAAGAAGGGCAGCGGATGGTCGCGCAGGTCGACCAGCTCGAAGGCGAGGTCGGTGCGCTGCTTCGCGATCTCGTGGATCCAGTGCGCGGGCTTCTCGCCGAAGCGGCCTTCGCGGGTCGAGCCGATGACGATGCCGATGCGGGGTTGGGTGGTGGACATGAAAGCTCCTGGGATTCGGGGTCGATGGATGGACGGACGGGCCGGCTGGCCCGATGGATCGAAGGTTAGGGCGCCACCCATTGATCGACTAGACGGTAGAGTCGGATTGCACTCGTCCATTTTTGGAAGGAATCGAATCCCATGCTCGACCTCAACGACATCGCCATGTTCGTGCAGGTGGTGCGCCATGGCAGCTTTGCGGAAGCCGCCCGGCGCCTCGGGATGCCGCCCAACACCGTGAGCCGGCGCATCCAGCAGCTCGAGGCGCAGCTGGGCACGCGGCTGATGCAGCGCTCCACCCGCAAGCTGACCCTGACCAGCGCGGGCCAGGCCTTCCACGAGCGCTGCGCGGGCGCGGTCGACGGGCTGGTCGAGGCCGGGCAGGAGCTGGTCACCGGCAGCCGCGAGCCCAGCGGCCTCGTGCGGGTGGCGGCGACCGCCGACTTCTTCGATTTCTTCCCGATGGAATGGGTGGCCGACTTCCTGGCCGCGCATCCGCGGGTCCGGGTCGACTTCGTGCTGAGCGACGCCCGGGCCGACCTGATCGCCGAGCAGATCGACGTCGCCTTCCGCGGCGGCGCGCAGCCCGATTCGGGCTACGTCGGCCGCAAGCTGCTGGGCCCGCGCACCGACGGCCTGGTGGCGAGCCCCGCCTACATCGCCGCGCACGGCGCGCCGGCCACGCTGCAGGATCTGGCACAGCACGACTGCGTGACCGCGCCGCATCCCAGCGGCCGCGCGACCTGGCGGCTGACCGGGCCGGACGGCGAGGAGGAGGTGCAGGTCGCCGGCCGCTTCAGCGGCAACACCGCGCAGGCGCTGCGCCGGGCGGCCGTGGCCGGCCTGGGCATCGCGCTGCTGCCGCCCTCGATGGGCCGGCTCGACGTGGCGGCCGGCCGGCTCATGCCGGTGCTGCCGCAGTACCAGCGCACGGGGCAGGGGCTCACCGTGCTGTACCCGAGCCGCAAGCACCTGCCGCTCGCGGTGTCGGCCTTCATCGCGATGGTGATGGAGAAGCTGAGCACCGAGGAAACCCTTCCGGAGGCCTTCCGTTCGTGGAAGACCTAGCTGCGACGGCCCATCGGTTTGCACGGAAAATGGCCCGATGAAAATCGCAAAAGACACCGTCGTCACCCTCAAGTACAAAGTCGCCGACGCCCAGGGCAAGCTGATCGAGGCCAGCCCCGAGCCCATGGCCTACCTGCATGGCGGCTACGAGAACACGCTGCCCAAGATCGAGGAAGCGCTCGACGGCCAGGAGAAGGGCTACCAGACCACCCTGAACCTCGCGCCCGAGGACGCCTTCGGCCAGCGCGACGAGACGCTGGTGCGCAGCATTCCCAAGACCGACTTCCCGCCGGGCGTGAAGGTGGGCGGCCAGCTGCAGGGCCGCCTCGACGACGGCCGCGAGCACGTGTTCACCGTGATCAAGATCAAGGGCCCGGTCGTCATGCTCGACGGCAACCATCCGTGGGCCGGCAAGGCGCTGCGCTTCAGCCTGACCGTGACGGACGTGCGCGAGGCACTGCCGGTGGAGATCGAGCATCGGCATGTGCATGGGGCGCACGGCCACCACCACTGAGCGCTAGCTGCGGCTACGTCCGATGGATTCCGCGAGCATTTCCGACGTCTCCAAAGTCTTCAGCATCGCAACGCCGCTGCTCATTTGCGGCGTGTTTTTGTGGACGATATGGCGGACGGAATCTCGCCATGTGCTGATCCGGCGGCTTTGGCAGCTGGTGCACGGGAATCAGGAGATTTCCGATCCAGAGATCCGGGCTTTCGTCGACGAGCAGACCAGCCTGGTCTCTTTTCGAATGTTTGCCGGACTGCCTGTCACGAGTCTGGAGAAAGCGAGAGAGCTCATCCGCTGGGCAAAGCTCAACGGTGTCCAGATGCGAACCCTGCGCATATGCGGCGAGTTCTTCGATCCAGATACGCGCGAGGTCAACGCAACGAAATTGCCATCGCAGAGTTTGCAGGGAGTGAAGCTGGCAGGCTTCGTTATCGCGGTACTGCTCTGCGCTGCCTCGGCAGCAAGCTTGGTCTCGTCGCGTTCGCTGATGAGTTTGAAGGCTACGAATCGCTTCTTCTTGGCAACGACCACGGACGTGAAGCCACTGTGGCCTCTATGGCCGTTCGATGAGACACCGCTGCGCGTGAGCAATTGCTCGGCAAGCAACGAGGCCATTCAGATCAGCACGTCTTTCACGCCGCAGGAGGTCGGCATCCTCTGCGAGATACTGAAGGAGAAAGAGTCCGCGAATTTCTTCAAGGACGCATTGAAAGAGCAGCGTTGGAGCGCTGCTCTTCTCTTCCTGTTTTGCGCATGGCTTTCCTGGATCGCGCTCTTCGCATGGGCAGCAGGAGCTGCCGCAAGGCGTCTGGCCGATCGCCGGCTTGATCCTGCGCTGCCGGGCTCTCAACTAAGTCTGGACCTTGGCAACTGACCGGCGTCGCTCGACTGCTGCCTGCATTGCAGCGGGTCAGCTCTTCCTCTTCTTCCAGAAGCGACGCGCCCCCTCGATCCTTTCCAGCGCCTCCCGACAGGCCGCCGCCCCCGCCGCATGCCGCGCGCTGAACCAGCCCACCGCGAACCAGGCGCGCACATCGTGCGCCGTGGCTTCGCGGTACAGGGCCATCGCGACGGCCTCGTCGTTGTACTCGCCCAATGCGTCCTGCGCGGGACGCAGGCGCTTCAGGTAGCGCTCGGCGGCGCTCTTGTCGTCGCCCTTCTTCTCGTCTTTGGTCTCGAACAGCGGCGCCGCGAATTCGGCGAGGTAGCGCAAGCGCTTGAGGCGCTTGCGCACGCGGTGCTGGCTGTCGGTGTCGAGCGATTCGAAGCGGCCGCCGTCGCGCAGGGCATGTTGGTGCAGGCGCTGCAGGCGCTTGCGCAGGAAGCGGCGGGCGTCGTCGGGATTCAGCGGCGTGACGGGCGGCGCGCCCTCCGCGGCCGGTTCGGGCGCCGGGGCCTCGGTGGCGGTGAAGCCGATCAGGGCCACCAGCACCGCCTGGAATGCCGGCGCGCGCACGGCCTCGCCGGGTGAAGGCTGGGAGGCGCCCGCACCAGCCGCATCGCCGGCCAGCGGATCCACCTCGGGCGCCCCGGCCTCGCGCAGCTTCGGCTGCGCGATCTTCGCCACCTGCTCGCGGTCGCGCAGCGCGCCGAGCGCGCGGAAGCAGTCGACCAGCGCCGGCTCCCAGCCCGCGCGGTCGAAGGCGCCCGTGGGATCGAGCCCCTCGAGTTCGCGCAGGGCAGTGCGCAGGCGCCGGATGCCGATGCGCAGCTGATGGATCTGTTCCTCGTCGTCGCTGCCCGCCGCGACCTCGGTGGCATTCGGCAGGATCTGCGCAAGGCAGTTCGCGACCACGGCGCGCTGGATCGCACGGCCATCAGGCGCGCTCGCGAAGCGCGGCGGCTCGGCCTTGACGGCGGGCACCACCTCGAGCCCCGCGAGCAGGCGGGCGCCGCGCTCGGCCTTCGAGATGGTGCTGAACCACAGCCCGTGCTGCTGCGACCAGCGCTGCGCCAGCGCGACCAAGCCCGGCACGCTGCCGCGCTTGAGTTCGAGCTCGAGTTCGCAGACCGGCGATGCGCGCTGTTCGGGCGTGCCGGCATGCGCCACCACCTTGCCGACATCGAGCGCCAGCTCGGCCACGACGCCGCCCGGCCCGGTGCTGCGCACGTCGCGCGTAAGCCGCACGATGTCGGTGGACTGGCGCTCGACCAGCGCCAGGAACTGTCCATCCTCGCCCGCGAGCGCCCGCGCCAGCCGCTCGCCGACCGGCGTGCCCTCGTGGCGCCGCGGATCGATGTCGGGCGAAGCGCCCGCGGTACCGAGGTCGACGTTGTGCTCGAGCCGGTGCAGCGCGTTGTCGCCCGTGGCCTTCACCGTCTGCACCCAGCGCCGGCCCTCCTTGCGCAGCCGCAGCACGATGCCCTGCGCGGCCAGCCGCTCGTCGGCGGTGTCGAAATAGCGCGCCTGCAGCCGCGTGCGCACCACGGCACCGCGACGCAGCGCGGCGTCGACGGCCTTCAGGCGGTCGGCGGGGATGTGGAACTTGAATTCGATTTCCATGAGCCGGCCATGATGCACGCTGCGCGCCGTGGCGCCACCCATCGACGCACGGTGCGCGCGGGCATCGGGGCGAGCCGCCGCGGGCCGGAAGCGTCTTCTTGCAAATTGATGTGGACACCGTCCATTTTGTTTTGCATAATTTGTGGACGCTGTACACAACAACCCGTCCAGCGACCCGAAGTCCCCTCTTTCGTTCTCTTCTTTCGACGCACAGGAAACACCATGGCCACCAAGCAGATCTTCGTGAACCTCCCCGTCAAGGACCTCGACAAGTCCAAGGCCTTCTTCAACGCGCTGGGCTACAGCTTCAACCCGCAGTTCACCGACGCCAATGCCGCCTGCATGGTGGTGCAGGAAGGCAGCATCCACGCGATGCTGCTGGTCGAGTCCTTCTTCAAGACCTTCACCGACAAGGCGATCGCCGACACCCGCACCAGCACCGAGGTGCTGCTGTGCCTGTCGTGCGAGAGCCGCGCCGAGGTCGACGAGCTGGTGGCCAAGGCGGTCGCCGCCGGCGGCACCACGCCGCGCGCGCCGCAGGACCTCGGCTTCATGTACGGCCATGGCTTCCAGGACCTCGACGGCCACCTCTGGGAACTCGTGTTCATGGACCCGAACGCGCAGATGCCCCAGCAATAAGGACGGCAGGCGACTCCGGCGATGCCCATCGTTCCATCCGCGAGCCGCACTGTCGCGCGCACGCGCCCTTCCGATGGGCGCCGGCGCCCCGACATGAGCGGCAAGGACACCGCGCCATCGACGGCGTCCGACCCCGAAAGGAAGGCCGACGTGCCCACCGCCACCGCCAGCTACAACCCCATCGTGGGGATCAAGCCCCTGGGCTTCCCGTGGGAGACGGTCGACCCGTTCCTGTTCTGCGTCTACCACGACGACGCCTATCCGCGCGCCAATGCGCAGATGGGCCCCGAGGCCTCGCTCGCGGGCCGCGACATCGGCCAGGACTTCAGCCGCAAGGACGGCTGGAGCATGTACCACGGCGAGACCGTGCCGGGCTTTCCCTCGCACCCGCACCGCGGCTTCGAGACCGTGACCATCGTGCGCAAAGGCTTGATCGACCATTCCGACTCGCTGGGCGCCACCGCGCGCTTCGGCGGCGGCGACGTGCAGTGGCTCACCGCCGGCAAGGGCATCGTGCATTCGGAGATGTTCCCGCTGCTCGACGCCGACGCGGCGAATCCGCTCGAGCTGTTCCAGATCTGGCTGAACCTGCCGGCCGCCAGCAAGATGGCCGAGCCGCACTTCACCATGTTCTGGTCGGAGGCGATTCCGCGCCTGGTGGTCGAGTCGCCGCGCGGCGGCCGCACCGAGATCGCGGTGATCGCGGGCCAGCTCGGCAACGCGGCCGAGGCCGGCGCGCCCGCGCCCATCGATCCGCTGGCGCCGCCGCCCGATTCGTGGGCCGCGCGCACCGAGGCCGACGTGGCGATCTGGACCCTGCGCATGACGCCCGGCGCCGACTGGACGCTGCCGGCCGCCAGCGGCGAAGGCACGCGGCGCATGCTGTACTTCTTCAAGGGTGCGCGGGCGCGCATCGCGGGCCGCGAGGTGCAGGGGCCGGCGGCCATCGAGCTGCATGCCGGCAGCGCGGTGGAGATCGTCAACGGCGAGGCCGACACGGCCGAGTTCCTGCTGCTGCAGGGCCGCCCGATCGCCGAGCCGGTGGTGCAGTACGGGCCCTTCGTGATGAACACGCAGGCCGAGATCAGCCAGACCCTGGCCGACTACCGCCGCACGCAGTTCGGCGGCTGGCCCTGGGACGACGGGGCGCCGGTGCATGGCCGCGACCCGGGGCGCTTCGCGCGGCACCCGGGCGGGCGCGAGGACAAGCCGGCGAGTTGAAGACTCAGAAGGTCTTGAGCATCTCGGCGCCCAGCGCCGTCATGCTCGGCACGAACTCGATCACCTCGGCGCGCGCCACCTCGCCCTGCACGAAGGGGTCGCGCGCCAGCACCGCCTCGAGCGCGGCGCGGTCGCCCGAGCGCGCGACGATCACGCCGCCGCGGCGCGGCACCTGGCGACCCGAGGCGATGAACATCCCGCTCTCGTAGTGCTTGCGCAGCCACACCATGTGCGCGTCGATCAGCGCGTCGACCTCCTCGAGGGGGCGGATGTAGGTGAGGGTCACGATGAACATGCGCGGGGCTTCCTGGGTGATGCGACCGACCGATGCTAGGGCCTTCGCATCACGGCCTCGGACCAAGCCGCGGTAACCGGATGCAAATCCACGCCCGGCATCCGCCATCTGGCACTTGGCGCTCAACCGATGCCCAGCACCACCGACGCCACCAGCCACACGTTGGCCGCGCTGATCACGCCGAACAGCAGCCAGGCCAGCGACTTCACCACCGGACCGTTCGCGAAGCCGCCCATCAGCGCGCGGTCGCTCGTGAAGCGGATCAGCGGCCACATCGCGAACGGCAGCTGGAAGCTCAGCATCACCTGGCTCAGCACCAGCATCTTGCCCACGCCACCGTCGCCGAACCACCACACGCCGACGAAGGCCGGCACCAGCGCCAGCGCGCGCGTGATCAGGCGCCGCTGCCAGCACGGGATCTTCAGGTCGAGAAAACCTTCCATGATGATCTGGCCCGCGATGGTGCCGGTGAAGGTCGAGCTCTGGCCCGAGGCCAGCAGCGCCACGCCGAACAGCGTGGCCGCCAGCGCGCTGCCCACCACCGGCTCGATCAGCCGGTAGGCATCGTCGATCTCGGTCACCGCCGTGTGGCCGGTGCCGTGGAAGGCGCTGGCCGCGAGCACCATGATGGCCGCGTTGACCAGCAGCGCGAGCGACAGCGAGACCACCGCGTCGAGCGTGCAGAAGCGCACCGCCTCGCGCCGCGCGGGCTCGGTCGGCGCCACCAGCCGGGTCTGCACGATCGACGAATGCAGGTAGAGGTTGTGCGGCATCACGGTCGCGCCCACGATGCCGATCGCGAGGTAGAGCGCGCCCGGCTGATGCAGCCGCTCGAGCATCGGCACGAAGCCGACCGCCACGCCGAGCCAGTTGGGCGGCGCCATCGCGAGCTCGACCACGAAGCAGGCCGCGATGGTGCCGACCAGGCCGAGCACGATCGCCTCCACGCGGCGGAAGCCGGCACCCTGCAGGCCCAGCACCAGCAGGGTGTCGAAGGCGGTGATGAGGATACCGACCGGGATCGAGACGCCGAACAGCAGGTGCAGCGCGAGCGCGCTGCCGAGCACCTCGGCCAGGTCGCAGGCCACGATGGCGAGTTCGGCGCCGAGCCAGAGGAAGCGGTTGACGCGCGGCGAATAGCGCTCGCGGCAGGCGCGCGCCAGATCCTTCTGCGCGATCAGCCCGAGCCGCACGCACAGGGTCTGCAGCAGCATCGCCGCGAGGCTCGCGAGCAGCACCACGAACAGCAGGCCGTAGCCGAAGCGCGAGCCGGCCTCGATGTCGGTGGCCCAGTTGCCCGGGTCCATGTAGCCCACCGACACCAGCAACCCCGGGCCCGCGTAGCGCAGCAGCTTGCGGCCGAAGGACAGTTCCCGCGGCACCGCGACGCTGCCTTTCACCTCGGACGGACAGAAGGGCGCGGTGGCGGTGCGGGGCAGCGGGAAGAACATGCGCGCGATGATAGGGACAAGCCCTCGGTCTTGTCGCCCATCGGACCAGCGCCCCCGGCAGGCCCGCGCGGAATCTTTTAGATTCGAAGGCTCGCGGCCGCACCGGCCCGTTCTTCCCATCCCCAGGAGACCCTCGCCCATGATCCACGTCGTCGCCGTCATCACCGCCAAGCCCGGCCAGCGCGCCGCACTGCTCGCCGCCTTCGCCGAGAACCGCGCCGCGGTGCTGGCCGAGAAGGGCTGCGTCGAGTACGGCGCCACCATCGACGCGCAAGGCATCCCGCCCTCGAAGGCCAGCTTCGGCGCCGACACCTTCGTCGTGATCGAGAAGTGGGAAACGCTGGCCGACCTGCAGGCCCATGCGGTCGCGCCGCACATGAAGGCCCATGGCGAGAAGACCAAGGCGCTGGTCGAGAGCAAGCTGATCCACGTGCTCGAGCCGGTCTGAGGTCGCGCGCCCGACGGGCGCTTTTGCTTCTTTCTCCTTCGCCGCCTACCCCTTTCCGTTGTATTCGCGCGCTCGCGATGCTGCTACCTTTGCCGGCAGCCGTTCAACGACACAGAGAGGGGACCACGGACATGGCGATCTTCCGTTCGCAAGGCACGCGCCGGTGTGCGCGTGCCGCCGCGGTGCCCGCCGCGCTGGCCGCGCTCGTGCTGCTGGCCAGCGGCTGCGCGCCGCTGATGGCGCCGCCCTACGCGGCCGACTACGAGGCGCTCGACCGCCTCGAGGCCACGCGCCCCGGCATGGTGGCGGTGGCGCGCGCGCAACCCACCGATCCCGAGGACAGGGTCAACAACGTGCGCATGCGCAGCACGCGCCTGGTCTCGCCCAACGGCAGCTTCGCGCTCTACCTCGAGGAGGCGATGCGGCGCGACCTGGCCGAGATCTCCATCCTCGATCCGAAGGCGCCCACGCGCATCGCGGCGCGCATCCTGCTCAACGAGCTCGACCTCGGCGTGTTCAACGGCGGCGGCCGCATGGAGGTCGAGATCGTGGTCACGCGCGGCGACGTGCAGCGGCTGCGCCGCACCTACCGCGGCGAGACGAAGTTCGAATCGGGCTACGGCGCCGCGGTGGCCGTGCCGGCCGGCCAGGCCGAGTACCCGCGCCTGGTGCGCGCGCTGCTGCGCCAGGTCTATGCCGATCCGCAGTTCGTGGCGGCGATCCGGCCATGACGACAACGACACGAGGCGCCGCCATGTCCCTGCTCCCTTCCTGCGCGCGCGCCGCCGGCATCGCCGCCCTCGCCTTCGGCGCGCTGCTGCTCGCGGCCTGCACCCATCCGATCACCATGGTCACCGACCCGGCGCCGCCGCGTTCGCTGCAGCACCTGGTGCAGAAGAAGGTGGCCTACGTGATGACCGACGCGCAGCGCGACACCCAGGTGGTCACGCCCGGCGGCAGCGGCGACAGGGTCAGCTACTTCCCCTACCGTGACCTCGAGAAGCCGGTGCGCGATGCGCTGCGCTCTGTCTACCGCGACGTGGTGGTGCTGCGCACCGCGAACGACGTGAAGGCCAACCAGGCGGCCGGCATCGCGCTGGTGTTCACGCCGAAGATCACGACCGACTCGAGCTCCACCTCGCTGCTCGCCTGGCCGCCGACCTCGTTCACCGCCGAGGTGCAGTGCGTGGTCACCGATGCCGCGGGTGCCGAGGTCACGCGGGTGCGCGCGGTCGGCAACGGCACGGCCGAGTTCGGCGAGTACAAGGGCGACTTCGGCCTGGCCGCGCGGCGCGCCGCGGCGCGCATGGCGGGGCAGCTCGCGAGCGAGATACGGCGCAACGAGAAGCTGCGCTGAAGGCGGCGCCCCCAAAGAAAAAACGCGCTCCGGAGAGCGCGTTTTTTCCTGGCGGGTTCGAAGGCTTACTTCGAGACGACCTTCACCATCTCGAGGCACTTGTTCGAATAGCCCCATTCGTTGTCGTACCAGCTCACGAGCTTCACGAAGGTGCCGTCGAGCGCGATGCCGGCTTCGGCGTCGAAGATCGAGGTGCGCGGGTCGCCGCGGAAGTCGGTGGCCACCACCTTGTCTTCCGTGTAGCCCAGCACGCCCTTGAGCGCGCCTTCGCTCTGCGCCTTCATCTCGGCGCAGATTTCCTTGTACGTGGCTTCCTTCACCAGCTCGACCGTCAGGTCGACCACCGACACGTCGGAGGTCGGCACGCGGAAGCTCATGCCCGTGAGCTTCTTGTTGAGCTCGGGGATCACCACGCCCACGGCCTTGGCCGCGCCCGTCGACGACGGGATGATGTTTTCGAGGATGCCGCGGCCGCCGCGCCAGTCCTTGTTGCTCGGGCCGTCCACGGTCTTCTGCGTGGCGGTGGCGGCGTGCACGGTGGTCATCAGGCCGCGCTTGATGCCCCACTTGTCGTTGAGCACCTTGGCCAGCGGGGCCAGGCAGTTGGTGGTGCAGCTGGCGTTGCTGACGATGGCTTCGCCGGCGTACTTCTTGTCGTTCACGCCGTAGACGAACATCGGCGTGTCGTCCTTCGACGGGGCCGAGAGGATCACCTTCTTGGCGCCCGCGTCGATGTGCTTCTGCGCCGTTTCCTTCGTGAGGAACAGGCCGGTCGACTCGAGCACGACGTCGGCGCCGACCTCGTTCCACTTGAGGTTCGCGGGGTCGCGTTCCTGCGTCAGGCGGATCTTCTTGCCGTTCACGATCAGCGTGTTGCCCTCGACCGTGACCTCGCCCTTGAAGCGGCCGTGCACCGAGTCGTACTGCAGCATGTAGGCCAGGTAGTCGGGCTCGAGCAGGTCGTTGATGGCAACGATTTCGATGTCGTTCTTGAAGTTCTGCACGGCTGCGCGCAGCACGTTGCGACCGATGCGGCCGAAGCCGTTGATACCGAGTTTGATAGCCATCTGACTTGCTCCTAAGGTTGAAAAACTTCTCTGATCTTGATCGGACGGAAGGCGCGCCGCGGCCTCAGTCGCGCAGCGCGGCCTCGACCGTGGCGGCGACGTTCTCGGCCGTGAAGCCGAAGTGCTTGAACAGCACCGGCGCGGGTGCCGATTCGCCGAACGTGTCGATGCCGACGACGGCGGCGCAGCCGTACTTCCACCAGCCGTCGGTGCAGCCCATCTCGACCGCGACGCGCGGCAGCTTCTTCGGCAGCACGGCCTTCTTGTAGGCCAGGTCCTGGCGGTCGAAGGTGGTGGTCGAGGGCATCGACACCACGCGCACCGCGATCTTCTTCTCGGCCAGCAGCTTCTGCGCGGCGAGCGCGAGCTGCACTTCGGAACCGGTGGCGATGATGACCGCCGCGGTCTTCTTGTTCTTCAGGCCGACCTGTTCGGGCTCGGACAGCACGTAGGCGCCGCGGCTGATGTCGCCGAGTTCGTTCTTCGCCGCATAGGCGATGTTCTGGCGGCTCAGCAGCAGCGCGGTCGGGCGCGACTGGTTCTGCAGCGCCACGGCCCAGGCCACGGCGGTCTCGGCCGTGTCGCCCGGACGCCAGACGTCGAGGTTGGGGATCAGGCGCAGCGAGGCGGCATGCTCGATCGACTGGTGCGTCGGGCCGTCTTCGCCCAGGCCGATGGAGTCGTGCGTGAACACGTGGATCACGCGGCGCTTCATCAGCGCGGCCATGCGGATCGCGTTGCGGCTGTAGTCGCTGAAGGTCAGGAAGGTGCCGCCGTAGGGGATGTAGCCGCCATGCAGCGCCACGCCGTTCATGATCGCGGCCATGCCGAACTCGCGCACGCCGTAGTTGATGTGGCGGCCGATGGTGCCGTGCGGGGCTTCGGCCGGCGCTTCGGACTTGGCTTCGTCTTCCGCGCCGGGCTTGGCCTCGACCGCCGGCACGTTCATGACCACGGCGCCGGTCTTCGGATCGAAGCGCAGCGCGGCGGTGCTCTTGGTGTTGGTGAGGTTCGAGCCGGTCAGGTCGGCGCTGCCGCCGAGCATTTCGGGCAGCGCGGCGGTGAACGCTTCCAGCGCGAGCTGGCTGGCCTTGCGGCTGGCCACGGTCTCGGCCTTGGTGTGCGCGGCCACCACGGTGTCGAACGCGACCTGGTGGAATTCCTTGGGCAGCTCGCCCTTCATGCGGCGCGTGAACTCGCCGGCCAGCTCGGGGTAGGCGACGGCATAGGCGGCGAAGCGATCGTTCCAGTCGGTCTCGAGGCGGTGGCCTTCGTCCTTGTGGTTCCAGTCGGCATAGACCTCGGTCGGGATCTCGAAGGCCGGCGCGGTCCAGCCCAGGGCTTCGCGCGTGAGCTTGATCTCTTCGGCGCCGAGCGCCTCGCCGTGCGCCTTGGCGGTGCCGGCGCGGTTCGGGCTGCCCTTGCCGATGGTGGTCTTGCAGGCGATCAGCGTGGGGCGCGACGTTTCCTTCTTCGCCTTGGCAATGGCCTTCGACACTTCCTGGGCGTCGTTGCCGTCGATCGGGCCGATGACGTTCCAGCCGTAGGCCTTGAAGCGCTCTTCCGTGTTGTCGATGAACCAGGGCTTGACCTGCCCGTCGATGCTGATGCCGTTGTCGTCGTACAGCGCGATCAGCTTGTTGAGGTGCCAGGCGCCGGCCAGCGCGCAGGCTTCGTGGCTGATGCCTTCCATCATGCAGCCATCGCCCAGGAAGGCGTAGGTGTGGTGGTCGACGATGTCGTGGCCCTTGCGGTTGAACTCGGCGGCCAGCAGCTTCTCGGCCAGCGCGAAGCCCACGGCATTGGTGATGCCCTGGCCCAGCGGGCCGGTGGTGGTTTCCACGCCGGGGGTCACGTCGACCTCGGGGTGGCCCGCGGTCTTGCTGTGCAGTTGGCGGAAGTTCTTGAGCTCGTCGATCGGCAGGTCGTAGCCGGTCAGGTGCAGCACCGCGTACAGCAGCATCGAGGCATGGCCGTTCGACAGCACGAAGCGGTCGCGATCGAACCAGTGCGGGTTGGCGGGGTTGTAGCGCAGGTGCTCGCCCCACAGCGCGACGGCCATGTCGGCCATCCCCATCGGTGCGCCCGGATGTCCGGAATTGGCTTGTTGAACGGCATCCATAGCCAACGCGCGGATCGCGTTGGCCATCAGGGCTTGGTTGGCCATGGGCAGGGAACTTTCGGGGGAGTTGGGTGGGTGGGACTCGGGAGAACCCGCGATTTTACCGGGCGAGCCCGAATCGGCACCGACAGCCTCTCTACACCCCTCTGCGCTTATTTTGCGCAGCCGGGCGGACCCGCGTTTTCCCTCATGAGCGATGTACTAAAGTCGCGGACATATGCACGGGCTGCACCTCACCGCCGACCTTCACGACTGCCAATGCGGCGCGCAGTGGTTCACCGATGGCGAGGCGCTCGGCGCCGTCTGCCTCAAGGCGGTGTCGGCCGCGGGGCTGCAGCCGGTGGGCAAGCTGGTCCACGGCTTCCCGGCCACCTCGCACGGCCCCGGCGGCGTCACCGCCACCGTGCTGCTGGCCGAATCGCACCTGTGCTTGCACACCTGGCCCGAGCAGCGCGCCGTCACGCTCGACGTCTACGTCTGCAACTTCGGCGGCGACCATTCGGCCAAGGCGCATGCGCTGATGGACTGCCTGGTCTCGCTGTTCCGCCCACGCCACAGCGAACGCAACGAGCTGCAACGCGGGCGCGTGGCGGCCAGCGCTTGAGCGGGAACGCGACGGTGGCGGCCAAGGCCATGGTGCTCGCGGCCGGTCGCGGCGAGCGCATGCGGCCGCTGACCGACACCACCCCCAAGCCCCTGCTCGAGGTCCGCGGCAAGCCGCTGATGCAATGGCCGATGGAAGCGCTGGCCGCCGGCGGCTTCACCGAACTGGTGCTCAACACGGCCTGGCTCGGCGACCGGATCTCCAGCCACTTCGGCTCGAAACCGTTGCTGGACGGCCAGGTGGCGCTATCGATTTCATACTCCGACGAGGCCCGCGACTTCGGCGGCGCGCTCGAGACCGCGGGCGGCATCGTGCGCGCGCTGCCGCTGCTGGGCGATCCGTTCTGGGTCGCGGCGGGCGACGTGTTCGCGCCCGGCTTCGTCTTCACCCAGGCCGCGGTCGAGCGCTTCGTGGCGGGCGGCAAGCTCGCGCACCTGTGGCTGGTGCCCAATCCCGCGCACAACCCCAAGGGCGACTTCGGCCTCTCGGCCGAGGGCCTCGCGCTCAACACGCCGAACGGCCCGCGCCACACCTTCTCGACCATCGGCCTGTACCGCGCCGCGCTGTTCGCGCCGCCCTACTGCGCCATCCCTGGCGGCAATCCCGGCGGCGTCAAAGCCCCGCTGGCGCCGATCCTGCGTGCCGCGATGGACAATGGCCTGGTGAGCGCCGAGCTCTACACCGGCCCCTGGACCGACGTGGGAACGCCCGAGCGCCTCGCCGAACTCAACCGGCCTTCGTAGCCAGCCCGTCTCAGAGGAAGTCTCCACGCGATGACCACCACCGACACCAAGAAGATCTACGCCGAGCGCCGCGCTCGCCTCGCCTCGCAACTGGGCAAGGACGGCATCGCGATCATCCCGACCGCGCCCGAACGCCAGCGCAACCGCGACAGCGACTTCCTGTTCCGCCACGACAGCTACTTCTACTACCTGAGCGGCTTCACCGAGCCCAACGCCTGGCTGGTGCTTGGCGGCGACGGCCGCGCGACGCTGTTCTGCGCGCCCAAGGACCTGGAGCGCGAGATCTGGGACGGCTACCGGCTCGGCCCCGACGCCGCGCCCGAGGCGCTCGGCCTCGACGAGGCCTTCTCGGTCACCGAGCTCGATGCGAAGCTGCCCAAGCTGCTCGAGAACCGCTCGGTCGTCTGGTATCCGTTCGCCACCCACAAGGGCCTCGAGACCCGCGTCGACGGCTGGCTGCAGTCGGTGCGCGCGCGGGTGCGCTACGGCGCGCTGTGCCCCGAGGAGCAGCGCGACCTCTGCGGCCCGCTCGACGAGATGCGCCTCGTGAAGGACGCGCACGAGCAGGACATCATGCGCCGCGCCGCGCAGATCAGCGCCCGCGCCCACATCCGCGCGATGCAGCTGTCGGCGCGCATGCTGCGCGAGGGCAAGGACGTGCGCGAGTACCACCTCGACGCCGAGCTGCTGCACGAGTTCCGCCTCGGCGGCTCGCAGTACCCGGCCTACGGTTCCATCGTCGCGGCCGGCGCCAACGCCTGCGTGTTGCATTACCGCGCCGATGCCGCGCCGGTGCGCGACGGCGAGCTGGTGCTGATCGATGCCGGCTGCGAGCTCGACGGCTACGCCAGCGACATCACGCGCACCTTTCCCGCCAACGGCAGGTTCACCGGCCCGCAGCGCGCGCTGTACGACCTCGTGCTCGCGAGCCAGGACGCCTCGGCCGCCGCCACCAAGGCCGGCAACCGCTTCAACGACCCGCACGACGCCGCCGTGCGCGTGCTCGCGCAGGGCATGCTCGACCTGGGCCTGCTCGACGCCAACAAGGTCGGTGGCCTCGACGACGTGATCGACAGCCGCGCCTACTTCCAGTTCTACATGCACCGCACCGGCCACTGGCTCGGCATGGACGTGCACGACTGCGGCAGCTACGTCGAGCCCACGCAGGTCGGCGAGGTCAGCGAGCGCAAGGACCCGCTGTCGAACGAGCTCATCAAGAACCGCCCGAGCCGCATCCTGCAGCCCGGCATGGTGCTCACGCTCGAACCCGGCATCTACGTGCGCCCGGCCGACGGCGTGCCCGAGCAGTTCCACAACATCGGCATCCGCACGGAAGACGACGCCATCGTCACGGCCACCGGCTGCGAACTCATTTCGCGCGGCGTGCCGGTGAAGGCGGACGAGATCGAGGCGCTGATGCGGGCCTGAGCGCCGCGCGGCGGCTCAATCGCCCAGCGCCGCCAGCACCAGGCACCCGAGCCCCGTCAGCAGCGCGATCGCCGCCGCCGCCGACGCCACCCAGTGGAAGCGGCGCGGCGCATAGCTCAAGAGCCCCACCACCGTCTGCGCGGCCGCCGTGAGCGCGCCGAGCCAGAGCACCCAGCCGATCGAATGGCCGGCGGCGCGCAGGCTGGCGACGAGCGACAGGCACAGCGCCACGCTGCCGCCGAGCTGCAGCCAGCGGCGCCACGGGCCGGGCGTGCTGCCGCGGCCGAAGACGTCCTCGTTGTGGCGATCCATTGCGAGGCCCAGCGCGCAGAAGCCCGCGAGCGAGGCGGCGAACACGGTTGCGATCAGCAAGGCGTTCATCACGATCCCTGGCCCGAGGTGGCGAGCGCAGGCGAGTCCGCCGCGTCATCGGCCGGGTCGGCCTTCGCGGCTTTCTTGGCCGAGGTGCTCAGGGCCTTGCGCCGTTTGCGTTCCACCATCCAGGCCGCGCCCGCGAGCCCCAGGCCCAGCGCGATCGACACCAGGTCGAAGCCGGCGACGGCGCTCGGACCCGAGCGCAGGCTGACCGTGAGCGGCGCGGGGCCGGTGAAGGCGTTGAGCATCGGCAGCAGCGCGAACAGCAGCGCGCCCGCGGCCAGCTGCGCCTGCCACATGCGCAGCGTGGGCCGCGCGAGCCCCAGCAGCGCGGCCGCGCCCCAGACCGCGAAGAACCAGCCGATCTCGGCCGCGCCGCGGTCGGCCGTGTCGAACGGCACCAGCCGGTTGGCCCAGAACAAGGCGGCCATCGCGAGCGGCAGGCCCGCGATCGCGCCGAGGTTGAGGCCGTCGACCAGCCGCAGGCCGAAGCTCACGCGGCCGCCCTGCTTGAGCCGCTTCGCGAACTTCTGGCGCTCCTTCACGGCCCACAACAGCAACCCGGTGGCGACCATCAGGCAGCCCGCGAGGCCGGAGACGAAGAACAGCGCGCGCAGCAGCGGATCGCCGAAGCGGCCGATGTGCAGGCCGTAGAGCACGCTGCGCGTCTCGACGGCGGGCCGCATGCTGTCGCCGTAGGCGCCGATCAGCGCGCCGGTCACGCCGTTGAAGACCATCGACGGTTGCTCGGACCCCAGTTGCGGCCCTTCGGCGCGGCGCACGATGACCGTCGCGTTGGCATCGTTCGGCGAGTTGACGGTGAGGCGGCCGACCGGCGCGCCGCCCCAGTGCGCGGAGGCCTGCGCGAGCATCGGCGCGACCGGTGCCATCGGCGCCTTCTGGCCCGCGGCCTTGAACTGCTCGCGCACGCCGCCCGCGAAGGCTTCGGAGAAGAAGGTCTGCGTGCCGCCGCTGTCCTTGTAGGCCACCTGCGGGCCCCAGGGCATGTACATGAACATCAGGGTGACCAGGCCCGTGTACGTGATCATCGCGTGATAGGGCAGCGCCAGCACCGCGGTCGCGTTGTGCGCGTCGAGCCACGAGCGCTGGCCCTTCTTCGGTCGGAAGGTGAAGAAGTCCTTGAAGATGCGCTTGTGCGTGACGATGCCGCTGAGGATCGCCACCAGCATGAACATCGCGCAGAAGCCGACGATCCAGCGGCCCCAGATCGCGGGCATGTAGTGCAGGTCGAAATGCAGGCGGTAGAAGAACTCGCCGCCGCGCGTCTCGCGCACCGCCGCCGAGGGCTGGCCACTGGCCGCGTCGAGCACCGCGCGGCCGAAGCGGTCGCGCCGGTCGCGCGGCGGCGAGCCGGCCGGCGGCGCGGGCCGGGTCCAGAACAGGCTGGTCGAGGGTTCGCGCTCGGTCGGCAAGGTGATGAACCAGCGCGGCGAGTCGGCCGCGTGCTGCTGCAGGTAGGCGTAGGCGCCCTCGGTGGCCTGCACCTGCGGCACCGGCGTGCGCGAAAGCCCGTGCAACTCGGGCTTCATCCAGAGCGTGATCTCGTCCTTGAAATACGAGGCCGTGCCAGCCGCGAACACCATGAACAGCACCCAGCCGACCAGGAGGCCCGACCAGGTGTGCAGCCAGGCCATCGACTGGCGGAAGCCCTCCTTCATGCGCCCGCTCCCGGCGTGGGCAGCACCAATAGCAGCGCGCCCAGCGGCGCCGCGGCGATGACCAGTCCGATCCAGGCGCGCCACGCGCTGCGCGCCGCGAACACCCACATCACCGCGACCGCGAACACGAGGAAGGAGGCCAGCGTGCCGGTCATCGCGGCTTCGCTGCGCGCCATGCCGAAGGCGGCGGGCAGGCACAGCGCGAGCGCGGCGGCGGAGAGCGCGGCCACGCCGTAACCGCCGGCGATGGCGGCGATGGCGCGTGAGGCCACGCCGAGGCGATAGCGCAGGCCGGCGCTCACGCCGCGCGCCGGACGGCGTGCGAGGTCGTTCGGGAAGTCATGCAAAAAGGGGAGAGGCCAGGGCCGGGAGAATGAGAATAATACTCATCTGGTACGATTTCCCCAAGGAAACGCCCTGCTATCTCGACCCGAACGCAGGGCGATAGCGGGCGCTTCCGCCGCTCACTTCGCCTGCAGCAGCGCCCCCGCCTCGAGCAGCACCAGCTCGTTGTCGTCGGCCTTGTTCGGCTCGCGGCTGCTCGAGAAGGGCAGGTTGTTGTCGTTGCCGACGACGATGTGGGTGGCATCGACCACGTCGACGTTCTCGATGGTGAAGAACGGGAACTTGAGCACGCCGTCGTTGAGCGGCTTGCGCGCGAGCTTGTCGGGGTCGGCGATGTTCAGCAGGTCGATGTAGCCGATCTTGCGCACCGGGCCGCCGACGTTGGCGTCGCTCAGTTCGACCTTGTAGACGCGCTTGAACTTCGCGATGTCGTGGAAGCAGTCGGTGCGTTTCTGGCCTTCGGGGCAGGCCTTGTCGCTGGTGCCTTCGCCGTTGTCGCGCTCGATGATCAGGCCCGTGGTGCCGTCGATCATGTTGAAGTCGCCGATGGCGTTGCCGTTGGCCTCGAGCACATACTTCCAGTGGCGGCCGGTCCACTTCTCGCCCGCGACGTCGAACTCGAGCACGCGCAGCGCTTCCTTGCCCTCGACCTTCTCGAAGTCCTTGGCCTCGGCGTTCCACACCGGGCCTTCGAGCAGCGCGTAGAGCTTGCTGCCGTCCTTCGAGGCGGCCATGCCCTCGAAGCCCTTGGAGCGCTTGATCTGGAAGTCGACCGCGCCGCCGGGCACGCCGGGCGTGGTCACGGCGGGGTTGTCGGGCGAGCGCACGACCTTGCCGTCGACCTGGGTGTCGAACACGGCGAGCACCTTGCCCTGGAGGTCGGCTTTGATCAGGTAGGGGCCGAACTCCTCGCCGATCCACAGCGCGCCGCCGGCGAACTGGAAGCTCTCGGGATCGAAGTCGGAGCCGGTCAGGTAGCGCTGCTTGCTGCCCTCGTGGACGATGCGGAACGGCACCTTCTTGTCGGGGTCGTGCAGGAACACGGTGGCCAGGCGCTGGAACTTGCCGCTCTTGAAGTCGACCTTGTAGTGGTTGAGGTAGAGCATGAAGTCGGGCGAGTTGGCCTTCGCGCCGGCACCGTTGTCGGTGAGGATCCAGAAGCTGCCGTCGTCCATCTTCTTGATGCCCGAGTGGCCCTGCAGCGGCTGGCCCTTGAAGGGCAGCGACACGCCGGTGCCGCGGCCGCCCGAGAGACCCTCGACGCTGCCGATGGCTTCCACGCGCTTGGGCGTGGTGAACTTGCCGCTGACCTGCAGGTCGCTGGGCGCGTCCTTCGGCGCGGCGACGAAGCTCTGCGCGGGCAGCACGGCATGGCCGGCGAGGGTGGCGGGGAAGGCGGTCTGGGCCGAGGCACCGGTGGCGGCGAACGCGGCGGCGGCGGCCAGGGCGAGGAGGGAAAGGCGCGTCTTCTTCATTGGAGGTCGGGAGTCCGAGTCGAAAACGCGAGACCTTGCCGACGACGCGTGACGCCGCGGTGACATGACTGCCACTAAGGTGCGATATCGACGATCACTTCACGCGACTCCGCGCGCCCCTGGTCGTCGACCACGCGCAGCACATAGCGCCGGCCCGACTCGGCCATATCGGGCATCCAGGCGAGGCCTTCCCCGGGCGCGACGCGGCCGACCAACGCATCGTCGGCGAACCAGTAAAGAGTCTGCGTGCCGGCCGCGGCTTCGGCGCGCAGCACCAGCGGCTCGGGCCTGGCCACGCGCAGCGTGTGGCGCACGCCGCGCAGTGGCGAGCTGATGAGCGGGGCCGCCTCGGGCGCGCCCGCATCCTTCTGCTCGCAGCCGTCGGCGGGCACGCTGGCGCGCGGCAGGCCGGCCTGGCGGAACAGGCGGCGCATGTCGCTGCCCCACTGCTCGACCACCTGCTGGCGCGCGTTCGGTTGCGGACCGCAGACCACCTTGCCCGTGGTCTCGTCGACCCACACGGCGCGATGCAGGTTGCTGACCTGGATCGGCGACTTGCCGGCGATGAACCAGGTGCGCGTGCGCACCGGGCACAGCGCATCGGGCAGGCCGCCGGTGGCGGCGCAGACTTCGACCTGGCGCAGGTTGGCCGGCTGCGTGACGGCGACCTCGCCGGGATCGAGCCGCTCGGCGCGCAGCGCGTCGACCATGCGCAGGAACAGCGGCGCGGCCGCGTCGACACCCACCAGCGCGGGGTTGCTGCTGCCGTCGAAGTTGCCGACCCACACCACCAGCACGTGGCGGCCGAACACGCCCGCGGTCCAGGCATCGCGAAAGCCCCAGGAGGTGCCGGTCTTCCAGGCGATGGCGGGCCGCGCGGGCAGGGTGGTGTCGGGGCGCGGCGTCTGGCGCAGCATGTCGAGCGTGATGAACGAGGCCTCCTCGCTCAGCAGCCGCAGCGGCTGCGCGGGCCGCTCGTCGGGCGCGGGCTCGGTGTAGCGCAGCGGCTGCGCGATGCCGCCGTTGGCCAGGGTGCCGTAGAGGCCCGCGAGCTCCTCGGGCGTGACCTCGCCGCCGCCGAGCACCAGCGCGAGGCCGTAGTGCGATTCGCTCTGCAGTTTCTGCACGCCGGCCAGCCGCATGAAGTCGTAGAGGCCCGGCTTCGAGAGCTTCGCGGCCACCGCGACCGCGGGCACGTTGCGGCTGCGGATCAACGCCTCCTGCGCCGACAGCGGCCCGGCGAAGCGGTGGTCGAAGTTCTCGGGCGCGTAGGGGCCGAACGCGGTCGGTGCGTCCTTCAGCATGGTCTTCGGATGCAGCAGGCCCTGGTCGAGCGCGAGCGCATAGATGAAGGGCTTGAGCGTGGAACCCGGCGAGCGCTTGGCCTGGGTGCTGTTGACCTGGCCCGCGATGGTGTCGTCGTGCCAGTCGGCCGAGCCGATCAGCGCGCGCACCTGCATGGTCGAGGCATCGAGCAGCAGCGCGCTCGCGTTGTTCATGCCGACGTCGGCATGCGTGCGCAGGTACTGGGCCATCACGCGCTCGAGCGTGGACTGCATGCGCAGGTCGATCGTGGCGCGGATCTCGACCGGCGCCGCGACGCCGGCATCGCTTCGCGGCTGCGCGAGCAGCATGTCTGTGAGGTGCGGCGCCAGGAAGGGCAGGCTGCCGCGCGACTGCGCCGAGAGCACGAGCTGCGCGTCGGGCGCATGCTGGCGCGCGGTGGGATCGCGCTCGGCCCACAGCGCCCACAGGCGTTCGCGCGCGGCCTGCAGCTCGGTGTTGCGGCCGCGCTCGGCGATGCGCTTGACCGGGTTCTGCGGAATCACCGCGAGCGTGAGCGCCTCGGGCAGGCTGAGCCTGGCGGCGTCCTTGCGGAAATAGATCAGGCTCGCGGCCTGCACGCCCTCGATGTTGCCGCCGTAGGGCGCGGTGTTGAGGTAGGCCTCGAGGATCTCGCGCTTGCCGTGGCGCGCCTCGATCCACAGCGCGGCGGCGATCTGCGCGACCTTGCCGCCGGCCGTGCGGCTGTCGATGCCGTAGAGCCGGCGCGCGAGCTGCATCGTGAGGGTGGAGCCGCCCTGGCGGCGCTCGCCGCTCGCGATGCGCCAGGCGCTGCGCACCAGGGCCGCGGGGTTGACGCCGGGGTGGGCGTGGAAGCGCCGGTCCTCGTAGAGCAGCACTGCGTCGATCAGGGTGGGCGAGATGCGCTCGAGCGGCACCCACAGCCGGTACTGCTCGTCGGCCGCGAGCGTGAGCCGCAACAGCTCGCCGCCGCGCGCATAGACGGCGCGCGAGCTGCCCACCGTCTCGCTGAGCGGGGCATGCGGCCACAGCCGCAGCAGCGCGAGCAGCAGGGCCAGCAGCACGCCCGCGATCAGGGCCCGACGCGCGAGGGTCCGGGTCATGACTCGCTCCGCTCCGGCCTCAGTTCGCGACCACCTGGAAGCGCGCACCGGCCGAGCGCGCGTAGATGCGCCGGTCGTACATCGCCTCGCCGTAGGCCGCGGGCACCACGAAGTCGCCGACGTTGGTGGCGCGCGCCTTGTAGGTCACCTCGAGCAGGTTCTTGTCGACGCTGCCGTAGAACACCACGCGGTCCTCGCGGATGTCGGCGTACTGCACCTTCCACGAGCCGTTGCCGCCCAGGCGCTTCTTCCAGACCGGCGCGTCGGCGTTCTCGCCCTCGGCATCGTCGCCCACGGCCTGCAGCACGGGCTCGAGGCCGCCGGGCAGCAGGTCGACCAGCGCGACGTCGGCGATCTGCGGCCGCTCGAGGCTGCGCACGCGCACCCGCACCGTGACTTCCTCGCCGAGCTTCGCCTTGGTGACCGGGTTGCCCTTGGCATCGAGCACCTCGTGGAACACCTCCAGCCCCTGGTTCACCGCGGTGTCGGGCTGCTTGCGTTCGAAGCCCTGCTCGGTCCAGCTGTAGTAGAGGTTGAAGTCGCTGTCGTTCGCGAGGCCCAGCTTCGCGGTGCCGGCGGGCACCGCGGCGCGCGCCACCGGGTTGACGGCGCCGAGCGCGAGCGCCGCGGCCTTGCCCTGCGCATCGATGGCCGAGGCCGTGAGCTTGCCCTCGGCGTTCTGCGCCACGGCGTCGAAGTAGGCATCGACCGCCATCAGCATCGCGGCCGACGACAGGCTGTTGTACCAGCCGTCGCGCACCATGCCGGCCATGCCTTCCCACACCGCGGGCTTCAGCGTCTTGAGCCGCGCGGGGAAGTGCCGGCCCACCAGGTGCAGCATCATGCTGTCGTGCACCAGCGGGTCGTAGTAGCGACCCCAGACGTTGCGGCGCTGGTTCTTCTCGCTGCGCGCGAGCAGGTCGGCCCACACGGGGTTGAGCAGCTCGTTGGCCACCTGCTCCTGCTTCACGAGCTGGTAGCTCGCCGCGAGGTAGACGGCGCCGAGGTCGTCGCTCCAGCCCGCGGTCTGCTTAACCTGCTGGTTGCGCCAGCTCTCGCGCAGGTTGGCCAGCGCGGCCGGCACCACGATGCCCTGGCGCGTCAGCAGGTAGGCCGCCTGCGTGCGCTGGCGCCAGCCGTCGAGCGACGAGTCGCCGCTGCCGAGCCAGCCTTGCAGGTAGGTGTTGGCGCGCTGCAGCAGGTCCTGCGGCACCGGCAGCTTGTGGTCGCGCGCCTCCACCAGCAGGTGCACCGCATAGAGCGTCGCGAACGGGTCGGCCCCCGCGCCGGGCCACAGCGAGAAGCCGCCGTCGGCCGTCTGGCGCGCGCGCAGCTGCACGAGGTAGCGCTCGAGCGTCTTGCGTGCCTCGGGCAGCGGGCCCTGGTCGGCCGCGCGGCCACGCGCCATCTCCTTCAGCAGCTCGGGCCGGCCCGCGAGCAGCACGGCCGGGAAGGTCTGGCTCGTGATCTGCTCGGTGCAGCCATGCGGATAGGCCTCGAGGTATTGCATCAAGCCGGTGGCGAAGGCCCAGGGCGCGGCCGACACCGCGAGGTCGCTGCGGCGGAAATTCGGATAGAAGTCGCCCTTGCTCGCGATCTCGCCCGAGCGCTGGAAGCTGCCGGCCTGCACCAGCGAGACGAAGGGCGAGGCGGGCCGCACGCTCACCTCGGTGGCGAGCCGCGCGCTGAAGTTCTTGTGGGTGGAGGTGAACACCAGCGCCGACGAACCCAGCACCGCTTGCTCGCCGGGCTTGGCGCGCACGTTGAACTTCGTGCTGGCCTCGCCGCGCTCGTTGACCTTGAGTGTCTGCGTCGCGTCGCCGACCACCTCGAGCCCGCCCGAGGCGGTGAGCGTGAGCGCGATCGGCGCCTCCTTGCCCGAGCCCGCGATGTTGTTGGCCAGGCCGACGCCGACCTCGACCGTGTCGCCGGGCGCCATCGCGAGCGGCGCATTCGGCAGGATCACCATGTCGCCACGCACCGTGGTGCGGGTGCTCTTCGCGGCCGTGGTCTCGTCGTTCACGGCCACCGCCATCACGCGCAGGCTGCCGTTGAAGCTCTCGGGCACGGTGTAGCTGAACTCGCGGCTGCCGTTCACGTCGACCAGGCCCGACCAGTAGGCCACCGGCTTGTCGCGCTTGCGCTTGAACGGGTTCAGGTGCTTGCCGAGCTCGCCTTCGCCGTCGCCGCCGGGCGCGGCGCCCTGCATCAGCTTCTTGAACTCGGGCAGGATCAGGTCGAGCGTCTGCAGGGTGCCGACCTCGAGCGCGCGCTTCTGGAAGAAGTGCTTGAGCGGGTCGGGCGTCTTGTAGCGCGCCACCTGCAGGATGCCCTCGTCGACCGCGAACACCACGGCACGCGTGGGCTGGTCGCTGGTGAGCTTCATCTTCACGGTCTGGCCGGGCTTCACGAGCTCGGTGCTCGTGAGCTGCAGGTTGGCAGTGCGCTTCGACAGGCTGGTCGCGAAGGGCACGACGCCGTAGGACAGCGGGCTCATGTAGACCTCGTCCGAGGCCGGGTCGCGCACGAAGTGCACGTTGATGTAGCCGGTGCCCTCGAAGTCCTTGGGCAGCACGATCTTCTGCACCGAGGCGGTCTTGTCGGTCTTGAACCAGGCATGGGCGTAGACCTTGTCGCGCTCGATGGTGATGAGGCCCGCGCCGACGTAGGGCGCGCGGATGCTGACCTCGATCTCCTGGCCCGGCTCGTAGTCCTTGCGATCGAGCGTGAGCTGCAGCTCGGCATTGCGGTCGAGCGAGCGGCTGACGTTGGCATTGCCCGCCACGCTGTACTCGACGCGGTTGAGCTCGAGCCCGCCGGCATTGCGCACCACGTAGGCGAAGTTGCCGGGCGTGCCGGTGTCGAGCGCCACGTTGTTGCCGGCTGCGCCGATGGCCAGCGGCTTCTCGTCGAGCACGATCTCCTTGCGGCGCGATTCGTAGCGGTACAGGCCGTTGTCCTGCTTGATCAGCACCGACAGCACCTTGCGCTCCACGCGCTGCAGCACCAGGTCGGCCACCGCGGTCTTCTTCGCCTGCGGGTCGATCGCGATCACGTGCGCGTTGCGCGCCGCGCCCTTGCTCACGTAGCCGGTGTCGCCGTCGACCTTGACGCCCACCAGGTAGGGCAGGTCGCTCACCAGCGTGCGCGCCTCGGCCGACACGCTGCGCCCGCCCTCGGGCTCGAAGGCCTTGGCCAGCACGTGCACCTGGTAGGTGGCGGAATCGAAGCGCGACAGCCGCAGGTCGAACTCGGCCTTGCCCTCGGCGCTGGTCTGCACGCTGCCGAGGTCGTCCACCTGCTTCTCGGCCGCGCGCTGCGGATCGAAGAAGGCGTAGTCGGCGAAGGCGCGGAACACCGGGAAGGCCGGGCTCAGCGTGAGCGTGCCCTCGACCTTGCGGTCGGGCGCGGGCGTGCCGAACAGGTTCTGCACGTCGATCAGCGCCTTCATGTCCTTCGGCTTGACCCAGCCTTCGGCGATCTCGCTGCTGAGCTTGGCCGTGACCTTGGTGCGGTCGGGCAGGAACTCCTGCACCTTCACCGTGGTGCTGCCCAGCAGCAGCCCCTGCACCTCGGGCGCGCCGGGCGAGGACTCGCGCGGCAGGTAGAGGTTGACGGTGTAGTTGCCGGTGGGCGAGGTGTCCTGCGTGGCGTGCGCGATCTCGGCCGCGCCGCCGGGGCCGAGGCGCAGCTTCTCGCGCCGCACGCTCAGGCCGCGCGCATCGATGATCTCGGCTTCGAGCGGCAGGTCGCGCAGCGAGGTGCCCCAGTTGCCGGCCTTCACCATCATCGCGATGTGCATGGTGTCGCCCGGGCGGTAGATGCCGCGGTCGCTGAAGACGTAGGCCGTCATCTGGTTCGGCACGCCGGCCGCGCGCAGGCCGCCGACGTCGAAGCGCGAGATGTCGAGCGTGCGGTCGGTCTTGTTGAAGGGCAGGAAGCTCAGGTCGCCGTCCTTGCGCACCACCAGCACCACCGGCTGCTTCTCGCGCTGGAAGCCCGCGAGGTTGGGCAGCTTCGCGCGGCCCGTGGCATCGGTGGCCTGCGACGCCACGATCATGCCGTTGCGGCCCCACACCTCGACCAGCGCGCCGCCCACGGGCTGGCCATTGGCGATGCTCTGCACGAACACGTCGCGCATGCCGTCGAGCGACTTCTTGGCGACGATGCCCAGGTCGGTGACCAGCACCAGCCGCTCGTCCTTCTGGTCCTCGGGGTTGCCGCTCTCGGGATTGCCCTCGTCCCCGCCGGACGATTGCTGCTCCTCGTCCTCGGACGACGCCTCGGCGGCGTCCGCTTCGCCCTCGGGCTTCTTCTTCGCCTTGGGATCGAAGCCCTGCACCTTGAGCAGGAACACGCCGCGCCGGTCGCTGATGTCGCTGCGCAGGTACTCGGCGAAATCGACCGTCTCGTAGTGCGCCTTGCCGGGCGGAATGGCCAGCGGGATCTGCTTCTCGAAGCGATCGACCAGGTTGTCGGTGCCGAGGCCGCCGTAGAACTTGGGATGCGAGAAATCGCCGTTGCTCTGCGTCACCAGGTGCTGCAGCTGCTGCGGCAGCAGGCGCCCGATCTCGACGCGCACGCCCGGCAGGTCGCGCACCAGGATCGGCAGCTTGCGCTCGCCCGACAGCGCGAGCAGCGAGCCCTGGCTCATGATCGTGAGCTCGGGCGCGAAGGTCTTGAGCAGCTGCACGCTCTGGAAGGCCGTGCCGAGCTGGTAGCCGCCGGGCGTCTTCAGGCCCTTGGCCACGCGCACCAGCAGGTAGCGCCCGCCCTCGGCCTGCGGCAGGCGGAAGCTGACCGTCTCGGTCACCTCGCGCTCGCTGGCGATGGGCTGCAGGCCGATCTTCTTCGCGCGGCGCAGCACCGCGTCGGTGATCTTCGCGGGATCGGCGGACCAGTCGAACTTGTCTTCGGGATCGCCCTTGGGATCTTCGGTGGCCGGCAGCAGCCAGGCCTGCACCAGGCGCGCCATCTCGCGCTCGTGCACCGGCATCGAGGCGCTGACGTGCATCACGTGCTCGGGCTCGCCGTTCTCGCCGGTGACGATGGTGGGCTCGACGCTCGCGATGTCGAGGCTGAAGAGGCCGGGGATGTCGACCGCGCGCGAGACGTCGTTGCGCTGGCCCGGGCCACCCTTCTGCGCCACCGCGCCGGAAGTGAGGCTCAGCAGCACGGGGCGGGTCTTCTCGGGAATGGGCAGGGGCTCGGACTGGACCGTGGCCGTGAGGCGCAGCTTGTCGTAGCTGACCGTGAACTTCTCGCTCGCGCACTTGCCGACGCTGAAGAACGAGCTGCTGCAGGCCTGGTCGTAGGTGAGCACCAGCCGCTTCTCGAACTCGGCGCTGTTCACGGGATGCGAGAAGCGCACCTGGAACAGCGCGCGCCGCACGTTGGCCTGCACCGGGTCCTGGTAGAACTCGGCGCCGGCGATGCGGGCGCTGAACTCGGCCGAGCTGAATTCGTACTTGCGCTGCTCGATCTCGATGTGCGGCGCGAGCGCGTCCTTCGAGAGCTGCACCTTGTAGGCCTGGCCCACCGGCCAGTCCTGCGTGGGCACGAACTCCAGCTTCTTGGCATCGGTCCAGATCCAGCGCCCCGCGATGGCGGGCTCGATGCCGACACCAACCGCTTCCTGGCCGACACGCGCGATGGGCGCGACCGAGGCCGAGAAGTTGATCACGACCGGATTGGGCCCCTTGTCGAGCTCGATCTGCGTGCGCGGCGGCGGCACGACCTGCGCGGTCGCCACGATGGGCTCGACGCGATCGGGCGTGAGGCCATGCCACCACTTCAGGAGCTGCGGGCTGGCCATCCAGCCCGCGAACGCCAGCAACACCAGCAGCAGCACCCAGACGAGCCGCTGCTGCAGCCATTGCAGTCCCAGCAGCAGCAGCGCGCCCGCGATGCGCAGCCAGCCCGGGGGTCGCCAGGAACCGATGAGCCCGCGTGCGAGCGGGCGCAGGAAGCCGAGCGCGCGGCTCAGCCCGGTGAAGAGCACGTCGCTGAGCGACGCGAGTTTTCGATTGGCAACTTGAAGCATGGAAGCTCCCCCGGTGTTTTTGTTGGCGCCTGGCAGTCTCCAGGCTGTCTGTGAAGCAATCGCGGCGTGTGTGAAGTCTGCGTGAAAACCGCACGGGCGCGCACCCCGGCCCGGTTCAGGGCGAGAGCGCGGGCTTGTTCACCATGAGCCAGAAGACCAGGACCATGGCCACGAAGGCGGGATAGCCGAGCCACTCCCACCAGCGTTGGTGGCGCGCGTACAGCGGCGGCAGCGGCTGGCCGTCGCGGTGCGCCTGCCCGGCGATCGCGGCCATGCGGATCTGCAGCCACACCACGGGCAGCCAGCACGCGCCCGCGAACACGAAGAGGCCCAGCGACAACGCGAGCCATGGCGTCGACAGCGGCCAGCCCGCCATGTGGGCGAGCGCGAAGCCGGTGGCCGGCTGCAGGATCACGGTGGGCGTGGTGAACCACCAGTCGGCGCGCACCACCAGCCGGCTCACCACCGCCTGCGCCGCCACGCTGCCGCTGCGGTTGGCGAAGAACATGTAGAAGGCCGATCCCAGCCCGGTGCCGACCATCAGCACGCTCGAGACGATGTGCAGCCACTTGAGGACCAGGTAGCTGTTCATGGCACGGCGCGCCGGTACAGGTGCCACAGCAGCGCGGCGATCGGCAGGTTCTTGAGCAGCGGCCCCAGCGGATGCAGCCACAGCGCCGGCTGCAGGCCGGTGGCGACCGCCGTCATGAGCAACAGCAGGCCGAGCGCCGCGAGGTAGCTGGCGCGGCCCGGCCGCCACCACAGCGCGAGGCCGACGACGAGGTCGGCCGCCGCGCCACCGACGATCAGCAGTTGCACCAGCCAGGGCGGCGAGGCGATACCGGCCTCGGCCAGCACCCGGCGGCTCTGGCCGTCGAGTTCGACGATGCTGACGACGGCCGTGACCAGCCAGACCGCGACGAGGCTCAGGCGCAGCAGGCGGTCGTCGTCGGCCCCCTGCCTCATGCCCGCGCGCTCCCGTGCTGCGTGCGCTGCCAGTCGACGACTTCCTGCGCATGGACCGCCAGGAACGCATGCATGCGCGCAAAGCGCCGCCGGGTCTGCCGCGCGAAGGCCCGGGCGACGATCGGTTGCAGCAACCAGCGCAGGGCCCTCGGCCCCGCCTCGATGGTGTAGGTGTAGATCAGCACGGAGCGGCCGGGCTCGGTGTCGCGGTGCCGCATGGACGCGGCCCAGCGATCGAACGGGAAGGAACGGCCGATCATCGAGGCGGCGGCCAGGTGCGGACGGTCGAAGCTCACGAAGCGGGTTCGCATCGACAGCCCGCGCAGCCAGCCATGGCCCACGTTCTCGGTCTCGGCGCCGACGAAGGGGCACGGCGCGCCGCCCACCACCCGGGCATCGCCGACCAGCGAGTCCCAGCGCGCGCGCCACACGTGGTAGTGGAAGGTGTCGAAGACCACGTCGGCCGGCGCCGGCATGTCGAACTCAAGCCGCTCGTGCGCCATCGTCGACCACGTCCGTCACCATGCCCCAGCGCGCGAACTCGGGCTCGAACTCCCGCAGCGCGAGCAGCCCCATGCAGGCCTGCGCGCCCATCGGCAGCGCATCGCCGCGCGCGAGCCGGCGCGCCAGCAGGATGGCGGCCATGCAGGGAATCTCCGGCCCATGGTTGTCGTCGGCCGCGATGTGCCAGGCGCGGTGCGCGGCGGCGCCTCGTGCGTCGATGCCTTCGACGCGCACCACCATGCCGCCGAGCGCGCTGCCGAACGCATCGAACAGGCCGCCCGTGGCATGCAGCAGCCGCGCCAGCTTCTGCGGCGCGGGCAGCAGGCCGATGCGGCGCAGGGCCGCCAGGAAGGCGAAGGCCTGCTGCGTGAGGCCGACCTCGAACGCGGCGCGGAACATCACCGACTGCACGCCCGGATGGCGCGCCGGGAAGAGTTCGAGATCGGGGATGTCGCACAGCGCGCCGCGGCGCGGGCGCATGCGCGCGAAGCGCACGGGCGAGGGTCTGGCCCAGCCGGGCTGCTCGGTCCAGCGGCCTTGCTGCCAGACGCGGATCGGCGCGCCGCAGTAGGCGAGCACGCCCGCGAGCGTGGCCTCGCCGCGCGGCGCGCCCTGGGCCGGCGCGATGCAGATGTCGATGCCGCGGATGCCCTGCCAACCGGCCGCGAGCTGGTCGACCACGGCCGAGGAAAGCGCCGGCACGGTGCTCGCGCCGGTGACGGCCGTGCGGCCCGCGCCGCGAAAGACGCCGTCGAGCGCCGCGGGAAAGTCGCAGACGAAGCGGCGGCCGTCGGCCAGGTCGATGTAGTGCGCGCCGGCGGCGGCCACCGCCCGCGGCACGCGGTAGTCCTGGTTCTGGAACGGACCGGCCGTGTGGATGACGAGCTCGACGCCGAGCTCGCGCAAGCCCCGCGCGAAATCCTGCGACTGCGCATCGACGCGGACGGCGCGCGCCCCGTCCGCCAACGATTGCACGAAGGCCGTGGCCCGTTCGAGATCGCGCCCGCCCACCAGCAGCTCGATGGCGTCATCGGTGGCCAGCGCGCGGCTGATGCGCGCGCCGAAGTTGCCGTAGCCGCCGAGCACCAGCGTCTTCATGCCAGGCTCGCTCCGGCCACGTGCCCGCGCGTGAAGGCTTCCTCGAAGATCGAATAGCCCGACCAGTCGGCATGCGCGAACGACAGCCGGCCCGCGATCACGCTGCCGCGGTGCGCATCGTCGGGCGCGGTGCGCTGCGAACCGATCTGCGCCAGCAGGCCGGGCCGCGGAATGGCCATGGCGTGCCCGTAGCGCGTGATCTCGATGCGCGTGGCCAGCGCGGGCAGGTCGGGGTGCGGCACCGAGAGCTCGGCCAGCAAGTCGTCGCGCCAGCCGGTCCAGGGCCGCTCGAGCAGCAGGCGGCGGCCGTCGCCCTCGTCGTAGCGGCTCGGGCCCAGCGGGCGATACCAGCTCAGCACGGTGCCGCGCGGCGTGGGGTCGAGCGTCTGGTGGCGCGCATCGACATAGCCGAGGCCGCGCGTGCCGTAGACCACGTTGTCCCAGCTCGGCGCGGCGCCGGGGCGGTCGACCAGCGGGCCGCGCAGGTGCACGTTGGCCACCAGCCAGGGCGCATGGCGCACGTGCGCGGCGGCATGCGCGAGCACCGCGGGCGCGTTCTCGACCACGCGCGCGGCGACGAACACCGGCAGCGCGACGATGCAATGCGCGGCCTGCCAGCGCACCAGCGATTGCGAGGCGGCATCCCAGGCATCGACCTCGACGCCGCCGCGCAGCTCGGCGATGCGCACGACCACCTGGCCCGTGCGCAGCCGTTCGCCCAATGGCTTGGCCAGCTGCTTCGTGAGCCAGCCGTTGCCCTCGGGCCAGGTCAGCACGCCGTCGCGCTCGGGGTTGGTGTCGTTGGCGCTGCCCGACGGATCGCCGGGCGCGTGAAAGCCGTGTCGGCTCGCGAAATAGTGGATGCCGGCCCAGGCCGAGACCTGCTCGATGCCCGCGCCGTAGTCGTCGCGGCAGCAGTAGTCGAGGTACCAGCGCAGGTGCTCGTCGCTGAAGCCCTCGCGGTCGAGCCAGGCCGAGAAGGCCTGCGCATCGAGCGCCAGCAGCTCGGGCGTGACCGCGACCTTGAGCGTGGGAATGGCGAAGTGGGCCGCATGCTGGAGCGCGTCGATGCGCTGCGCGAAGCGGCGGTACTGCGCCTGCGTGTCGGCGCCCACGCCATGCACCGGCAGCAGGCCGTCCTGCCACTCGCCGTGGAAGAACAGCCGCTCCTGCGGGCTGTGGCACAGCGTGCGCTCGTCGTATTCCCAGCGGCCGGCCACGCGCCGGCGCAGGCCGAGTTCTTCGAGCAGGTCCTGCACCTCGCGCGCATCGTCGCCGGGCACCGGCAGGTAGTGCGCGCCGAGCGGGCAGGCGATGCCGTTGACCATGCCGCCGCGCGCATTGCCGCCCGCGCTGTCCTCGAGCTCGAGCAGCGCGAAGTCGTCGATGCCCGCGAGCCGCAGCGCACGCGCCGCAGCGAGCCCCGCGACGCCACCACCGGCGATCAGCACGCGGGTCTTGCGGGTGCTCGCGGGCGCGCGCGACTTCAGCGTGCCGTCGCGCATCGCGTGGCCGCGCGCCATGTCGATGCCGGTGAAGCCGCCTTCGATGGGTGGCGGCGCATCGCAGCCGGCGAGCGCGAGCGCACCGGCGGCGCCGACCGTGCCGAGGAAGCTGCGTCGCCTCATGCCCATGTCGCCATCACCTCGCCGAGGCAACGAACTGAGCCCGACCTGCGGTCTGCCAAGGGACCGCGTAGCGCGGCCTGTTCGGGAGACACCGTGGAACCGGCTTTGCCGGGCCACGGGTGTCGCCCCCGGTGAGGGGGTTGGCGAAGCGGCACGCAGTGCCGCGCAGCCTGGGGGAGGACCATTTAATGTGCCATGACCTTGCCCCACTCCTGCTCGTAGGTGGTGACGAGGACCTGGTTGGAGAGCCGGTTGACCTCGGCCGGCACGCGCGCCATGTCGAGCGGGAAGTCGAACATCAGCGGCAGCGTGGGCGCGGACAGGAAGCGCAGGCCCGCGGGCAGCGCGTCGGGCTTTCGGTAGGGCCGGTGGCTCGCGATGATGAAGCCCCATTCGCCGAAGCTCGGCACGTGCACGTGATAGGGCGTCGCGGTCAGGCCCACCGACTCCACCGTCTGCGCCACGGTCCAGAAGCTCTTGCGCGCCACCAGCGGCGAGGTGGTCTGGATCACCGCGTAGCCGCTGGCCGCGAGGCGCTTGTCGAGCAGCGCGTAGAAGCTGTTGGTGTAGAGCTTGCCGATCGCGAAGTTGGTGGGATCGGGAAAGTCGACCACGATCACGTCGAACAGGTCGTCGTCACTGCGCTGCTGCAGCCACTGGAAAGCATCGGTGTTGACGATCTTGAGCTTCGGCGACGACAGCGAATGGCCGTTGAGCGCGGCCAGCGTCTCGTGGTCGGTGAACAGCTTCGTCATGTTCGGATCGAGCTCGACCAGCGTGACCGACTCCACCGACGGGTACTTGAGCACCTCGCGCACCGCCATGCCGTCGCCGCCGCCGAGCACCGCCACCTTCTTGGGCGCGCCGTGGGCGGCCATCACGGGATGCACCAGCGCCTCGTGGTAGCGGTACTCGTCGCGCTCGGCGAACTGCAGGTTGCCGTTGAGGAACAGCCGGTGCCCGAGCAGCCCGCGCGTGACCACGATGCGCTGGTAGGGCGAGGTGGCGCTGAAGACGATGCGGTCCTGGTAGAACTTGTCCTCGGCCAGCGTGGTGATGTGGTCGGCGCCGATGAAGCCGCCGAGCAGCGCCGCCAGCGACAGGAAGCAGGCCAGCGCATGCGCGCCGACGCGCCGCAGCTCGTGGCGGAACAGCCAGAGCGCCCACACCGCCACCGCCGCGTTCATGAAGCCGAACAGCAGGCCGGTGCGGATCATGCCGAGCTGCGGCACCAGGATCAGCGGGAAGGCCACCGACACCGCAAGCGCGCCGAGGTAGTCGAAGGTCAGCACCTGCGACACCAGGTTCTTGAGCGCCACGTTGCGCCGCAGGATGCGCATCACCAGCGGGATCTCGAGCCCGACCAGCGTGCCGACCACGACCACCAGCCCGTACAGCAGCAGCCGGAACGCGCCCGGCGCGTAGGCATTGGCCAGGAACAGCACCGCCGGCAGCGCGCCGCCGATCAGCGCCACCATCAGCTCGATGCGCAGGAAGTGGGCCGGCAGCTGGCGGTCGAAATAGCGCGACAGCCACGAGCCCACGCCCATCGCGAACAGGTAGGTGCCGATGATGGTGCTGAACTGCAGCACCGAGTCGCCCAGCAGGTAGGAGCTGAGCGCCGCCGCGCTGAGTTCGTAGACCAGCCCGCAGGCGGCCACCACGAAGACGCTGGCGAGCAGCGCGATCTCGACGGGCTGCGGCCCGCGCGCATCGGCCGGGCGCGCGGACGGGGCCTGCTCCGCGCTCAATGGATGGCGGCGGCGACGATGATGCTGATGCCCAGGCTCATCGCGGCGACGACCAGGCCCAGCGCCACGTTCTGCTTCTCGACGATCTCGCCCCACAGGTCATAGGGCGTGATCTTGTCGATGATCAGGAAGCAGAGCCAGAAGATCACCACGCCGATCAGCGCGTACACGAGCGATCCGAGGACCACGCCAGGTTTCAGCCATTCAAATCCCATGGGGACCTCCAGTCGTATCTGTATCTATCAGTCGATGAATCGAAAGCGGCAGCGCGATCTTCGTCATTTGTGGCCGCCGCCGCTCGAGGAGCCGCCGTAGGAGCCGCCCGAGCTGCGGTAGCCGCCGCCCGAACCGCCGCCGCTGCTGCTGCAGGTGCTCAGGATGATGACCAGCACGATGATCACGATGGCGATCACGATCATGGTGCCGCAGCCCAGCCCCGAAGCCGCGCTGACCGGCAGTGCGTCGGAGCGCTCGAACAGGTCCTTCTTGGCATCGAGCTTGAAGGCCGTGGCGACCGCGCCGCTGTCGATCTTGCTGCCCGAGGACCAGGTGAGCTCGTTGGCCGAGCGCTCCATCGACAGCAGGGCGCCGCCGGACGCGAAGTCGCGGTTGAAGGTCTTCTGCCCGCGCTCGACCTGCCAGTAGAACTCGCCGGCCACGTAGGTGGTCTCGGCGTTGTAGGCGTACTGCTGCTGGTAGCGCTTGCCGAGGTAGGTGGCGGTGCTGCCGTTCTCGGCCATCACCGGCGCGCCGGTGGTGGGGCGCACCATGCTCCAGCCGTCCTCGGCATCGACCAGGAAGCTGAAGCCGCGCTTCTTGTTGTAGAGCAGGTATTCGTCCCAGCCGAACTGCTCGTCGTCGCCGGGCTCGCTGCCCATGCGGTGCTGGAAACCCACCACCTGCCACTGCACGCCCTGCAGCTGGCCCATGCTGCCCAGCGCGATCAGCGGGCGCACCGGCTCGTTCTGCGCCGCATGCTTGAGCTCGCCGCCGATGCCCTGCGACAGGTCGATGATGCTGTTGCACGAACGGCAGGTGACGCTCTTGCTGTCGGCCAGGTTGAGCGTGACCGGCGAGCCGCAGTTGGGACAGTTGAAGCTGCGGCCCTTCTCGTCCTTGGCGGAGTCCTCGCGCAGGCCCGTGAGCTGCAGCGATTCGAGTTCGACCGAGCGGCCCAGCGCGGCCGTGGGCGGCTGCGAGCCGTAGTCCAGGCTCAGCACCAGGCCCTTGTCGTTGCGCAGCTCGACCACCTGGAACGGCCGGCCGAGCTCGGGCAGGTGCGGCAGTTCGCCCTGCGCCGAGACCAGCGTCACTTCCTCGTTCGAGGCGACGGTGTAGCTCTGGCCGTTGAAGGCGGTGGTGGCGCCCACGCGCAGGTCGGCCGCGGCCGGCGGCGTGCGCTGCAGTTCGAACGGCAGCGAGAAGACGTAGGCGCCGTTGTCCTCGCTGAGCACGCCGGTGCGGTCGCCGTCGAGGGCCGCGATCCATTCGGTCCAGCGGCCGCCGGCGTACTTGTATTGAAGCCGGCCGACGATGGTGAAGGGCTTGTCCTGGATCCGGCCCGCGGCGAACAGCTGCAGCGGGCTGAAGTCGTCGAACAGCTCGGCCATCTTGCCGGTGCGCGCGAGCGTGTCGCCCTGGCGCACGACGGTGCTCTGGCAGTAGGGGCAGACCGCATGGGTCGACTGGGCCGATCGGAACTCGACCGGCGCGCCGCAACCGGGGCAGGGCGCGCGGTAGTAGCGCTGGGTGCCGCCGGCTTCCTCAGCCATGGCGCGCACGCGCGGACGCGAGGCCCGCGGCGTTCTTCCAGCCGATCATGCCTCTCACGCCCGTCGAGCGGGCGTCAGGCGCTGTACAGAACATGGCGCCGGGTCAGACCAGCTTCTTGAGCAGTTCGGCCTTCTTGGCGTCGAACTCTTCCTGGGTCAGGATGCCCTTGGTCTTGAGTTCGCCGAGCTTCTCGAGCGTGGTCATCACGTCGTTGGGGTTCACCACCGCCACCGCCGGCTGCTGCTGGGTCGCGGCCGCCTGGGCCGCCGCGTTCGGGCTCAGGCCCTGCGCGAGGTTCTGCGCCAGCACCTGGCCGAGCGCCACGCCGGCGCCCAGGCCCATCGCGTCCCCCGCGATGCCGCCGCCGTTGGCGGCACCCTCGGCGAACTTGGGGATCGCCTGCGCCGTCTGGTACTGCATGAACTTGCCCATGTCGTTGCCGACCATGCCCATGCCGATCTTCTGGTCGAGGATCTTCTGCAGTTCCTCGGGCAGCGAGACGTTCTGGACCGTGATGTTCTCGAGCTTGATGCCGATCTTGGCGAACTCGGGCACCAGCTGGGCCGCCAGCGCCTGCGCGAATTGGATCTGGTTGGCCGCGAGGTCGAGGAAGGGCACGCCGCTGGAAGCGATGGCGTTGCTGATGTTCTGCAGCACCAGGCCGCGCAGCTGGCCGTCGAGGTCGGCCACGGTGTAGATGTCGCGCGTGCCCGAGATCTCGGTGTGGAACAGCTTGGCGTCGCCGATGCGGAACGAGTAGTTGCCGAAGGCGCGCAGGCGCACGGCGCCGAAGTCCTTGTCGCGGATGGTGATGGGCTGCGGCGTGCCCCACTTCTGGTCGACCTGCTGGCGCGTGCTGAAGAAGTAGACGTCGCTCTTGAACGGGGACTCGAAGAGCTTGTCCCAGTTCTTCAGGTAGGTCAGCACCGGCAGCGTCTGCGTGGTGAGCTTGTACATGCCGGGGCCGAACACGTCGGCCACCTGGCCTTCGTTGACGAACACCGCGATCTGCGACTCGCGCACCGTCAGCGAGGCGCCGTTCTGGATTTCCATCTCCGCCATCGGGAAGCGCCAGGCCAGCGTGCCGTCGCCGGACTCGGTCCACTGGATGATGTCGATGAACTGTTTCTTGATGAAATCCATCAGGGCCATGGCTGCGCTCCTCTAGAGGGTTTTTGTGCGGACTTGGCATATTGCCACACCGACTTGACGGCGGACCCGTGCTTTTGGTCATTTTGGTCATGGCTGCACCCTGGCCAGGCGGCATAGTCCGTCATCGTCCGAGGTCTACAATCGGCGCCCCCAGAAGAAGCGCCCCAGGAGCAACGGCACATGTCTGACACGACCCCTTCGTCATCCTCGACTCCCTCGCCCGAAGACAAACGCGCCGAACTTCGACGTGCCGCCCTCGAGTACCACGAGTTCCCGGTCCCGGGAAAGATCTCGATCGCCGCGACCAAGCAGATGGTCAACCAGCGCGACCTGTCGCTGGCCTACTCGCCCGGCGTGGCCGCGCCCTGCGAGGAGATCGTCAAGGACCCGGCCAACGCCTTCAAGTACACCGCGCGCGGCAACCTCGTGGCGGTCATCACCAACGGCACCGCGGTGCTGGGCCTGGGCGACATCGGCCCGCTGGCTTCCAAGCCGGTGATGGAAGGCAAGGGCGTTCTCTTCAAGAAATTCGCCGGCGTCGACGTGTTCGACATCGAGATCGACGAGAAGGACCCGGCGAAGCTGGTCGAGGTGATCGCCGCGCTCGAACCCACCTTCGGCGCGATCAACCTCGAGGACATCAAGGCGCCCGACTGCTTCTACGTCGAGCGCGAGCTGCGCAAGCGCATGAAGATCCCGGTCTTCCACGACGACCAGCACGGCACGGCGATCACCGTGGCCGCGGCCATGCTCAACGGCCTGAAGGTGGCCGGCAAGAACATCGCCGACGTGAAGCTCGTGACCTCGGGCGCGGGCGCCGCGGCGCTGGCCTGCCTGAACCTGCTGCTCAAGGTGGGCCTCAAGCGCGAGAACGTGTTCGTGACCGACCTGGCCGGCGTGGTCTACGAAGGCCGCACCGAGCTGATGGACGACGACAAGCGCCAGTACATGCAGAACACCACGGCGCGCTCGCTGGCCGAGGTGATCGAGGGTGCCGACGTGTTCCTGGGCCTGTCGGCCGGCGGCGTGCTCAAGCCCGCGATGGTCGCCAAGATGGCGACGCGCCCGGTGATCTTCGCGCTGGCCAATCCGAATCCGGAAATCACGCCCGAAGACGCGCGCACGGTGCGCGACGACATCATCATGGCCACCGGCCGCACCGATTACCCGAACCAGGTCAACAACGTCCTGTGCTTCCCGTACATCTTCCGCGGCGCGCTCGACTCGGGCGCGACCACGATCACCGACGAGATGGAGATCGCCGCGGTGCACGCCATCGCCGAGCTGGCCCAGGCCGAGCAGAGCGAGCGCGTGGCGGCCGCCTACGTCGGCGAGAAGCTGTCGTTCGGCCCCGAATACCTGATCCCGAAGCCCTTCGACCCGCGCCTGATGATGAAGATCGCGCCGGCCGTGGCCAAGGCGGCCGAGGAAAGCGGCGTGGCGCTGCGTCCGATCAAGGACATGGACGCCTACCGCGACAAGCTGCAGAGCTTCGTCTACGCCTCGGGCACCACCATGAAGCCGATCTTCGACGCCGCCAAGCGCGCGCCGAAGAAGCGCGTGGCCTACTGCGAGGGCGAGGAAGAGCGCGTGCTGCGCGCCGCGCAGATCGTGGTCGACGAGGGCATCGCGCGCCCGACGCTGATCGGCCGCCCGGCCATCATCGCCCAGCGCATCGAGAAGTTCGGCCTGCGCCTGAAGGAAGAGCTCGACTACGACGTGGTCAACGTCGAGCAGGACCACCGCTACCGCGACTTCTGGCAGACCTACCACCGCATGACCGAGCGCAAGGGCATCACGGTGCAGGTCGCCAAGATCGAGATGCGCCGCCGCCTCACGCTGATCGGCGCGATGCTGCTGCACAAGGGCGAGGTCGACGGCATGATCTGCGGCACCTGGGGCACCACGCTGATCCACCTGCACTACATCGACCAGGTGATCGGCAAGCGCCCCGGCGGCTGCGCCAGCACCCCGCAGGACGTGCCGGTGTACGCCTGCATGAACGGCCTGCTGCTGCCCGAGCGCCAGGTGTTCCTGGTCGACACCCACGTCAACTACGACCCGACGCCCGAGGAACTGGCCGAGATCACGACCATGGCGGCCGAGGAAATGATGCGCTTCGGCCTCAAGCCCAAGGCGGCGCTGCTGTCGCATTCGAACTTCGGCACCAGCAACGAGCCCAGCGCGCTGAAGATGCGCAAGACGCTCGACCTGCTGCGCGTGCAGGCGCCATGGCTCGAGGTCGACGGCGAAATGCACGGCGACGTGGCGCTCGACAGCAAGCAGCGCGCGGTGGTCATGCCGCACAGCGCGCTGGCCGGCGATGCCAACCTGCTGGTTTTCCCGAACATCGATTCGGCCAACATTTCCTACAACCTGCTCAAGACGGCGGCCGGCGGCAACATCGCGATCGGCCCGGTGCTGCTCGGAGCGGCCAAACCCGTGCACATTCTCACGGCGAGCGCCACCGTGCGGCGCATCGTGAACATGACGGCGCTCACGGTGGCCGACGCCAACGCTGAACGTTAAGCTTTAGCAAGCATTCCTTCGAGAGTGGACGCCAACTTATGGCGTCCCTGTCAAGCCCTCGATACTGCTCAAACTTTGGGCAGTCGCTTGCTATTTTCGCCAGCGTGGTGCACACTCGCGGGCTTGGATTTGCGGGTTAACCCCAAGGTTGATCGCTGATCCGAGCCCCCCGCTCTTTTCTTGTGGTGCCTCTCTATGGCGATGGCGTCTTGCGCCTCGATCACGTCCTCTGTCGCTAAGTTTGCGCTCACCGGCTTCATGCTGGCGGCGCTGGCGACGACGGGGGCCGAGGCCCGCGGATGGTTCGGCGCCGGGAATTCCACCGCCCAGGAAACGATTGCGCTGGCCGAGCTGCCGGCGCAAGGCCAGCGTACCTACGAAGCCATCCTGAACGGCGGCCCCTTCCGGTACGACAAGGACGGCTCGGTGTTCGGCAATCGCGAACGGCTCCTGCCCCCGGCCCGGCGCGGCCACTATCGCGAGTACACGGTGACCACGCCCGGATCGCGCGATCGCGGCGCCCGGCGCATCGTCTGCGGCGGCGAGAAGCGCACGGCACCCGAGGCCTGCTGGTACACGGCGGACCATTACGCGAGTTTCAGGCGGATCACGCCATGAGCGGCGACGACAACGACTTGAGCGGCGCACCGAAGCGCCCCGAAGAAATGATGATGACTATGGAAAGACCAGCGGAGATGACTTTATCCCTTCGTGGCGTACGCCCGAACATCGTGCAATCGATTCGCGCGTTCCGCGTGAGCGACCTGCAGGACGCCGCCAACGCAGCGGGCCAGCACTTCCTGTACGCCAACCTGGGCAACGCGCAGACCAAGCAGGACGTGCTCGACCTGATCGCCCAGCAGTTCACCTTTCCGGCGCACTTCGGCAAGAACTTCGACGCGCTGTACGACTGCATGACCGACCCGTTGCATAAATCGGGCCCGCAGCCCGGTTTCGTGATCGTTCTCGAACAGATCCCGGCCAACGGCAAGTTCGACAAGGAAGCGCGCGAGCAGCTGCTCGACATCTTCCGCGACGCGTCGGACTACTGGGGCGACCGCAAGGTGCCCTTCCGGTGCTTCTATTCTTTTCTGTAGCCCGTTCTGCACAAACCAGCCAAGCAGAACGGGCGAACGAGGCCCAGCCGACCGCCGCGGCAACCCTCGATGGCATCCAGATCGATCCGGCCACCGTCGCCCCCGCGGTGACCGCCACCGCGACCGACGAACCCACGGGCGAAAAAATGCCGACCGACAAACTGGTCGACGTCTCGCCGCTGGCCTTGCGCATGAGCAGCCCGTTCAACGCGGGTTACTGGCTCGCCGCGGCGTAGTCGAGAAAGCGCTCGCCGGGCACGTTCCGGCATCGCAAGAAAAAACCCGTCGTCGACGGGTTTTTTCGTTTCTCCCGCAGGCAACGCCCGCTCAGCCGAGCCCCGGCGTCTGCGCCAGCGCCACGTACTGCTCGACCGGCACTTCCTCGGCCCGCCGCTGCGTGTCGAATTCGCCGACGAAGCCGTGTTCGTCGAGCCACTTGCCCAGCGTGTGGCGCAGCAGCTTGCGGCGCTGGCTGAACGCGACCTGCACGATCTCCTCGAGCCGCTTCGCATCGACCGCCGGCGGCGTGGCCAGCGGCACCATGCGCACCACGGCGCTGTCGACGCGCGGCGGCGGATCGAAGCTCTCGGGCGGCACGAACAGCACGTTCTCCATCGCGTAGCGCCACTGCAGCATCACGCTCAGGCGGCTGTAGTCCGAGGTGGCGGGGCGCGCCACCATGCGGTCGATCACTTCCTTCTGCAGCATGAAGTGCTGGTCGGCCACCAGGTGGGCATAGCCCAGCAGGTGGAACAGGATCGGCGTGGAGATGTTGTAGGGCAGGTTGCCGACCACGCGCAGCGCGGTGGTCGGCACCTTCGCCGCCAGCGCCGCGAAGTCGACCTTGAGCACATCGGACTCGACCACCTCGAGCTGCGGATGGCTGCGCAGCCGCTTGGCGAGGTCGCGGTCGAGCTCGATGACGGTGAGCCGGCCGAGCCGCTCGACCAGCGGCTGCGTGAGCGCCGCGAGGCCGGGACCGATCTCGACCATGGGGTCGCCGGGCTGCGGCGCGATCTCGCGCACGATCGCGTCGATGATGCCGCCGTCGGACAGGAAGTGCTGGCCGAAGCGCTTCCTGGGAATGTGCGCCATCGTGTATCGATCAGGACTGCGGGGGCTCGCGGAACTCGACGTAGGCGCGCGCGCGAACTTCCTGCGCCCAGGTGTTGAAGGCTTCCTCGGTGCGCTGGTCGCGCAGCACGGCACGGGCGGCTTCGCGCTGCTCGTCCTGGCTCGGCTTGACGTTGCGGCGCTCGAGCACCTGGATCAGGTGGACGCCGAAGCGCGACACCACCGGATCGCTGATCTGGCCCGGCGCGAGGCGGTTCATGGCTTCCTCGAACTCGGGCACGAACATGCCCGGGCGAGCCCAGCCGAGGTCGCCGCCGTCCTTGGCGCTGCCGTCCTGCGAGTTGTCGCGTGCCAGGCTCGCGAAGTCGACGCTGCCGCCGCTGGCCTCGATGCGCCGCTTGAATTCGGCCAGCTGCGCCACCGCCTGCTCGGTGGTGCGCTTGGGATCGTTCTGCAGCAGGATGTGGCGCGCGTGGGTCTGCGTGACCACGGCATCGGCCGAGCCGACCTGTTCCTTGGCGATCACCTTGACGACGTGAAAGCCGGCGCCCGTGCGCACCGGCCCGACGATGCCGCCCACGGCCGTGGACTGCACGGCCTCGACGAACAGCGGCGGATAGCGGTCGGCCGTGCGCATGCCGAGCGCGCCGCCATTGGCGCGGTCGGGCGCGTCGGAATTGCTCTGCACCAGCTTGGTGAAGTCCTCGCCGGAACGCGCGCGCTGCGCGAGGCCCTGGGCCTTCTGCTGCGCCTGCGCCACCTGCGCGTCGGTGGCGTTCTCGGGCACGGCCACCAGCAGTTGCGCGAGGTTGAGGTTCAGCATGGACGGATCGCCCTTGCCGCCGCTGTTGCGCTGGTCCAGCAGGAACTGGTCGGCTTCCGCGTCGCTGACCTTGACCTTCGAATCGACCTCGCGGCCGCGCAGGCGCGTGAGCAGCAGCTGGTCGCGCAGGTCGTTGCGGAAGGCCTGCAGGCTGATGCCTTCGGCCGTCACGCGCTGGCGCAGCTCGGGCAGGGTCATCTGGTTCTGGCGCGCCACGGTCTGCTCGGCCTGGTCGATGGCGATCTCGTCGACCTTGATGCCGGTTTCCTTGGCGAGCTGCAATTGCGCGCGCTCGGAGATCAGCCTCTCGAGCACCATGCGCGCGAGTTCGGGGCGCGGCACGCGCTCGGCGTCGGGGTTCTCCTGGATCAGCCGCTGCACGCGGGTCAGCACCTCGGTGTTGGTGATCGGTTCGGAATTGACCAGCGCGACGATGAATTCGGCCGAGCGCTGCACCGGTGCCGGCGGCGCGGCGGGCCGTGCGGCCGGCGGCGCCAGGCGCGGACCGGCGCGCATGATGTCGGTGATGCCGCCGCTGGAACGGAAGCCCTGCTGGGCGCCGGCGGTAACGGCCAGCGTGGCGAGGCAGGCCAGGCTGAGAATGGAACGGATGTGTTTCATGGCGTTGCTCGGTCTCTCGTCTCAGTCGTAATTGGTGAAGCGGCTCGGCCCTTCGACCGGTGTGCGCAGGGGCTGGTAGCGTTGGATGTTGGTGCGCAGGGCCTGCATCGGGCTCGAGCCGATGGCCGCGAAACCGACGAATTCGAGCTGGAACATGATGCGGGTGTTGGCCGTCACCTGACCGGTGGTGATGCGCTGCAGCACCACGCGCCCGATCCAGCAGCAGCCGTCGTATTCGACGCCGAGGACGCCGTCGGTGAGCTTGCGGTCCTGCAGGTCGTAGTTCAGCCGGCCCACCGCGTACCAGCGTCCGCCGCCCTGGCCCTTGCCGGGACCGAGGTCCTTGCCCTTGTCGCCCCAGAAGTCGTTGAGCGGCCACTGCCAGCCGACGTCGATCGACTTGCTGCCGTCGTTGACGGCGGTGGTGTTCGGGTTGAGCGCCTTGGCCGCGAGGTAGGCATCGCTGGGCGCCTGGTAGCGCAGCGCGATGTTCACGTTGTGATAGGGCGCCGGGTTGTAGCGCGCGCTGATGGCGCTGCGCGTGGACTTGCGGGTGTCGGGGTTGTACTGGATGACCGTGTCTAGGCTCCACTTGGGCGTCCAGTTGATCTGGCCGCCCAGCAGCAGGTCGCTCGCGCGGTCGGTGACGGGATTCGCGCCTGGCAGCGTGACGCGCTGGTCGGAGAAGCGCAGCCGCTGCGCGACGCCGAAGCGCGCGGCCTCGGCACCGGTGTCGGGATCGATCAGCCTCGAGGTCACGCCCGTGGTGAGCGTGTTGGTGTCGGAGATGCGGTCGTTGCCCGAGAAAGCGTTCTCGGTGTAGATGGTCGCGAAGCTGAAGTCGTTGGCGGCCGTGTCGTAGTTGGGCAGCTTGCTCTGGTCGCGGAAGGGCGTGTAGACGTAGTAGGCGCGCGGCTCCAGCGTCTGGCGGAAGGCGCGGCCGAAGAAGCTCGCGTCGCGCTCGAAGATCAGGCCGCTGTCGAGGCTGAAGGTCGGCACCGTGCGGTTGGCCGAGGTGGACCAGAGCACCGGCGAGTTCGGGTCGTACGGAATGCCGTTCACGTACTGCACGTTGTTGACCGTGAGCTTCGGGATGTCGCCCTGCGGCACGTAGTAGCTGTAGGTGGTGGCGTGCAGCTGCACCTTCGGGATGACGAAGGTGCTCGGCGTGAGGAAGGGCCGGCTCAGCGCCGCCACGGCGTACAGGCGGTCGCCGTCGGGCTGCGACTGCTGGACCGCGTCGTAGCCCGGTTGGCCGGAGGCGATGCGGTTCACGCGGAAGCGCGTGTAGTCCGTGGTGAACGAGAAGTCGAAGCCGCCCCAGTCGTACTTGTTGTAGTTGGCCGTGATCTGCGGCATGCGGTCGTACGACGGCACGACGGGCGCCAGGGTGTACTGCAGCGTCTGGTAGCGCAGCGCGCGCACCACGCCGTTCCAGTCGCCCTTGCTCCAGCTGAGCGTGGCGTCGTTGGGCAGCAGGCGTTGCGACAGCGTGGGCGTGCGCGTGAAGTCGCGCCAGTAGTCGTTGTCGCTGACGCGGTTGATGTTGATGTTGGCCGCGAGCGAATCGAGACCGAGCGACTTGGCGTCGAAATCCTGGTGGTGGTTGAGCCAGACGCCCCAGCGCCGGGAACTGGGCTGCCGCAGGTCGAGGTCCTTGGCCTGGATCTGGCCGCTGGCCAGCTGCTGCAGCTGCGTGGCGCGCGACTCGTTGAAGCGCTGGCCCACCAGGCGGTCGCTGCCCATCAGGTCGAGCCGGACGGTGCCGTTGTAGCCCTTCTCGAGGTAGCGGAACTCCGAACCCAGGTTGATGCCGCGCTTGGACATCAGCGTCGGCGTGATGGTGGCGTCGCGATTCGGCGCGATGTTCCAGTAGTACGGCTGCGAATACTCGATGCCGTTGGTGTTGTCGATGCCGATGGTGGGCGGCAGCAGGCCGCTCTTGCGCTCGTTCGACAGCGGGAAGCTCAGGCTGGGCAGCGCCGGCGTGGTGATGCCCATGAAGCTCAGCCGCGCGTCCTTGGCGACGCCCACGTTCTCCTCGCTGTCGGTGGTGATCGAGGCGGCGCTCAGGATCCAGGCCGGCATCCAGCCCGGGAAGTCCTCGCGGCGGCAGGTGGTGTAGGTGCCCTGGCGCGCGATCGACACGTTGGAATCGACGAAGTCGATGCGCTGCGCCTCGCCGTGCCCGCCATTGGCGAGGAAGGTGTAGCGCACGTTGTTGAAGAAGCCCTCGAAGGTCTCGAGCTTGAGCTCGAGCTCGGGGCCCTCGTAGACGTTGCCCGCCTGGTTGACGCGCACGTTGCCCGTGGCACGCGCGCGGTCGTCGGGCTGGTAGTACTCGAGGCGGTCGGCGGTGATGGCGGTTTCGCCGCGCCGCAGGCTGGCATTGCCTTCCACCACGGTCTCGAGGTCGGGCCGGCCCGAGATGCGGTCGCCGCTCACGAGGCTGGGCAGCTGGCTGCGCAGCAGCGGCGGAATGGTCTCGGCGAGCTGGGGCGTGCGCTTGAGCGTGAGCGGGCCGTCGAGGCCCGTGCCCTGCGCCGAGGCGCCATGCGCGTGCAGCAGGGCCAGCGTCAGGAGGGCCAGCGGCAGCGGCGGGCCGGAACGGCGCACGTCGACTCGTCGGCTCATCAGGCCTCCCGCCGATCCGTTCCGAGGAGAGCCTGGCGTCCTCCCGAGGAAGGCAGCGAGCGCACAAGGTGCCAGGCGTCGGGGCATGGATTCGTAGGCATCGGTTCGGACAAAGGAAACGTCGGGGGAGGCGGCGCGGCAGGCCGGCCGGTTGCGGGAGCCGGCGGCGAACCGGTCCGATCGGGCGCCGATCGCAGAGGTTGCCGCGCCAGGCGGTTTGTAGAATCGATTATCCATGACAGCACCCCCGCCCCCGGCCTCCACGGCCCCAGCCCTCCATGGGGCCATTTCCTGGACTGATCCTCAACGCGCCGAAGCGTTCCGGGGTTGGCTTGCCGGCATCGCGGCTTCGCACGGCCTGCGGCCCGACACCGTGCGGCTCGCCTCCGCCGACGCGAGCTTCCGCCGCTACTTCCGCGTCGACAGCAGCGGCCCCGAGGGCACGCGCATCGTGATGGACGCGCCGCCCGACAAGGAGAACAGCGCCCCCTTCGTCCAGGTGGCGCAGCTCATGGCCGAGGCCGGCGTGCATGCGCCGCGCGTGCTCGAATGGGACCAGGCCCACGGCTTCCTGCTGCTCGACGACCTGGGCCGCCAGACCATGCTCGAGGTGCTCGACCCCGAGCGCCCCGACACCAGCCGCCCGCTCTACGACCAGGCGATCGACGCGCTGATCCGCTGGCAGCTCGCGTCGAAGCCCGGCGTGCTGCCGCCCTACGACCGCGCGCTGCTCGAGCGCGAGCTGTCGCTGTTTCCCGAGTGGTACCTGGGCCGCCACCGCGGCATCGCCATCGAGGGCAAGCTGAAGGAACGGCTGGAGCGCAGCTTCAAGCTGATCGTCGACAGCAACCTCGCCGCGGCCAGCGTCTACGTGCACCGCGACTTCATGCCGCGCAACCTCATGGTGGCGCCGGGCGACACCCTCGCCGAGCGCGCGAAGGCGCCGCTGGGCGTGCTCGATTTCCAGGACGCCGTCTACGGCCCGATCACCTACGACATCGCCTGCCTGATGCGCGATGCCTTCCTGAGCTGGGACGAGGAGTTCGTGCTCGACATCACCGTGCGCTACTGGCAGAAGGCCCGCAAGGCCGGCCTGCCAGTCGACGAGGACTTCGGCGCCTTCTACCGCGCGGTCGAGTGGATGGGCCTGCAGCGGCACCTCAAGGTGGCCGGCATCTTCGCGCGCATCACGCTGCGCGACGGCAAGCCGCGCTACCTCGCCGACGCCCCGCGCTTCATCGCCTACATCCGCGCCACCGCCAGCCGCTACAGCGAACTCACGCCGCTGCTGCGCGTGATCGACGAGGTCGAGGGCACGACCGCGACCACCGGCTTCGCCTACGGCCGGGTCTGACCGCTGAAGAAGCGCTGAACGAAACCTGAAGGAAGGGACGCTGTATCGCCCATGCAACGTGGGAATGCAGCTCCGAATCTCATAGCAATGCCGCGTTTTCACTGCTCCGTTCCGCTGCAGGCCGGCGCCACGCTGGCGCTGCCGCCCGGCGCCGCGCGCCACGTGCAGGTGCTGCGGCTGCAGCCCGGCGATGCCATCGTGCTGTTCGACGGCAGCGGCGGCGAGTACGCGGCCACGGTCGAGCGCATGGGCCGCAGCGAGGTCAGCGTGGTCGTCGGTGCGCACACGGCGCGCGAGAGCGAGGCGGCGCGCGCCGTGCACCTGGCGGTCGGCATGCCGGCCAACGAGCGCATGGACTGGCTGGTCGAGAAGGCCACCGAGCTCGGCGTGGCGAGCATCCAGCCGCTGGTCACCGCGCACGGCGTGCTGCGGCTGGCCGGCGAGCGCGCCGAGAAGAAGCGCGCGCACTGGGAGGCCATCGCGATCGCGGCCTGCGAGCAGTGCGGGCGCAACCGGGTGCCGGCGATCCATCCGGTGCGGCCGTTTGCCGGCTGGCTCGATGCGGCGCCGGACGACGGCGCGCACGGCCCGGCGCTGCGCCTCGTGCTGAGCCTGGCCGAGGGCACGCGCGCGCTCGGCGATGCGCTCGCGCAGGCCGGTGGCGACCCGGCCGCGGTGCGGGTGCTCAGCGGCCCCGAAGGCGGCCTGAGCGGCACCGAGGAAGCCGACGCCATCGCGCGCGGCTTCGCACCGGTAACGCTGGGTCCGCGCGTGCTGCGCGCCGAGACCGCCGCGCTCGCGGCGCTGGTGCGGCTCGCCTGACAAGGTGAGCCGGCGGCCCCCTCGGCCGCTCCTCCGGAATCCTCGTGGGTGTTTTCCGCGACGCGCGAGCACGGGCCTTTCGGAACAATGGGGCTCCACGTTCCATTGCATCGTTTCCAAAGGATCTCCCGCCCATGCATCGACCGCTTCGCGCGCCCCGGCTCGCCCCGCTGACCTTCGCCGTCGCACTGGCCGCTTTCGGCACCGTCCAGCTCGCCAGGGCGCAGAGCGCGCCGGTGGCGCCCACGCCGGCGCAGGTGAGCCCCGAGGTCGACCGGGCCTACACGCAGCTGATGGCCGCGCCCGCGATCCAGAAGCTGCTCGAGGCGGTGAAGGCGGACCACGAGCGCGCGGTGGAGGAGCTGAAGACGCTGACCGAGATCGAGGCGCCGCCGTTCAAGGAACAGAAGCGCGCCGAGGCCTTCCTCGCGCGCATGAAGGCCCTCGGCCTGACGGATGCGCGCATCGACGCCGAAGGCAACGTGGTCGGCCTGCGCAAGGGCACGGGCCATGGCCCGAAGCTGCTGGTCTCGGCCCACCTCGACACCGTGTTCCCCGCCGGCACGGACGTGAAGGTGAAGGAACGCGATGGCAGGCTCCATGCGCCCGGCATCGCCGACGACACGCGCGGCCTGTCGGTGCTGCTGTCGTGGCTCAAGGTGCTCAACGAGAACAAGGTGCAGACGCAGGGCGACCTGCTGTTCGTCGCCAACGTCGGCGAGGAGGAACTGGGCAACCTGCGCGGCATGAAGGCGATCTTCCGCGACCACCTCGACATCGACGGCATGGTCGGCCTCGAGCCCTCGCCCGACGGCCACGTGCTGGTGCTGGGCACCGCGAGCCATCGCTACGAGGTGAGCTTCAAGGGCCCGGGCGGCCACAGCTTCGGCGCCTTCGGCCAGGTGCCGAGCGCGATCCACGGCATGGGCCGCGCGATCGCCAAGATCGCCGAGGTGCGCACGCCGAGCTTCCCCAAGACCACCTTCACGGTCGGCACGGTCGGCGGCGGCACCTCGGTCAACACCATCGCGCCCGACGCGCGCATGGCGATCGACATCCGCTCGGACGACATGGCCTCGCTGCTCGAGGCCGAGAAGAAGATCCTGGCCACGCTCGACGAGGCGGTGGCCGAGGAGAACAGGCGCTGGAACGTGAACACGCTGAGCGTGAGCACCAAGCTGATCGGCGACCGTCCCGGTGGCCGCACGCCGACCGACTCGGTGATCGTGGAGGCCGCGGTGCGCGCGAACAGCGCCTTCGGCCACAAGACACTGCTGCGCGGCGGCAGTACCGACGCCAACGTGCCGATCTCGCTGGGCATCCCCGCGATCATCATCGGCGGCGGCGGCAAGTCGGGCGGATCGCATTCGACCCATGAATGGATCGACGTGACAGACGGATGGAAAGGCGCGCAGAATTCGCTGGTCACCGTGCTGGGCCTGGTCGGCGTTCCGGGCGTGAGCCCGGCCCTGCTGCCCAAACGCGCGGCACGTACCAAGTAATTTGTCACGTAGTAAGCCGAAAGTCAGCAAGCAAGATTTCGGCAACATTCCACCGCCAGGGAAAATCCCGCGGTTCTGTCACACACCAAGGAAAAGCCATGGGATTGCTCGACTCCGTACTCGGTCAGGTGCTCGGAGGCGCCGCGCAACAGCAGCCCCAGGGCGGGGCACTCGGCGGCCTGGGCGATCTGGGAGGCCTCGCCGGCGCGCTGGGCGGCCTGCTCGCCAACAACGGAAGCACGGGCGGCCTTGGCGGCCTCGTGTCGAAGTTCGAGCAGGCGGGCCTTGGCGACGTCATCGGCTCGTGGGTCGGCAAGGGGGAGAACCTGCCGGTCTCGGGCGGCCAGCTCCAGGATGCGCTGGGCGGCGACACCATCGCCAGCATCGCGTCGAAGCTCGGCATCAATGCGCAGACCCTGCTGCCGATGCTCGCCACCATGCTGCCGGCCCTGATCGATCAACTCACGCCGCACGGCAAGGTGCCCGAGCAGGGGCTCGGCAACCACGAAGATCTGCTGGGTTCGCTCAGCGGCCTGCTGCAAGGCCGGCAGTCCTGAATTGCAAGAAGCGGATCAAGGATTCGGCGCCCGCGAGGGCGCTTTTTTTTGGCCCGCTGGCGCAGTCCGGGCCGTTCGCGTAGAACCGCGGGCTCGCCCATCGTCCGCAACCCCCGTGCCGCTTCCTCCCCCATGAATCGCAACCTCTGGCTGCTCGCCATCTGCCAGGGCCTGTTCCTGACCAACAACGTCACCTTCATCGCGATCAACGGCCTGGTCGGCCTCGCGATCGCGCCGCGCGGCTGGATGGCGACGCTGCCCGTGATGGGCTATGTGGTCGGCAGCGCGCTCGCCACCGGGCTGGTGGTGCGCAGCCAGCGCCGCTTCGGCCGGCGCGGCGCGTTCCAGATCGGCCTGGCGGTGGCGCTGGGCTCGGCGCTGCTGTGCGCCTATGCGGCGTTCTCGAAGAACTTCTGGCTGCTGTGCTTCGCGACCGTGGTCGCGGGCTACTACAACGCCAACGCGGGGCTCTACCGCTTCGCGGCGGCCGAGCTCGCCGCGCCCGACTGGCGCGAGAAGGCGGTCTCGCTGGTGATGGCCGGCGGGCTGATCGGCGCGGTGGCAGGCCCGAACCTCGCGGCCGCCACGCGCCAGATGTTCGCAGTGCCCTTCGCGGGCGCCTACCTCGCGCTCGCACTGGTGGCGCTGCTGTCGATGGCGCTCATGCGCTTCATCGAGTTCCCCGCGCCGCCCGCGCGCGCGCAGGGCGGCGGACGGCCACTGGCCGAGATCGCGCGGCAGCCGGTGTTCATCGTGGCCGCCGCCGCGGGCGCGCTCGGCTACGGCGTGATGAACCTGCTGATGGCCGCGACGCCGATCGCGATGCAGATCTGCAGCCTGCCGTTCGAGGACGCCGCGCTGGTGCTCGAATGGCATGTGATCGGCATGTTCGCGCCGGGCTTCTTCACCGGTCACCTGATCCGCCGCTTCGGCGCGCTGCCGGTGATGGGCGCGGGGCTGGTGCTGAACCTGGCCTGCATCGCGGTCGCGCTGTCGGGCGTGGAGCTGCGGCACTTCACGATCGCGCTGTGCCTGCTCGGCGTGGGCTGGAATTTCCTCTTCACCGGCAGCACCACGCTGTCGCTGACCGCCTACACGGCCGAGGAGCGCGACCGGGCCCAGGGCGCGCTCAACTTCTGCGTGTTCGCGACGCTGGCGCTGACCTCCTTCGCCTCGGGCGTGCTGGTGACGACCCAGGGCTGGCAGCTGCTGAACCTCGGCTCGCTGGTGCCGGTGGCGCTGACCGGCGCCGCGCTGCTGTGGCTCGCGCACACGCGCCGCCGAGCGCGCACCGCGGCCTGAATCGGTCACGGCCATCCCCGACAATCCCGCCCGCATCAACCACGGGGAGAGGCGATGGCGGCTGGCCGCAAGGGGAAGCAGGACGATCCGGGCGCGCTGCCCGATGGCACGGTCCGCTGGACGGCGGCGATGCGCGGCGCGCTCGCCGAATTCCGCAACACGCCCTGCCGCCAGTGCGGCGCCACGCTGTCCGAAACCCAGCCGCTGCACGAGCTGCTCGACCACATCGGTCGCCACCCGCAGCCCGCCTGGCAGCAGCGGCCGCAGAGGCTGCGCGTGCTCGAGCTGCATGGCGCCGAGGCGCTGCCGCTGTTCCTCGAGCCCGCGCCGCGCAAAGAGGCGCTGGCCGACCTGCTCGCGATCCATCACGTCGACGCGGTGCGCTTCCTCGCGGGCCAGGTCCGGCATCCCGAATGCAAGACGGCGCTCGCGAAGCAGGCCGAGCGCTGGCCGCTGCTGGTGCTGGGCGAACTGCTGGCCGCCAACCCGTCGCGCCACCAGGCCGGCGCGGCGCTGGTGCTCGAGCTGCTGGCCGCGCATCCCGAATGGCAGGCACCGCTCGAAGCCACCTGCGACGAGCCCCGGCGCAAGGCGCTCGCGCGGCTGCAGGCCGACGACGGCGGCGGACTGGCCGATGCCGAACCCGCGCAGTGGCCGGCCTTCCTGCGCGCACCGCCCTGGAAGGACAGGCAGGCGCTGCCCGCGATCCCGGTGCTGGCGCTCGATGCCGTCGAACAGACCGCTCGGCTGCACTGGCAGCACGCGGTGCCGCGGCGCTATCCCCCGGTCAGCAGCGAGCCCGCGCAGTGGCTGGCCGATGAAGTGCGCGAGGCACAGCAGCGCGGCGAACGCCAGCTGACCGAGTACCCGCGTCCGCACCACACGACGCAGCCGCCGCCCGAGGCCCGGGCCTGGGACCGCCCGCGCAAGGCGCTGTGGATGCTGGGTCTGAAGGCCGAGCGCATCGAGGACGCGCTCCGCGACCACGGCGCCAGCCTGTCGGCGGACGACTTCGGCAAGCCGCCCGGCGACTCGTGGAGCTGCGGCGACCAGCTCTGGCAATTGCCCGAGCCGCTGGCGATGGCGGTGTTCGCGCGGCTGCCACCCGCGAGCCACTACATGGGCGACGCGAGCTACCTGCGGCCGCTGCTGCACCGCTTCGGCACGGCCGCGTTGCCGGGCCTGCCGCCCTATCTGAAGCAAGGCTCGCGCGCCATGTTCGAGCTGGCCGCGGTGATCGAATGGGACCGGCTCGCGCCCTGGATCGCCAAGGGCTTCCACGGCAACCGCTGGGTGCGGCAGGAAGCCTGCGCCTGGCTCGGCCGCTATCCCGAGGCCGCCGCGCGCGGCTTGGTGCCCGACGCGCTCGGCGCGCCGGGCATCGCACGCGATGCGGCGCAGGCCGCGCTGCGCTGGCTGCACGAAGCCGGCCATGCCGATGCGGTCCATGCGCAGGCCATGGCTTACGGCCCCGTCGCGGCCGAGGCCGTGTCGCAGCTGCTCGCCATCGCGCCCGAACATCTGCTGCCCGAGACGCTGCCGACACTGCCGAAGTCACTGCCGCTGCCGACCCTGCCGCGCCTGGTGCTCGCCGAGGACGCCACGCGAGCGCTGCCGGCGGCGCTGCTGCCCGACGTGCTGATGACGATGGCACTCGGCAAGCCCGAGACGCCGTACCCGGGCCTCGCCGCGCTGCAGGCCGCGGTCGCGCCCGAGGCGCTGGCACGTTTCGCACGCGCGCTGCTGGCCTGGTGGATCGGCAATGGCCGGCCAAGCAAGGAGCGCTGGATGTTCGCGCTGCAGGGCCGGCTCGGCGACGACGAGACCGCGCGCCAGCTCGCGAGCCTGCTGCGCCAGTGGCGCGCGGCGCTCGACCGCGTGCGCGCCTACGACGCGCTCGCGATGCTCGGCGAGATCGGCAGCGACGCCGCGCTGATGCACCTGGGCGAGCTCGCGCGCCAGACGCGCTACGCCGACCTCAACGCGCGGGCCTCCGCGCTGCTCGACGAGGTGGCGGCGCAGCGCGGCCTGAGCCTGGCGCAGCTGGCCGACCGCACGGTGCCCGAGCTCGGGCTCGATGCGCGCGCGGGCCTGGCGCTCGACTTCGGCCCGCGCCGCTTCACGCTGCAGATGGACGACCGCCTGCAGCCGCTGCTGCGCGACGACGCGGGCAAGCCGCTGAAGGCGCTGCCCAAGCCCAATGCCGCCGACGATGCGGCGCTGGCTGCCGCCGCGACCGAGCAGCTCAAGGAACTGCGCAAGCTGGCGAAAACCGTCGCGGCCACGCAGCTGCGCCGGCTCGAGGCCGCGATGTGCGAGCAGCGGCGCTGGACGCACGGCGAGTTCATGGCCTTCCTGGTGCGGCATCCGGTGATGCGCGTGTTCGTCCGGCAGCTGGTGTGGGGGCTGTTCGACGAGAGCGGTGGACTCGCAGCGAGCTTCCGCGTGAGCGCCGAGGGCGAGCTGGTCGATCCCCACGACGATCCCTTCGCGCTGCCCGACGACGAGGGCGCGCGCATCGGCATCGCGCACCCGCGCGAGTTCGCGGCGCGCGACCCCGCGCTGGCGACCGCCTGGGCCTCGGTGCTGGCCGACTACGAGATCGTGCAGCCCTTCGAACAGCTCGCGCGGGCGCACTTCACGCTCGATCCGGCGCTGCGCGCACAACGCGCGCTGCCGCAGTGGACCGGCCGCACGGTGACGAACGCCGGCCTGCTCGGCCTGGAAGCGCGCGGCTGGCAACGCGAGATTGGCGACGGCGGAATGGTCCATCGCTTCGGCAAGCCGGTGGGCGAAGGCCTGGCGATCTGGCTGCAGGTCGAGGAGGGCTGGTACGTGCAGGGCGCGGCCGATCCCAAGGCGCAGCAGACGGTGGCGAGCGTGGCGCTCGAGGGCGCCGAAGGCCGCTGCCTTGGCGACGTGGCGCCGATCGCGTGGAGCGAGGTCGAGCGCGACCTGCAGCGCGCCGTGTGGGCGCCGGCGCCCTGAACGCCCGCGCTCAGGCCGCGGCGGGAAAGCGCCGCTCCAGCCAGCGCTCGAGCGCGTCGAACACCGGCTGTGCCTCGCGTTCGTTGAAGAGCTCGTGATAGAGCGTCTCGAAGCCATGCGCCTCGACCTGCCCGCTCACCGACGCGGCCTGCGCGAAGGCCCGGCTCGCGGCCGGCTTCACGAGCCGATCGTCGCCCGCGTACAGCAGCAGCGTGGGCACCGGCCAGCGCGGCGCCTGGCGCAGCACGGTCTCGCCTTCGTAGGCGAGGAAGCGTGCGAGCCGGCTGCCGATGCGGTCGTGGGTCAGCGGATCGTCGCGGTAGGCCTGGACCACGGCGCGGTCGTGCGAGAGGAAGTTGTCGTCGAGCCCGTTGCCCACGCGCAGGTTGGGCGCGATGCGCGGCAGCACAGCGAGCAGCAGCTTCTGGAATCCGCTCAAGCCCGGGTCGAACCCCGGCGACGAAAGCACCAACCCATCGACCGGCCGCACGCCGCGCGCCACCAGGCTCGCCGCGACCAGTCCGCCCAGGCTGTGACCCAGCAGCACCAGCGGCAGGCCCGGGTTGGCGGCGCGGGCATCGTCGATCACGAGCGCGAGGTCGTCGACCAGCCGCAGTTCGCTCGGCAGGCCGCCGCGCGCGCCGCTCGAGGCGCCGTGGCCATGGTGGTCGTGGGCCCAGACGGCGAAGCCCCAGCCGTGCAGCCGCTCGGCCAGCGCGTGGTAGCGCCCGGCATGCTCGCCGAGGCCGTGCACCAGCACGACCACGGCGCGCGCCGGGCCCGGCGCGGGCAGGGCGGCGCAGCACCAGCGTTTCGCCGCCGGGCGCGGCGAGCGACACGCGCTGCGGCTCGGGCAACGCGGCCCGCGGCTCACGCGGCCGCCGGTGCTTCCTGCGCGGCGCGGTGCGCGGCCGGCAGCGCCGCGATCACCTCGGCCACGGCGGCCGTGAGCTTCTTGGCGTAGGGCACGTGCAGGAACTCGTTCGGGCCGTGGGCATTGCTCTTCGGGCCGAGCACGCCGCAGACCATCATCTGCGCGGTCGGGAAACCGGCGCTCAGCATGTTCATCAGCGGGATCGTGCCGCCCTGGCCGATGTAGCCGCAGGAGGCGCCGAAGTGGGCGCGCGAAGCCTTGTTGAGCGCGTCCTCGAACCACGGCGTGATGGTGGGCGCGTTCCAGCCGGTGGCGCCGCCGTTGCTCTCGAAGGTCACGCGCGCCTGGTAGGGCGCGTTGTCCTCGAGCAGCGTCTTGAGGCTGGCGACCGCCTCGGCCGCGTCGACCAGCGGCGGCAGCCGCAGCGACAGCTTGAAGGCGGTGTAGGGGCGCAGCACGTTGCCCGCGTCCTTCAGCGCCGGGAAGCCTTCGGCGCCGGTCACCGACAGCGTGGGCTTCCAGGTGCGGTTGAGCAGCGCCTCGACCGGATCGGTGGTGGTCGGCAGCGCGAACATGGTGGAGCCGCCGCAGTCGTAGTGCGCCCACGGGAAGCGCTTGTAGACCTCCTCGCCGAGGATCGCGGCGGTGGCCTTGGCCTGCGCCAGCCGGTCGGGCGGCACCTCGCAATGGAAGCTCGCGGGCAGCAGGCGGCCGGTGGCGCTGTCCTCGAGGCGGTCGAGCACCTGCCGCATGATGCGGAAGCTCGAGGGCACGAGCCCCGAGGCATCGCCCGAGTGGATGCCCTCGGTCAGCACCTCGACCTTGAGCGTGCCGCTGGCCATGCCGCGCAGCGAGGTGGTGAGCCACAGCTGGTCGTAGTTGCCGGCGCCCGAGTCGAGGCAGATCACCAGCTCGACCTCGCCCAGGCGCGGGCGCAGCGCGTCGACGTAGGGCAGCAGGTCGTAGGAGCCGCTCTCCTCGCAGGTCTCGATCAGGCCGACGATGCGCGGATGGGCCGTGCCCTGGCGCTTGATGGCCTGCAGCGCCGCGATGCTCGCGTAGACCGCGTAGCCGTCGTCGGCGCCGCCGCGGCCGTAGAGCAGGCCGTTCTCGTACTTGGGCGTCCAGGGGCCGAGGTCGTTGCGCCAGCCGGTGAACTCGGGCTGCTTGTCGAGGTGGCCGTACATCAGCACGGTCTCGCGCATGTCGGTGCCGGTGGCGGGCACCTCGAAGAACAGCACCGGCGTGCGGCCCTCGAGGCGCACGATCTCCAGCTTCAGGCCCTCGACCTTCTGCGCCTCGACCCAGGCCGCGGCATTGCGCAGCACGGTCTCGAGGTGGCCGTGGGCCGACCAGTCCTTGTCGAAGCCCGGCGACTTGGCCGGAATGGCGATGTAGTCGGTGAGCTGGCGCACGATGTCGCCGTCCCACTGGGCGGTGACGTCGGACAGGGCCCGCTCGGCGTCGAGCAGGCCGGCGGGAATTTCGCGGTGCAGGGGAGCGTTCATCGGGGTTCTCCGCGGTGGGGTGGCGAGACAAAAGCCGCATTTTGCGCCCATGGCCGCGGGCGCGTAGAGTGCGGTCGATCAACCTGGAGGGCGACGTGAGCAAGGCATCGACGACTCGGATCAAGGTGGGCATCGGCGGCTGGACCTACGAGCCCTGGCGCGACAACTTCTACCCCAAGGGACTCGCGCACGCGAAGGAGCTGAACTACGCGAGTCGCCACGTCAGCGCGATCGAGATCAACGGCACCTACTACAGCACCTTCAAGCCCGACAACTTCCGCAAGTGGCGCGACGACACGCCCGAGGGCTTCGTGTTCTCGATGAAGGCCTCGCGCTTCGCGACCAACCGCAAGCTGCTTTCGACCGCGGGCGAATCGATCCGGCGCTTCATCGACAGCGGCGTGACCGAGCTCGGACCCAAGCTCGGGCCGATCGTCTGGCAGTTCATGCCGACCAAGCAGTTCGATGCCGAGGACTTCGAGGCCTTCCTCGAGTTGCTGCCGAAGAAGGAGGGCAGCACGCCGCTGCGCCACGTGATGGACGTGCGCCACGAGAGCTTCATCGTGCCGGCCTACAAGGCGCTCGCGAAGAAGCACAAGGTGTCGACCGTCTTCACCGACGCCGACAAGTTTCCGTCCTTCGACGAGCCCGAGGGCGAGTTCGCCTATGCGCGGCTCATGATGGCCGACGCGAAGCAGAAAACGGGTTATGCAGCGAAGGCGCTCGACGACTGGGCCGAGCGCGCGCAGGGCTGGGCCGGAACGACCGCGAAGCCGCGCGAGGTGTTCGTCTACTTCATCAACGGCGCGAAGGAGCGTGCACCGGCGGCGGCGGCGGAATTGCTCAAGCGCCTGGGCTGGGAAGCGCCGGCTCCGGCGGAAGAACCCGCAGCGGCACCGAAGGCCCCCAAGACGCCGAAGCCGCCGGCTGCCGCCAAGAAGACGGCTGGCACGGCGGCCAAAAAAGCGAAGACCGGGGCGGCTTCGAAGAAAGCCTGACCCGGCCCGCGTTGCGATCGGAAACGGCCGATCGGCCGATCAGGCCGCGGCTTGCCCCGCGGGCTTCGCGCCGAAGCTGATCTCGCCCGAGATCTGGCCGCCTTCCTCGATCACGATCTTGCCGTAGCGGATCTTGCCCGTGACCTTGCCGGTCGAATGGATCACGAGCTTCTCGCGCACCGTGAGGTTGCCGTCGAACACGCCGCGGATCTCGGCGATGTCGATCTCGGCCGAGCCCTTGAACTCGCCCTGTTCGGCGATCTGCATCAGGCGCGAATCCATCGTGGCCTCGACCAGGCCTTCGACCACGAGCGTGTCGCAGTCGGTGATCTCGACGCCCTTGAGCTTGATGTTCGGGCCGACGGTGAGCTTGCTGCCGCCTTCCTTGGCTGCGGGTGCGGCGGCCGAGGCGGCATTGAGGCCGGCCTGGGCGGTCAACGAGGAGGGATTGACGGGGGAGCCCGAGAGGTTGGTGCCCGAGCCCACGAGCGGCGCGGGCCTGGAGGTCAATGCATCGTTTTCGCGGTCGCGCTTGCCGAAGAACGGGGAGGAAGAAGTGGCCAAAAGAGAGCTCCTCATGAAAACGACTATCGTAAGAATGCACTCGGCACCTCTTGCACTTCATTGCGCAAGAGGCGTAACCGAATAAATCGATCGCCCGCCATCATCGTCCGATTCGGCGACGGTGCCAACCACGGAGCGCATCGGACAATCCCCGACCATGACGACCTTCCTCTCGCGAGACACCATCGCTTCCCTCACGGCCGAGGCCGCGGCCGGCGACGCGCGCTTCGGCAAGCCCGAGCACGGCTGGCGCCGCTCGCTGTTCTCGGTGATCTTCGAATCGGAATCGCGCGCGGGCCGGCTGTTCGACCTGGTGCTGATCGCGGTGATCGTGACCAGCGTGGCGGTGGTGATCCTCGACAGCGTGCAGCCGATCCACCAGCGCTGGGGCTCGACCTTCAGCGTGCTCGAATGGTTCTTCACCGCGCTCTTCACGCTCGAGTACCTGGGCCGCCTCGCCTGCGTGAAGCGGCCGCTGCGCTATGCGCTGAGCTTCTACGGCGTGATCGACCTGCTGGCGCTGCTGCCGACCTTCCTGGCCATCCTCACGCCCGAGCTCGCCTACCTGATCGACGTGCGCATCCTGCGGCTCCTGCGCGTGTTCCGCATCTTCAAGCTCTCGCGCTATTCGGCCGAGTACCGCGCGCTGGTCTCAGCCGTGGCGGCCAGCCGCCGCAAGATCACCGTGTTCGTCGGCTTCGTGATGCTGGTGGTGCTGGTGATGGGCACGCTGATGTACGTGGTCGAGGGTCCGCAGCACGGCTTCACCAGCATCCCGGTGGCGGTGTACTGGGCGATCTCGACCATGGCCACCGTGGGTTTCGGCGACCTGGTGCCCAAGACCGACCTGGGCCGCGCGATCGCCTCGGTGATGATGCTGCTGGGCTGGGGCGTGCTCGCGGTGCCCACCGGCATCGTGACGGCCGAGATGGCGCGACGGCCCTTCGACGACGAGGGCGGCGCGGCGGCCTTGCCGCTGGCGTCGCGCGGCGTGCTCGCGATGACGGCGCTGGCGCCCGACGCGGCCGATGCGCCGGCCGTGCCGCGCAAGCGGATCACGCCCGCGGCCAGGCGACGCGCCCTTGGGCAGCATCGTCGAGGCGCGCGATGAAGGCCTCGGCCGCGGTCTCGGGCAGCGCGAAGACGAAGGCCACCGTGCTGGCGTGCGCCACCGATTCGAGCACCGCGCCAGCCGCGGCCAGCTCGCGCCGCACCAGGCCCTCGAGCGCATAGGGCACCTCGCAGCGCAAGGTGCGCAGGCGCACCAGCGGCACCAGCGTCGCGCCGGCCAGCGCCTGCGCGATGCTGTCGGTGTAGGCGCGCACCAGACCGCCCGCGCCGAGCTTCACGCCGCCGAAGTAGCGCACCACGGTCGCGAGCGCGCCCTCGACCTGCTGGTGGCGCAGCACCTCGAGCATCGGCCGGCCCGCGGTGCCGCCAGGCTCGCCGTCGTCGTTGGCGGCCGACTGGCCGCCGGCCATCAGCGCCCAGCACACATGGGCCGCACCCGGATGCGCGGCGCGCAGCGCGGCGACGACGGCCAGCGCCGCCTCGCGGTCGGGCACGGACTGCACGCAGCCGATGAAGCGGCTCTTCTTGATCAGCAGTTCGCTGTGGACCGGCTGGGCGAGCGTGAACGCCATGGACGGCGGGGCGCCTTCAGCCCCCGTGCTCGAACTTGAACACCGCGGTGCTCGCCCGCGCGTTGGGCAGCCAGCGCACGTCGCGGCCGTCCTGCAGGCCGAAGGCATCGAGCACGCGCAGGTTGTTCTTGCGCGCGAGCACCTCGAAGTCCTTGAAGGTGCCCACGCGGATGTTGGGCGTGTCGTACCACTGATAGGGCAGCCGCCGCGTGACCGGCATGCGGCCGCGCGCCACGCTGATGCGGTTGGGCCAGTGCGCGAAGTTGGGGAAGGCCACGATGCCGAAGCGGCCCACGCGCGCGGTCTCGCGCAGCATCACCTCGGCATTGCGCAGGTGCTGCAGGGTGTCGATCTGCAGCACCACGTCGAAGGTGGCGTCGTCGAACATCGCCAGGCCTTCGTCGAGGTTGAGCTGGATCACGTCGACGCCGCGGCGGATGCACTGCAGCACGTTGCCGTCGGCGATCTCGACGCCGTAACCGGTGCAGCCGCGCTCGCGCTGCAGCAGCGCGAGCAGGGCGCCGTCGCCGCAGCCGAGGTCGAGCACGCGCGAGCCCTCGGGCACGAGCGATGCGATGTGACGCTGGATGTCGTTGTCGCTCACGATGCGATCTCCTGCGCAACGCGCTCGAAATAGGACCGCACCACGCCCATGTAGCGCACGTCGTCGAGCAGGAAGGCGTCGTGGCCGTGCGGGGCGTCGATCTCGGCGTAGCTCACGTTGCGGCGGTTGTCGAGCAGCGCCTTCACCAGCTCGCGGCTGCGCGCGGGCGAGAAGCGCCAGTCGGTCTTGAAGCTCACGAGCAGGAACTTGGCGCTGGCGCGCGCGAACGCGGCCGTGAGGTTGCCGCCGTGCTCGCGCGCGGGGTCGAAGTAGTCGAGCGCGCGCGTGATCAGCAGGTAGGTGTTGGCGTCGAAGTACTCGCTGAACTTGTCGCCCTGGTAGCGCAGGTAGCTCTCAATCTGGAACTCGATCTCCTGCGTGGAGTAGCGGTAGGCCGCGTCGTTGCCGCCGGACTCGCCCTCGACCGCGTTGCGCAGCAGACGGCCGAACTTCGCGTTCATGACGTCGTCGCTGAGGTAGGTGATGTGGCCGATCATGCGGGCGATGCGCAGGCCGCGCTTGGGGATCACGCCGTGCTCGTAGAAGTGGCCGCCGTGGAAGTCGGGGTCGGTCACGATGGCCCGGCGCGCCACCTCGTTGAAGGCGATGTTCTCGGCCGTGAGGTTGGGCGCGCTCGCGACCACCACCGCGTGGCGCACGCGCTCGGGGTACTGCAGCGTCCACGACAGCGCCTGCATGCCGCCGAGGCTGCCGCCCATCACCGCCGCGAGCGTGCGGATGTCGAGCGCATCGAGCAGCGCCGCCTGGGCGTCGACCCAGTCCTCGACCGTGACCACCGGGAAGTCGGCGCCGTAGACGCGGCCGGTCGCGGGGTTGACGTGCATCGGCCCGGTGGAGCCGAAGCAGGAGCCGAGGTTGTTGACGCCGATGACGAAGAAGCGGTCGGTGTCCAGCGGCTTGCCGGGACCGACCATGTTGTCCCACCAGCCCGCGGAACGGGCCTGGCCCTCGTACACGCCCGCGACGTGGTGCGAGGCGTTGAGGGCGTGGCACACGAGCACCGCGTTGCTGCGGTCGGCGTTGAGCGTGCCGTAGGTTTCGTAGGCGAGCGTGTAGCTGCCGATGGTCGCGCCGCTGCGCAGGGCCAGCGGGCCCGCGAACTGCATCGACTGGGGGGTGACGACCAACGAGGACATGAAATGAAAAACCCGGCCTCGCCAAAAACGAGCCGGGTCACGGCATCCGTCTTTAGCTGTATTTATCAAGCGCCCGCAAGCTGGAGCAAATCGGCGCGAGAGGCAGTATATCGCCGCGGGCCCGGGACGGCAGGCCCCGGGCTTTGGACGGCGGCGCTACCAGCCGATCAGCGCGACCACGCCCAGCACGAGGAAGATGACGGCCGAGATCGAATGCACGAGCTTGATCGGCACGCGCTTGACGATGCGGTCGCCGAGCCAGACCACCGGCGCGTTGGCCAGCATCATCCCGAAGGTGGTGCCGACCACGACCCAGAAATAGGCCTCGGTGAAGCGCGCCGCGAGCATCACGGTGGCGATCTGCGTCTTGTCGCCCATCTCGGCGAGGAAGAAGGCGATGACCGTGGTGCCGAAGACGCCGAAGTGCGAGGAGCGCGGGGCATCGTCGTCGTCGAGCTTGTCGGGGATCAGCATCCAGATCGCCATCGCGATGAACGAGCCGCCGAGGATCCAGCGCAGGATGTCGGGGCCGAGCCAGTGGGTGATCCAGTTGCCGACCGCGCCCGCGAGCGCGTGGTTGATGACGGTGGCGGCGAAGATGCCCGCCACGATCGGCCAGGGTTTTCTGAAACGGGCCGCCAGCAGGAGGGCGAGCAACTGGGTCTTGTCGCCCATTTCGGCGAGCGCGACGACGCCGGTCGCGACGAGAAAAGCTTCCATGAAAAAACGGTTCCTTGGCCGAAGGGACGCAATTGACCGTGCAACACCTTCGGCCAAATTTCCCGAAGTTGCACGGTCAATGGTCTCGCCAGGTGTTGTTCTTCACTGCCCGCGCCATGTCCTGTGTGGGGCAGGACAAGTCTGTTGACACGGGCCCTTCTCGCAGATGGAAGGCGGCTACTCCCCAATGACGGGCAAATTCTAACCCTTAAGTGTCAAAGGCCCGGCGCGGGGCCTGGTTAGTAAGCGTGCGCTAACTCCAATGAACCAAATCTGTGCTACCGCAAGAAGCAATTTCCTGCTTGCATTTCTTGTATTTCACCCATAATGCACGAGCCTCCCTTTTCATTTCGGGTTGGAGGCACTGGGTGATCGGACAGTTTCGCGCGACTCGGCGGCTCTCGTTTGAGTGATGCTAATCGGGACTCCATCGCTTTTCTTGATGTGTTTATAGGAGTCCCTTGATGGGCAACAAACTGTACGTCGGCAACCTGCCTTACTCGGTGCGCGACGGTGATCTGGAGCAGGCATTCGGTCAGTTCGGTGCTGTGACCAGCGCCAAGGTCATGATGGAACGCGATACCGGCCGCTCGAAGGGCTTCGGCTTCGTCGAGATGGGCAGTGAAGCGGAAGCACAGGCCGCCATCAACGGCATGAACGGCCAACCCCTGGGCGGCCGCAGCGTGGTCGTCAACGAAGCCCGTCCGATGGAAGCACGTCCCCCGCGCAGCGGTGGTGGCGGCGGCTACGGCGGCGGCGGTGGTGGTTATGGCGGCGGTGGTGGCGGTGGCTACGGCGGCGGCGGTGGTGGCGGCTACGGTGGTGGTGGTGGCGGCGGTCGCAGCGGCGGCGGTGGTGGCTACGGCGGCGGTGGCCGCAGTGGTGGCGGCGGCGGTGGTGGCGATGGCGGTTTCCGCAGCCCCTACGGCGCCGGCCCGCGTGGCGGCGGCGGCGGTGGTCGCGGCGGCTACGGTGGCGGCGGCAACAGCGGCTACTGATCGCTTTCCCAAAGACAAAAGGCTCCTTCGGGAGCCTTTTTCGTTGCCGCGGCCGGTGCGGCCTCGGATTCAGCCTTCGCCGCGCCGCTTCTTCCGCCCGCGCCCCTGCACGGCGCGGTCGAGCAGCGCATTGGGCAGCATGCGCATGATCTTGGCGACCACCCCCATCTGCCAGGGAATCACGCGGTAGCTGGCGCCGCTCTCGATCGCGCCCAGCGCGCGGTCGGCGAAGGCCTCGGGCTTCATCAGGAACGGCATGCCGTAGCGGTTGCCCTGCGTGAGCGGGGTGTCGATGTAGCCGGGCAGCAGGGTCACGACCTTGACGCCGCTGTCGTGCAGCTCGCCGCGCAGGCTCTCGCAGTAGGCGACCACGCCGGCCTTGCTCGCGCAGTAGGCGCCGTGCCCCGGCAGTCCGCGAATGGCCGCGACGCTCGCGATGCCGACCAGCCGTCCGCTGCCGCGCTGCGTCATCGCGCGCACGAAGGGATGGAAGGTGGCGGCCAGCCCGACGTTGTTGGTGGCGAAGGTCTGCGTCAGCACGTCGAGGTCTTCGCGCTCCGCCGTATCGATGCCCACGCTGATGCCGGCATTGGCGATCACCACGTCGGGCACGCCCTGGCGTTCGATGCAGGCGGCGCCGGCGGCCACGATGCTGTCGGTGCGCGCCACGTCGGCGCTGTAGATCAGGTAGCGGCCGCGGTCGAGTCCGCGCGCGGTGGCCCAGGCCTCGATCTCGCCGGTGCGGCGCGCGACCAGCGCCAGCCGGTAGCCCGCGTCGTAGAAGCGCGCGGCCAGCGCCTGGCCGATGCCGCTGGAGGCGCCGGTGATGAAGACGAGGGGTGACGGCGCGGTGGTCATGGCGCGGCGCTCAGCGCTTGCCCGCGGGGGCCTTGGCCGCGGGCACCTTGGCCGAGGGCATCATCGTGCCGCGCACGCGGCCGTTGAGGTTGGCGATGCCGGTCAGGTTGTCGTAGTCCATCGTGTCGGCGGTGAACTGATCGGTGCCGCGGATCAGCGTGACGGGCTTGTTCGACTGCACGCGCTCGGTGTCGAGGAAGGCATGCAGGAAGTCGCCGCGGAACTCCAGGCGCGGCGAGGCCTTGCCGCTGGCGCCGACAGCCGCGTCACGGATCACGACCGCGTTGCCGAACAGCTGGATCTCGCTGCCATCGGAGTTCGACAGCCCGCGGTTGGCGGTGGCGTGGGTGGTGAAGCCCTGCGGCGACACCGAGCGCATGCGCACCTCGTCGACCTCGATGGTGTCGGTGTCGGGGTAGTGCCGGCCTTCCTTGCCGAACAGCTCGCTGCGCAGGTCGCCGCTGGGCAGGAAGTTCTTGATGACGAAGCCGCGCATGAAGTAGTCGGGCTCGTGGGTGGGCGCGACCTTGGCGGTGGGCTCGAGCAGCTTGGGCGCGTTGCGCACCAGCCAGTAGGTGCCGAGCGCGACCGCGGCCGTGAGGATGATCGGCAGGTAGATGGTGACGCGATCGAAGACGTCGCGCAGGAGGTTCCAGGCCTGCTTCATAGCGCGGTGTTCCGTGCGACGTCGAGCAGGCGCCGGTACTGTCCGCTGGCGGTGACCAGCAGGTCGCAGAATTCGCGCGCCGCGCCTTCGCCGCCGCGCGCGCGGGTCACGTAGCGCACGGCATCGCGCACCTCGACGTGGGCATTGGCCGGCGCGGCCGCGAAACCCACGCGCCCCAGCACCGGCAGGTCGGGCCAGTCGTCGCCGATGGCCGCGGCCTGCGGCCAGCCGAAGCCCAGCGACTGCAGCATGGCCTCGGCGGCCGGCAGCTTGTCCTCGGTGCCGTAGCGCACGTGCTCGATGCCGAGCGCCTCGAGCCGCACGCGCAGCGGCTTGGAATCGCGCCCGGTGATCACCGCCGGCAGGATGCCCGCCTTGCGCAGCAGCTTCAGGCCGTAGCCGTCGAGGATGCTGAAGCGCTTGAGGGTCTCGCCGTGCTCGGTGAAGTAGACGCCGCCGTCGGTCAGCACGCCATCGATGTCGAAGAAGGCGATGCGGATGTCCTGCGCGGCGAGCAATGTCTCTGGCTGGAATTCGAAGGGCATCAGATGACCTTCGCGCGCATCAGGTCGTTGATGCTGAGGGCGCCGATCAGCAGGCCCGCGGCGTCGACCACCAGCACGCTGGTGATGCGGTGCTGTTCCATCAGCTCGGCCGCCTCGACGCCCAGCGCGTCCGCGCGCAGCGTGCGCGGACCGCGGTGCATGACGTCGGCCGCGGTGAGGCCGCGCAGGTCCCCGCCGGTCTCGACCCTCCGGCGCAGGTCGCCGTCGGTGAAGATGCCGATGGCGCGGCCCTCGGCATCGACCACCGCGGTGGCACCCAGGCCCTTGGAGCTCATCTCGCGCATCAGCTCGCTGAAGCTGGCGCCCGGCGCCACGCGCGGCACGTCGGCGCCGGTGCGCATGAGGTCGCTCACATGCGTGAGCAACTTGCGCCCCAGCGCCCCGCCCGGATGCGAACGCGCGAAGTCCTCCGAGCCGAAGCCGCGCGCATCGAGCAGCGCCACGGCCAACGCGTCGCCCATCGCCATCTGGGCGGTGGTGCTCGCGGTGGGTGCGAGGTTCAGCGGGCAGGCTTCCTTGGCGACACCGGCGTCGAGCACGATGTCGGCATGCCGGGCGAGCGTGGAATCGGCGCGGCCCGTGATCGCGATCAGCGGGACGCCCTGGCGCTTGACCACCGGCAGGATCACCGTGAGCTCCTCGACCTCGCCGCTGTTGGAGATGGCGAGCACGAGGTCGACCGCCTTGATCATGCCGAGGTCGCCGTGGCTGGCCTCGGCCGGGTGCACGAACATCGCCGGCGTGCCGGTCGATGCCAGGGTGGCGGCGATCTTGCGGCCGACGTGGCCGCTCTTGCCCATGCCCATCACGACCACGCGGCCGCGCACCTCGAGGATCTTGCGCACGGCATCGACGAAGCTGTCGCCCACGCGCGCCTTGAGGCCGAGCACGGCTTCGGCTTCGATGTCGAAGGTGGCGCGCGCCCGCGCGAGCATCGCGGCGGGATCGACCACGGGGGGCGTGGGGGGGCTGGAGGGCATCGGCGGATTTTACGGGCCGCGCCCCGCCGCCTCGCGGTTCCCGGCGAGCCCCTACGCCGCGGCCCGGAATGGACCCGAAAGCCCCGCCACGCGCGCACGGCTCTTGCTCTAGCATCGCCCACCATGTCTTCGTTCGATCTCACGCTCTTGTATCTGGTGGCCGCGGTGATCGGCGTGGTGGCATGCCGCTTCCTCAAGCTGCCGCCGATGCTCGGCTACCTGACGGCCGGCGTGCTGATCGGCCCGCATGCGCTGGCGCTGGCGCAGAACTCCGAAGGCATCCGGCACCTGGGCGAATTCGGCGTGGTGTTCCTGATGTTCGTGATCGGGCTCGAATTCAGCCTGCCCAAGCTGCGCGCGATGCGCAAGCACGTGTTCGGGCTCGGGCTGTTGCAGGTGCTGCTGACGATGGCGATCGCCACCGTGGGCGCGCTGCTGATCGCCTCCTTCCTGCCGCCCGACTGGCGCCTGGGCTGGCAGACCGCGCTCGCGCTCTCGGGCGCGCTCACCATGAGCAGCACCGCCATCGTGGTCAAGCTGATGGCCGAGCGGCTCGAGCTCGAGAGCGAGCACGGCAAGCGCGTGATGGGCGTGCTGCTGTTCCAGGATCTGGCGGTGGTGCCGCTGCTGGTGCTGATCCCCGCGCTGGGCGCGCCGCCCGAGGCGCTGGCCAAGGCGCTGGGCTTCGCGCTGCTCAAGGCCTGCCTGCTGATCGGCGTGCTGCTGTACGGCGGGCCGCGCGTGATGCGCTGGTGGCTCACCCTGGTGGCGCGGCGGCGCAGCGAGGAGCTGTTCATCCTCAACGTGCTGCTGGTCACGCTGGGCCTGGCGTGGCTCACCGAGCTCGCGGGCCTGAGCCTGGCACTGGGCGCCTTCATCGCGGGCATGCTGGTCTCGGAGACCGAATACAAGCACCAGGTCGAGACCGACATCCGCCCCTTCCACGACGTGCTGCTGGGCCTGTTCTTCATCACCGTGGGCATGTCGCTCGACTGGCACATCGTGGTCGAGCGCTGGCTGCTGGTGGCGGTGCTGCTGCTGGTGCCGCTGCTGTTCAAGCTCGGCCTCGTGACGCTGCTCGCGCGCAGCCTGGGCGCGACCTCGGGCGTGTCGCTGCGCACCGGCCTGTACCTGGCGCAGGCCGGCGAGTTCGGCTTCGTGCTGCTGACGCTGGCGCAGGAACGCAGCCTGCTGCCGCCCTGGCTGGCCAACCCGGTGCTGGCCTCGATGGTGCTGTCGATGCTGGCCACGCCCTTCATCGTGATGTACAGCAACGCGATCGTGCGCAAGCTGGTGGCCAGCGACTGGCTGCAGCAGTCGCTGCAGATGACCTCGATCGCGCGCAAGACCATCAACACAGCGCGCCACGTGATCATCTGCGGCTACGGCCGCTGCGGCCAGAACCTGGCGCGCATCCTCGAGCGCGAGGGCATCCCCTACATGGCGCTCGACCTCGACCCCGACCGCGTGCGGCAGGCCGCCGCGGCCGGCGACTCGGTGGTCTTCGGCGACGCCGCGCGGCTGCAGGCGCTGATGGCCGCGGGCCTGGCGCGCGCCAGCGCGGTGGTCGTGACCTACCTCGACGTGCCCGGCGCGATGAAGGTGCTGGCCAACACGCGCGCCCATGCGCCGCAGGTGCCGGTGATCGTGCGCACGCAGGACGACCACGACCTCGAGAAACTGCAGGCCGCCGGCGCGACCGAGGTGGTGCCCGAGGCCATCGAGGGCTCGCTGATGCTCGCCAGCCATGCGCTGGCGCTGGTCGGCGTGCCGATGCGGCGCGTGATCCGCGTGGTGCAGGACCAGCGCGACGCGCGCTACAACCTGCTGCGCGGCTACTTCCATGGCGCCGACGACGACAACGCCGACGAGCTCGATCACGAGCGCCTCAACACCTTCACGCTCACGCCGGGCGCGCGCGCCATCGGCCAGACGCTGGAGCGGCTGTCGCTGCAGGGCCTGGGCGTGCGGGTGGCGAGCCTGCGGCGCCAGGACGGCCAGCCGCGCGTGCCGGCCGAGGACACCGTGCTGTCGGACGGCGACACGCTGGTGCTGTCGGGCAAGCCGGCCGCGCTGGCGATGGCGATCGAGCGGCTGCAGAAGGGCTGAGCCCGCCGGGGCTCAGTTCACCAGCGTCGGGTTGCGCTTCTCTTCGTCGAGCTGCTGCTGGCGCCGCACCGCTTCGCACTGGGCGTGGCCGCGGAACTCGGGCTTGGCGCATTGCGCGGCCATGCACTGGGCCCTGGCGATGAAGTTGCGGTCGCCGCACTGCGATTGCGGATCGGCCGGCGCGGCCACCGGGGCCGGCGCGGGGGCTGCCGCGGGTGCTGGCGCTGCCATCGGTGTTTCGGCCGCGGCCGGCGCCGCTGCGGGCGTCGCCGCCTTGCGCGCGGCCTTCGGCGGCGCGGTCGCGGCGGGTTTGGTCACCAGCGCGGGAGACTCCGCCGCGGCCGGCTCGGCGGGTGCCGCCGGGGGCGGTGTTTCTGCCGCCGGAGCCGGCTCGGCAGGCGCGGGCGGCGGTGCCGGTACTGGCGCCGGTTGCTGCGCGGGCGCCACGACGGCCGGCGTGGGCGACGCGGGCGCGGCACCGCGGCCGCCGAAGCCGTACCAGCCCGCCGCGATCATCGCCACGCCCAGCACCAGCAGGCCGACCCAGAGCCACATGCCGCTTCGGCCGGCGGCCGGCTGGGCCGGCTGAGCCTGCGCGCGCTCGCGGCGGCGCGCACGGCGGGCCTCGGCCGATTCGTCGGACGAGGATTCCGGCTTCGGCGCGCGCTTCGGCTTGCCCGCGCCGACCAGCACGGTGCGGTCGGCATCGCCGTCCCGCGGCTGGCCCTTGCCGCCGGGCGTGACGGCGGCCGCGTCGTAGAGCTCGCCGGGAATGGTCGGCGCGCGCAGTTGCGCGGGCGCGGTCGCGGCCCATTCGCGCTCGAAGCGCGTGCTCGGATTGGGCGTGGGCGCGGGCGGAACCGGTGGCGCCGAGGCGGGCGTCAACCGCTCGCCGCAGCGCATGCAGAAGTTGGCGCCCTCGCGGTTCTCCGCGCTGCAGACGGGACAGATCAAGGCCATGTCGAAGTGGGGCAATCCAGGAAGAACATGCTGGCTGGCAAGGGCCGCATGGGGGCTCGTCGTCTCGGGGCGCTGCTCAGGTCACCGCGACCCGCTTGGAGCGGTGCGCCATGCGCTTGGCGATGACGGCGCCGAGCGCCATCGTGAGCTCGAGCGCGAGGTTGGGCTGCCGGTTCGACATCTCGGAGAAGCGCACCGTGGTGAGGCGCCAGACCCGGCCGGCGCCCGTGACCACCACGTTGGCCGCATGCGGCTGGCGCGAGAAGAACGAGCCTTCGCCGACCACCGAGCCTGCGGCGAGCACCGCCAGGCGCATCTGCTCCTTGCTGCTCACGCGATGCACGCTGAGCGCGCCGCTCTCGAGGAAGAAGACCGAGCGGTCCTGCGCGCCCTGGGCGATCAGCACGTCGCCGACGTTGACGTCCTGCGGCTGCAGATACCCGGCCAGCGTGTCCCACTGCTGAACGTTGAGGATCAGCGCAAAGGCATCGTTGCTGGTGTTGTCCGCGATCGCGCGGCTCAGGTTCTGGATCGACATGCTGCTCTCACTCGCCCCCGGGCAGTTCAGCCGGAGTATCCGCGAACGGCCCACATTTCGGCTACAAATGTTTACGCAATAGGGGCGCCGGTTGCGCCGAGTGTCGCTATTTGCCGATACAGAACCGCGAAAAGATGACACCCAGCAGGTCGTCGGCGCCGAACTCGCCGGTGATCTCGTTGAGGGCGTTCTGCGCCAGCCGCAGTTCCTCGGCCAGCAGGTCGAGCGACTGGGCATGGGCCGCCAAATGCTCGGCCGCCAGCGCCAGGTGCATCTCGACCTGGCCCAGCGCCTGCACATGGCGCGCGCGCGCCAGGTACACGCCCTCGGGCACGGCCTGCCAGCCGGCCATGGCCAAGAGCTGCTCGCGCAACGCCTCGATGCCGGCACCGGTCTTGGCCGACAGCGCGATGCCTTCGGCCGGCACGGGCGCCGAGCCGGTCGCGCCGGCCGCGTCGAGCTTGTTCCAGACGTCGAGCACCGGCACGCCCGCAGGCAGCTTCTCGCGCAGGCCGCGCAGGATCTCGGCGTCGGCCGCGGCGTAGTCGGGCGCGGCGGCACGCGTCAGGTCGTGCAGGAACAGCACCGCATCGGCGCTCTCGATCTGGCCCCAGGCACGCGCCACGCCGATCTGCTCCACCTCGTCGCTGCTCTCGCGCAGACCCGCGGTATCGGCCACGTGCAGCGGCACGCCGTGGATCTGGATGGTCTGCGACACCACGTCGCGCGTGGTGCCGGCCACGGCGCTCACGATCGCGAGCTCGGCGCCGGCCAGCGCGTTGAGCAGCGAGCTCTTGCCGGCATTGGGCTGGCCCGCGATCACCACCTTGATGCCCTCGCGCAGCAGGGCGCCCTGGCGCGCGCGCTGCTGCACCGCCGCGAGCTGCGCCTGCAGCCGCGCGAGCTGGCCCGCGGCATCGGCCTTCTGCAGGAAGTCGATCTCCTCCTCGGGAAAGTCGAGCGTGGCCTCGACCAGCATGCGCAGGTGGATCAGCGCATCGCGCAGGGTGTGGATCTCGCGCGAGAAGGCGCCCGACAGCGAACGCCCGGCGCTGCGCGCCGCGGCCTCGGTGCTGGCGTCGATCAGGTCGGCGATGGCCTCGGCCTGGGCCAGGTCGATCTTGCCGTTGAGGAAAGCGCGCTGGCTGAATTCGCCGGGCTCGGCCACGCGCAGGCCCGGCAGCCGGGGGCGGCCGGTGACGGCGTCGGGCTCGGCCGCGGCCTCGAGGCAGCGCGCCAGCAGCAGCTGCAGCACGACCGCGCCGCCATGGGCCTGCAGCTCGAGCACGTCCTCGCCCGTGAACGAATGGGGCGCGGGGAAATGGATCGCCAGCCCATGGTCGACCGCCTCGCCCGCGGCATCGCGAAATGGCAGGTAGGTGGCCTCGCGCGGCTTGAGCGGTCGCGCGCACAGCGCCTCGATCAGCGGCGCGAGTCGCGCGCCCGACACCCGCACGATGCCGACCGCGCCGCGTCCGGAGGCGGTGGCGATGGCGACGATGGGATCGGAGGCGCGGGCGAGCATGGGCGGATTCTTTCAGCAAAAACGACAAGGGGCCGCTCGCGCGGCCCCTCGGGGAAAACGGTGACGCCGCGCCGGCCTACTTGCCGAGCACGCCGAGCCGCTTGTTGATCACCCACTGCTGGGCGATCGACAGGATGTTGTTCGTGATCCAGTACAGCACCAGGCCGGCCGGGAAGAAGATGAACATCACGCTGAAGGCCAGCGGCATGATCCACATCAGCTTGGCCTGCATCGGATCGGGCGGCGTCGGGTTCAGCCAGGTCTGCAGCAGCGAGGTGGCCGTCATCACGATCGGCAGGATGTACCAGGGGTCCGGTGCCGACAGGTCGGTGATCCAGCCGATCCAGGGCGCGTGGCGCATCTCGACCGAGGACAGCAGCACCCAGTACAGCGCGATGAACACCGGGATCTGGATCACGATCGGGAAGCAGCCGCCCATCGGATTGACCTTCTCGGTCTTGTAGATCCGCATCATCTCCTGCTGCATTTCCTGCGGCTTGTCCTTCAGCCGCTCGCGCATTTCCATGATCTTCGGATTGATGGCCTTCATCTTGGCCATGCTCGCGTAGGCCTTGGCGTTGAGCCAGTAGAAGGCGGCCTTGAGCAGCACCACCAGCGCCACGATCGACCAGCCCCAGTTGCCGATCAGGCCGTGCAGCTGGTTGAGCAGCCAGTACAGCGGCTTCGAGATGATCGCGAAGATGCCGTAGTCCTTGACCAGGTCGAGGCCCGGCGCGATGGCTTCGAGCTTCTTCTCTTCCTCGGGGCCGGCGAACAGCGTGCTGTTGACCACCTGGGTCGCGCCCGGGGCGATCTTCGGCAGCGTGGCCACCATGGCGATGGTGTAGAGGTTGTCGCCCAGGTCCTTCACGCGGAATTCGCGCTTCAGGCCTTCGCTGGCCGGGTCGCCGCGCAGCAGCCAGGCCGACACGAAGTAGTGCTGGACCATGGCGATCCAGCCGTCGTTAGCGGCCGGCGGGGGCTCGACCTTGCCCTTGGTGATGTCCGTGAACGCGAGCTTGTGGAACTTCTTCTCGTTCGTGTACGCCGCCGGACCGGTGAAGGTGTTGGTGCCGAACATGGTGCTCGAGGCCACGGTGCCGTGGCGCAGCAGCTGCATGTAGAGCTGCGCGTCGCGCGGCTGGTCGCTCACGTTGACGACTTCATGGCGCACGCCGATGGAGTAGTCGCCGCGGTGGAACACATAGGTCTTGACGTACTTGAGGCCGCCGACCGGCGCGCTCTCGAAGCCGACCTCGAGGGTGTTCTGGCCGTTGGCCATTTCGCGCGGACCGGCCTTGGGCGCCATCGGCGTCAGGTGGTTCGGGAAGCGCTCGCCGGTGTCGACCTGGTTCAGCAGGCCGGTCTGCGCGAGGTAGCGCGTGGCGGGCGAGCCGTTCTCGAACAGCACCACGTGCTTGGTGCGGTCGTTCTCGTCGTACTTGAGCAGCTCGAGGTAGTTGACCGTCGCGCCTTCGCTGTCGATCGTCGCCTTGAACAGGTCGGTGGTGACCGTGACCTGTTCCTTCGGCACGGCGGCCGCGGCCTGCGTGGGCACGGCACCGGCGCTGGCGCCCGGTGCGGCACTGGCGCTGGGCACGCTGCTGCCGGCGGCGCCGGTGGTGGGCGAGGGCGCCGTGACGGCGGGCTTGGTCGAGGGCAGGAAGGTCGGCTTGTTGCCGTTGAAGACCTGCCATTGGTCCCACAGCAGCACCAGCGAGAACCCAAAAATCACCCACAGGATCGTGCGGCGTATATCGTTCATGACGAAGACTTCTTGTCGGAGGAGAGAAGAGACGAAAACAGCGAGCCTGACCGGTCCGTGCGACGCTGTGATTTCGGTGGGACCGGATCGTGCCCGCCCTGGCACCAGGGCTGGCAGCGCGCGATGCGGTGCAGCGTGAGGTAGCTGCCCTTGAGCGCGCCGTGCACCTCGAGCGCCTCGATCGAATAGACCGAGCAGGTCGGCTCGAAACGGCACGACTGGCCGAGCCAGGGGCTCAGCAGCAGGCGGTAGCCTTTGACGAGGCCGATCAGCAGGCGTTTCATGGAGAAGACCGTGCGGGTGGCGCGGCAGGCGCGCGCGCCGGTGCCGGGCGCGCGGCGCGCTCCAGCAACAGTTCGAGCTCGGCCCGCACGGCTCGCTTGAGCCGCTCGGACGAGGCACTCACGAATTCCTTGCGGTCGAAGGCCGACTTCAGGCGAACCACGTGCGCCGCGCGCGGCAATCCCGCGTGGGGCAGGGCGCTCACGCTGTAGATCTGGCGCTTGATCGCATTGCGCGTGACCGCGCGGCGCGCCCAGCGCTTGGGCACCATGGCACCCAGCCAGACGTCGTCGGACGCAAAAAGCTGCGCGCTCGATTCGGAATCGAGCGCGCAGCGATGCAATGCGAAATGGGCAGTGCGGGCCACGGTGGCACCTGCGAGAACGGCCTGGAACTGCGCGCGGGTCTTGAGCCGCTGCATGGGAGCCGGGCTGGACACGCCGCTGGCGCGAGCCGTCGAAGCTGGCCCGGGCGTTCCGGCTGCTGGCAACTGCCGTGGGTCGGGCGTCAGACGGCCAGGCGCTTGCGGCCCTTGGCGCGGCGTGCGTTGATGACAGCACGGCCGCCACGGGTCTTCATGCGGACCAGGAAGCCGTGGGTACGGGCGCGGCGGACTTTGGATGCTTGGTAGGTGCGTTTCATGATGAGATTTCCTGATTCCCCTGTTTCCTCGGCAGTTCCGCGGTCATCGGCCCCTGGGGAATCCATGGGCTCGACGGGCGAGGGCTGCGCGAAAGGCGCTGGGTGCGGTTGGTTCCGGCCTCGTTGGGCTCAGCCGGTGGTTCGGTCGGACCCCGAAAGACGCAAAGAGGTTTTCAGGGAAACCCGCAATTATCGCAAACATTCGGCCCGGCAACAATCTTCGAGCGACTTTGCGGGCCTTTCCCCAGCCGTCCAGGGTATGTGGATAAGGTTTTGACAAGTTAGAATGCGCGGCGCCTTCCAGCAGAGAATATCCACAATACAAACAGCAAAAAAATGGCAGAGGGAACCATCCAAAATCCGAGCGCCC